>DATGPV010000069.1:0-13164 GCA_035304545.1 Limnochordales bacterium | reverse complement strand
GGCCTGCGGGACGCCCTCGACCCGCGGTTGCGGTCCGAGCGATAAGATGGAGTTCTCACGCAGCTCAGTGACTCAATGCTGCGACGCCTTTCGGACGCCCCGGTTGCTGCGTGAGGCAACCGTCGGTAGAACAGTCGCGTTCGTCGCAATCGTACTAACGCGTTCCCCCGTCTTGTAGCAATTTACTTCCCCCGGTAGGATTGTCATCGTACTGGCGGGAATATGGGTGGCGCGGTGCGCCGGCAGTATGCAGGAACGTCTCCTCTAGAACTTCCTTGGCTGAAGGGAGGTCTCACGGTGAACAACACGCTCTACGACATGGCGCTGAATGCCTCCGATGTGCTGCAGGTGTACTTGGTCCGCATCGTGGACGCCTTGCCCATGGTGCTGGGCGCGCTGCTGCTGCTGTTATTGTTTTGGCTCGTCGGGCGGTGGGCGGCCGCGTGGGCGGGACGGGCCGTGGCCCGCACCGGGGCCGAGCGGCACGTGGTCCGGCTCCTGGAACGGGCGGTGGGGTACGGCTTCATTCTGTTAGGCATCGTGACGGCCCTGGGCACCGTCGGAGTGGACTTGACGGCCCTGGTGGCCACCTTGGGCGTGGCCGGGTTCGCCATCAGCTTCGCCTTTCAGGATATCTTCGGCAACTTCCTGGCGGGCGTCCTTATCATGCTGCAGCGACCTTTTAAGCTGGGTGACCGGGTGGCGGTGGCCGGGGCGGAAGGTGTCATCGAGGACATCCGCATCCGGGACACGCTGGTGCGGGTGGACGACGGGCGCCTTATCGTGGTGCCCAACAAGAACATCCTCAACGGCACCATCACCAATTTTACCGCCAACAAGGTGCACCGGGTGGAGGCGGAGGTCACCCTCAGCGGCAAGAGCTTGGACGAGCTGCGCCAGGCCTGCCTCGACGTGGTGCATGGGGTGCCTGCGGTGGCGAAGGAGCCGCCGCCCGAGGTGCTGGCCGGCAAGGTGGCCGGGGGCACGGTCACGGTCTACGTGCGGTGCTGGGTCGACACCCAAGGCCGCACCCAGGCCGACGCCCGGGCCGAGGTGGTGGAGGCGCTGCACAAGGGACTGCCCGAGGCCAGCGTGACACCGCGTTAAGATGGTGGCGCGGACCCGGGCGGTGTACGAGGCGTTGGGCATGGCCAGGGAAACGCGGTCTTGAGGGCGAAGAAAGAAGACCAATTTCCAGCGGGAACAAGCGGCCGTCTCGGGCCGGAACTCGCCATCTCGTCCGCAGACCAGGGGTGACAGGCAGTGGCCAACAAGTCCGTTGGGGATGTCGTCAAGGCCGATTTGGATCATGTGTGGCATCCCATGATCCAGCACAAGGGGTTGGACAAGAAGCCGCTGATGGTGGTGGAAAGGGCCTACGGCTCCACCATCGTGGACGCCGAGGGGCGGGAATACTTGGACGCCATGGCGGGCCTGTGGTGCGTCAACGTAGGCTACGGCCGGCGGGAGATCGCGGATGCGGTGTACCAGCAGATGCTGGAGCTGCCTTATTACCCCCACCTCCAGATCAACCGGCCCGCGGCGGAGTTGGCCGACAAGCTGGCGGAGCTCACCGGCGGCCGCCTGCGCCACGTGTATTTCGTCAACAGCGGCACCGAGGCCAACGAAGCGGCCATGAAGCTGGCCCGCCAGTACCAGCGGCAGGTGCGGCCCGGCGAACCCCGCTACAAGTTCATCGGCCGGTATTTGGCGTACCACGGCACGAGCCTGGCGACCCTGGGCGTGGGCGGCCTGCCGGAGCGCAAGCGGCGCTTTGGCCCCTACGGCGACGGGTTTGTGCACGTGCCGCCGCCGTACCCGTACCGCTGTCCCTTTGGGTTGGAGGGCGTGGCTTCGGAGCTGGCGGCGGCCCGGGCGCTGGAGCACGCCATCGTGGCGGAAGGCCCGGAGACGGTGGCCGCGGTCATCATGGAGCCCATCCAGAGCGGCGTGGGCGTGCTGGTGCCGTCGCCGGAGTACTGGCGGGCGGTGCAGGACATCTGCCGCCGCTACGGCGTGCTGCTGATTCTCGATGAAGTCATCAACGGCTTTGGCCGCACGGGTCAGTGGTTTGCCTACCAGCACTACGGCCTGGAGCCCGACATGATCACGGTGGCCAAAGGGCTGACCAGCGGTTATCAGCCCTTGGGGGCCGTCATGACTACGGAGGAAGTGTTCGCGGCCTTCCTGGGCGAACCCGGCGAAGGGCGAGAGGCGGTGCAGGTCAACACCTGGGGCGGCCACGCGGCGGCCTGTGCCGCAGGGCTCAAGACGATCCAAATCATGGAGGAGGAAGACCTGCCCGGCGCCGCGGCCCGGGTGGGCGCGCACCTGCTGGAAGGCCTGGAAACCTTGCGGGAGCTGCCTTGGGTAGGCGACGTGCGGGGCAAGGGGCTATTGGCTGCGGTGGAGCTGGTGGCCGACAAAGATGCCAAGACGCCCCTGGACGGCCCGCGCATGGGCGCCGTGCTGCGGGGCTGCCAGGAGCGGGGCGTCATCGTGGGGCGTTCCAGCGGCACCGGGGCAGGGTTGGGCAACTGCATCACCCTCGCGCCGCCCCTGGTCTTGACCACCGCCGAAGCCGACCGCATCGTGGACACGCTGCGGGAAGTGCTGACGGAACTGCGCTAGGCGACCGGCGCCGGACCGGCGGGCAGCCGGCGCTCCGGCCCGGGACCGGCGAGGCTGGGGCAGGGGGCCCTGACCAGCGAGGCTGGGCCAGGGGGGCCCTGACCGGCGAGCCCGGGACAGCCCAGGCCGGGAACATCTCTTAAGGGAATCGGGTCGATGGAAGCGGGAAACGTCGTTGCGCGCATCGGCGTCGTCACCGACATCCACGGGACAGAGGAGCAGTGGCCCCACACGGAGCGCCTGCTGCAGCGGGCGCTGGAGACCTTTGCGCAGCAGCGGGTGGATGCCGTCGTCGACCTGGGCGACCGCATCAACGAGGTGTCGGCGGACGCGGACCGGCAACTGGTGCAGCGCATTGCGGCGGCGCTGCGGTCGCCGGGCTGGCCGGTGTTGCACCTGTACGGCAATCACGACACCGTCTACCTGGGCAAGGAAGAACAGAACCGGTGGTTGGGCAAGGCGGGCAACTACGAGGAATGCCGGGTGGGCGGGGCCCGTCTGCTGCTGTTGGATTCCATGGAAACCGTCTCGGGCGGGCCCATCTCCGCGTCCCAGCTGCATTGGCTGGAGGGCCGCTTAAGCGCCTGTGAAGAACCCGCCCTCGTGTTTTGCCACCATCCCTTGGACGAACCGGACCCCGCCGGCCACCCTTATTTCTCCCAGCACCCCGAGGAGGTGGGCGTGGCCAACGCGGCCGCGGTGCGGGCGGTATTGGAGCGGTTTCCGTGGGTGTACGCCGTGGTGCAAGGGCACCTGCACCGCTGGTCCGTCCACTGCCGCGGCGGGGTAGCCTACATCACGCTGCCGCCCCTGGGTCCCTCCGATGACGGCAGCCGGCCCGAGGGTGCTCATGCGGTGGTGACCCTGCGGGACCGTTCCGTGCACGTGGCCCTGTTTGACGCCGACGGCCTGCAGAAAGAGTGGCAGGCGCCCGCGCCGGTCCTCTCGGGCTAGGCGCGGGCAGGGCCCGTGGGTGGGCCCAGTCTGCCCCTGGCCTCGGGCTGGGAAGTGAAGCGGTTCAACACAATGGAAGCCCATTTCCTGTGTGGCCGGGCAGGAAACCCAGCTTCCGCCTCGAAAGGCATCATCATGGGCAATGAAACGTTTCAAACCGGCCATGGCGCCAAGGACGGCATGCCGATGGGGCCGCCCGAAAAACCGGCGCGGCCCGTGACCATCCGCGATGTGGCCCGCCTTGCGGGTGTGTCGGTGGGCACCGTGTCCAACGTGCTCAACTGCCCCCACCGGGTGCGCCCGGAAACGGCCCTCAAAGTGCACCAAGCCATCCGGGCCCTCCGCTACGTCCCCAATGCAGCGGCCCGCAGCCTCGTAACCCGCAGGACCGGGACCATCGGGGTCGCGATCACCAGCATCACCAATCTGATCAACGCCGAGATCGTGTCCGGCATCGAACAGGTGGGCAAGCGCCACGGCTACCGGGTCCTTTTGGCCCAGTCGGGCATGCACGAGCAGCCCTACATGGACGATTGCGTGCAAGCCTTCTGCGAAAAGGGCATGGACGGCGCCGTCGGCAAGTTTCCCACCGCGGCGGTGGAAAAGCTGTTGTCCTATGGCATTCCGGTGGTCAGTTTCGACGTGGATCTGGACGGGCTGCCGGCCGACAGCGTCATGCCCGACTACCGGATCGGGGTGCAGCAGGCCCTTGAGCACTTGTGGCGGCTGGGCCACCGGCGCATCGCCTTTTTGGCCGCGCCGGCCCCGTGGCAGGCCACCCACGCCCGCCTGCAGGCGTACTTGGACGCCATGACGGCCTTGGGCGGGGCGGTGCCCGATGACTATGTGGCCTGGGGCGACTGGAGCGCCCAGGGCGGCCGGCAGGCCATGGAACAGGTGCTGGACCTGGCCGTCCCGCCCACGGCGGTGCTGGCCGCCAACGACTTGATGGCCATGGGCGCCATCGAAGCGGCCGCGGCCCGGGGCCTGCGGGTGCCGGGCGATGTGTCGGTCATCGGCATGGACAACAATCCCCTCGGTGCCCTGGTCCAGCCGCCTTTGACCACCGTGTCGATGCATGCCCTGGAGATCGGCCTGCAGTCCATGGAGCTGCTCCTGTCCCGCATCCAGGGCGGCCCAGGGGCGCCCGGCCGGGCGCCGCGGCGGGTTTCCGTGGCCACGGCGTTGGTGGTGCGGGCCTCCACCGGCCCGGTGCGGGAAAGGAGGTGACAGCCGGGGCGCAGCGGTTTGGAACCGGCCAGGTGATGGGCGGCGGGGCAGGCCCGGTGTGCCGCCCGTCGCAGCTCGCGTTGAGCTCAGTCGGTTGTTGGTGAACGAGGACCAGGAGGTGCGACAGGAAATGCAGCGGACGTTGGCGTTGACCATCCTCGTGGTGGCCATGGCGGTCCTGGCGCCCGTGGCGGCGGCCCAGCAGGACGGCCTGGTCGTGGTGTCGCCCGAGAGCCACGTGCCCTTCTTTGAGTACATTGCCGAGCAGTTTGAGGAACGCTACGGCGTGCCTTTGATCATCGTCAGCCAGGCCTACGACTTAACCCACGAGGTCATCGTGACCGCGGCGGCCGGCGGCAACACCGGTTTCGACGTGGCGGTCATCGACACCATCTACGTGGCCAACTATGCCTTGTCGGGCGTGGTGGAGCCGCTGGACAACTTCGCGGGGCCGGAGTACTTTGCGGATTTCACCGAGTCCTCCATGGACATGATGACCTACAACGGGCGGCCCTACGCCCTGGGCGGCGGCTACAACTACAAGTACTTCTACTACAACGACCGCATCTTGCGGGAAGCCGGGTTCACGGCGCCGCCCCGCACCTGGGATGAGCTGGTGGAGATGTCCCGGGTCATCCAGGAGAAGGGCTTGGCCTCCTATGGAATCGCGTGGGGCTGGTCCCAGGCCGAGGGGCTGGTGGCCGACTTCACGCTGATGCTGTACGCCTTCGGCGGCGAGTACCAGGACGCTGCGGGCCGCTGGACCATCAACACCCCCGAAGCCCGGGCGGCGCTGCAGTTCATGTACGACACCATGCACACCTACGGCGTGGCCGACCCGGCCTCCACGTCCCTGAGCGACCGCGAAGTCCTGAGCCTGTTCATGAACGGTGACGTGGCCTTTGTGATCAACTGGGACTTTGGCTGGGTCTGGGCTCGCGACCCCCAGCGGTCCCGGGTGGTGGACGATGTGCGGGTGGCGCTGATCCCGGGGACCGACCGGCGGGTGAGCGCGACCACGGGCGGCGGCAGCGGGCCGGCCATTATGGCGGGTTCGCAAAAGAAGGACCTCGCGTGGGGGCTGCTGGAGCTGTACGTGGCGCCCGAGAACCAGCTGGGCTTCTTGCGGGACATCGAAAGCCTGCGCATTACCCGCCAGTCGCTGACGGGCATCCCCGAGCTCAGCGAGGAGCCGTTCCGCACCATGATCGAGCAGCAGCAGTATGCCTACCCGCGCGCCAAGGTGGCTTGGTACCCGCAGTTCTCCCGCACGCTGCAGACGGAGATCCACCGGGCCTTGACGGGCCAGAAGCCGGTGGAGCAGGCTTTGGCCGATGCCCAGGCCCAGATCGACCGGCTCGCGCGGCAGTTTGAGCGGTAACGGCACAAGGGCAACGCGGCGGCCCCGCCGGCCCGGCGGCCGGCGGGCCCCGACTTCGGTGGCGGCTGGCGGGTGCGGTAGGCGAGGGCCCTCGGACACCGTGCCCGCCACGGCCGCTGGGAAGGCGGCGGAAACCAGTTGAGGGCGATGACCCAGGCGAGCAAGCTGCACACCCCGCGGCGGCGGATCAACCGGCAGTGGCTGTTTGCGTACGCCCTGCTGGCGCCTACGCTGCTGCTGATCTTCATCTTCAACGTGTGGCCGCTGGTCTACTCGGCCTACCTGAGCCTGCAGCAGTACAGCCTGCTGTTTCCCATCCGCCGGTTTGTGGGGCTGGAGAATTACCGGTTCTTGTTTGAAGACCCCGAGTTCATCGCGGCCCTGGGCCGGACGTTGTACTTCGTCGTGGTGTCGCTGGCCCTGGAAACCACCATCGGCCTGGCCGTGGCCTTGGTGCTGAACGAGCGGTTCTTTGGACGGGGGCTGGTGCGCACCATCGTGCTGCTGCCGTGGGCGATTCCCACCATCGTCAATGGGGTGCTGTGGCGCTGGATTTACCAGCCCAACTTTGGGGCCCTCAACGGGCTGCTGTGGCAGCTGGGGATCATCGACGAATACGTGCACTGGCTGGGGGAACCGTGGCGGGCCATGAACATGGTCATCCTGGCCGACGCCTGGCACATGATTCCCTTTTACACCCTGATGTTTCTCGCCGGCCTGCAGGGCATTCCCGACAGCCTGCATGAGGCCGCGCGGGTGGACGGCGCCGGCTGGTTTCGCCGGTTCTGGCACATCACGCTGCCGCTCTTGCGGCCCATTTTGCTGGTGATCCTCGTCATCCGCACCATCGAGACGTTCCGGGTGTTCGACATCATCTACGCCCTGACCCGGGGCGGGCCCGGCGGCGGGACGACGGTGGTGGGCTACTACGCGTACGAACAGGCCTTTTCCTTCGCCGACTTTGGCATGGGCTCCGCCGCGTCCATGGTCATCACCTTGTCGGTGCTCGTTCTGGCGGTGCTGTACGTGAAGCTGTTGTACCGGGACGAGCTGTTGCACTGAGGGGAAGGAGGCGGTCACGGTGCGCTGGCCCCGGATGCGACGGATGTTGCAGCGGATCCTCTTTGGGCTGACGGTCGTGGCCATCGTTGTCATCAGTTTGGCGCCCTTTGTCTGGCAGGTGATCTCCAGCATCACCACGGACCGGGAGCTGCTGGCCCGGCCGCCCCACTGGCTGCCGGAGGAGCCCACCTTGGATCGGTACCGGGCCCTCATTTTGGGCGAGGCGTACCCGGGCATCTCGCCGGCCCTGTTGCGCTCGGCGGCCAACTTTCGCGGCGCTTTCGTCAACAGCCTGACGGTCGCGCCCTTGACGACGCTGGCCAGCTTGGTGCTGGGCACCCTCGCGGCCTACGCCCTGACCCGGCTGCGGTTTCCCGGGCGCCAGGGGCTGTTTTTTGGCATTTTGGCCGCGCGCATGCTGCCGCCCATTTCCCTGGTCATCCCGCTCTATTTGGCCATGCGGGCCCTGGGCCTGATGGACACCCGGCTGGGACTGGGCTTGGTGTACTTGTCCCTCACGCTGCCGCTGGTCGTCTGGATCATGTCGGCCTATTTCCGCAGCATCCCCTGGGAAATCGAGGAGGCGGCCATGATCGACGGCTGCTCGCCCCTGGGCGCGCTGGTGCGGGTCATCCTGCCCCTGTCGGCGCCGGGGCTGGTGGCCGCGGGCGTGGTGACCCTGCTCTTTGCCTGGAACGAGTTCTTTTTCTCCCTGATTTTTACGCAGACCCTCGCGTCCAAGACGCTGCCCAAGGCCATCTCGGAGTTCAGCACCGAGCTGGGCGCCGGGCTCGACTACGGGCTGGTCACCGCGGGCGGGGTGCTGACCAGCCTGCCGCCCATCGCCATCGCCCTGTTTTTCCAGCGCTACCTGGTGCGGGGCTTGGTGGGCGGCGCGACCAAAGGATGACCGCGGGCGGAGCGGCCCGCCCGCGGCCTGTCCCTTTTTTCCCTCCATGATGAGGCGGGAGCGGCTATTGGAGAGCCGGCGTCAAAACTCCCAGCCCAGCTGCTCCAGGGCTTGCTTGATGTGGCGGCGCAGGGGATGGGCCCGGGCCATGCGGCGGGCGGAATGTTCGCACCAGCCGTAGATCCGTGCGGCCGCGGGCGCGTCTTGCCCTGGGGTGCGGACCGTTGGGGGCACCGCGACTTCACGGTTCTTGTAGATCCCCGTGGCGGCCATGGTCGCATCATACGCCGCGAGGCCTTCCTCCAGGCCAGCGTCGCTGTACTCTTCCCAGTGGACGGTGACTTCCTGGGGCAGCCGCGGCTTGATGCGGGGCTCGCGGGCGGGGTAGCCCACCGTCAGGCCAAACAGGGCAAAGGTGCGGGGCGGCAGCTTCAACAGGCGCGCCACCTCCAGCGGGTGGTTGCGGATGGCGCCGATGAAACAGATGCCCAGGCCCAGGCTTTCCGCCGCCAGCGCGGCGTTTTGCCCGGCCAGCGCCGCGTCCACCACGGCCTGCATGAACATTTCGGTGTAGCGGTCCTCGAAGGGATACCCCTGCCGTGCGCACACCCGCTCCAGGCGGTGCAGATCCGGGCAGAAAACCAAGAGGAGTGGCGCCTCGCGCACGTGGTCCTGGTCGCCGCTCAAGGCCGCCAGCTCCTCCCGGCGCTTAGGATCCGTGACGACGATGATGCTGTACATCTGCAGATTGGACGAAGTGGAGGCGCTGCGGGCGGCGGTGAGGATCGCCTCCACATGGGCCCGCGGCACGGGGTCGGGCTTGTAGTGGCGCACCGACGCGTGGGAGGCGATGGTCATGATGGTTTCCGTCAACACTTCGTCCGGCAGTTGCCGGTTTTCCAGCTGAAACCGGCTCGTGGCCGTCAGTCTGGTCATTGAGCCGTTACCTCCGCGTTGCTCTTGGTCATTGCCCTTCGTTCGCTGGTGCCCCAAGCTGTGGGTTCCAAGGCCTTTCGCCGGGACCATCATCAGCATACCAGACTGGATCCGGCGGCACAAAGGCCCGCCCAAGCACCTCCCAACAGGACCGGTGTCGTGGAAGGCGAATGGCTTTCCTAATCGAGCGGCTGCCTATCGAGCGGCTGCCGGGCGGCGCGGGGAAATCGAGGAGGAGAAGCGGTGACCTTTTCGGATCACTTGGGCCTGGCGGTGGTGCGCCGGGGCGACGGCGAAGTGGTGCTCGAGCTGGAGGCGGACCAGCGGCACCTCAACCGGGTGGGCGTGGTGCACGGCGGCGTGCTGGCCAGCATGGCCGACACCGCCATCGGCCTGGCCGTACAGACCCTCATCGACCTGGAAACCCATATGACGCTGGCGGCGCAGCTCAACGTCAACTTCATCCGGGCGGCCCACACCGGCTTGCTGACGGCCCGGGGCGTGGTCACGTCCTTGGGCCGGCGGATTGCCTTTGGCGAAGCGGAGGTGTACCAGGGCGAGGCGCTGGTGGCCAAGGCCACCGGCGTGGTGTATATCCGGCCCCGGCAGGCTGACGCTGGCCGGGCCGGCGTCAGCCCGGCCCGTCAGGCAGGGCTGGGCAGGCCCTCCTGAAACACGACCCGTCCGCCCACCATTACCGCGGCCACCTGCCCGGGGTCGTCGGCCCGCAGCAGGGTCAGGTCGGCCAGCAGCCCCGGCCGCAGTCGCCCGCGGTCTTTGAGGCCCAGCGCGTCGGCCACGTGGGCGGTGGCCATGGCCACCGCCTGGGGGAGGGTGGCCCAGCCGTGGGCCACCATGCGGGCGATGGCCAGGGGGATGCCGTCCCAATAGCCGCCGTTGTAGTCGGTGGAGATGAGGTTGGCGTGGCCGGCGGCGGCCAGGGCATCGAAGTACTCCCGGAAATCGCCCATCTTTTCCCGGGACAAGGGGCTTAAGGAGAAGGTGGCCAGGTCCACCCACGCGCCGTATTCCCGCAGCTTCTGGGCGGTGGCCACGCTGTCGGGGACGGTGAAGGTGTCGTGGTTGGAGTGGCCGGCGATGATGCGGGCTGGCCCCCGGCCGTGGGCCTGGGCGATGGCCAGCAGCCGGCGGGCCGACGGGGCCGAGTTGTGGAAGATGACGGCCACGCCGTAGCGGGCGGCCAGGGCGGCCGCCTCGTCGAAGGCGGCCAAGGCGGTTTCCACGGGAGGCAGTACCGAGCCCGCCACCAAGTCCCGGGCCTGCTCGGGACTGAGCACGTCCGCCAGGCCCATCTCCTGGAGCACCCGGGCGGCCGCTTCCCGGTCAAAGGCGCGGGCATCCAGATGGCGGCCCAAGGTGGCCAGCTTCAGGGCCCGGGCCTGGGTGGGGGAAATGGAGCGCCCCGTGGCCGCAGCCACGGTCCGGGGGATGTAGAGGTAATCTTGCCCGCCGCCGCCCAAGGTGTGGCCGGCGCCGATTTCGCCGATGGCCACCGCTCCGGCTGCCAGCATCTTTTCGACGGTCGCGGCCCGGTGCGCCGGCCCGAGGCCTTTGCCGGACACCAAATCCGCGGCCCGCACCGCGGCCGGCAGGTGGGCGGTGGCCAAGAGCACCCGCACGGGCTGATCCGCGACCCGCGCGGCTTCTTCGGGCAGCGCGAAGCCGTCCACGTTCACCAGCGTGGTGACGCCCTGCTGCAGATGGCGCTGGAGGTGGCGCCGCACCTGCCCTTCGGGCAAGGGCGGTTCGCCCGAGGGAAAGAGGGGCCCTGGGACGGTGCCGTGGGTGTGGTGGTTGATGAGCCCTGGGCCCACCACAAGACCGTGCCCGTCAATGACCCGCCGGTGGCGGGCCAGCTCCTCCCGCTCCGCGGGCGAAAGCCGGCGGGGCTCGATCCCTTCGATGCGGTCGCCTTGGATGTACACCGTCGCGTGTTCAAGAAAGGTGGTGCCGTCGCCGGTGACCACCGCCCCGTCGATGATGGCCGCCCGTTCCATGGCCGATGTCCCCCCGTTGTCGCCCCTCGTTGCCCGGCCGGCGGGGCGCAGGCCCTTCGCGCCGCGGGCGTTGGCCTTGCGGTTTCACCCCGCAGCTGTCACCGCCTGCCCCGCCTCTTTCGCTGCCGGCCTGTCCAGAGGGTTTTCCGCCGGCTGTTCTATAGATACCCCGCCGCTGTCAACAATAACGATGGAGCGGACGCGGCAGTGCATTCTCCGAGGGGCGGGGTGGTCCATGTATGGCCGATGGGCGCAGGTTTACCGTGGTGGGCGGGGGCAACGCCGGCTTTGGGCTGGCGGCGGATTTGGCCTTGCGGGGCGTGCGGGTGCGGCTGTTTGACCTGCCGCCCTTTGAGCAGGCGCTGGCGCCGGTGCGGGCCGCCGGCGGCATCCGGGTGCGGGGCGTGCGGGGCGAGGGGCTGGCGCGGCTGGAGGCGGTGACCACCGACCCAGAAGAGGCGCTCGCCGGCAGCGAAGTAGTGCTCCTGGCGGTGCCTGCCTACGGGCAGGAAGCCATGGCCGAGGTGCTGGGCCCCTACTTGCGCCCGGACCAAATGGTCGTGCTCATGCCCGGTAGCTTCGGCGGCGCGCTCACGTTTCTGCGGGTGCTGCAGGACGCCGGGCGCGGGGAGGTGCCGGTCATCGCGGAGTGCAGCTCCTTTGTCTTCGCGTGCAAGAAGGACGGCGACGACGGCGTCTGGATCCGGGGTGTAAAGCAGGGCCTGCCGGCCGCGGCCATCCCGGTCCGGGAAACCCAACGGGTGGTGGCCGCGCTGGCGGACTTTTATGAGCTGGACCCGGCGGAAAACGTGCTCTCTACCAGCCTCAACAACATCAACCACGTGGCCCATCCGGCCCAGGTCCTCATGAACGCGGGGCGCATCGAGTACATGGGCGGCGACTGGAGTTTTGACCACGAAGGCTTCACGCCGTCGGTGGGCCGGGTGACCGAGGCCATCGACGGGGAGCGGCTGCAGGTCGTGCGTCAGCTGGGGCTTGAGCCCGTGTCGCTTTTGCAGTGGTACCTGCGCCTGTACGGCCATCAGGGTGTAAAGGGCGACAGTTTGTATGAGGTGACGGCCAAGTCGCCCATTTGGGGGCCTGCCCGGGCGCCCGACAGCCTGGAGCACCGCTACTTGACCGAAGACCTGCCCTACGGCCTGGCGCCCATCGCGGAACTGGGCCGGCAACTGGGGATCTCTATGGCCGTCACCGACAGCCTCATTACCTTGGCCTCCGCGGCCTTGGGGCGCGATCTGCGCCAGGAGGGCCGCAGCCTGGCCCAGGTGGGCCTGGCGGGACTGGACCGCGATGCCATCGTGCGCCGGTGCGAAACCGGCCAGTGACCCTCCTGTCCGGCCCGGCGGCAGGAATGGCCGGGCCTGCCTGTAACTGATCCCTATCCCTGACGAGCAGCGGGTCCTTCGTGGGCACGGGGCTTGTACCTGAGCTCCCCGGGAGAGCTGCGGGTGCCGCGAGCCATGGTCACCCCGGATCCGGGGCCCGTGTCCTTGAAACCGGCAGGCTGAGCAGCGGGAGCCGCGCTCCTGGGCGTTTGTCCCCGCGTCCTGACGACGTCTGACCCTTCCCCGGCGGCATCCATGGCGTGACAATGAAAATGCCCGCGAGGCCCGCCGCGGGGAGGGTGTCCGCCCAGGGCGACCCGCGGGCTTGCCGGGCAGCGGGCGGCAGCGAGAGTTTCTTGAAGAAAGGGTGGGGCGCGATGTTTAAGCGGGTGTTGGTGGCCGTTGACGGTTCGGAACACGCGTGGCGGGCCCTGGACCACGCTGTGGCCCTCGCGAAGGCCATGGGCAGCGAGACGCTGGGCGTGGTGCACGTGCGGCCGTCCCTGACGACGCTGGCCTACTCCTACGGTTTCGACGGCGCGGCCGCGCCCTACGGGACCTTCGCCGAGCGGATGGTGGCCGAGCTTAAGGCCGCGGAAGACCGCTCCCGTGAGCTCTTGCAGGAGGCGGAAGACCGGGTGCGGGCCGCCGGGCTCGACAGCGTGCAAGTGGTGCGGCATGCGGAAGAAGGGGCCG
>DATGPV010000068.1:0-55301 GCA_035304545.1 Limnochordales bacterium | reverse complement strand
GGCGGGCTGCCTGCTGGAAGGCTCCCTGATCGGCCACAAGGCCACGGTGCGGGGCAGCTTCACCCGCCTCAACATCGGCGATTCCTCCAGCATGCAGCTGGGCGGGGGCGACGGCGCGTAGAGACGGGCGCCCGGCCGCGGTGGCCGGGCCGAGGGACGGACAGGAGTGGGCAACATGGATGTGAGGGAGATCATGCGGCGCCTGCCGCACCGGTACCCCATGCTGATGGTGGACCGCATCGAGGAACTGGAGCCGGGAAAGCGGGCGGTAGGTATCAAGAACGTCACCATCAACGAGCCGGTGTTCACCGGGCATTATCCGGAGCTGCCCATCTTGCCGGGCGTGTTGATCTTGGAAGCCATGGCCCAGGTGGGGGGCTTGGCCCTGCTGCCGGCCGAAGGTCCCGAGGACCAGGCGGGCGAGCGGGGCGTGCCCCTTTTTACAGGGGTGGACAAGGCCCGCTTTCGCCGGCCGGTGGGGCCGGGGGATCAGCTCCGGATCGAAGTGACGGTGCTGCGGGTGCGGGGCTCCATCGGCAAGATTGCAGCCCGGGCTACGGTGGACGGCCAGGCGGTGGCCGAGGCGGAGCTCATGTTTATGTGGGGGCGGGTGTAAAGGGTGCCGGATGAGACGCAGGCAGCGACCGTGATCCATCCGACGGCCATCGTGGACCCGGCAGCCCGCATCGGCGCCGGGGCGGTCATCGGGCCGTACTGCGTGGTGGAGGCCGATGTGGAGATCGGCCCGGGCACCCGCCTAGGCCCCCATGTGGTGGTGCACGGCGGCACGGTGCTGGGCCGGGACAACGTGGTTGGGGCCGGTGCCATTTTGGGCATGGAGCCCCAGGATTTCAAATACCAGGGCGAGCCCACCCAGCTCATCATTGGCCATCGCAACCGCATCGGGGCTTACGTGACCATCAGCCGGGGCACGCCCGCGGGCCGGGGCGCGACCCGCATCGGCAACGACAATTACTTGATGGCCATGGTCCACGTGGGGCACGACTGCCACATCGGCGACCGCGTCACCCTCACCCAGGGCGTCGGCCTGTCGGGCATGGTGACGGTGGAGGATCAGGCGGTGCTGGGCGGAATGGCCGGGGTGCACCAGTTTGTCCGCATCGGCCGGCTGGCCATGGTGGGCGGCATGACCAAGGTGACCATGGACGTGCCTCCCTTCGTGCTGGTGGACGGGCATCCCGCCCGGGTGCGGGGGATCAACAGCGTGGGCCTGGAGCGGGCCGGGATCAGTTCCGAGCGCCGCACCGAGATCAAGCGGGCCTTTCGTCTCCTGTACCGGGACAGCCGCAACCTGCAGGAAGCGGTGACGGCCATCCGCGATCACGTGCCGCCTTCGCCCGAGCGGGATCATTTCGTGGAGTTCCTCCTCGCGTCGGAGCGGGGGATTTGCCGGTGAAGACGGTGGGCATCATCGCCGGGGCGGGCCGGGTGCCCGTCATCGGCGTGCGGGCCGCCCGGGCCCGGGGCTGGCGGGTGCTGGCCGTGGCCGTGGCAGGCGAAGGGAGCCCGCCGGCGGCCCATCAGGCCCCGTCCCCCGACGACCCCGTCTGCGTGGCGCTGGCCGAGGCCGGGGCCGAGTGCCGGCCCATGGCGGTGGGCGAGTACGCCCGCATCGTCGGCGCCCTGTTGGAGGCGGGCGTCAGCGATCTCTACGTGATGGGCAAGCTGCCCAAGACCCTGGTCTACAGCCACGGCGTGGACCGGGCTGCCCGCGGCGTGCTGGCGGCCCGGGATCGGCAAGGCGACCACGCCGTCATCGACGCGTTTGTGGCCGACCTGGAGCGGCGGGGCATCACCGTCCGGCCCCAGTGGGAGCTGTTGTCTGATTACGTAGTTCCCCCGGGGTTTGCCGCCGGCCGTCCCCTCACGGCCCAGGAGGAGGCCGACGTGCGCTACGGCTACCGGGTGGCCCGGCGCCTGGCCGACGAGGTGGACGCGGGGCAGACGGTGGTGGTCAAGGACGGCATCGTCCTGGCCATCGAGGCGGCGGAAGGGACCGATGCCACCATCCGCCGGGGCGGCCGGCTGGGTGGACCGGGAACGGTAGTGGTCAAGGTCAAGGGCCGGCACGGCCTCGCCTTTGAACTGCCGGCCATCGGGGAGGATACCATGGCTGCCGTGGCCGACGCCCAGGCCGCGGTGCTGGCCGTGGAAGCCGGCCGCACGTTGCTGCTGGAGCCTGACGCGGTGCGCCGGCGGGCCGCGGCGCTGGGGATCGCGCTGGTGGCGGTCACGGAGGACGGCGGGCGGTGACGCGCCTGTTGCTCTCGGCCGGGGAAGCGTCCGGCGACGTGCACGGCGCGGACTTGGCCCGGGCCTTGGCGGCCCAGGCCCCGGGCGTCCAGCTCTTTGGCATGGGCGGGCCCATGATGGCGGCGGCCGGCGTGGAGCTGTTGTACAACCCCACGTCTCTCAGCACCGTCGGTTTCTTGGAGGCGCTGAAAAGCGTCAGGGTGTTGCGCCGGGTGCTGGCGCGATTGTCCGCGGCCATGGACGAGCGGCGGCCCGACGGCGTGGTGTGCATCGACTTTCCCGGTTTCAACCTGCGGCTGGCCGCCCTGGCCCACCGCAAGGGGATACCGGTGCTGTACTATTTCAGCCCTTCGGCCTGGGCGTGGGGCCGCGGCCGGGCCGCCCAGTTGGCCCGCCTCGGAGCGACCATCTTGGCGGTGTTTCCCTTTGAGGCGGAGGTGTACCGGGCAGCGGGGGCGCCGGTGGTGTTCGTGGGCCATCCGCTGGTGGACCGGGTGCGCCCGTCCGCAGGCCGGGAGGATATCCGGGCGGAGCTGGGCGTCCCGCCTGGGGGGACCCTGGTGGCCTTGCTCCCCGGCAGCCGGCGGCAGGAGCTGGAATCGCTCTTGCCTGCCATGCTGGCCGCGGCCCGCATCATCCGGGATCAGCGGCCCGGCGCCCGCTTTGTCCTGCCCATGGCCTACACCCTCGCGGCCGACGAGGTGCAGCGGATGGTGCAGGCCAGCGGCGTGCCGGTGACGGTGATGGCGGGGCGCGCCTACGACGTACTGCACGCGGCCGACGGGGCCCTCATCAGCATGGGGACAGCGACCTTGGAGGCGGCCTTGCTGGGCGTGCCCCACGTGGCCTGCTACCGGGTCTCCCGGATCACGTACAAGCTGGTCCAGCTGCTGGTCCACGTGCGGCACTTCGCGATGCCCAACATCATCCTGGGCCGCGCCGCGGTGCCCGAGCTCATCCAGGACCAGGTGACGGGGGAAAACCTGGCCCGGGAGCTGCTGGCGCTGCTCGCGCCGGAGCGGGCGGCCGCGCTGCGGGCGGAGTTGGCCCAGGTGCGGGCGCAGCTGGGGGAGGGAGGGGCCGTTGCCCGGGCGGCCGCGGCCGTATTGGCGCGGGTGGCCCCCGGCGCGGCGGGCAGGGCCTGATGGAGTTCGTCTTGACGGCCAACAGTCCCGGCGAGGTGTCCACATGGCTGGCGCCGGTGGTGCGGGTCCTGCGGGAGGAGGCTCCCGCGGCCCGCATCAGCGTCTTCTTGGTGCCCTGCGCCTTCGCCACCGGCGCGGAGGCGGCGGTGGTGGCCGGGATGCCGGGCGTGGACCGGGTCTTCAGCCCCGCCCAGTACTGGCGCCACGCGCTGGCCCTGAGGGCGGCGCGGGGCTTTGCCCGCCGCGGCGCGGTGCTGTTTCTGGGCGGAGACCCGGTGCACGCGGTGTGGCTGGGCCGGCGTCTGGGGCTGCCGGTCTTCGCGTACTTGGAGCGGGGCACCCGGTTTGGCCGGTCCTTCCAGCGGATTTTTGTGCCGGACGGCCGGGCCCGGGAACGGGTATTGCGGCGCGGGGCGGAGGCTGAGCGGGTGGAAGTCGTGGGGGACCTGATGGTGGACGCGGTGCGGCCGCGGCGGGACGCCGACGGGGTGCGGGCTCTGTTGGGCCTCGACGCCCGCCGGCCGGTGGTGGCCGTGTTTCCCGGCAGCCGCCGCTACGAGCTGCGGCAGGCACTGCCCTTCTTGCTGCGGGCGGCGGAAATCCTCTGGGAGGACCAGCGGGACCTGCAGTTTGTCCTGGGCCTCGCCCCCTTTGTGTCCCCGGGCGCTGTGGACGGCCAGCCGGTGTCCGCCCTGGACGGCACCCCCGTGAGCCTGGAGCCGCTGGAGGAGCCCCCGGGCCAGCGGTGGCGGGCCGTAACGGGCAGGGGCCTGGTGGTCCCGGCCTTGCGGGGCGCGCCCTACGATGTCATGCAGGTGGCGGACCTCGCCCTGACGATTCCAGGCAGCAACACCGCGGAAATGGCCGCCATGGGAGTGCCCATGGTGGTGGCCTTGCCCCTGAACCTGGCCGAGACTATCCCCTTGCCGGGTTTGGCTCATTATTTGGAGCGGGTGCCCGTGGTGGGCCGGCGGTGGAAACGGGCCCTGGTGCTGCGCCGGCACCAGCGGACGCCCTTTGTCGCCTTGCCCAACCGCAAGGCGGGCCAGCTCATCGTGCCCGAGGTCCGGGGCA
Organism: Limnochordales bacterium; assembly: GCA_035304545.1. Classification (GTDB taxonomy): domain Bacteria; phylum Bacillota; class Limnochordia; order Limnochordales; family ZCTH02-B6; genus ZCTH02-B6. Next base: position 50,808 of record DATGPV010000068.1, on the reverse strand, counting down.
TCCTGCGCCCGGAGGACGTGGCCCTGGAGGCGGCGCGCCTTTTGCGGGACGCCCAGGCCCGGGAATCTATGGGCGCTGCCTTGCGCGCAGCCATGGGGCCGCCGGGGGCGGCCCACCGCATCGCGGCCCAGCTGCTGCACGCGGTGTCGCCGGGTGAATCCCTATGAACGTCCTGATGGTGACCAACGGGCACGGCGAGGATCGCCTTGCCCTGACCTTGGTCCGGGCCCTGCGGCAGCGGCGGCCCGCGTTGACCATTCGGGCCGTGCCCCTGGTGGGGGAGGGGCGCCTCCTGGAGGAGGCGGGCATCGGAGTTCCGGGCCCCCGGGTGCGGGTGCCCTCGGGGGGCTTGGTGCGCCCCAACCTGGGCGCGGTGTGGCGGGACGTGCGGGCCGGGCTGCTGGGACAGTTCCGGCGCCAGATGGACTTTTTGCGGGCCCAGGCCCCGGGGGTGGACTGGGTGATCGCGGTGGGGGACACCTTTGCGGCCTGGGCGGCGGGCCGCTGCCTGCCCGGTACGCCCATGATCCTGGTGGCCACGGCCAAGTCCGAGTACATCCACGGCCATTCGCGGCTGGAGGCGTGGTGGATGCGGCGGCGCTGCCGGCACGTGTTTGCCCGGGATGAGCCCACGGCCGCGGCCCTGCGGCGCCGGGGCGTGCCCGCTTCGTGGCGGGGCAACCTGATGATGGATGCGCTGGAAATCACGGGCCGGGCGGTGGTGGCCGCCGGCGAAGGGCCGGTGGTGGCCCTGCTGCCGGGCAGCCGCGCTGACGCCTACGACAACTTGGCCTGGTTGGCGGACTGCCTGGAAGGGCTGGCCCACCGGCACCGGCCGCCGGCCGCCGGCCGGCAGCTGCTGGGCCTGGTGCCCCTGGCGCCCGGTTTGGCCATGGAGCGGTGCCTGGCGGTGCTGGAGGAGCGGGGCTGGGTGGCGGACGAGCCCTTGGGCGGCGGGGCCACCGTGGCCAAGCCGGGGGTGCGCTTGCGCTTGACCCAGGGCGTGTTTGGCGACGTCGTGCAGGCAGCGGACGTGGTCATCGGCCTGGCGGGCACCGCCAACGAGCAGGCCGCGGGTCTGGGCAAGCCGGTAGTGGCCTTTCCCGGGCCCGGCGTGCAGTTTGGCCCCCGCTTCCTGCGGGCGCAAAAGCGCCTCTTGGGTGAGGCGCTGGCCGTCACGCCGCCCGACCCCCGAGCAGTGGCGGCGGAAGCCGCGGCCCTCTTGTCGGATGAATCCCGCCGCGCCCGCATGGCCGCTGCCGGCCGGGCCCGCATGGGGCCGCCGGGGGCCGCGGCCCGCATGGCCGCCGCCATCGTCCAGATCATGGAGGACGGCGGCCAGTGACGAGAACCGGCCCGCGGGTCAGCGTCGTCATTCCCACCACCGGCCGCCGGGAGATGCTGCACCGCACCCTGCTGTCCCTGGCCCGGCAAACTTACCCCGCGGACCGGTTTGAGGTGGTGGTCGTCGATGAGGGGTCCATCGACGGCACCCAGGCCATGGTGGCCGCGCTGGCGTTGCCCTACCGGCTGCGCTACGTGCGCCGGACGCCCCGGGGGGCCGCCGCGGCCTGGAATGCGGGGGTGCGGGCAGCCGCCGCCGACTTGGTCATTTTCCTCGACGGCCCCACCGCCGTGGGGCGGGATTTCGTCGCAGCCCACGCAGCGGCCCACGGGCGTCCCCGGCGGGTGGTGCAAGGCCCGGTCATCCCGGTAGCGGCCTTGGAAAAGTCTCCGGACGCGGCGCCGGGATTGTGGGACCTGGTCCGGGCCCGGTTTGGCCCAGGCAACATGTCGGTGGCCCGCATGCACGTGGAAGAGGCGGGCATGTTTGACGAAGAGGTGCGGGATGGCGCCTGGGCCGGACTAGAGCTGCTGGACCGGCTGCAGGCCATGGGATTGACTGTGGTCAAGGTGTCCCAGGCGTGGGGCTGGCTCTGGCTGCCGCCCCTATCGGCGGCGGATCTGGATCTCTTGCGGGAGCGAGCCCGCCGGCGCGGCCGCGCGGGGATCGCGTATTTCCGCCGCCAGCCCACCTGGCGGGTCCGGAGCCGGTTGGGCCTGTTCCCGCCGGTTTTCTGGCTGGACCGCCTGCTTTTCCCCCGGGACTGGCCCGACGCGGCCGGGTTCCGGCGCTGGGCGGCCCGGGCCGAGGCGCGGCGGCCTAGGCTGGTGCGGTTCCTGGTGCGCTTGGCCCTGCACCACGCGTACGTGGAGGGGTTACGGGAAGGCCTGCACGGCCTCGGTGAGGGACGGCCCGAAGCCCGCCAAGTGCAGCGCGAACTCTAAGGGGCGGCGGTCGGCCAGCCGGCTGCTGTCCCGCAGGCCCGCCTGGCGAAACAAGTTGCGGCCGGTGCGGGAGTTGGCCTCAAAGAACCACAACCGGCCCGCCCGATCGATGCCGATGTCGATGCCCAGCTCGCCCACGTGGCCGGTGCGCCGGCAGGCGGCATCGATGGCCCGGGCCACCCGTAGGGCGATGTCCTCCACGCGGGCCCGCAAGGCCGTGGCTTCCGGCCAGCTCATGCCCAGGCTTTCCACCAGCACCGGCTCCAGGGGCCAGGCGTCGCCGCCGCCATATAAATTGGAAATGATGCTGCCCGGCCGCCCGATGCGGGCGCCGGTGCCCGTGACGCACCACTGGCCGTAGCCGTCCCGCTGCACCAGCACCCGCACGTCAAAGATGCGCCCCCGCCAGCGGGCCAGGTCCACCCGGGGCTGGATGAGCCACGGCTGCCGGGGCCGGCCCAGCAGATGGTGAACGATGGCCCCCAACTGGGCCGTGCGCCCCCGGTGGATGCGGGCCTGCCCGTCGGTGTAGCGGTAGTTGAATCCGCCCATCCGGTTGGCGCTGATGACCCAAATGCCGATGCCTTTCCCGCCGCCGGCCGCTTTCACGTACACCGTCCCGTGGCGCCGCACCATGAGCAGCAAGTCCGCGGTGGTGCGCAGCACGCGGGTTTCCGGGACGTAGGGCGCGAGGTCGGGCATGCGGGCCATGAGCCGGTACACCCACCACTTGGAGCCCACCAGGGAGTTGAACTGCTGGACCCCGACCCGGTTCCGCAGCCAGCGCTGGAGGCGCAGCACCGGCGCGGTCACGAAACCGCGATCGTACAGCACGTGGGGCAATGGAAAGAGCCGGCGCGCCCATCCCCGCCCGTCCAACCACGTCCAGCCGGCTACGGCGCCCATGGCCCGGTGCACATCGCCGGGCGCGAAGACGTAGACCACCATGTGCAGTTCGCGCCCAAGGCGGATCAGGCGGCGAAAGAAGGTCGTCTGGGGCCCGTAAGGGTTTGCGGGTCCAAAGCGCTGGCACAGGATGCCCACGAAGGGGCCCACGTGCAGCTGGCCGTCGCCGGCCCGGCGCAGGCGCACGGGCCAGCCGGGCGGCAGGTGCAGGCGCCGCATAATGGCGCCGTCGAGCCAGGCGAGGCCGTCGTGCCGGGCGCCCGCGCCGATGTGCACCGCCGCCCTGTGGGCTTGGGTGCACAGCTGCACCCGGTCGCCGGGCGCCAGGCCCAGCCGGGCCAAGGGCCCGGGGGGCAGGAGCAGCGTCCCGCTGCCCGCACCGTGGGGAAGCAGTTTGACCTGAGCGCCCAACTCCATCGCGCCTTCACCTGATTTCCACGGGAGTCATATGTTACTACGTTCCCGCCCGGTACCATAGCCTACGCGTCCTTAGGGCGTTTGGTACCGGCGGGCTGCGGGATCGGGGCCCAGGGCCAAGGGGCGGGCAACCCGGCCCCGCGGGGGAGGGGCGCTCGGTGGACGTGGTGATCAGGCTGGCCCGGCCGCGGGAGGCGGCCATCGTGCACCGCATCTTGATGGAAGCCTACGCGCCGTATCGGGGCAAGGTGGTCCCGCCCCTCAAGGTGTTCCAGTCGACGCCGGCCAGCATCGCCATGGACATCCGCACCCGGCGCCACGCCCACGCGCTGGCCTTTGTCGGCTCAACGCCCGTGGGCACGGTGCGGTGCACGCCGGAGCGGGGCAGCAACGGCCAGCGGCGATGGACGCTGTCCCGCCTGGCGGTGCTGCCCGAGTACCGGGGCGAGGGCATCGGCACCTTGCTCATGAAGTGGATGGAGCAGCGGGCCCGCCAAAGCGGCGTGGTGGAGCTGCGGGGCCAGGTGCGCACCGCGCTGCCCTTCCTCGTCCGCTTCTATCAGTGCCTGGGCTTTCACGTGCTGGGCTACCGCTCCAAGCCCGGGCATGTGCGCTATCTCACCATTATCGGCAAGCGGCTCCGTTGAGGGGAGTGGGCGGTGTGGGCAAGGCCGACTACCGGCTGTACGTGATTTTGGACGATGGGCGGCGGCGGAGCGATCCGGCCGCGGCCGCCCTCGCGGCCATCCAAGGCGGCGCCACCATGGTGCAGTGGTCCAGCGGCGCGCAGTCCACTCGGGTGCAGATCGAGGCGGGGCGCCGCCTGGCGGAGGTGACCCGGAGCCACGGCGTCCCCTTGGTCATCGGCGGCCGGCTGGACGTGATGTTGGCCATCGGCGCCGACGGTGTGCTGTTGGGGCCGCAAGATATGCCGGCGGACTTGGCCCGCCGGCTGGCGGGCCGGGAGACCATCATCGGCGTGCTGTCCCACGACCCGGCAGAGGCCAAGGCCGCGGCGGAGCAGGGGGCCGACTACGTGCTCTACGCGGGCCCGGCCGAGGCGGTGGCGGGGCAGGTGGCCATCCCCGTCATCGCGGGACGGCTGCGCCATCCCGACGAGGCCGCGGCCGCCGTGCAGGCCGGCGCCCAAGGGGTCGCGGTGGCGGCTGCCCACTGCCGGGGCGATGTGGCGGCCGCGTGCCGCGCCTTTGGCGAGGCCATCCGGCAAAGTGCCGCCCGTGCCCAGCAATTCACGGCAGGTGCCCGCCCGTTCACCAACGAACCTCCCTTTGTCGACGGGAGGCCGGGATTTTTGTGAGCATCGTGGCCGTCGGATTGGTCAAAGCGTATCACGGCCGCCGGGTGGTGGACGGCGTCGACCTGCGGGTGGATCGGGGGGAAGTGGTGGGCCTCTTGGGGCCCAACGGCGCCGGCAAAACCACCACTTTCTACATGATCGTAGGGCTGGAGCGGTGCGACGCGGGCCGCATCGAACTGGACGGCCAGGACATCACCCGCCTGCCCATGTACCGGCGGGCCCGGCTGGGGATCGGGTATTTGGCCCAGGAAGCGTCGGTGTTTCGCCGGCTGACGGTGGAGGACAATATCCTGGCGGTGCTGGAGGCGGTGGGGGTGCCCCGGGAGGAGCGCCGGGAGCGCCTGGAACAGCTGCTGGAGGAGTTTCGCATCGCCCACGTGCGCCGCCAGTACGGCTTCACCCTGTCGGGGGGCGAGCGCCGGCGCACCGAGATCGCCCGTGCCTTGGCAGCCAGCCCGTCCTTTTTGCTGCTGGACGAGCCCTTTGCCGGTGTGGATCCCATCGCCGTGGCCGATCTGCAGGAGGTCATCAGCCAGCTGCGGAGCCGGGGCCTGGGGGTGCTGGTCACCGATCACAACGTGCGGGAAACCCTGGCCATCACCGACCGGGCCTACATCATGCACGAGGGCCGCATCCTTGTGGCCGGCGACTCGGCTTCGGTGGCCCACGATCCGGTGGCCCGCAAATTTTACCTGGGAGAGCGGTTTCGGCTGTGAGCATCCTCGGCCGCTATATCCTGCGGGAGCTGGCCGGCCCCCTGCTGTTCGGACTGCTGGCCTTCACCAGCCTTTTCATCAGCGTCGACTTGGTGCAGCTGGTGCGCATGGCGGTGGACTACGGCGCTTCCCTCACGGTGGTGGTGCAGCTGATCGCCCTGCGGCTTCCGCAGGTGCTGGTGTACACCTTGCCCATGGCGGTGCTGCTGGCGGGGATCCTTACCTTGAGCCGCCTGTCGGCCAACAGCGAAATCGTGGCCATGCAGGCGGGCACCGTCAGCCTCTACCGCATTGTGGCTCCCGTCATCGCCGTCGGCGCCGCGGCTACCCTTGTTTCCCTGGGTTTCAGCGAGTGGGTGGTGCCCCCGGCCAACTACGCGTACCGGCGGGTGCTGGTGGAGGACCTCCAGGGCGGTCAATTGCCAGCGGTAACCCGCAATGTTATACTCAGAGAGTACCAGGGAGGTCTATTGCGGGGCTTCGTGTACGCGTCGGAGTACGACGGACAAGCCCGGGTCATGCGCAACGTGACCATTGTGGAGCTGTCCGGCGGTCGCCCCGTGCGGACCACCTATGCCCGCCGGGTCGTGTGGGAAAGGGAAACCTGGTGGATGGAGGACGGCGTCATCCACATTCACGACCAGGATCCGGGGGTCACCGTCGATTTTCGGGAGGGACGCCGGCCCATCAGCGTGGGGTATCGCCCTGAGCAGGTTTCGACGGCACAAAAAGGGCCTGAAGAGATGACGATCAAGGAATTGCGCGACCACATCACCGTGCTGGGCGCGCAAGGCAGCGATTTGCGGGAGTACGTGCTGCACCTGCACATGAAATTCGCTCTTCCCGCCGCCAGCCTGGTGTTCTCGCTGCTGGCCGCCTCCCTCGGGGTGCAGTCCCCTCGTTCGGCTCCGTCGGCCGGGTTTGGCTTGAGCATTGTCGTCATCCTGGTGTACTACGTGCTGACCACCCTCGGGACCGCCTTGGCGCAAGGGGGACACATCTCTCCGGTCCTGGGCGCGTGGCTCCAGAACGTGGTCCTGGGCGCCGCGGGCATCGGGCTCTTGTGGGCCGCCGGACAGCGCTGAGCTGTCCTGGAGGACGGTGAGCGGCGGTTGTACGGGCTTCCCCTAATTCTCATCCTCATCCTTTTGGGCGGCCTCATCGCCTACCTGGGCGATAAGGTCGGCATGCGCATCGGGCGCCGGCGGCTGACCCTCTTTGGCCTGCGGCCCAAGCACACGTCCGTCGTCATTACCGTCGCGACGGGCATCCTCATCGTCGCCGCGAGCCTGACCTTGCTGTCCATTGCGTCCGAAGAAGTGCGCACTGCCCTGTTCCGCATGCAGGAGATCCAAGAGGCGCTGGCCACCACCCGGCTCCAATACGAGGGCGTGGTGGCGGAACTGGCCCGCCAACAGGCGGAGCTGGAGCGAACCCAAGCCCAGCGGGATGCGGCTACCCGGGAACTGGCGCTGGCCGAGGAGCGGCTGGCCCGCATCGAAGCCGAATACGCCCAAGGGGTGGCCGCGCTGGAGGAAGCCCAGGAAAACCTGGAGTTCACCCGCCAGCGGGTGGCCAATCTGCAGCAGATCGGGGAGGAGCTGCAGCGGCGCATTGAGGAGATGCAGGCCCGCATCGCGGACCTGGAAGTCGAAATCGAAATTAAGGAAGCCCAGATCCGGGCGGCCAACCTGCAGCTGGACCTGGTGCGTGGGGGCGAGATGGCCTTTCAGGCCGGCGACATCGTCCTGGCCGCCGTGATCGAAGGCGGGCAGCCGTTGGCCCGGGTGGAGGAGCAGCTGCTGGACTTGCTGGAGCGGGCCGACCTGGTCGCAGTACAGCGGGGCGCGCGGCTGCCGGGGGCCCAGCCGCCCACGGCACTGCAGCTCTTGGACGGCGTATTCGAACGGGCCGCGCAGATCCTGGCCGGCTCCTCCCAGCGGTGGGTCGTGCGGGTGGTGTCCATTTACAACACCACCGTGGGCGAGCCCCTCACCGTGGACCTGGCCCTGGTGGAGGAGCAGCGGATCTACAGGGCGGGCGAAGTCATCGCCGAGACGGTGGTGGAGGGCCGGGCCGCCGGGCTGGTGCGGGACGAGCTTATCCGGCTCCTGCAGTCGGTCTACGACGCCGCCATTGCCCGCGGCATGCTCACCGACGAGGACGGCTTCGTGTCGGAAGGGATCAGCCTGAGGGAATTCGTGGACACCATCAGCCAGGTGGAGCAGGTGGGCGGGCCGGCCCGGGTCAAGGCCGTGGCCGCGGACGACACTTACAACACTGAGTGGCCCTTGCGCGTCCGCCTGGAGGTGGAGCCGGCGGGCTGAGGCCCGCCGGCGTATGCCATTTTTTGCTAAGGACGGCCGCGCGGCGGGCCCGTTCCTGCCGATGCCGCTCCCATGGGTCTTGACGGCAAAGGCGCATCATGACGCCCTTTTCTCGTGACGAATCTTTCCAGGTATAGCAGGATTTCGCTGGACCGCCTCGAATTGAGCGATTCAGGGTTTCTGTGACTCTTTCCCTCCCAACGGGCGCAGCGGGCGGAAGGAAAGGAGGGCCGCGTTGAAGCGATCCGGTACCGTTGTGGCCCTGAGGGAATCGGCATCCGCGCCAAAGGCGCCCGACCCGGCCCGGCTCGCGTGAGGAAACAGGGACACTCACCACGAGATTGGCGCCGGGGGTTGGGGAGCCTGTCCGGGCGGACGCTGCTCATCTCACAAGACCCTGTGTCATGACACCGTGAGGAGGAACGAACATGTCAAGGAAAGGACTGGCCCTGACCCTGGCAGCGGTGATGGCCTTGACCATCGCGTTGCCCGCGCTTGGCCAGACGAACCCGTTCCGCGACGTTCCTCTCGACCACTGGGCTTACGATGCCATCGCCGAGCTGGCGGCGGCGGGCCTGGTCGAGGGGTATCCGGACGGGACGTTTGGCGGCGAGCGCACCTTCACCCGCTACGAGATGGCGATGGTGTTTGCTCGCATCCTGGCGCGCTTTGAAGCGCTCCTCCAGGATGAAGTGGCCGCCGCCGTCGACGAGCGGGTGGCCGAGCTCAAGGCGGCCATCGAGGCCCTGGCCGCGCAGATCGGCACGCTGCCCGACGGACGGGCGCCCATCATCTTGGAGCAGCGGCAGCGGGAAGACGGCGCGGTGGAGGCCGCGGTGCGGCTGTCGCCGGAGATGGAAGAGGCGGTCCGGGCCGTCGTGGCCGACCAGCTGCGGCGGGAACTGGCCCAGCTGCCGCCGGAAGCCGTGCTGCAGCTGGCTGATGATCAGACCTTGCAGGAAGTGCTGGATGCCCGCACCAGCCAGCTGGCCAGCTGGATCCTGCAGCTGGCGGAGGAATTTGACGCTGAGCTGTCGCTCCTGGGCGTGCGGGTCGCAGAGCTGGAGCGGCTGTTTGGCGACGTCAACGAGCGCTTGACGGCTGTGGAGCAGCAGGCGGCCGAGGCCCAGAGCGCGGCGGAGACCGCGGTGGGCATCGCCGACGCGGCCAAGGCGGCGGCCGACGCGGCGGCGGCTGCGGCGGCGGAGGCCCGGGAGCGGGCTGACGCGGCCTGGCGGTTGCTGGAGGCGCTGCGGAGCGCCGGTGTCAGCGACGCTGAGCTGGCGGAGGCCTTGGCCTTGGCGACCAGCACCCAGGAGGCTGCGGACAGCGCGGAGGAGCGGGCGTACCGGTCCCAGCTCGCGGCGGAACGGGCCGCTGCCCTGGCCGAGGAAGCCCGAGAGGCTGCGGAACAGGCGGCCCATGACGCCGCGGTGAAGGCCCTGGAGGAGGCGGCGCGGCAGGCCGAAGAGGCGCGCGCCGAGGCTGCGCAGGCCATGGAGCGGGCCCAGCGGGCGGACCAGCAGGCCTACCGGGCCCGGCTGGCGGCCGAGCGGGCGCTGGCTCGCCTGGATGATGTGGAGTCCGACGTGAAGGAACTGCAGGAAGAGCTGGCCCGGCGGCCGCGCATCGGCGTCGAGCTGCGGGCGGACTACGAGTCGACGTCTACGTCCACAGATGAGAAGGTCCCGCTGGATCCGCGCAAGCCGTGGCGCAAGGGCGATGAGCACGAGATCGGGCCCAACGAGGAGTTCTCCACCAGCGTCGGCTTCACGGCCAGCTTCTCCCCCGCGGAGGGCGTAGACGTGGAGGGCGGCCTGCGGCTGAAGGCCAACTGGTTCGGCACGTCCACCGATGACGTCAAGGCCACGGACCTGCACTTCAAGGCGACGACGCCCGGCGTGCTGCGCATGGCCTACTTCGGCGCCGTGACGCCCGACGAGATCACCCAAGGGTTCAGCAAGTACGTCCTGGATCCCAAGACCTACGCGGCCAAGGTGGCCAAGGCGGACCGGGGCGGCGCGATCCTGGATGCCCAGATCGGGAGCATGAGCACCCGGTTCATCGCGGGCCGGTATCCCGAGTATAATGTCGACTCCGGCAACGAGGATAATGGCGAGTCCGACAACAGGAACTTCTACAGGAACTTCTACGGCTTCACCGCAACGCTGCCCCTGGAGCAAGGGCTGAACCTGGGGGTCAACTACCTGTGGTGGTCCCAGGAGGAGCGGGCCGGGGCGCTGCAGGCCTTCGGGGACACCGCCGGCTTCAACTACGACCTGACCTACGCGTTCTTCAAGGAAAATCCCATCGTGGACGCCCAGGTCAAGACCAACTTCGGCGACCTCGCGGTGGGCTTCCAGTACAAGATGGTGGACGACGACGACGCCTTCAAGTGGGCGGATCCGAAGGAGTCGAAGCAGCCTGAGCGCGAGGACCTGCCGCACTTGGGCAAGCTGTTCAAGAAGTACCGCGACGACGTGCTGCCGGGCCAGGCCCGCTGGGTGGCCGACGCGTCGCTGCCCGTCGGCATCTTGACCGTAGTGGCGGAGAAGGGCCGGCACGACAAGAAGCTGGACCAGAGCGAGTTCACCGACTGGGTCAAGTACGGGTTCCGGGATCTCGATGTATTCGGGTTCCAAATCGGTGCGCTGGGCTACAACGACAGCCGCGAGGCGGACAAGCGGACCCAGGCTTACCGGGTGGACGTGAGCCGCGAGTTCCAGCTGGGGCTGCCCTTGAAGTTCACGGCCAGCTACGCCGCGGCCACCATCAACGACGCGTGGGTGGCTTCCGGCACCGTGGACCACTGGGCCCGCAAGACCAAGACCCACTTCGGCGTCGGCGTCGCGGTGGAGGATCACCAGCTGACGGAGGCGCTGTTCCTGGATGCCCGGTTGAAGACGGAGCAGAACCCCATCGGGCGCAACAAGTGGACCGAGCCCGAGCGGTGGAACGCGCTCCTCAAGACGGACGATGGCGAGATCCCCACTTTCCACCGGGACGTTGCGGGCGCGACGGTGAAGTTCAAGGCCACCGAGAACTTCACCTTGAGCGCCGGCTACCAGCTGGAGCGCCTGGACACCCCCGATCCCGATGACAAGAAGCGGGACACCGACGTGCGCACCACCACCGTGGGCGCCCTCTGGAGCCTGCGGCTGGCGGAGACCGACGTCACCCTGGGCTACGGCTACGAGTTGCAGGAGATCACCGGCCCGAACATCGTCTTTCGCGCCAGTCCGAAGACCACTTGGTCGGTGGGCTTGAAGCGGGAGCTGCTGGGTGCCACCGTCGACGCGCTGTACAAGGTGGTCCGGGGCCGCGGCATCGACAAGTGGATCAAGTACGCCGGCAAGGTGGACGCGGTGGACACCATCGCCCGGGTGGACGTGACCTATCCCATCGCGGAGGGCATGGACTTCACCCTCAGCGGCAAGTGGGGCGAGTCGAGCGGCAACGCCGACCCCGAGGGCGACTACTATTATGCCAGCATCCGGGCGGGCGTGGGCGTGAAGTTCTAAGCCCGACGGAGGCGGCAGGAGCTGTGCCCTGCAGGCAAACCCCCGGGGACCCTGTTCCCCGGGGGTTTGTTGCATCGGGAGGCAGGAAAGGGCAACCTGGGAGGTGGGGACGTGGACCCCGTGGTGGTGGCCATCGACCCGGGGCGGGAAAAGTGCGGTGTGGCGGTGGTGACCCAACAGGGCGCGGTCCTGGAGCAGGCAGTAGTGCCGGCGGCAGGGCTTACCGCGTGGCTGGCAAAGGTGTCCCGGCCAGTGGGCGCGTACGTGGTGGGGCACCGCACCGCGTCCCGGGAAGTGCTGGCTGCCCTTGAGGCCGCGGGAGTGTCCCGGGAGGCCATCAAGGTGGTGAATGAAGACGGCAGCAGCCAGGCGGGCCGGCGCCGCTATTGGCAGGCCAAGCCGCCCCGGGGTTGGCGGCGGCTGTTGCCCACCACCCTCCAGGTGCCGCCCGAGCCTTACGATGATTTTGTGGCGGTGGAACTGGCCCACCGGTATCTTTCCGGAATCCGCGGGGACGGGGGAGAGGGTTCCGCGCCAGTGTTGGAGAATTGATCCCCGCGGAGAAGTGCGCTATTTCGCACGAAAAATTTTCCAGGAGGGGGGTCCGCCATGCGAGAGAGCCTCCGCCGCGCGGGGGGCGGTTTCGTTCGGTCCGTGGCCGTGGCGCTGCTGATCATGGTGCTGGCCGCGTCCTTCCCAGTCCAGGCCGGGGCGGGCCCCTTTGCCGATGTCCCCGCGGGCCACTGGGCCTATCAGGGCCTGGAGCAGTTGACCGAGGCGGGCTTGGTGGACGGGTACCCGGCGGGCTTCTTCAGCGGTTCCCGTCGGCTGACCCGCTACGAGGTGGCGCTGACCGTGGCGAAAGCCCTGGAGCGCCTGACGGCCCTCGCGGTGTCGCACGACGGGGGCGAGGTCCCGACAAGCATTACCGAACTGTGGCGCGCGTACAATGCCTCCCATCCGCAGCGGCCCCTGACGGAGCCGGTCCGGGACGTGCTGAGCCGGGCGGTGGCCGAATTCGGTCCGGAGCTGGCCATGCTGGGCTACCGCAACGCTCCGGCCACGGCCCCCGGCACCGCTGACGGCGTGGCGCGCCGCGGCTCGGGGAGGGAAGTGGGCGGGTCCAGAGGCCAGTTGGAGCCGGAAGTGAGCGTGGTCGGGCCCGTGGAGGCGGCGGAATTCGCCTTGCCGGGAGCGTGGCCGGTGTTGGGCGGCGTGGCGGCCGTCGGCCAGGCTGCGCCCTTGTGGGGGCTGATGGAAACCGTGACCGGGGCCGCCACGGTGGTGCCCGTGACGCCCTACCTGTCCCTGCGCACCGTGCGGGCTTTGCGCAGCAGCTGGCAGGGCGAGGCGGGCGCGACGGGGCTGGGTGCCAGCGTGCGGCTGGGCGACGTGTCCCTGGACGGCCGGCTGCGCAGTGTCGAGCCTGGCTTTGAGGCCGGTCTGGGGCCAGGGACGGGCGGCGAGGTCATGGGCGTCGGCTTGACGGTGCCCTTGGGCGATCTGCGCCTGATCGGCGGTCGGGATGTGGTCCAACGGGCGGACGAACCGGCGGAGCACGTGACGTCCGTGGCGCTGGAGTACAGCATGGCGGCCGGGGCGCAAGTGCGCGCCCAGTGGGAGTCGGTCAGCCTCACCGATTTGCGGGACGCGCGCCAGCGGACCAGCGTCGGCCTCAACCTGCCGGTGGGCCTGGGGGCCGTTCACCTGGGGCTGGCTTACGAAGACGGGGCGCGTGGGGACGCCGCGGGGATCTCAGTCACCACGTTGACCGTGGCCGGCTTCGGCTTCAGGGTGTTGGACAACGCCGAAGCGCAGGCGTCCTTTGCCCTGCAGGAGTCGGCCGAGGGCCGGCAGCGGGCGGCGGCCCTGGGTCTGCGTTACTCCTTGAGCCCGGAAGCCTGGCTGCGGGTCGGCTACAAGCTCATCGACTTCACCGACACGGAACGGGACAACGAAAACGTGGCGACAGCGGAGCTCACCATCCGCTTCTAGTCAGCCGGCATGGATGCCGGGGGCCGGGGAGACAACGAGCGAGGAGGTCTTCGTTGGATGATGCGCAAGGGAGCCGCCGGCCTGCTGGCGGTGCTGCTGGTGCTTGCCCTGGCGCCCAGCGTGCCGGCGCAGGATACGTCGATGCCGGGCATGCTGGCCGCCGCCGAACAGGCCATCTACGGCCAGGAGCGGGCGGGGTCGCTGTTGGAGCGGGTTGCCCGCCTGGAGCAGGACGTCTACGGCGAGACGCAGACGGGCCCGCTGCTGGTGCGGGTGCAAAACGTCTATGGGTATTTGACCGGGGCTACGGGGCCCCACTCCATCGCGCTGCAGCTGAACGTGGTGGAGTATATGGTGTTCCAGCGGATGAACACCGGGCTGTCCCTGACGCGGCGCCTGGAGGAACTGGAGCGCAACGTCCTGGGCACGACCCAGCAGCTTCCCTTGGCGGAGCGGGTCAGGTCCTTGCTGGAACTGGTGTGGCCTTCGGGGGAGCTCAACGTGCGCATGGTCACCGTGCCCGCGGAGACCTTGGTGAAGGTCCATCTGTTGACGGAGATTCACTCGGGCAGCGCCGAGGTGGGCCAGCGGGTTCGCTACCGGGTCGTGGATGATGTCATGGTAGACAACCGCATCGTCATTCCCGCGGGCTCGGAAGGCGAGGGCCGGGTCACGGGTGTGCAGCGGCGGGGCGCCTTTGGCCAGTCCGGCCGGGTAGAAGTGGACTGGGGCACGGTGCCGGCCATTGACGGCACGCCCATTAAGCTGAACGTGTCCGTCCGGGCTGCGGAGCAAAACCAGCAGCTGGCGGTGGCCGCCAGCATGGCTGGGGTAGTTCTCTTGGGCCCCGTCGGCCTGGTGGGCGGCTTGTTTGTCCAGGGCCAGGACCACGTGGTGCCCGTGGGCACCCAGTTTTTCGTGGAAGTCAGCCAGGAGGCGCAGGCGCTGGGGCTGTCGTTGACGCCGGCCCGCTGACGCGGGTCTAAAGCGAGAGCGATAGGAAAAGCGCGAGGGACACGAAAAGGGGCGCCCGCGAGCATGGCTCGCGCGGCGCCCGTCGTGTTCCCGGCGCCGAGGCGTCAGCGCCAGGGCGCGACCCGTTGCTGCTCTTGGTCGCTGCCGTCCACCAGGACGTCGTGGTACGCGTTGGCGATGGCTTGCTCCAGCACCTGCACCAGCTCTTCGCGGCTGGCAGCGCCGGGCCGCTCCAGGACCGTGGAGCCCAGCAGCTGGTCCGCGATGCGCTCGGCCAAAGTCCGCTTGAGCTGGAGGACCCGGGCCATGGACAAAGGGGCCGGCCCGCCTTCTTCCGGCTCCTGCCCCGAGAGGAAGTACGTGATGGGCTTGCCCAGGGCGTCGGCCAAGGCCTGCAGCGTGCGCAACGAGGGGGTGCGCTGGCCTCGTTCCAGGTCGGAAATGTAGGGCTGGCTCTTGCCGATCATGCGGGCCAGCTTGCTCCCGGAGAGCCCCAGCTCCACCCGTGTGCGGCGAATGCGCTCTCCCAGGGACGCGCTGGGCATGGTGCCTCACTCCCTTGTGCTGCGTCACCGTGCCAAGAACTGGGGGGTGATGGCGGATTTTGCTGCAGTATACCACAACTGCCATGGGAAGGAAAGCCGCCGCCTGCGTGGAAGCCTGTGTCCATGCCCTGGCCGGGGACAGGCACGCCCGGTGATCGCACAGGACGATAGGGGGCGACACACCCGTGCAGTTGGTCATGGTTCCCATCGAGCGCGTCCGACAAGATCTCCATCAGGCGCGCGGCCTGCGCAGCCTGGACAGTGTCGCGCGCCTGGGACGTTCCATTGCCGAGGTGGGCATGCTGCACCCTATCCTGGTGCGGCCGCTGGAGGACGGGTACCAGCTGGTGGCTGGCTACCGGCGGCTGCTGGCCGCGGCCGCCATCGGCCAGCGCACGGTGCCGGCCATCATTTTGGACGGCGACGCGCCGGCTTTGCAGATCCAGCTGGTGGAAAACCTGCAGCGGGAGGACCTGAATCCGCTGGAAAAGGCCATGGCCGTGAAGGCCTACATGGACGCGGCCGGCTTGTCCAAGCGGGCCGCGGCCCAGAAGCTGGGCATCCCCCGCACCACCATCACCGACTGGCTGGACCTTTTGGAAGTGGACGAGCGCTACCAGCGGGCGGTGGTGGACAACTTCAACGGCGGCGATTCGCCCCTGACGGTGTCCCACGTGGCCGAAGCCCGGGCCCTCGCGGCCCGCATGAAAGCGCCGGGGATGGCCAATGCGCTGCTGGACGCGGTGCTCCTGTACCATCTGAGCAAAGCCGAGACCCGGGAAGTGGCCCGGCTGGTGCGGGAAAACCGGAACCTGTCCATCAAGGACGCGGTGCGGGCCATCCGGCCCAGCCTGGACGAGCCCCATGAGCAGGAACAGGCCGACGCGTCTTTGCCCCCCCACGAGCACAACCTGCAGCAGCTGGTGCAGGCGGTGGACCGATCGGCGGCCCTCCTCAAGCGCATGGCCCACATGTCCAGCCGGTTTCTCACCGAGGCCCAGCGGGAGCTGTTGGTGGCCCGGTTTCAGGCCCTCCACGAGGTGACGGAACAAGCCCTGGCCCGGCTCACGGCGCCGTCGTCCCCGCCGGAAGCGGCCCGGCCACGCCGCCGCAAGGGACGCGAGAAGCGCCAGGTGTCGTAGGCGTCAGGCATCGTACGCGTCGGGCGTTGTGAGGAACGCCCGCAGCTCCGCAAAGGTGGGGCTTGTGGCCTGGCGCACATACCAGCCGGAAGTGGCCACCCCGAGGGTGAGGGCGTCTTGCATTCCCAGCCCTAAGGCCAGCCCCAGACAGCAGCCGGCGTTGAAGTTGTCGCCCGCGCCGGTGGTGAGGCGCGGCGTGGGCGTGTAGGGCCCCTCCACTTCCCAGTAGTCTCCGGCGACGCAGGCCGCGGCCCGGTCGGTGGGGTGGACGATGACGCCGTCCACATCCAGGGCCGCGCCCAGGGCCCGGGTGGCCTGCTCGAGGGGCGCCGTCGGCTCGGTCTCCTCGGCGAGCCCCAATGCCCGCCCGACCTCCGCGGCCTCCTTGCGGTTCAAGCCCAGGTAAGTGGTGAAGTAGGGGCGAAACTGGCCCAGGACGGCCAGGGCCTCCCGGATTTCCTCCTCCGACCGCTTCTGGGGGTCCGCCAAGTCAAAAAAGGCGATCCGGGGCGGTTTGGCCGGCGGCAGCTGGGGCGCCACCTCCGCCAAAAACCCGCGCCAGATGTCGGTCATGGCGGGGATCATGGTCCAGTTGACAAAGGCCACCAGGTGCGCGCCTTGGCACAAGTCGATCCAGCGGGCGGCGGGCACCAGATCCAGCAGCGCTTCCCACGTGAGCCCGTACAAATTTTCCAGCCTGCCCAGCATCAGTTTGCCGTCGTTGAATTCCAGCGCCTGGGTGCGGCCGGGGTTGGCCACCGGGATCACCTGCGCCCGCTGGGCTAGCTCCGCGAAGATGGGGTGGGGCTCCGGCAGGCCCAGGGTGCCGATGCACGTCACGGCCGCGCCGCTTTTGGCCATGGCCAGCGCCATGATGGGGGCGTTGCCGCCCAGCTTGCTCATGCGGGGCACCAGCTCGATGTTGGTGCTCAAGCCCGCCGCGGCCGCGATGCGCTCGGCGAACTCGGCGATGGTGGCCACGGGGATGAAGTGGTGGGCATCGATGCGGCGGGCCACTACCGACAGGATCTCGTCCACAAACCCGTCCAAACCGATGACGGCCCGCAGCTGGCCGGGCTTCGTCGCCAGGCCCGACAAGGCGTGCAGCGCCTGGCGGGCGGCCGCGGCAAAGGGTACGGCCATGGCAAGAACCTCCTTCGCCCCAGCGGGTGCGGGAAATGGGTGATCGATCCATTTATAGCACGTCCCCGGCGGCCTGTCAGGGGGAAGGGCCTCCAGGGCCCGCGGGCGGGGGCAGGAATTGCCGCCGCAGCGACAAAAAAGCGGGAGAGCGACTCTTTCGGGAGGGAAGCGTCATGACGCAGACCGCCGCGCCGCAGCGCATCGGCTTCATCGGTTTGGGCATCATGGGGCAGAGCATGGCCCTGAACCTGGTGCGGAAGGGGTTCCAGGTGACCGTGTGGAACCGGACGCCGGCCCGCATGGAGCCCCTATTGGCCGCCGGGGCCCAGGGCGCCGCGTCGCCCAAGGACGCGGCCAAGGATGCGGACGCGGTCATCACCATCGTCACCGATTCGCCCGACGTGGAGCAGGTGGTCCTGGGCCCCGAGGGCGTCATCGAAGGCGCCCGGCCGGGCACGGTGGTCATCGACATGAGCACCATCTCCCCGGCGGTCACCCGCGCCATCGCGGCGCGGCTGGCCGAGGCGGGCATCGACATGCTGGACGCGCCGGTGACCGGCGGTGATGTGGGGGCCCGGGAGGGCACCTTATCCATTATGGTGGGCGGCAAGCCCGAGGTGTTTGCCCGGTGCCGGCCCGTCTTTGAAGCCATGGGGCGCACCATCGTCCACGTGGGCGACCACGGCATGGGCCAGCTGTGTAAGCTGTGCAACCAGGTGATCGTGGCCTTGAACTTGCTGGCCATGAGCGAGGGATTGGCCTTTGCCGCCAAGGCCGGCGTCGATTTGGAGAAGATGTTGTCGGTGGTGCGGGCCGGGGCCGCCGGCTCGTGGGCCCTGGACAACCTGGCGCCCCGGGTGGTGCGGGGCGACTACAAGCCCGGTTTCATGGTGCGGCTGCAGCAAAAAGACCTGCGGCTGGCCTTGGACGCCGCGGGGCGCATGGCCTTGCCTTTGCCGGGCACCAGCCTGGTGCACCAGCTTTTGGCCAGCGTCGAAGCCTATGGCGGCGGCGACGACGGGACGCAAGCCTTAGTGCAGGTGCTGGAGCGCCTGGGCAACGTGCAGGTGGGCCCGGGGCCCAAGGCGCCTTAAGCCCACCGGCAGGTGGGGATTTCCTGGGCACGGGAGCCACCGGGGAGGGCGCCGGCGCCCGGGCGGGCCGCGCGGCCCGATGAAGGAGGGGAAAGGGCATGACGGGGGAAGCCACCCGCAAGGCCAACCGGCTCATCCATGAGACCAGCCCGTATTTGCGCCAGCACGCCCACAACCCGGTGGACTGGTACCCTTGGGGCGAGGAGGCCCTGGCTCGGGCCCGGCGGGAGAACAAGCCCATCTTGCTCAGCATCGGCTACAGCGCGTGCCACTGGTGCCACGTCATGGAGCGGGAGTCCTTTGCGGACCCGGACATCGCCGCGGTCATGAACGAGCACTTCGTCAACATCAAGGTGGACCGGGAAGAGCGGCCCGATCTGGACCACACCTACCAGTTGGCGGCCCAGCTGCTCTCGGGGCAGGGAGGCTGGCCGCTGACCGTCGTCCTCACGCCGGACCTGCGCCCCTTCTTTGCCGGCACCTATTTTCCCCCCGACGATCGCTACGGCCGGCCCGGCTTCAAGCGGGTGCTGCGGACCTTGCACCGGGTGTACACCGAGGACCCCGACGGGGTGGCGGAGGTGGCCGCCCAGCTGGCGGAGGCTTTGCGCAAGGCCAACCGGCTGGGGACCAGCGGCGGGGAGGGCGTGCCCAGCCACCACTGGGTGGAACAGGGCGTGCAGCGGCTCCTGGCCGAGGCGGATCACGCCAACGGGGGCTTTGGCCGGGCGCCCAAATTTCCCTCGGTGAGCAGCCTGCAGCTGGTGCAGCGGTGGGGCCACCTCACCGGCGACGCCGCGGCCCTGGCCTTTGTGGATCTGACCCTGGAGCGCATGGCCGCGGGCGGCATCTACGATCAGCTGGGGGGCGGGTTTCACCGGTACTCGGTGGACGCGCACTGGCTGGTGCCCCATTTTGAAAAGATGCTCTACGACAACGGGCTGTTGGCGCTGCTTTATCTGGAAGGATGGCAGCGCACCGGCCGCGCCCTTTATGAGCGCATTGTCCGGGAAACCCTGGACTACATCCTGCGGGAGATGGCCGACCCGGCCGGCGGTTTTTACACCAGCCAGGACGCGGACAGCGAAGGCGAGGAAGGCCGGTTTTTTGTCTGGACCCCCCAGGAAGTCCGGGAGGCTTTGGGCGAGCCCGCGGCCAGCCGGTTTTGCCTGGCCTACGGGGTCGGGGCCGGGGGCAACTTCCACGACGGCAAGAGCGTCCTCCACGTCGCGCTGTCCCCAGCGGAGCTGGCCCGGCAGTGGGGGATGGATGTGGACGCGGTGGAAGCGGAGCTGGCCGCGGCCCGGGCTCGCCTGTGGGCCGTGCGGGAGCGGCGGGTCAAGCCGCACCGGGACGAAAAGGTGCTGGTAGGTTGGAACGGGCTGGTCATCACCGCCTTGGCCCGGGCCGGGGCGGCCTTGGGCGTCCCGGCGTACTTGGCCGCGGCCCGCCGGGCCGTGGCCTTTGTGCAGCAGCGGCTGATGACCCCGGAGGGCGACCTGCTGCACAGCTTCAAGGAATGGCCCGCGCCGGTGCCCGGTTTCTTGGATGACTACGCGTTTTTTGTGGCGGCCCTCATCGACCTGTACGAGGCTACGCTGGAGCCCGATTTCCTCGCGGAGGCGGCGCGCCTGGCCGGCCGCATGCTGGCGCTGTTTTGGGATGATGAAGAGGGCGGCTTTTTCCTCACGCCCGCGGGCTTGGCCACGCCCCTGGGCCGCCCCAAGGAGCTGTGGGACGAATCGGTGCCCGCGGGCAACGGTGCGGCGGCCATGACGTTGCTGCGCCTGTTTTTCCTCACCGGGGACGACGGGTGGCGGATCCGGGCCGAGAAGCTCCTCGCCGCCTTTGGCAGCCCGATGGCCCGCAATCCGTGGGGGACCGCGTCGCTGCTCACGGCCTTGGACCAGTACCACCGGGGCCCCAAAGAGATAGCCTTCACCGGGCCGGTGTTTTCCCGGGAGGGCCAGGCCCTGCTGCAGCGGGTGCACCGGTTGTACATCCCCCACCGGGTCCTTTCGGGCTTTGATCCCGCCCGCGCAGCGGCGCGCCCGCCTTTGCTGCAGGACCGGGAACCCGTGGAGGGCCGCTTGACGGTTTACGTCTGCGAGGATTTCGCGTGTTCGCCGCCGGTGACCCGGTGGGAGGATCTCGAGCCCCTGCTGCGGGCGCCGGGGCCGCGGTGAAGGCGGCGCGGGAGCGGGGAGATTTCATTTCACAGGGTGGAACACGAAACAGGAAAACGGGACTGGCCGGTGAATTGAACCGGCGGATATCGCGGCGCGGCGGGGAGGCTTGGGCGCGGTGGCCACGGACCTCGACGCGGTGCTGCAGCGCGCATGGGACCAGTTCGTGCGCACGGGCGCCGTACCCCGGGGCGTGCGGCACCCCATCGCCAGCAGCTGGTTGCGCTGCCGGCAAATGGGGCTCGATCCCATGCGCCCGCAGCTTCAGACGGTGCCGCCCGAGGAATTGCAGCGGCGCCTGGCGGCTTGGCGGCCGTTGATCGACCTGGCCCGTCCTTTTCTGGTGCAACTGGTCAGCTGGCAGCGGCGGGCTTGTGGGCCGGGTGTCCTGGCGGTGCTGGCCGACGCCGACGGGGTGCTGTTGGACGTGGTGGCCGACCGCGGGGCGGCGGGGGTGCTGGCGCCGGGCCAGCGGATGACAGAAGATTCCCTCGGCACGTCGGCCGTAGGGCTGGCCCTCCTGCAGCGGCGGCCCGCCACGGTCGCGGCCGCGGAGCACTATTGCCGGATCCTGCAGCCCTTTACCGCTGCGGCGGTGCCGGCGTGGCTGCCTGGACACTGCGCCCCGGTGATCTTGGGCATCGGGGCCCGGGGCCCGGGCCTGGACGATGCTGTGCGGGGGTTGCTGGCGGAGAGCGCGGCCGCGCTGGCTGGGGCGTGGCACGCGTACCAGCGCAGCCTGCACCAGCAGGCGCTGCTGGGCACCCATTGCCCCTGGCCCCTTTTGGCCGTGGACGGCGGCGGGCGCGTGGTGGACTGCAATCCCGCGGCCGAACGGGAGTTGGGCCGGGCCCGGGAGGAGCTCATCGGCCGCACCTTGGCGGAGGTGGGGGCCGGGGAAGCCCTGGGCCTGGGGGCCGAGGGCCGGGCCCGGGAGCCGCGAGAGCTGGTGGTGCACGTGCCCAGCGGCGATGCCCAAGTGTTTCTGGCCGAAAGCGCGCCCTTGGCCGGCGACGCGGCCCTGCCCGGCGGCCGGGTCATCGCCGGGGTCAACATCACCGGCTACCGGCAGCAGGAGGAGCACGCCCAGCACCAGCAGCGGCTGGCTCTGGTGGAACGGCTGGCCTCCTTGGCGGTGCATGAAATCCGCAATCCCTTGGCCGCGATCCGGGTCACGGCGGAATTGGCGGCCATGACGCCCCACAGCGAACGGCGCACCGCCTTAATGGAGCAGATCATCGCCTCCATCGACGAGCTGGAGGGGTTTCTGGCGGAGCTTTTGGCCCTGGCCAGCCCTGGCCAAATGCAGCGGGCGCCGGTGGATGTGGGGCGGGTTATCCAGCGGGTGGTGCAGCTGTTTGAGCCCCAGGCCCGCAGCGCGGGAGTGGTGCTGCGGGTGCGGGGGCTGAAGCATGCGCCCGCCGTGATGGGCAATGAACAGCTGTTGCGCCACGCCCTCATCAACTTGACCCGCAACGCCCTCCAGGCCATGCCCAACGGCGGCGCCGTCACCATCCGGGTAGAGCACCGTCCCGCCCGCCGCGCGGTGCTCATCCGCATCAGCGACACGGGCACCGGCATCCCGCCGGGCTGCCGCCGGCGCCTGTTCACGGGCGCCGTCACCACCAAGGGACGCCATGGGGCGGGCCTGGGCCTGCTGTTTACCCATCGCATCGTCACCGAAACCCATGGCGGGCGCATCTGGTTCCGCACCCGGGAAGGGGCCGGCACCACCTTCTACATTCAGCTGCCCGTCGCCCCGCCTCAGGCGGCGGCGCCGCCCAGCGGCCCCCGGGCGCTCTGACCCCTGGCCTCATCGGTTTACCGCATGCTGTACGAGGAAACCCTCTCTGGGGCGTGGTAAGGTAATCATACCGATCAAGACTGTTTCAGGGAGGGTTGCCCCATGGCGCGCCGGGCTGCGGCCAGCGACAACGGGGTGAAGCCGTTTTGGGATGCGGAGCACCTAATCGGGCAGGTGGTCAAAAACGACCGCGGGGAAGTGATCCAGGTGCGGCGGACGGAAAAGTCGGGCCGCACGTACGTGGACGTGCGGGTGTTTTACCCCGGCAGCGACGGAGAGCTGCTGCCGGGCAAGGGCATTGCCCTGCCGGCGGATTTGGCCGACGAAGTGGCAGGCCTGATCCTGCAGGCCACGGAGATGGTCCCCCGTTAAGCCCGCACCAGCCGGACCAGGGCCACTTCCGGCGGGCAGAAAAGCCGCGCCCGCACCAGGCCCGTGCCCACGCCCCGGGTGACGAACATGCGGGTATGGCCCCGCTGGAACAGGCCGCCGCCGAAGCGGCCCCGGCGGGTGTTGGTCCACAGCGGGAGGCCGCCCGGAAGGCACAGCTGGCCGCCGTGGGTGTGGCCGGCCAGCACCAGGTCGACCCCGGCGGCGCTGGCTTCCGCGAAGATGTCCGGCGAGTGGGCCAACAGGAGCAGCGGCTCGCGGGCGTCCGGCCGGGATGGCGGCACGTGGGCCAGGGCCCGCCCCAGGTCGGCGCGGCCAGTGTGGGGATCGTCTACGCCGGCAATCCGCAGCCGCTGCCCGCGATGGTGGATCAAGGCGCCCGAGTTGACCAGCATCCGCACCCCCGCCCGGCTCAAGTCATTGACCAGCGCCTGGGTGTTGATGGAGGGCCGGTGGTCGTGGTTGCCTAGAACGCCAAAGACGGTCCGGTCCCGGCCGATTTCCATCACCAGCGGGATGAGGGCCGTGGCGCCGCCTGGGCCCCCGAGGAAATCGCCGGTGATCACCACCGTCTGGGCCGGCAACGGGCGTACGGCGCGGATCAGGTCGTGCTCAAAGGGGCCGTAGCCTACCAGGTGCAGGTCCGACAGATGGATGAGGGAAAAGCCGTCCAGCTCCGGCGGCAAATCGTCCACGGGCACGTCCACGTGGGTGATGAACAGGGAACCCGCTTCGATGCGGGCCCGCACCGCCAAGTAAGCGGCTCCGGCCGCGGCCGCGGCCCACAGCCAACCGGACACGGGCTTCGCCGTCCTTCCCAGGCCGGCCGCGCATGGCCGCGGCCGGTGCGCGGTGTCTAGCCACACCTACACCGTGACGGCCCCCATCTCCTGCCCTCAGCGGGCGTGCTGGTCAAACCACCGCTGAAAGAGGCCGTCGAAGTCCGCGGGCGGCATCCGGTTGCCGTAGATGTGGGCTTGGGCGAAAGCGCTGCCCACGCCCATGTCGGCCAACGGCGCCAGCACCGCGGCGGTGTGGAAGGTCGCGGCGGGCCCCTCCTGCTGGGCCGCGATCAGACGGGCCCACAGGTCAAAGAGGGTGGACCCGGACGCGTCCCACAGTTCCATGTCCATCAGGAGCGCCACCAGGGGCGCCCGGAACGCCAGGACCCGCTGGCTGGCGTGGGATGGGGGTGCCTCCAGCCCGGCGGACACCAGGGACGGCCAGGCGGGGCCCGAGTAGTGCAGGCCATTGGAGTGGAGGGCCCGCAGGCTCTGGTACATGTCGTCCACCGTGAGAAAGCCCGTGTCAAAGAGCAGGGCCAGGGCGGCGTATTCGGCCAGGGCCGGCTGGAGCCAGCGGGCGTCGGGGGCCAGGCGCAAGGTGTGCTCCACGTACCAGTCCACCACGTCGCGGGCGGCATGTTTGCGCCACCAGTTTAGGGAACCCGTGCCCACCCAGTGGACGATGGTGGGCCCAGGGGCCCGCTGGCTGCCTACGAGGGGATTGAGCCGCAGGGCCGCGGGATAGCGCAGCACCGCCAAGGTCAAGTCCGCCGGCGGGCCGGTGACGCCCCGGGCCGCAAGGCCTTCAAGGACGGCCTGCACCGACCAGGCCAGCTGGCCCGGTTCCCAGGGAGGTTCCGGGCTCACGATCACGGTCAACTGTCCGCCGGGCACCGGGTACCGGCTGAAGCGCATGGGGCCCAGCAGGAGAACCGGCTCCTGGCCGGGCGCGATGGCCAAAGGCCGGTCGGTTTCCAGCAGCCCGGCGCCGGCGAGGAAGGCGCGCCAGCCTGCGGGCAACTGCAGGACCAGTTCCGCGGGCGGCGCGGCCGGGCCCGCGACCTGCAGCAGGGCATCGCGGCCCACCAGCCACACCATGCCGTCGGACCGCACGGAAGCCAGTTCTTGTCCCGGCCATGTGGCGGGGTTCCACAGGGAAGGCGACAAGTTGAGGCTGTAGGTCACGGTCACGTGGCGGGCTCCCAAGGTGGGCAGGCGAAAGCCCCCCGCAGCCACCCGTTCCACGGGCAAGGCTTCGCCGTCGTCCCGGTTGGCGCGAATGGCTTGCAGCCGCCCACCGCCCCCGCTCGGGTCCGGGAATTGGAGCTCCACGACGGCTGGGGGCGTCGGGATCTGCAGACGGACCTCCACCGGGTCCGTGGGGTCGGCTGGAACGGTGACGGTGTAGCGCACGCTGTTCGCGCTGATCCCGGGCTCCGCCGGGCTCCCGGCGGCCAAAGCCGCGGCCTCTACGGCAGGGGCCGGCAGGCCCGCGACGATGGCGATGAACGTCAAACCCAAACCCAATACAAGGCCGCGGACTACCCCCGGCAATGCCCCTGCACCCCCCAAAATGAGCAGGCCCGAAACCGGCCATGGCGCCGCCACGACCCGCGGGACCGCCCGTATCAATTGTTCGGACCCGGGGGCGCCATCTCCTCTTCGTATCGACTCGGTTTCGCCGGCGGCCCCGCTTGGGCCGGAGCAGTGTCGAAAGGAACGGGAGTTGACTACACAACTGGCAGGAGTGCCGTTGACACAGTCGTATAATCGACAGTAAATTCCTGGACGGACAAGTGTGGATTTCAAAGTAAGGATGGTGGTCATGAGCGCAGCGGAGTCCCGGCGGGTGGCCGTGGTCACCGGCGCCGCCTCGGGGATCGGGAAGGCCATCGCTGCCCGCTTTATCTGGGACGGCTATTGGGTAGGGTTGTTGGACCGGGACGAAGCCGCGGCGGCTGCGGCCCTGCAGGACCTGGGGGGCGCCGACCACGGCACGGTGCTGCCGGCGGACGTGAGCGACGAGGCTGCCATGGCTGCCGCGTTTCAGCGGGTGCGGGACCAGTGGGGCCGGCTGGACGTGCTGGTCAACAATGCCGCGCTGCCGCAGCGGCCTACCCCCATCGACTCCCTCACCAGCGCCGAGTGGGACCGGCTGATGGCGGTCAACGTCAAAGGCGTGTTCCTGGGCATCAAGTTTGCCGTGCCCCTGATGCGGGACCGCGGCGGCAGCATCATCAACATCGCCTCGGTGGCCGCCCTCCGGCCCCGGCCGGGCCTCAACGCTTACTGCGCCAGCAAGGCGGCGGTCATCGGCCTGACCCAGGCGGTGGCGTTGGAGTTGGCCGGCACCGGCATTCGCGTCAACGGCATCGCCCCCGGGCCGGCGGATACGCCTATGCTGCCCGGTTTCATGGCCGACCCCGGCTCGGCCGCGGGCCGGCAGGCCTTCATCGATTCGGTGCCCCTGGGCCGGCTCATCCGGCCAGAGGAGATCGCGGCCGCCGCGGCGTACCTGGCCTCCGACGAGGCGGCTGCGGTCATCGGGGCCATCCTCAACGTGGACGGCGGTCGCCATGTCTAAGGCCACGGTGGGCGTCCACGGAGTTCCCGACCAGCGCATCCCCCAGTGGGTGCCCCTCATCATCGACGGCCAGGAAGAGCCGGCTGCGGCCGGCGAGACGTTCCCCACTGTCAATCCCGCCAATGGCCGCGTCCTGGCCCCGGTGGCCCGGGGCCGGGAAGCCGACGTGGACAGGGCGGTGGCGGCGGCCCGGCGCGCGTACGAGGAAACCTGGAGCCGGGTGCCCCTGGCCGAGCGCGGCCGGATCCTGGCCCGCATCGCGGCCGCGGTGCTGGAACGCCTTGAAGAGCTGGCGCTCCTGGAGACCTTGGACACGGGCAAGCCCATCAGCCAGGCCCGTACCGACGTCCGGGTCGCGGCCCGCTACTTCGAGTACTACGCGGGCGCTGCCGACAAGGTCTTTGGCCAGACGATCCCCCTGGACAACGATTACCTGGCCTACACCCTTCGGGAGCCGTGGGGTGTGTGCGGCATCATCATCCCGTGGAACTATCCCTTGCAGATGGTGGGCCGGTGCGTGGGAGCGGCCTTGGCCGCCGGCAACACTGTCGTCCTGAAACCCGCTGAGCAGGCGCCGCTGACGGCGGTGGCCATGGCCCGCCTCGCGCTGGAGAGCGGGCTGCCGCCGGGGGTGTTTAACGTGGTGCCCGGCTTCGGTCCTGAGGCGGGGGCTCATCTTGCCGGGCACCCCGGCATCGATCATCTGAGCTTTACGGGCTCCGTGGCCACGGGCACTCGGGTCATGCAGGCCGCAGCCCTACGGATCACTCCTGTCACTTTGGAGCTGGGCGGCAAGTCGCCGCAGATCGTTTTCGCCGACGCGGACCTCGACGCGGCCCTGGGCACCACCGTGCGGGCCCTTTTGCAAAATGCGGGCCAGACGTGCTCGGCCGGCACCCGTCTCCTGGTGGAGCGCTCCATCCTCGACCAGGCGGTGGCGTACATCCAGGACGCCTTCGGCCGGGTGCGGCTGGGGCCCGGCATCGAGGATCCCGACTTGGGGCCCATCATCACCGCCGAGCAGCAGCAGCGGGTGGCTCGCTACGTGGCCGAGGCCCAGGCGGCCGGCGCCACCCTGGTCTGCGGGGGGCGGATCCCCGGCGCTCCGGAGCTGGCGGAAGGGTATTTCTTTGAGCCGACCCTTTTCACCGATGTGCAGCCCACCATGGCCGTCGCGTGCGAGGAGGTGTTCGGCCCGGTGCTGGTGGTGCTGCCCTTTGGCGATGAGCAGGAGGCGGTGCGCCTGGCCAACGGCACCGAGTACGGCCTGGTGGCGGGCGTCTGGACCCGCGACGGGGCCCGGGCCCACCGGATGGCCCGCGCCTTGCTCGCGGGGCAAGTGTTCATCAACGCCTACGGCGCCGGGGGCGGCGTGGAGCTGCCCTTTGGCGGCTACAAACGCAGCGGCATCGGGCGGGAGAAGGGGGTGGAAGGCCTTCTCTCCTACACGCAGCTCAAGACGGTGACCTTGCGCATGTGACTATCCCGGCCAGCACACGGGAAACCCGCCTGGGTTCTTTCCGCGCGCCGGTGAAAACGAGGGGGAGGAAGGACGCCATGCAGCGTGCTTGGAACGCCGTGTTGATGGTGGGGCTGTTGGTGGCCGCCCTGGCGTGGACCGGGACGGCGGCGGCCCAGACCTACAACCTCCGGGTCAGCCACGTGGTAGCGCAGGAGCACCCGTACCATTACGGAGCCCTGGAATTTGAGCGCCTCATCGAGGAGCGGACCAATGGGCGCATCCAGGTGACGGTGTTTTCCGACGGGCAGCTGGGCGCGGGCGAGCGGGAGCAGGTGGAGTCCCTGCAGCTGGGCGCCATCGACATCGTCGTCACGGGGACCGCGGTCCTGGCCAACTGGGTGCCCCGCATGGCGGTTATGGACCTGCCCTTTATCTTCCGGGATTACGACCACGTGGACGCGGTCATCGATGGCCCGGTGGGCGACATGATCCTCCAGATGATCGAGGACGCCCGGGTGGGCATCAAGCCCTTGGCCCTGTGGGAGCAGGGCTTCCGCTACTTGACCAACAGCCGCCGGCCCATCCATACCCCCGAGGACGTCCGGGGCCTCAAGATCCGGGTCCAGGAGAACCCCATCCACGTGGCGTCCTTCCAGGGCATGGGGGCCAGCGCCACGCCCATGTCCTGGGGCGAGGTGTACACGGCCCTGCAGCAGGGCGTCATCGACGGCCAGGAAAACCCCATCCCCGTTCTCCTAAGCCACCGGATCTACGAGGTGAACCAGCATCTGGCGATGACGGGGCACTTCTACGCGCCCGCGATCATCATCATGAGCGAAGCCCGCTTCCGGTCCCTGCCGCCCGATCTGCAGCAGGCCCTTATCGACGTGGCCCGGGAAGTGAGCCGGTACCAGCGGGATGTGGCCCGGCAAATGGAACGGGAACAGGTGGCGGAGCTGGAGCGGCTGGGCATGCAGATCACTTATCCCGACAAGGCGGCCTTTCAGGAGGCCATGGCGCCCGTATACCGCCAGTTTGAAGGCCAGTTGGGCGCCGATCTGATCCAGGCCGTGCTGGACGCCGGCCGGTGACCAAGGGCCGCCGGCGGCGGAGCGCCGGCACGCGGACACCGCGCTCCGCCGCCGGCGCCCTTTTGCGGTGCGGGCGGCGGAGCGGCTGGAGGGACGGCAGTGACGTTGTTGCGCTGGATCGAGTGGCTGAGCGACGGGCTGGACCGGGTGGCGCGGGCAGTGGTGGCGGTCCTGATAGGGGCCATGAGCATCATCCTCATCGCCCAGGTGTTTTTCCGGTATGTCCTGCAAAACTCCCTGCCGTGGTCCGAGGAGATCGCCCGCTACCTCTTCGTGTGGGCTTCGCTGCTGGGCGCTTCCATCGCCTTGCGGCTGCGCTTTCACCCGGGGCTCACGCTTTTGGTGGACCGGCTGCCCGTCAAGTACCGGGCGGGGGTCGGTGTGCTGGCCCACGGGCTGGTCCTGGTGCTCTTGCTGGTGGTGGCCCGGGAAGGCTTCCTCATCGGTCGGATGAACGCCTGGCAACGCTCGCCGGCGGTGGGGATCCCTATGACCTACCCCTACGCTGCGGTGTGGGTCGGAGCCCTGATCATGGCTGTGCACGTGCTCCGCTTCCTGGTCCATGACATGGCCATGTTCGCGGGCAAGGCCGCGGGGGCGGATACGGGGGCAGGGGCGCCTGCAGGGGAGGAGCGGTTCAGCTCATGACGTGGATCATCGTGACCGCGTTTTTGGTGCTCCTCGTCCTGGGCGTTCCCATCCCCTTTGTGCTGGGTCTGGCGTCGCTGTTGTTCTTTGCCCTGGACGGGTTCCTGCCCATGGCCCTGATCCCCCAGCGCCTGTTTACAGCCACCGATTCTTTCCCCATGATGGCGGTGCCCTTGTTCATGCTGGTGGGGGCCCTCATGAACGCGGGCGGCATCAGCCACCGTCTCATCCGGTTTTCCCGGGCGCTGGTGGGGCATATCACCGGCGGCCTGGCCCACGTCAACATCTTGGCCAGCGTGTTTTTCGCCGGCATCAGCGGTTCGGCCGCGGCCGACGCGTCCGCCCTGGGGTCCATTCTCATTCCCGCCATGGTGCGGGGCGGCTACACGGCCCAGTTTAGCGCGGCGGTAACCGCCAGTTCTTCCTTGATCGGACCCATCATCCCGCCCAGCATTCCCTTGATTTTGTACGGTGTCATCGCGGGGACGTCCATCTCGGCCTTGTTTGTGGCCGGCATCGTGCCCGGGCTGCTCATGGCCTTGACCCAGATGTTGGTGGCCTGGTGGATCTGCCGGCGGGAGGGCATCGGCGGGGAGGGCCGGGTCAGCTGGCGGGAGCTGGTGGACAGTTTCAAGGAGGCCAGTTTTGGCCTGCTGCTGCCCGTCCTCATCCTGGGCGGCATTCTGGGCGGGGTCTTTACCCCCACCGAAGCGGCCGCGGTGGGGGTGCTGATCGCCTTCATCATCGGCAAGTTTATCTACCGGGAGTTCACGTGGCGGCAAGTGCCCGAAGCCCTGACCAGCGCTGCGATCTCCACCGGCGTTGTCATGCTGGTCATCGGTTTCAGCCAGGGCCTGGCCTTTGTGCTGGCCAGCCAGCAGGTGCCCCAGCAGGTGGCCGCGGCCATGCTGGGCCTGACCGACCAGGGGTGGCTGCTGGTGCTGCTCCTGATCATCGTGCTGCTGCTGGTGGGCACGTTCCTGGAGCCAGCCGCGGCCCTGATCATCCTGACGCCGGTGCTGTTGCCCTTGGCCCGGCAGCTGGGGATGGACCTGATCCATTTCGGGGTGCTCATGGTGCTGGGGCTTGTCATCGGCCTGGTCACCCCGCCCGTGGGCACGTGCCTGTTCATCGTCACCTCCATCAGCCGCCTGCGGCTGGAGCAGGTGGCCCGGGCGCTGCTGCCCTTCCTCGCGGCGTGCGTGGTGGTGCTCTTGATCGTCGCGTACGTCCCCGCCGTATCCCTGTGGCTGCCGGGCTTGTTCCGATGATTTTGCCCAAGTCCGCGCGCGACAGCAGGATTCTGGCCGACGGCGTCGGAAACACAATGGCAAAGCCCATCGCGGGTCCCCTGCCGCCGCGGTGGGCCACTCCGGCCCGAGGGGGAGTTCCATGGCACTGCAGTTTGAACACACCGATCGAGTTCTGAAGGAAACCAGAATTTATGAACCCGACGCCGCCACGGTCGCAGAAGCCAACCTCACCGCGTACATGCGCAGCAAGGGGTTCTCCACCTGGGACGAGCTGTATGCGTGGTCCATCGCCCAGCCAGAAGACTTCTGGAGCGAGATGGCCCGGGAGCTGGAATGGTTCCGGCCTTGGGAAAAGGTGCGGCAGTGGGAGCCGCCCTACGTGCAGTGGTTTGTGGGCGCGCAGCTCAACATCGTACACAACGCCTTGGACCGCCACATGCGCACCCCCGTCCGCAACAAGGTGGCCTTCTACTGGGAGGGCGAGGACGGGTCCCGGCGCACCATGTCCTACGCGGACCTGTACCGGGAAGTGAACCGAGCGGCCAGCGCCCTGGCCAAGCTGGGCATCGGCAAGGGCGACCGGGTCATCATTTACTTGCCGCGGATCCCCGAGCAGATCGTGGCCATGCTGGCGGTGGCCCGCCTGGGCGCGGTCCACTCGGTGGTGTACTCGGCCTTCAGCGCCCAGGCCTTGCGGGATCGGGTCAATGATGCCCGGGCCAAGGCCGTCATCGCCTGCGACGGCTACTATTACCAAGGCAAGCTGGTGGAGCGCAAGAGGGTGGTGGACGAAGCCCTCGCGGAGAACGACACCGTCCAGCACGTGGTCATCGTGCGCCGGACCGGCATCGACATCCCGTGGCAAGACGGCCGCGACGTGGACTGGACGGAGCTCATGGGCACGGGCGACAACCACCACCCCGTGGAGTCGGTGGACAGCGAGCATCCGTTGTTTACGCTGTACACGTCGGGGACCACGGGCAAGCCCAAGGGCGTGGTCCACACCCACGGCGGCTACATGGTGGGCGTGTACACCACCACCCGGTTTGTCTTTGACATCAAGCCCGATGACATCTTCTGGTGCACCGCGGACCCCGGCTGGGTGACGGGCCACAGCTACATTGTCTACGGGCCCCTCATCAACGGCGCGACCAGCGTGTTCTACGAGGGCGCGCCCACGTACCCGGATCCGGGCCGGTTCTGGTCCATCGTGGAGCGCTACGGCGTCACCATCTTTTACACCGCGCCCACGGCCATCCGGGGCCTGATGCGCCACGGCGACCAGTGGCCCGCCAAGTACGATTTGTCCAGCCTGCGGCTGTTGGGCACCGTGGGCGAGCCCATCAACCCCGAGGCATGGGTCTGGTACCGGGAGCAGATCGGCCGGGACCGGACGCCCATCGTGGACACCTGGTGGCAGACGGAAACCGGCAGCATCCTCATTACGCCGACGCCCATCACGCCCCTGAAGCCGGGTTCGGCCACCCGCCCCTTCCTGGGGATCGAAGCCGACGTGGTGGATAGGAGCGGCCAGCCGGTGGATCCCAACCGGGGCGGCTACCTGGTTGTCAAGCAGCCGTGGCCGTCCATGATGCGCACCATCTTCAACGATCCCAAGCGCTATGAGGCCTACTGGAACACCATCCCGGGCATGTACTTCGCGGGCGATGCGGCCCATAAGGATGAGGACGGCTATTTCTGGATCCAAGGCCGCGTCGACGACGTCATCAGCGTGTCCGGGTACCGCTTGGGCAGCATGGAGATCGAAAGCGCCCTGGTGAGCCACCCGGCGGTGGCCGAGGCGGCCGTCATCGGCAAGCCTCACCCCGTCAAGGGCGAGTCCATTAAGGCCTTTATCATCCTGCGCCAGGGGCACGAGGCCAACGACGACCTCATCGGCCAGCTGCGGCAGTTTATCCGCCAGAACATCGGTCCCATCGCGGTGCCCGATGAGATCGAGGTGGTCAACAGCCTGCCCAAGACCCGCAGCGGCAAGATTATGCGGCGGCTGCTCAAAGCCCAGGAGCTGGGCTTGCCCATCGGCGACGTATCTACCTTGGAAGATTGACGGAGAGCCCACAGGATCGGCGCCGGCCGGTCCCCGGTAGGCTGCCGTCGCAGGAAAGCGCGGACCGGCCCGCGCCGCGGCTTTGGCGCGGGCCGTCGTCGCGCGGTCCGCGCCCTCGACAGGGAAAAGGGACAAACGTCCCTTTTTCTTGGGGTGGGGCAAGGATATGGTAGTCGCGGGTACCCACGGCTTCCGGGTTTTCAGCAACACCCCAAACTGCACCACCGACGACGGGAGCAATGCCCATGCCTGCCTGGAACGACCGCTTCTTGCGCGCTTGCCGGCGGGAGCCCGTGGACCGGACGCCCGTCTGGTTCATGCGCCAAGCCGGCCGTTACCAGCCCGAGTACCGCGCCTTGCGGGAACGCTACACGCTTTTGGAAATTTGCCGCGAACCCGAGCTGTGCGCGCAGGTCACCCGCCTGCCCGTGGAGCAGTTGGGGGTGGACGCGGCCATTTTGTTTTCCGACATCATGGTCCCCTTGGGGCCGATGGGCGTCGAGTACGAACTGCAGGAGAACGTGGGCCCCGTCATCGCCGCGCCCATTGCCGGCATGGCCGACGTGGAGCGGCTGCGGCCCCTGGTGCCCGAAGAGTCCCTGGACTACGTGCTGGCCACCATCCGCCTCTTGGTGCGGGAGCTGCCCGTGCCCCTCATCGGCTTTGTGGGCGGTCCTTTCACGTTGGCCAGCTACTTGATCGAAGGCCGGCCCAGCCGCCGGTTTCTGCGCACCAAGGAGATGATGTACCGGGAGCCCGCCGTCTGGCACGCGTTGCTGGAGCGGCTCACTGACATGGCCATCGTCTACCTGCGGGCCCAGACCGCGGCCGGCGCCCACGCGGTACAGGTGTTTGACAGCTGGGTCGGTTCGCTGTCGCCCTCGGACTACAGGACCTACGTGCTGCCCCACATGGAGCGGCTCTTTGCCGAAACCGCGGACTTGGACGTCCCCCGCATCCACTTCGGCGTGGGGACCCTGGGGCTGCTGCCCCTCATGCGGTCCGCGGGCAGCGAGGTCATCGGCGTCGATTGGCGGGTGGACATCGGCACCGCCTGGGAGCTGGTGGGCTATGACGTGGCCGTCCAGGGCAACCTGGACCCGGCGCTGCTTTTGGCTCCCGACGACGTGCTGCGCCGGCGGGTGCAGGAGGTGCTTGTGGGCGCGGGCGGCCGGCCGGGCCACATTTTCAACTTGGGCCACGGCGTGCTGCCGCAGACATCGCCCCAGCGGCTGCGCCAAGTGGTGGAATGGGTGCACGGCATGGGAGGGGACAAAGATGAGCACTGAACGCATCGGCATTCTCTTGATGGCCTACGGCACGCCCGAACATCCCGACGAGGTGGAGCCGTACCTGACCCACATCCGGGAGCATTACACCTACATTCCCGGCGACAAGCGCCCCTCGCCGGAGATGGTCGCGGACCTGCAGGCCCGCTACCGCCTCATCGG
This sequence comes from Limnochordales bacterium, assembly GCA_035304545.1. Lineage (GTDB taxonomy): Bacteria > Bacillota > Limnochordia > Limnochordales > ZCTH02-B6 > ZCTH02-B6. The sequence goes on along the minus strand of DATGPV010000068.1, from coordinate 16,698 downwards.
CGGGCGCTCGCCCTTGCTGGCCATCACCCGGCAGCAGGCCGCGGCCCTGGAGGTGCGCCTCAACGGCCGCGGGGCCAACGGCGCGGCCGGCGATGTGGAGTTTCGGACGTACGTGGGGATGAAGCACTGGCACCCCTTCATCCACGACGTGGTAGCCCAGATGGCGGCCGACGGGATCCGGCGGGCTGTGGGCATCGCCCTGACGCCCCAGTATTCCCGCCTCAGCGTGGGCGGCTATATCCAGGCAGCCCGAGAAGCCATCGCCCAGGCGGGCGTGCCCCTCGAGATGACCTTTGTGGAGCATTGGCACGACCGGCCCAGCTTTCTGGACGCGCTGGCCCGGCGGGTGGAGGCCGCCCGCACCTTGTTTCCCGAGGAGCGGCGGGCGCAGGTGCCGGTGGTCTATACCGCCCACAGCCTGCCCGCAAAGATCCTGGAGTGGAACGATCCTTACCCGCGGCACATGGAGGAGACGGCCCGGGGCGTGTCGGAACGGGCCGGTGTGCAGCGCTGGGCCGTGGCGTGGCAGAGCGCCGGCGCCACGCCGGTGAAGTGGCTGGAACCGGAGCTGCCCGATGTGCTGGCCCAGCTGCGGGATGAGGGCTACCGTTCGGTGCTGATCTGTCCCGCGGGCTTTGTCGCGGACCACCTGGAGGTGCTCTACGACATCGATATCGAAGCCCGCGAGGAGGCCGCGGCGATGGGCTTGCAGCTGGAGCGGACGGCTTCCTTCAACGCCGACGGCGATCTCATCGATGTCCTCGCGGAGCTGGTGCTGGAGCAGGTGGCGTCCGCGGCCCGCTGACGCCTCCGGGCCCCTGGGCCAGCGGCGGGACCCGGGGACGGGGAGCACGACCCGGGAACGGGGAGCACCGCCAGGGGTGCGCCAGCACCACCCGGGAACGGGGAGCGCGCAGGGGGAGCACGAAAGGAAGAGGCGTGGTGATGGACCCGACACCTCATGTCGCGGTCGTGGGCGGCGGGATCACCGGGCTCGCGGCCGCGTATTTCCTCCAGGAGCTGTCCCGGGAACGGGGCCGGCCGGTGGCCATCACGCTGCTGGAGGCAGGGCCGCGGCTGGGCGGCAAGATCCTGACCGAGCGGGTCGACGGCTTTTGCATCGAGGCGGGGCCCGACTCCTTCTTGGCCCGCAAGCCGTGGGCCCGGCTTTTGGCCGAACGGTTGGGCCTGGGGGAGGAGCTGGTGACCATCGATCCCCGGCACCGCCGCACCTACATCGTCCGGCAAGGCCAACTCCACCCCATTCCCGAGGGTCTTTTCATGTTCGTGCCCCTGCGCATGGACGGGCTGGCGCGCTCCCAGCTGCTGTCGCCCGCGGCCAAGGAGCGCATGGCCATGGAACCGTCCATCCCTCCGGGCCCGCCGGGCGATGAGTCGATTGCCGATTTCGTGGCGCGGCGGGTGGGCCAGGAGGCCTTGGAGCAGTTGGCGGAGCCGCTGCTGACGGGCATCTACGCGGGCCGGGCCGATCGGCTCAGCATCATGGCCACCTTCCCGCAGTTCAAGGAAGCCGAGCAGCGGGCGGGCAGTCTGGTGAAGGGGCTAGGCGGCGGCCGGGCGGCGGGCGGGCCCTCCCGCGAGCCTGCCGCCGGCAGCGGCAACAGCCACCGTGGGGAAGGCGCCGGCGGCGGCCTGAGCGGCCGCGCGCCGGGCGGCCCCGGCAGCAACGGAGCGGGGGGATCGGCCTTCTTGGCCCTGCGGGGCGGCTTGGAGACGCTGGTGGACGCCCTGGTCCACCACTTGACGGGCGTCACCGTGCGCACAGGGGTGAAGGTGACCGCCCTGGCAGCGGCCTCTGGGGTCGCTGCCGGCCCGGCCGGCCCCGGGGCGGAGCCCGCGGGCGCTGGGCCGGATCCTGCGGGTACGGGGCCCCGCTACGTGCTGACGTTGTCCGACGGCACCCGCCTGGCGGCCCACGCGGTCATTATGACCATGCCCGCCTTTGCCGCGGCCGATCTGCTGGCACCCTTGTGTCCCAGCGCGGCAGCCCCCTTGCGGGCCATGCGCTTCGTTTCGGTCATCACCTGCGCCCTGGGCTTTGACCGGGCCGACGTGCAGCATCCCCTGGACGGCACCGGGTTTTTGGTGCCCCGCAAGGAAGGGCGGGCCATCACCGCCTGCACGTGGGTTTCCTCCAAGTGGGCCCACACGGCCGCGCCGGACCGGGCGCTGATCCGCTGCTACCTGGGCCGCGACGGGGAAGAGCAGGTGATGGCGTTGTCCGACGGGGCCGTGGTCGATCTTGTCCGGCGGGAGCTGGAGGAGCTGATGGGCATCGACGCGGCCCCGCGCCTGGTGCGGGTCTACCGCTGGGAGCGGGCCATGCCCCAGTATGAGGTGGGCCACCTGGACCGGGTGGCCGCGGTGGAACAGGCCTTGGCGTCGTGGCCGGGGCTCTTGGTGGCAGGGGCATCCTATCAGGGCTTGGGCATCCCCGACTGCGTCCGCCAGGGCGAGCTGGCAGCCCAGCGGGCCCTGGCCGCATGCTGTCCGTGACGGGCGGCGGGCCGGGGGCTGGGCGCGATCCGGCGGGGGACGGTCCGGCGGGAAAACAGGACGGCGGCTTGCGGGCGTAGAATAGCGGTGGGCACAAGAGGGCCACCACCGTGAGGGGGTGTCGCTGTGAGCCGCCTGGCCGCGCGCATGGGGCAGCTGGGGACGGAGACGGCCTTCGCCGTGCTGGCCGAGGTGCAGCGCCTGGAGGCCGCGGGCCGCTCGGTGATCAACTTCGCCATCGGCGAGCCCGATTTTGCCACGCCGGACCACATCAAGCAGGCGGGCATTGAGGCGCTGTTGCGCAACGAGACCCACTACAGTCCGTCGGCGGGGATTTGGCCCCTCAGGCGGGCCATCGCCCGCCACGTGGCCGAGACCCGCGGCATCGACGTGGAGCCCCAAGAAGTGGTGGTCACCCCCGGGGCCAAGCCCATCATCTTCTACTCCATCTTGGCGTTGATTGAGCCGGGCGACGAGGTCATCTACCCGAACCCCGGCTTTCCGATTTATGAGTCGGTGATCCGTTTCGCCGGCGCCAGGCCGGTGCCCGCGCCCCTGTCGGAGGCCAACGGGTTTCGCCTGGACGTTCAGGCCCTCACGGGGCTCATCACGGACCGCACCCGCATGGTCATCATCAACTCGCCCCACAACCCTACCGGGTCCGTGCTGACCCGGGACGACCTGGAGGCCCTGGCTAAGCTGGCCCGCCGCCACGACCTGTGGGTGCTGGCCGACGAGATTTATTCCCGGATCGTCTTTGACGGGCCAGCCCCCAGCATCGCCGCACTACCGGGCATGCGGGAGCGCACCATCATCCTGGACGGGTTTTCCAAGATTTATGCCATGACCGGCTGGCGGCTGGGATATGGGGTCATGCCCGCATTCTTGGCCGAGGCGGTGGCCCGGCTGGTCACCAACAACGAGTCGTGCACCGCCACCTTTACGCAGTACGCGGGGCTGGCCGCCCTGGAAGGCCCCCAGGATGCGACTCGCGCGATGGTGGCCGAATTTCGGGCCCGGCGGGACATGATCGTTCAAGGGCTCAACGACATTCCCGGCATTCGCTGCCGTGTGCCCGGCGGCGCCTTTTATGTGTTTCCCAACGTGACGGACGTCTGCCAGCGGCTGGGGCTGCGCGACAGCAGGGCGCTGCAGGAGCGGCTGCTGGCAGAGGCGGGGGTGGCGGTGCTGGCCCGCAGCGCCTTCGGCGCACCCGCCCCGGGGGAGACCCAGCAGTACATCCGGTTGTCCTACGCCACGTCGCGGGACAATATCGCGGAAGGCCTGCGGCGCCTCCGGGCCTTTGTGGGTGGCTGACAGCCCCCGGGCGATGGGGGCCGCGGGAAGGACGAAAGGAGCGTCGCCTTGGACGTCAGCATCATCGGCGTCCCCATGGACCTGGGCGCCAACCGCCGGGGCGTCGACATGGGGCCCAGCGCGGTGCGGTACGCCGGGTTGCACGGGGCCTTGCAGGCGCTGGGCCACCGGGTAACGGATCTAGGCAACCTGGTGGTGCCGGGGCCGGAACATGGTCCCAAGGGCGATCCCCGGGCCCACTACTTGTCCGCCATCGTCGCGGTGTGCGGGGAACTGGCCCGGCGGGTCGCCGATGCGGTGCGGGCCGGCAGCCTTCCCTTGGTGTTGGGCGGCGACCACAGCTTATCGGTGGGCTCCATCGGCGGCCTCCGGGCGGTGCATCCCGACGCCGGCGTCATCTGGCTGGACGCCCACGGCGACTTCAACACCCCGGAGACAAGCCCGTCGGGCAACGTCCACGGCATGCCCCTGGCCGCGGCGGCGGGTTTGGGTGCGCCGGAGCTGGTCCGCTGCGCCGGCCCGGAACCGGTGCGACCCCAGCGGGTGGCCCTCATCGGGGTCCGCGATCTAGATCCGGAGGAGCGCCGCCTGATCAAGGACAGCGGCGTGCTGGTCTTTACCATCGAGGACGTGGACCGGCTGGGCTTGACGGTGGTCATGGAGCGGACCCTGGAGCATATGCGGCGGCACACGGATCGGGTCCACGTTAGCCTGGACATGGACGTCTTTGAGCCCGACCTGGCACCGGGCGTGGGCACACCCGTGCCGGGCGGCCTCACATACCGGGAAGGCCATCAGGCCATGGAAATGCTGGCGGAATCGGGTCTGGTGGCCTCGATGGACATCGTGGAGGTCAACCCCATCCTGGACGTGGCCAACCGCACCGGGCAGCTGGCGGTGGATATGGCCCGTTCGGCCCTGGGCGCCCGCATCCTCTGACAGAATGAGGAAGGTAATAGCCAGTTGTGTGGCGAAAGGGGCAGGGCGGAATTGACGGCCGATACTGCCCACGAGGGGAGGGATGCGCCCAGGGGACCAAGGACCAATGGTGCTCCGAGGCTTCGAAATCATGTATTTCTTGGCAATCCACCCAACAGGAGGGATGGACGGATGACGATTGAGCGGCGCGCCGCGCAGCTGGCGCTGCTGTTGGGACTGGCCCTCGCGCTGTTGGCGGGGCAGGCTTTGGCCCAGTCGCGGCTCATCATCGCGTCGGGCACCGACGCCGTCACCCTGGACGCTCATTACATCACCGACTCGCCGTCGGCCACGGTGTCGGAGCACATCACCGAGCCCCTGTTTGAGCTCACGCCCGACGGCCAGATCGTGCCGCATCTCGTGGAGTCCTATGACGTTTCCGACGACGGCCTCGTCTGGACCTTGTACTTGCGGCAAGGCATCCGCTTCCACGACGGCACGCCCTTCAACGCCGAGGCGGTCAAGTACAATCTGGAGCGGATTCTGGATCCGGCCAACGCGGTCACCTTCCGGTTTCTCATCGCTCCGGTGACCGCGGTGGAAGTGGTGGACGAGTACACGGTGCGGCTCACCACTGATGCTCCCTTCGCCCCTATCCTGGCCCACTTGACCCACAGCAGCATCGGCATGCAAAGCCCCGCGGCCATCGAGCGCTACGGCGAGGACTACGCCCGGAATCCGGTGGGCACGGGGCCCTTCAAGTTTAAGGAGTGGGTGCGGCAAGACCGCATCGTGCTGGAGCGCAACCCCGACTACTGGGGCGAGCCCGCCCAGTTGGACGAAGTGGTGTTCCGGGTCGTGCCGGAGGACGGCGCCCGCATGCTGATGGTGCAGACGGGCGAGGCCCACGTGGCCGTGCGGGTGCCGCCGGAGATGGTGAGCGTCCTTGAGCGGGATCCCAACATCGAGGTCGTCAACACGCCCAGCGTGCGCACCATCTACATCGGGTTCAACACCTACCAGCGGGCGGACCGGCCCAAGAACCCCTTTGCCGACCCGCGGGTGCGCCAGGCGGTCAACTACGCAGTGGACAATGAGGCCATCAACGAGTTCATCCTAGGCGGCATGGGCCGGCCGTCGGATGCCCCCATCGCGCCCGGCATCTTTGGCTATCAGCCCATCAAGACCTATGAGTACAACCCCGAGAAGGCCCGCCAGCTGCTGGCCGAGGCCGGATACCCCAACGGGTTCCGCACCCAGCTGTACTCGCCGTCGGGCCGCTACCTCAAGGACCTGGAGATCGCGGAAGCGGTCCAGGCCCAGCTGGCGGAGGTGGGCATCCAGGCCCAGATCGAGACCTTGGAGTGGGCCACGTACCTGGACTTCACCAGTCGGCCGGCCGAGGAGAGCGAGGCGCCCATGTTCTTGCTGGGCTGGGGCACGGTGACCGGCGATGCGGACTACGGCCTGTTTCCGCTCTTGCACTCCAGCGAGTGGGTGCCCCGCGGATCCAACCGGACCTTCTACAAGAACGACCGGGTCGATGAGCTGCTGAACTTGGCCCGCACCACGCCGGACCCCGAGGCGCGGCTCGCGGCGTACAAGGAAGCCATGGAGATCATCATGGAGGACGCGCCGTGGCTGTTCCTCCACGCGGAAACGCAGCTGACGGCCATCCGCACCGAGGTGGAAGGCGTCATCGTTCACCCGACGGAGCGGATCATGGCCCACGGGGCCCGGTTCCGCTAATCAGCGCGTTTCGCCAGGGAAGCTTTCGCAGCCAGCGAAGCAAACCGGAGGAGGGGTTCGCGTCAGGCGGCCCCTCCTTCTCTCGGCGGGGAGAGGGAACGGGTGTCGCAGTACATCTTGCGCCGCTTGGCGCTGATGGTTCCCGTTCTGTTCGGGGTGTCCGTGGTCGTGTTCGCCATGGTGCGCATGATCCCGGGCGATCCGGCGCGGATAATGGCCGGCGAGGCGGCGACGGAAGAAGTGGTGGAGCGCATCCGGGAGCAGCTGGGGCTCAACAAGCACCCGGTGATTCAGTACGGCATCTTCTTGCAAAATTTGCTCCGGGGCGATTTGGGGCGTTCCACGCTGTCGCGGCTGCCCGTCCTGGACGAACTGGGCGCGGCCCTGCCGGCCACCTTCGAGCTGGCGGCGGCCAGCATGCTCATCGCCCTGGCCATCGGCATCTCCACCGGCGTCCTCAGCGCAGTGCGGCCCAATTCCTGGATCGACGCGGTTAGCATGTTCATCGCCCTGCTGGGCGTGTCCATGCCCGTTTTCTGGCTGGGCCTCATGCTCATGCTGCTGTTTTCCTTGCACTTGGGCTGGTTTCCCACCGCCGGCCACGGGACGTGGAGGCACTTGGTCCTGCCTGCGGTCACCCTCGGCCTTTCGTCGGCGGCCATCATCGCCCGCATGACCCGGTCCAGCATGCTGGAAGTGCTGCGGCAGGACTACGTGCGCACCGCCCGGGCCAAGGGGGTGCCCGAAGCCCGGGTCGTGCTGCGGCACGCGCTGCGCAACGCCCTCATCCCGGTGGTGACCGTCACCGGCCTGCAGTTCGGCAACTTGCTGGGGGGCGCGGTGCTGACCGAGACGGTTTTTGCCTGGCCCGGCATCGGCCGCCTTATGGTGGGGGCCATCACCGCCCGGGACTACCCGGTGGTGCAGGGCTCGGTGCTGACGGTGGCCTTGGCGTTCATTCTCATCAACCTGCTGGTGGACGTCTTATACGCGTACATCGATCCGGCCATCCGCTACGACTGAAACCGCCCGCGGCGCGGGCAAAGGGAGACGGAGGAGGAAGGCGCGGTGGGGATTCCCCTTGAGTCCCATGCCCAGCGGCCGGCCGCCGACCGGGGGGCGGCGCCCTGGCGCCAGGTGTTGCGCCGGCTGGTCCGCAACCGCCTGGCCATGCTGGGGTTGGCCATCATCCTGGCCTTTGTGATCTTGGCGGCGCTGGCACCGTGGATCGCGCCCTACGATCCGCTGCGCTCCAGCTTTGGCGCCCGCCTCAAGCCCCCTTCCGCGGAGCACTGGCTGGGGACCGACGAGCTGGGGCGCGATCTGTTTAGTCGGCTCCTGTACGGTGCCCGCATTTCCCTGCGCATCGGCCTCATCTCCGTGGCCATCGGCATCGCGGTCGGCGTGCCCTTGGGCGCCTTGTCCGCCTACTACGGCGGCTGGGTGGACTTGACCGTCCAGCGGGTCATCGACGTCATGCTGGCCTTTCCCGGCATTTTGCTGGCCATCGTCTTAGTCAGCGTGCTGGGCGTGGGCCTCGAGCAGGTCATGATCGCGGTAGGGATCGTGTCGATCCCCATCTATACCCGCTTGGTGCGGGGCTCGGCCTTGGCGGTGAAACGCAAGGAGTTCGTGGAGGCGGCCCGGGCCGCGGGCGCGCGGGACGTTGTCATCATCGCCCGCCACATCTTGCCCAACTGCCTCGCGCCCGTCATCGTCCAGTCCACGCTGCAGGTAGGCTCGGCCATCCTGTGGGCCGCGGGATTGGGGTTTCTGGGCCTGGGCGCCCAGCCGCCCACGCCCGAATGGGGCACCATCTTGAGCCGCGGCCGCCAGTACCTGCTGGTCGCGCCCCACATTACCACCGCCACGGGGCTGGCCATCATGCTGGTGGTGCTGGGCTTCAACTTGCTGGGCGACGGGCTGCGGGATGCCCTGGACCCCCGGCTGAAGGAGTAGCCAAGGCCCAGGGGTAGCGGGTCAAGAGCTCCCAGCCCACCTGGGCTGCCATGGGCGTTTCGATCATGGCCAGATATTGGCCAAGATGGATAGGTACGGCCAGTTCCCGCAGCAGCAGGAAGCCGCGCACGAAGGCCGAGCACTCGATCTCGTCGGGCACCGCCGTCCAGTGCAGGTCCCGGGTGATGGCCCGGTAGTGGGGGTTTTCGTCGAAGTCCAGCACATGGCCGAGCTCGTGGGCCAGGATCACCACCAGGTACGAGAGGGGTTGGGTGCGCAGGTCGGGCTCCCACACCCACAAGGTGCGGTACCCGGGATGGTAGAGCCACTGGCCCGGCTCGGTGCTGATGCCGAGGCCGACCCCCAGGGCCTCCAGCCGGTCCAGCAGGCGCTGTACGTAGACGTTCGCGGGAAACAGCCGCCGCACCGCCCGGTGGGTGGGGTGCAGCCGGCCGCTTTTCGGATGCCTCGGCAAGCCCATCGCCTCCGTCTGTAGGGCGCGATTCTACGGTGGACCCGGCGGGTCCTGGGCTCAATGTCTGGCAAATTTGGCAAATGGGGTGACGCATATGGCCGACTGGGAAGCCTTGCGAGCCAGCATTCCCGCCCTTCAGGAACAGGTGTACCTCAATACTGGCGTTTCGGGGCCGCCCACCCGCGAGATTCTCGAGGAGGAGCTCGCGTGGGTGCGCCGCCTGGGCCAGCAGGGCCCGGGCTCGTTTGGCGTCCTCACCGAGGCGCTGGACTACTTGGACCAGGTGCGGGGCGCCTTAGCCCGGCTCATCGGCGCGGAGCCCCAGGAGATCGCCCTCACCCACAGCTGCAGCGAGGGCCTGGCCATCGTGGCCGCGGGGCTGCCGTGGCAGGCCGGCGACGAAGTGGTGGTGACGGACCTGGAGCACATCTCGGGCCTTTTGCCCTGGTTTCACCTGGCCCGGCAGCGGGGCATCGCCGTGCGGCGGGTGCCGGATCGGGACGGGCGGCTGGTGGTGGACGACGTCCGGGCGGCCCTCACGGAGCGGACCCGCCTCATCTGCATGAGCCACGTGGCCTACAACACCGGCGCGGTGCTGCCTGTGGCCGACGTGGCGTCCCTGGCCCGGGAGCGGGGCATCTGGCTGTTGGTGGACGGTGCCCAAGGGGCCGGCCAGGTGCCGGTGGACGTCAAGGCGCTGGGCTGCCACTTTTATGCTGGCGCCGGGCAAAAGTGGCTGCTGGGCCCCGATGGCACCGGTTTTCTCTATGTGGATCAGGCGGCCCTGGACGCGGTGGCCGTCACCTGGATCGGCTGGGCCTCGGTGGTGCACGAAGACGTGCCGGCCGGAGCCTTCCGCTTTCACCCCGGCGCCCGCCGGTTTGAGGTGGCGGGGTTGCACGTGCCGTCCTTTGCAGCCTTGGGCAAGGGGGCGGACTTGTGGCATTCCTTGGGCGTGGCCGCAGCCCGAGGCCGCATCCTGGCCCTGGTGGACCGGTTGCGGGAAGGCCTGGCCCGCCTGCCCCAGGTGGAAATTCTCAGTCCCGGCCCGGAGCCGCTGCGTTCGGGGCTAGTGGTGTTTCGCATGGCAGGCGTGGACGCCCCCGTCGCGGTGGAGCAGCTGTGGGAGCGCCACCGCATTGCGTGCCGCTGGGTGCCGGCCCCGCGGGCGGTGCGGGTGTCGGTGCACGCCTTCAACAACGAGGACGACATCGACCGGCTGGTGGCGGCCGTGGGAGAGCTGGTCCGCGCCGCGGGCTAAAGCCGCCCGCGGCCGCCAGACCCCGCTGCCCGCGGCCGTCGGGGGCCTGGAACCTGACGGGCGGGAAAGGGGACCCCTCGCCAAAGCCCCCCCTTGCGGCTATGGGTAGATGTGGTATAATCAGAGGCGCAAGGTCAAAGAAGGTCAAAAAGGGAGGGGCGATGGCACGGCGCCATGAGCAGCCTGACCGACCGCATCGAGGCGTATCTGATGCACCTCTTGCTGCGCTCCAAGGACGGGTGCATTGAGGTGCGCCGGGCCGATGTGGCCGATCGGTTCGCGTGCGTGCCTTCCCAGGTGACCTACGTGCTGGCCACCCGCTTTACGCCGGACCGGGGGTTTATCGTAGAGAGCCGGCGGGGCGGCGGCGGGTACATCCGCATTGTGGCCCGCCATCCGCGGCCCGTCCCCAAGGGCCTGGCTGCGGTTTGGCCGCGCATCGGCCGCACACTGAGCGCGGGCGAAGCCGAGGGGCTGCTGCGCTCCCTGGAACAAGCTGGCCTGCTCACCCGCCGGGAGGCGGCGCTGATGCGGCAGACGGTGCGGCAGGAGGCCGATTGGGCCAATCCCCCGGTGGACGGCCTGCTGCGGGCGGCGGTGGTCAAGGGCATGCTAGTGATGTTGTCCAGCTCGCGCCCCGGGCAGGACCGCATAGGATGAGGTCAAGGGGGGCGGTCCCGATGCTGTGCGACGTATGCCGGCAGGCGGAAGCCACGGTGCATCTGACGCAGATCGTCAACGGGGAAAAGCGGGAATCGCACCTGTGCGAGGCGTGCGCCCGCGAGGAAAGCGACGCCGGCTGGCTGGAGCCGGTGTTCAGCTTCAACAAGCTCCTGGGAGGGCTCCTGGACCCCGAGGGCAGCCCGGCCTTAGGCACGGCGCCCCGGCCCCGGATGCGCTGCCCCAACTGCGGGTTGACCTTTGCTGACTTTAAGCGGCTGGGGCATTTGGGCTGCAGCGTGTGCTACGAAACCTTTGACCAGCAGCTGGAGCCTGTGCTGCGCCGCATCCACGGCGGCACCACCCATACGGGCAAGGTGCCGGCCCGGGCGGGCCACGCCCTGCGCCGCCGCCGGGAGATGGACCGCCTGCGGCAGGAACTGCACGCGGCCGTCGCGAAAGAGGAGTACGAAAGGGCGGCGGAACTGCGGGACCGCCTGCGGGCCTTGGAGCGGGAAATGGTGCAGGAGCAGCGCCGCGAAGGATAAGGAGGGCAGGGGGATGTCGCTGCGGGAGATCATCAACCGGCCCACCAGCGAGTGGATGAAGGGCAGCGGGCCGGATCGCGACGTGGTCCTGGGCAGCCGCATCCGCCTGGCCCGCAACTTGGCCGGGGTGCCTTTCCCCGCCGTGGTCGGGGACGAGCAGCTCCAGCACGTGCTGGAGCTGGCCCGGCAAGCGGTGGAGAAGTCGCCGGCCCTGCGCCGGATGCAGTTTGTGCCCATGGCCTCCTTGAGCCCGCTGGAGCGGCAGATCCTGGTGGAGCGCCACCTCATCAGCCCGCAGCACACCAAGGGCGTCAAGCACAAGGCCGTTATTCTCCGGGACGACGAAGCCGTCAGCGTCATGATCAACGAAGAGGACCACGTGCGCATCCAGGTCCTCATGCCGGGGCAGCAGCTGCCTCTGGCCCTGGACGTGGCCGACCGGGTGGATCAGGCCTTGGAGGAGCATTTGCCCTATGCATTTTCCGAAACCCGGGGGTTTCTCACCGCCTGCCCGACCAACGTGGGCACCGGTTTGCGGGCCAGTTTGATGGTGCATTTGCCGGCCTTGGCCATGACCGGGCAGATCGACCGGATCATCAGCGCCGTCGGAAAGTTTGGCCTGACGGTCCGGGGGCTGTACGGCGAAGGGACCCAGGCCGTGGGCAACATTTTTCAGTTTTCCAACCAGGTGACGCTGGGGCATGCCGAGGGCGAGATCGTCCACCACCTGATCAACGTCACCCGCCAGGTGATCGATCAGGAGCGGGAAGCCCGGCAGACCATCCTCAAGCGAAACCAGACCGGGTTGGAGGACCGGGTGCTCAGGGCCTACGGCATTTTGGCCCATGCCCGGCTCCTGTCCAGCCACGAAGCGATGCAGCTCTTGTCGGACGTGCGGCTGGGCATCGACCTGGGGCTGATCCCAGGGGTGAAGCCGGAAATCTTGCAGGAGCTCTTGGTGCTCATCCGGCCGGCCCACCTGCAAAACCGGTTCGGCCGCGAGCTGAGCGCCGCGGAGCGGGACCGGCTGCGGGCCACCATGGTCCGGGAGCGCATAGTGGCTGGAAACGGCGAACAAAAATAGTGGGAAAAGGACGGTGAGGGGCATGTTTGGCCGGTTTACCGAGCGGGCCCAGAAGGTCGTCGTCCTGTCGCAGGAGGAGGCCCGGCGGCTGGGCCACAACGTGGTCGGCACCGAGCACATCCTCCTGGGGCTGGCGGCCGAAGGCGAAGGCGTCGCCGCGCGCGCCTTGCAGGCCATGGGCATCAGCCTGGACAAGGTGCGGGCCGAAGTGGAAAAGGTCATTGGCAAGGGGGAAGGCCCGCCGCAGGGCCAAATCGGGTTTACGCCCCGGGCCAAGCGCGTGCTGGAGCTGGCCTTTGACGAGGCCCGCCAGTTGGGCCATACCTATATCGGCACCGAACACATTCTGCTGGGACTCATCCGCGAGGGCGAAGGCGTCGCCGCCCAGGTGCTCAAGAACCTGGGCGCCGACCTGGATAAGGTGCGGCGGCAGGTGGTTGAGCTTTTGGGCGGCAGCGGCGGCCAGCCCACCAAGGGCACCCGCGCCCGCAAGACGCCGACCCTGGACCAGTTTGGACGGGACTTGACGGACCTGGCCCGGGAGGGCAAGCTGGACCCCGTCATCGGCCGGGAGAAGGAAATCCAGCGGGTCATCCAAGTGCTGTCCCGGCGCACCAAGAACAACCCGGTCCTCATCGGCGAACCCGGCGTGGGCAAGACCGCCATCGCCGAGGGGCTGGCCCAGAAGATCGTCAACGGCGACGTGCCCGAGACGCTGCTCAACAAGCGGGTGGTCACCCTGGATTTGGGGGCCTTGGTCGCGGGCTCCAAGTTCCGGGGCGAGTTCGAGGAGCGGCTCAAGAAGGTGATGGACGAGATCCGCGCCTCGGGCGACGTGATCCTGTTCATTGACGAGATGCATACCATCATCGGCGCCGGCGCGGCCGAGGGGGCCATCGACGCCTCCAACATCCTCAAGCCGGCCTTGGCCCGCGGCGAGATCCAGTGCATCGGCGCGACGACGCTGGACGAGTACCGCAAGCACGTGGAGAAGGACGCGGCCCTGGAGCGGCGCTTCCAGCCCGTCATGGTGGATGAGCCGTCGGTGGAGGAAACCATTCTGATCTTGGAGGGCCTGCGGGATCGCTACGAAGCCCACCACCGGGTAAAGATCACCGACGAGGCGCTGGAGGCGGCGGCCCGGCTGTCCGACCGCTACGTGACGGACCGGTTCCTGCCCGACAAGGCCATCGACCTGATCGACGAGGCGGCCTCCAAGGTGCGCCTGCAGGCTCTGGTCGCGCCGCCCGAGCTCAAGGAGCTGGAGGCCAAGATCGAGGAAACCCGCATGGAGAAGGAAGCGGCCATCAAGAACGAGGAGTTTGAAAAGGCCGCGCGCCTGCGGGACCAGGAGCAGAAGATGCGGGAAGAGCTGGAGCGGCGGCGCCTGGAGTGGAAAAACAGCCGCGGCCGCACCGAAGGCACGGTGGACGCGGAGGACATCGCGCAGATCGTGTCCAGCTGGACCGGCATTCCCGTCACCAAGCTGGCCCAGGAGGAAACCGAGCGCTTGCTCAACCTGGAGCAGGAGCTGCACAAGCGGGTGGTGGGCCAAGAGGAGGCCATCCAGGCTGTGTCCCGGGCCATCCGCCGGGCGCGGGCGGGGCTCAAGGACCCCAAGCGGCCCATCGGATCCTTTATCTTCTTGGGACCCACCGGCGTCGGCAAGTCGGAGCTGGCGCGGGCCTTGGCCGAAGCCCTCTTTGGCGACGAGGACGCGATGGTGGTGCTGGACATGTCCGAGTACATGGAGCGCCACACCGTGTCGCGCCTGGTGGGCTCACCCCCCGGCTACGTGGGCTATGAGGAGGGCGGCCAGCTGACCGAGAAGGTGCGGCGCCGGCCCTACACGGTGGTCCTGTTCGACGAGATCGAGAAGGCCCACCCGGAGGTGTTCAACGTCCTCCTGCAGGTGCTGGAGAACGGGCGCCTGACCGATGCCAAGGGGCGCACGGTGGACTTCCGCAACACGGTGCTCATCATGACCTCCAACGTGGGGGCCCATGAGATCCAGCGGCAGAGCACCATCGGCTTCCGCACCGTGGAGGACAGCCGGCAGTCCTACGAGGACATGAAGAAGAAGGTCATGGACGAGCTGCGCAAGACCTTCCGGCCCGAGTTCCTGAACCGGGTGGACGAAGTCATCGTCTTCCACGCGCTGGACAAGGGCCACTTGCGCCAGATCGTGGACATCATGCTCCAGACCCTGGTGGGCGAGCTGCGGGATCGGGGCGTCCTGGTGGAGTTCACCGACCGGGCCAAGGAAGTGCTGGCAGAGCAGGGCTACGATCCCCAGTACGGAGCGCGGCCGTTGCGGCGGGCCATCCAGCGCCTGGTGGAGAACCCCCTGTCCGAGGAGATGCTCAAGGGGCGCTTCCAGGAAGGGGACACCATCGTGGTGGATGCCGACGCCGACGGCCAGATCGTCTTTGAGAAGAAGGAGCTGGCCGAGATCAAGTGACCGGCGGGCGCCGCCCGGCGCCGCCCGGGGGCGGCTGGGGCCGCCCGGTGTCAGGGCCAGGCACCGGGCGGCCCCTTTGGTTGTGGGTGCGGGCTTCCGAATGCTATAATAGAATGCGAATCGCACAAGACGCCGCGAACGGGGCGACCCCGTAGACTGGAGGGCAGTATGGCGACGAGGGCGGCCCGGACGAGATACGCCTGCCGGCAGTGCGGATACGAATCCCCCCGGTGGTTGGGCCGCTGCCCATCGTGCCAGGCGTGGAACAGCCTGGCCTTGGAAGCGCCTTGGCCGTCCCGCCCTGCTGCCGCCTCGGGTGCCGCTGTCCAACGCCTGCAGGACATCGATCCCTCTCTGGAAAGCCGCTGGGCCACCGGTTTGGCGGAACTGGACCGGGTGCTGGGCGGGGGCGTCGTGCCCGGTTCGGTGGTCCTCCTGGGCGGCGAACCCGGCATCGGCAAGTCTACCCTGCTCCTGCAGGCCAGCCACAGCTTTGCCCAACGGCATGGTGCCGTGCTGTATGTGTGCGCGGAAGAATCGGTGCACCAGGTCGCGCTGCGGGCGGCGCGGCTAAAGGTCCAGTCAGCCCACCTCCATGTCCTGCCCGAAACCGATGTGGACGCGGTGGCGGCCCACGTCCGGGGCCAGCTGCCCCGCTGGGTGGTGGTGGATTCCATCCAGACGGTGGCGGCCGCCGATGTGGAAGGGCCCCCTGGCAGCCTGGCTCAAGTGCGGGAGGCCGCGGCCCGGCTGACCCGCCTCGCTCGCGACACGGGCGTCCCTGTGCTCCTGGTGGGCCATGTCAACAAGCAAGGGGCCTTGGCGGGGCCCAAAGTCCTGGAGCACGCCGTGGACGCGGTGCTGTACCTGGAAGGGGAGCGGCACACCCAGTTCCGCACGCTGCGGGCCGCGAAAAATCGCTTCGGCTCCACCACCGAGGTGGGCCTCTTTGAGATGGGCGACGGGGGCTTGCGGGAAGTGTCCAACCCGTCGGCGCTGTTCTTGCAGGAGCGGGCCGTGGGCCAGCCGGGCACGGTGGTGGCGGCGGTGCTGGAGGGCACCCGGCCCCTCTTGGTGGAGGTGCAGGCCCTGGTGGGCCCGGCCCCCTTTGGAGGCACGCCTCGCCGGCAGGTGGCCGGGGTCGACTACCAGCGGGCCGTCATCGTGCTGGCCGTGCTGGAACGCCGCTGCGGGTTGCCCCTGCACAGCCAGGACGTATACATCAACGTGGCCGGAGGCGTGCGGGTGGACGAGCCCGCGGTGGACTTGGCGGTGGCCCTGGCGGTGGCGTCGGCCCACCTGGACCGGCCCGTGGATCCGGGCACGGTGGTCTTCGGCGAGGTGGGGCTGGCGGGCGAGGTGCGGGCCACCCGCCAGGCGGAGCGGCGCCTCCAGGAAGCGGCCCAGCTGGGCTTCCAGCGCTGTGTCCTGCCGCGGGCTTCCTGGCCGGGGCGGGCGGCGCGCGAGGGCATTGAAGGAGTCCCGGTGGCCGCGGTGGCAGAAGCGTTGTGGGCGGTGGGCGTGCTGGCCCCGGGTGCGGGCGAGAGGCGGTGAAGGAGTGCGGGATGACCTGCCGATGGACGAAGAGATCTTGAAGGCCCTGCGCATGGTGGCGCCGGGCACTCCCATCTACGAGGCCCTGGAAATGATCCTGCGGGCGCGCACGGGCGCGCTCATTGTGGTGGGGGACACCCAGGCCGTGTTGGACCTGGTCAACGGCGGCTTCAAGATCGATGTGGAAATGTACCC
>DATGPV010000067.1:0-25206 GCA_035304545.1 Limnochordales bacterium | reverse complement strand
TCTGAGGGGACACCGTACACCCCTCACGCGAGCCTTGCGTGCACTGTCCCAATTGACCGCCGTCTGACCGGGACCAACGGTGAGGTCGGGAATCTATCCTCCTCCGTGCGACAGTGGCTTGACGCCATCGCCGCGTGCCGCGCGGTTGACGCGGGAAGGGATCCGTGGTAAAATGAGCGGTGCCGACGGGCGCCCGTAGCTCAGTGGATAGAGTAACGGACTACGAATCCGGAGGTCGGAGGTTCAAATCCTCCCGGGCGCGCCAGCGGTCAGCGAAGGGCCGTCGCAGAGGGCATCTGCGGCGGCCTTTTTCCGTATCCCCGTTGCGCAAGGGCACGGCGGCTTCGCCCGGCGGTGTCCAAAGCCGCCTGCGCGAGCTGCACGCAAACCGAGGGAGCGGGGGGAGCGAATCCGCCCGCCGCCCGCCCGAAAGGTGTTCTGCCCGAGTAAGCCGAAAGTATCCAATGTACTGGCTCCTGGCCCGGCCCCAGCCGGTTTCATGCCCGGAAATGTCGTGGGAATCGGACATGACGAACAACGATGCGGCGGAGGGTGGGTACGGTGCGGGATGAAAGGCGGTTTCTCGAATACGACCACATCAAGGAGCTGGTGGCCCGGGGGCCCAGCGACGCGGGGATTCTCTCCATCAGCCTGGACATCCCCGCGGAGCGGTTTCACGAAGGGGACTTTTGGCGCTCGCTGCTCAACTCGGGACTGCGGGGGCTGGGGCAGGAGTACCCCGACGACAAGCGGCTGCAGCAGGCCATCGAAGAAACCTTTAAGGAGCTGCAGGGGCTGGAGCGGGAGGCCCGCTTCCGGAGCCTGATCTATTTTCGCTCGGCCGAATCGGGCTGGAGCTGGTGGCGCAGCCTGCAGGGGTCGGTGGCCACCCGCTTTGCCTGGGGCCGGCGGCCGGCCGTGTTTCCCCTCATCGACTACTTGCACCGGGAGCCGCCCGTCGGGGTGTTCCTGGTCTCCCGGGGCGACGTGCAGTGTTTCATTTGGCGCCAAAGCATCCTGGAGGAAATCCGGCACTGGGAGCTGGACCTGGACACGGAACATTGGCGCTTTTACCAGGGGAGGGTCTTCCCGCAGCCCATGCGGGGACAGGTGGTGGCCACCCATGAAGAGCGCTTTGCGCGCCGCCTGGAGGAGGCGGTGCGCCGGGAGTTTGCCGCTCTGGCGCCGCAGCTGGAAGAAGAGGCCGCTAAGCACGAATGCGAGGCCATCTTTGTCTTTGGCGCCCGGGACGTGCGGGATCTGTTCGTCGACTCCCTGAGCCATCCGCTGCAACAGAAAGTCGTGGAGACAGGAGAGCGCCGCTTTCCCACCGTGGACCTCAAGGCCCTCAACGAGGCGGTCGCCCAGGAAGTGGCCTGGTGGCGGGAGCGCACCCGCCGGCTGGAGCTGCAGGCGCTCCTGGAGAGCCTGGGCGCCGGCGGGCGGGGCGTCATCGGCGGCCAGGAAGTGCTGGACCTGTTGGCCCACCACCGGGTGCAGCGCCTGCTGGTATGCGCGGACCTGCAGGGTCCGGGCTACCGGCGCCGGGACGACAGCTTGAGCGTGGTGGCGGGCTTGAGCCCCCTGCGGCTGCGGGTCACCGAAAACCAAGAGCAGGATTACGTGTTGGAACCCAACTTCCTGGAGGAGATCGTCGCGCTGGCCATCGACCGGGAAACGGAGATCGTGCCCATGCACGGCATGTGCGGCCAGCGGCTCAAAGGCATGGGCGGCTTGGGGGCGTGGCTGCGGTACTGATGTTCCGGGAGGCCGCCCCCAGCTGCCGGCAGCGGCTCACGGGGCGGCCTCTTGGCTGCCGGCGGCTCCCTGGTACCCCAACGCCCGCGAGGCCTGAGCGGCCACTTCTTTGACGTAGCGGGCAAAGACCGGGATGCGCTCCGGGGTAATGCGGCCCTCGGGACCCCCGACCGAAAAGGCGGCCACTACCCGGCCCGAGTAATCAAACAGCGGCGCCGCCACGCCCACCGCCCCGATGGAGGTCTCGCCCCGGCTGACCGCAAAGCCCTGGTTCCGGATCTTCTCCAGCTCCTTTCGCAACTCGTCCGGATCCACGATAGTATTGGGAGTGAATCGCCGCAGGGGCTTGCTCAGCACCGCTTCCCGCTGCCTCTCATCGCCAAAGGCCAGGAGGACCTTGGCCGCGGACCCGCTGTGCAAGGGCACCCGCTCCCCGATCTGGGCGTGGGTGCGCAGGGAATGGGTGGGTTCCAATTTGTCGATGCACATGGCCTCGCCGGTGACGGTGGGAATCATGAGCAGCACGGTTTCTTGGGTCAGCTCAAAGAGCTGCCTGAGGTAGGGGCGGGTCCGCTCCCGGAGCTCAAACTGGTGCAGCACGGCCAATCCAATTTCCCCAGCCACCATCCCCAGCCGGAACTTGCCGGTCTCGCTGGAGCGCTCAACAAAACCCTTTTTTGCCAGCGTGTTCAACAGGCGCGAAGCGTTGGACTTGTCCACCTGCAGGTGCGCGGCCACGTCCACCACCCTGGCTTCCCGGACCCGGGCCAAGTACACCAGGGTGTCCAGCGCCCGCTCCACCGAGGAAATCACCATCGTGGGCCTCCCCAGCAGTGTGGGCGGCCGCGCCGCCGGGCGGCCGCCCACACCCTTGCACCCTCAGCCCTTAAGGTTAGCGATCTCAGCCGCGGCCTCCTCCATGGCCACAGCCGCCTGCCGCAGGGCAAACACGACCCTGTTCCGTTCCCGCACCAGTTTGGTGTGGAGAAACCGGAACTCATCGCTGCCGGGGTCCAGGCTGGCCAAGCGAGCCGCCGGCTGCAGCCCGGGAAAAGGCGGCAGCGGCACTGCCGGGTCATGGTCAAACTGGCCCGACTCCGTGTAGTTAACGGGGATGATGGCCTTCACCGCCCGCAGGGCGCCGCGGTTGTATGCGCCAGCCGCCTGCTGCCGCCCAGCGTCGTCCAGCCGGGCCAGGGCCGCCTGCACCTGCCGGCACGCGGCCGCCAGCCGCTCGGTTTCCGCTTCCACGGGCTGGAGATCCAGCCGCCCTTGCGCCTGCTGCTTGAGCTCGGCCACGATGCCCTCCACTTCCTTAGTCAGGGCGCCCACATCCAGCGGGAGCATGTCGGCGGTGCAGAGCCGGAAGGCCGCCAGCGTGTAGACGCGGGTATCCTTAACCAGGATGTCGCGGTCGGCCTTGTCCAGGGTGTCCTCTTCGGTGTGCCACCACCAGCCGCCGCCGCTGCCCCCGACGCGCGCGCTCTGGTCCTTGGGCCGCTCCGACAGGAGCATGTACAGCGACGGCACGCCCGCGCCCCAAAACGACTGGTCGCCGGCCCGCAGCGGACGCTCCCAGTTGGGAGTTTGCCCCGTCACGTCCCGCACCGTATCGATGGCAAACCGGGCGTTTTCCGCCATGGCGGTGACCGTGCGGTACTCGACGGCGCCCAGGGAACCGGGCGAGTCTACGTTGATGTAGGTGATGCAGTGATCGTACAGTTCTTGCCAGAAGTTGTCCGCGTACCACGCCGAACCCGCGTACCGGCCCGTCGAGTGCCCGGGCCACCAGGCGATGCGCACGCCCCGGCGCAGCCGGTCCTTGTACTGCGCCAGCACGCGGGCGATTTCCAGGCAGGCGGCATTGCCCGTCGCGTTGTCGGTGGCCCCCAGGTGCCACGAGTCAATGTGGCCGGCGATGAGGACAAACTCATCGGTCTGTCCGGGGATGGTGGTGACCGGCAGCCGCACCCGTCGCCAGCCGGTTTCCACCTTGGTGGTCAGCCGGACCCGCACGGGGCCCTGCTGGGCCAAGCTCAGCAGCCGGCGGCCGGTGGCCTGGTTGACGGTGGCCACGGGGATTTGGGGAATGCGCCCCACGGTCTCGGGCGTCGGGGTGCCCCAGACGGGCGTCACAATGCCTTCGTGCAGCTGCTCCTCGTCGCTGGGCCACAGGTGCAGGTAGCCGACGGCGCCCTTTTCTTGGGCAAACAGCATGTTTTGGCGCCCGCCACCCTCGCTGAGGACGATCTTGCCCCTCAGGTCCAAGGCTTCCAGCCGCTTCTTGGTCTCAAAGTCCCGGAACATGTCCTTGCCGCCGGGGACGTAGACCACCTCGCCGATGACCCCGCCCTCGGGCGTCGAGCCCGAGAAGCTCCGGGTCTTGGCCGGAAAGGACTCGGGCGTTTCCGACACCGTCTCCAAGGTGGCCGAGACGGGGTAGCTCAAGTAGGCGTCGAACTCGTAGACTTCCACCGGCAGCCCGTACTTCTTGAGCGTCTCCACCACATAATCGACGGCCTGGTGCTCTCCCTCGGTGCCCGAGGTCCGGTCGATCTGGCACAGGTACTCCATGTGCCGCCACATCTCTTCGCCCGAGACGCTCTCCAACACCCGGCGTTCCAGTTGCTCAAGGCTCAGATCACTCATGGGATCCTCCTCCTGGTTTCACGGATGCCTGGCTTCACGCATGGCAAACAGGTCCGGGTCTACGGCAATCCCCAGGCCCGGCCCTTTGGGAATGTGTGCTTGGCCCTGCTCAATCACCACACCGCGTGCCGGGTCGTCGGGGATGGCAAAAACCCCGACTTCCACCGCGAAGGGAACGTTGGGCGCGGCCGCCGCGAGATGCAAGTTGGCCGCCGCCCCCACAGTGGTCTCGTAGGGGCTGACGAGGACGCAGGGCAGGCCGGCGGCTTCGGCCATGGCCAAAAGCTGCCGCCCGCGGTAGGGCCCGCCGCACTTGATGAGCTTGACCACCAGTACGTCCGCGGCCTGTTCGCGAAGGAGAGCCAAAGCCTCCCGGGGGCCATAAAGGCTCTCGTCGGCCGCGATGCGCAGGCCCGTGGCTTGGGTCACGCGCGCCAGCTCCCGGGGGTCTCCCGCCCGGATGGGCTGCTCCACGTACTGCACATCAAAGGGCTCCAGGCTCCGGATGAGCTGGATGGCCTCTTTGACGGTGTAGTGCTGGTTGGCGTCCACCCGCAGGGCGATATCGGGACCGACGGCGTCCCGCACGGCGGCCACGGCGTCCTTGTCGCGCTTGGGATTGGTGCCGATCTTGAGCTTGAGGGTTCGCAGGCCCTGCTGCACCTGCTCTACCGCTTGCCGGACGGTTTCGTCAATGTCCGCGATGCCCAGCCCCCCGACGACGGGGAGGGCCTCGGCCCGCCGCCCGCCCATGAGATAACCGGCCGGCAGGCCCGCGGCTTTGCTGATCAGGTCCCACACCGCGGTCACCACCGCGTGCTTGGCTGTGGTGTGGTGCGGCAGCGTGCGGTCCAGGGCTGCGTGGACGGCCTCCAAATCCCACGGGTCGACGCCCGCCAGCGCGGGGCCAAACTTTTCGCGGATGACCCACGCGATGGTTTCGGCCGCCTCCCCGGTAAAATGGGGCAACGGCGACGCCTCGCCAATCCCGTCCATGCCCGTGTCGGTTTCCACCCGCACAAAGGCGTGGGTCCGCCGGGAGACTCCGGCGCCGTAGGCGGTGGACAGGGTGCGCGAACTGACGGTCCGGACGACCGCCTCGACGCGGCGAATCCTCACGGCAGCTCGACCCCGGCGGATTGTCCGGCAGCCATTTTGGGCGGCACCGGATACGCCCGCTTGGAGTGGCTCAAGCCCCCGCCGGCCAGCATTTCCGCCACCTTCAGGGAGTTCTTGAGGCTGTTGACGACAGGCACGCCCAGATCGGCCTGCAGCCGGTCGGCAAAGGCATAGGACATGCTGGCGCACCCGATGACCAAAACGTCCGCCTGGTCTTCCTCAAGGCACCGGAGCGCCGTATCCCTGACGATGCGATACGTTTCGTCGGCCGCCTCGCGGATTTTCAGCACGGGCACGTTGACGGCCCGGACGGACGCCAGCTTGTCCAGCAGCCCGTTTTGCCTCACCTGGTTCCGGGTAGTTTTCACGGTGCTGTCAAAAATCGTGAGGATCGAGAAGGTGTGGCCCAGCATGGCGGCGGTGTGCATGGCCGCCTGGCCGGGGCCGATCACCGGGATGTCCACCAGCTCCCGGGCCGCGTCCACCCCGGGGTCCGCAAAGCAGCCGGTGACCACCGCATCGTAGCCCCGGCGCGCCGCTTCCACGGTCATTTCCAGCACCCAGGGAATGAGCATGTACTCCTCGTACATGGACTCGATGGTCACCGGCCGGGAGGACTTGGGCGTAAAATCGGCCAGCCTCTCCACTACCGTGCCGGGACTGGCCACACCCTGGAGATACTGCCGTCTCTCTTCATTTCCCAGGAAGCAAATGCGCATGGTCCCCTTCCTTTCTGCCAAAGGGCTGCTTGGCGCCCCTTACCGGGAATCCCGGGACGAGGCGGGATCCAGGGCGTCCCGCAGCCCGTCGCCCAGTGCGTTGTAGGCCAGGACGGTGATAAAGATCATCGCTCCAGGAAACAGCACCAGATGAGGAGCGGTCCATATGTGGGAACGGCCGCTGTTGAGCATGTTCCCCCAGCTGGGAGCCGGCGGCGTCACACCCAGGCCAAGGTAGCTCAGGGCGGACTCGGTGAGGATCGCGGAGCCCACCCCCAGCGTGGCGGAGACCACCACGGAAGACAGGCAATGGGGCAGGACGTGCCGGAACAATACCCGCAGCGGGCTGCTGCCCAGGGCGCGGGCCGCTTCCACAAACTGCATCTGCTTGATGCGCAGCACCTCGGCCCGCACGATCCGGGCCACGTTCATCCAGCTGGTGAGCGCGATGACCGCCACGATGTTGGCGATGCTGGAACCCAACAGGGCCAGCACGGTCAAGAGAAAGAAGAACAGCGGAAAGGACATCATCGCATCGGTGATGCGCATGATGATCGCGTCCACCCAGCCGCCGCGAAAACCCGCTGCGCTGCCCAGCAGGGTGCCCAGGGCTACCGCGCCCCCCATGGCCGCAAGGCCGATTCCCAGCGACACCCGCCCGCCGTACAGCAGCCGGGCCAAAATGTCGCGCCCCATCTCATCGGTGCCCAGCAGGTGGTCGGCCGAAGGCGGCCGCAGCCGCTTCAGCAGGTTGAGGGCTTCCGGCGAATGGGGGGTCAACAGGGGCGCGGCCGCGACGGCGGCGTGGAGCAAAATGAGGACCACCAGGGCAGCGACGGCCATCCGGTTGCGCAGGAAGCGCCGCAGCGCCCTCCGGGAAGGCTGCTGTTCCGCCGCCGCCTCAGCGTTGTCCATGACCGCTCTCTCCAACACGCGCCTTCATCCTTACTCGTGCGGCCAAGGCCCACGGTGAAAGCCTTATTCGTACCGCACCCGGGGATCCAGGTAGACGTACAGCAGGTCCACGACCAGATTGCACAAGATGACGACCACAGAGACGACCAGCGTCACACCCATGATGACGGGGTAATCCCGTTGGTACGCCGCCCGCACCGCCAGCTGCCCCATCCCGGGCCAGGCAAACACCTGCTCCGTGATGGCGGAGCCCGTCGCGACCTTGGGCAGCAGCAGCCCGATCACCGTCACCACAGGCAAGATGGCGTTCTTCAGCGCATGCTTGGCCAGCACCCACGTCTCCTTTACGCCTTTGGCCCGCGCCGTCCGGATGTAGTCCTGATGAAGCACGCTGAGCATGCTGGCCCGGGTGTAGCGGGTGATCTCCGCCATATGGACCGTTCCCAGCACAACGGCAGGGAGGACCAGATGCTTAAGCGTGGAGGCGACGGTATCCGTCTCCAGCCCGCCGGCGGGCAGGAGCCGCCACCGGACGCTGAACAGGATCATCAGCATCAATCCGTACCAAAACACCGGGATGGACATCCCCATGAAGCTGATGGCGGTCACCGCGTTATCGATCCACGAGTTGCGGCGCACCGCCGACAGCATGCCCAAGGGGATCCCGAGCGCCACGGCAAACAGGATGGAAGCGCCGGACAGCAGAAGGGTGGCCGGCAGCCGGTGCGCGATCACCTCGGCGACGGGCAGGCCCAGGGTGTAGGACGTGCCCAGATCGCCCCGGATGACGTTGCCCAGCCAGCGCAAGTATTGAATGTGTGCAGGCTGATCCAGTCCCAGAAGCGCCCGGATGCGCTCCGCTTCGTCCGCGGTGATGCTGGGGTCATAGAGAATTGCCGGCCCTCCCGGTGCCGCCATAATGAGGGCAAAGGTGATCACCGAGACGACGGCCAGGAGCACCACCGCCTGCAGCAGTCTGCCGACCACGTACTTGCCCACGCTGGCCATCCTTCCCGCGGCCGGTCCTGCGGTGGGGAGCCCAGCTCCCCACCGCAGGAACCCGGCTTTACTGCTTCCAGATCTTATGGGCCCAGGCGAGGCCGTCCCGGTACCCAACCGGGGCCAGCCCTTGCACCCGGTCGTTCACCAGCCGAATTTCACTGGGATAGTACAGGTACAACACCGCCGCGTCTTCCGCGAGGATCCTCTGGATCTCGTGGTAGATCCGGGCCCGCTCCTCCTGGTTCACGGTGGCCCGGCCCAGCTCCAGCAGGCGGTCCACCTCGGGGTTCGCGTAGGCGTACGTGTTGCCCGGCGAACCGCCGGCGTAGTAGGTGGAGATATCCGGGTCCGGCGGCGTGACCAGCCAGTTGGGGTTCGCGTCGTACTTGGGCGGCTGGGATCGGGCGTTCTGCAGGATGACGTTGTACTCGTACAGCGCGATGTTCACTTCCGCCCCGATGCGGCGCCAGTTTTCCTGGGCCACCAAGGCGATCCCCTGCCGGATGGGATGCGGATCGACGTCGATGGTGAAGCTCAGCCGCCGGCCGTCCTTCTGGCGAATGCCGTCGGGCCCCCGGAGCCAACCGGCCTCATCCAGCAGACGCTCGGCCTTTTCCGGATCGTAATGGTACTGCACGACGTCGGCGGTGTAGGCCCAGCTGATGAGGGGCGAGATGGGGCCCGTGGCCGGTTGGGCCATGCCCAGCATCAGGCCGTCGATGATGGACTGCCGATCCAGCGCGTAGCTCAGCGCCTGCCTCACCGCGCGGTCCGCGAAGATGGGGTTGGCGTGGTTCAGCATGATGTAGAAGTGGTTCACCTGCGGGGCTTCTTCGATGCGCAAGCCCGGGACGTTGCGCACGGCATCCAGGTGGTAGGGCTCGATAATGGCCATGTCCAGGTCGCCGGCCTGCACCTGGGCCACCTGGGTGTCCACGTCGGGCACGACGCGGAACACGAAAGCGTCCAGGTACGGCGCCCCGTCCCAGTACTCCTCGTTGGCCACCAGGCGCACCATGGACCCGGGGACCTTTTGTCCAAACTTAAAGGGCCCGGTGCCAATGGGATTCCTTAGGAACTCGACCGGATTGGCCAGCTGCGCAGCACTCAGGTGCTCCAAACGGTGCTTGGGCAAAATGGACATGTTGTAGCCCAAAAGCACCGGGAAGGAGGCCACCGGGTTCTTCATGTGGACCCGCACCGTATACGGATCCAGCACTTCCACCCGGTCCACGCTGGACACGTTGGCGCGCAGGTAATAGGGAACCTCGGGGTTCATCCATACCTGGAAGGTGAACGCCACGTCTTCGGCGTCAAAGGGCTCCCCGTCATGCCACTTTACACCCTGCCGGAGGTGGAAGGTGTAAGCCAGCCCGTCCTCCGACACTTCCCACCGCTCGGCCAGGCCGCCCACCGGCTCCAGCGTCTCGGGATGATACCGCACCAGGGTGTCATAAATGAGCTTGTTGACCAAGATGTTATAAATCCCGCCCTGGATGGGCCACATGGGCGGATCGTCGGAGATGGGCAGCGTAAAGGTGCCCCCGCGTTGCGGCGCCTGCGCGGCCGCTGCGGCCGCCAGGCCCAAGAGCGCCGCCGCTGCCCACACGAGGATCAGCGCTCTTTTTCTGTTCCCGAACCAACCCACCGGCATGACTCCTTTCCGCAATGGTCTTCTCTCCGCGGCCCCCGGCCCTGGGCCATGCCGACGGTTCGCCCCGCAGCGCCGTCAGCCGGCCGTTGTTGCGCTAGACGCAACCAGGTTGCGCGGACTTGCCAGGTGAGTTCGCCTCATGGGAGCAAAATCCTGCCACGTCCCCGTTGGGGCGTGCAGGGAGCGCCCTTCCTCCATGCATAACCCCGTGCCCCTTGCCTGATACTGCAGGCGGGAAAACGGCATGGGAGGCGAGGCTTCCGTGGTCGATGTGCTCAGGTGGGACCCCTACGACGAGCTGCGGCGGGTCGGCGACTGGTTCCAGCGCTACGCGCTGGCGGGGACGGCGCCATGGCTGGACCCGTGGCGGCCGCGCGCGGGCCTTTGGGGGCCGTCGGTGGATGTGGAGGAAACCGATGATCAGA
Source organism: Limnochordales bacterium (assembly GCA_035304545.1). Lineage (GTDB taxonomy): Bacteria > Bacillota > Limnochordia > Limnochordales > ZCTH02-B6 > ZCTH02-B6. Next base: position 14,965 of record DATGPV010000067.1, on the reverse strand, counting down.
TTATCGTGCGGGCTGAGATCCCCGGGGCAAATCCCGGCGACCTGGACGTCCAGATCACCGAGGACAGCTTGAGCCTGCAGGGAGAGGTGCGCCAGGAAACCGGCACCAACGCCCGGGGCTTCCGGCGCATCGAGCGGCGCTACGGCGCCTTCCAGCGCACCATCCCCTTTCCGGTGCCTGTGGAGCACGAGCGGGCCACGGCCACCTATCGCAACGGGATCTTGGAGGTGCGGGCGCCCAAGGCGGCTGCCGGGCGCGGCCGGGCCCGAAAGCTGCCCATCCAGGCCGCGGACGGTCCCCAGGACCCGGGCGGCCCCGGCCAGCTGCAATAGGAGGGGGCCCGGCGGGGGCTGCCCCGGCGGGCGGGAGGAGCTGATCCCCCCGATCCGGGCAGCGCCTGCTGCCTACGAAGCCGCTGGAGGCGCCCAGGCCGCGAGCCCCCGGGCCAAGTTGTCCCAGAACGCGTCCGTGACCGGCACGCCCGCCCGCCGGCACGCCAGGTAGCACGCCCCGGCGATGGGCGGCAGATCCGGCAGGATGAGCTGCAGGCGCACCCGGGAGGTCCGCAGCTCCCGCTCCACCGCCTCCCGCAGGATGCGGGAGCGAAACAGGCTGCCCGACAAGACGACGGGCACCGGCTGCCGGGCAAAGCGGAGCTGCCGGAGCACCGCCCGCACGCATAGGGCCAGCTCCTTGGCGGCTTTGTGCAGCAGCACGCGGCTGGTGCCGTCGCCCTCGTCCGCGGCCGCGGCCACGGTGCGGGCCACCGAGGCGATGGCCGTTTCCCGGGATTGTCCCTGCCGGTACAGCATGGCCACCACCGCGGGCAGGGGCATGCCAAAGTGGCGCTCGATGTCCCCCCGCAGCCGGGTGGAGCGGCCCCGGCCGTCCATGGCCCGCAGGGCCAGCATCAGGGCCTGGCGGCCGATGTCAAAGGCGCTCCCCTCGTCACCCAAAAGGGCCCCCCAGCCGCCGGCCCGGGCCCGCCGGCCCGCATCGTCAATGCCCACGGCCATGGAGCCGGTGCCGGCGATGAGCGCGATGCCGGGCCGCCCGCGCGTGCCGCTGAAAATGGGGATGAAGCCGTCGCTTTCCAGCTGCACCCGGGACGCGGCGGGGCCAAAGAGATCGGCGACGATCCGGCTGTAGGCGCTCACGTCGGCGTCGGTGTCCAGGCCCCCCACGCCCAAGCACGCGGCCCGAATCTGGTGGCGCTTTAGCCCCACCGCCGCCAGCACCCCGTCGATGGCCTCTGCCAGGGCCCGGCGGCACGCGTCCTCCCCCAGGTTCTGCAGATTGGAGGGCCCCACGGTGCGCCGGGCCCCCACCCGGCCGTGGATGTCCAGCGCGACCGCGTCGGTCTTGGTGCCGCCGCCGTCCAAGGCCAGGAGGTCGTAGGCGCCCGGGGGCACCCCGGCCGCGGCGCTGGACGGCGCGCCCGCGGCGGGCCCATGAGGGGCGGCTGCGCTCGGGCCGCTGGTCACGCCCGCGCCGCCTCCCTCCGGGCCAGGGCCGGGGCAAACTGGGGCAGCCACGGCCGGTGGGCCAAGAGCAGCTCGTCCACCAGGTTCGCGATCTGGTCCAGGGGCAACAGGGCCGCCGTGCGGGGATCCAGCATGGCCGCCCGCTTGGCCGTGTCCGGGTCCCCCGTGTTGGCCGCCTCCACCGTCAGGCGCTGCACGTGGACGTTGGTCTGGATGAGGGCCGCGAGATGGGACGGCAAGGGCCCGATGCGCAACGGGCGCAGGCCAAACCGATCCACGCGACACGGCACTTCTACGATGCAGTCGGGGGGCAAGTTTTCGATGGCGCCCCCGTTGCGCACGTTGGCGTGGATGACGCGGCCCTGGCCGGTTTCCAGGCTGTGGATGATGTTCGCGACGTCCTCGTCGGATTCGCGGTGGTCTTGGGGCAGCAGGCCGCCCCGGTCCACCGCGTCCCGCAGCGCGTTGTACTGCTCCTCATACACCTGGCAGCGCCGCAAGTACTCGTCCACCGGCAGCTGGTAGTGCTCGATGGCCCCGGGCCGGTCCGGGCGCAGGAAATAGGGCACGTACTCCGCGAAGTGGAAACTGGATTCGCTGACAAAATAGCCGAAGTGGGCCAGGATCTCAAAGCGCACCCGGTCGTGGGCGGGGATGCGGCCTTCGGCCGCCATGGCCCGCAGGGCCGGGTAGAGATCCCGCCCCTCGGCCCACAGGTCCAGGAAGAAGGCCATGTGGTTGATGCCTGCGGCCTGATACTCCAGCGCGGCAAAGGGCACCCCCAGGTATTCCGCCAGCTGCCGGGCCGTGCGGCGCACGCTGTGGCACAGGCCCACCGTCTTGACGCCCGCGTCTTCCAGAGCCCACTGATTGATGGCCAGGGGGTTCGCGTAGTTGAACAGCCACGCGTCGGGGCACAGCTCCCGCATGTCCCGGGCCAGCTCCTGCAGGAAGGGTATGGTGCGCAGGCCCCGCATGATGCCGCCGATGCCCAGGGTGTCGGCGATGGTCTGGACGATGCCGTACCGCTTGGGGATTTCGAAGTCGGTGACGGTGCCGGGCCGGTAACCGCCGATCTGCACCAGGCAGACCACGTAGTCCGCGCCGTCCAGGGCCTCCCGGCGGTCCAGGGTGGTCACGATGCGAGCCGGCGGGCGGGCCGCACCGCCCCGCCCGGCGCGCCCGGCTGCGTCGCCGCCCCCGGGCGCCCCCTGGGCGGCGGCCGCCGCCAGCTCCCGGGCCACGGCCGCGGTCACCCGCAGCCGCTCGGGGTCGATGTCCATGAGGCGGATCTCCAGGGGCGGGATGTCCTGCAAAGCCATGAGGTCCTTGAGCAGCACCCGGGCAAAAACCGTGGACCCGGCGCCGATAAAGGCCACCCGCAGGCGGTCGCGGCTCATGCCCCCGCACCTCCCGGGGCCGCTGCCGTGGAGCCCGCGGCGGGCGCCGTGCCCAGGCGCAAAAGCCGTGCCGCGTTGCCGTAGAAGATCAGGTCCTGCTGTTCCTGGGGGATGTTGAGGCTCCACAAGGCCCGCTGCAGCTCCTCGTAGTACATGCGGATGAAGCCCCGGGGCAGCACCGTCGAGTCGGAGCCAAAGAGGATCCGCTCAGGGCCCACGCTTTCCATAAAGGTGCGCAGCACCGAGCGCAGGGTCAGGTCCCCGGGCACCCAGCGCATCCACTGCAGGGAGCCGGAAGTGTCCACGTGCACGTTGGGGCACGACCAGCACAAAAGCAGCAGCTCCCGCATGTAGCCGGCGCCGAAGTGGGGGATGACAAAGGGCACCCCCGGAAAGCCCTGGGCCACCCGCTCCAGCATCAAGGGGTTGCAGTTGGGCGCGCCCGCGATGCCGCCCCCGCCGCCCAGAATGCCAAAGTGGATGAGGACGGGGATGCCCAGGCGCTCAGCGGTTTCCCACACCGGATAGGCGGCGGGATCGTCCACGGGCTTGGACAAGAGGGGCGCGACCACCTTGTAGCCCTTGAGCCCCAGCTGGGTGACGGCCCGCTCCAGCTCCGCCGCGGCGTCGGGCGCGAAGGGGTCGTGGTGGGCAAATCCGATGAAGCGTTCCGGGTACGCCTGGACGATGCGGGCCAGCCGGTCGTTGCCGCCGCCGGTCACGAACACGATGGCCTCCAGCCCGTGCGCGTCCACCTGCTGACGCCAGGCGGCGATGGCATCGGCCTCGGTCTCCACCCGCTGCTCGGCCTCGGCCAGCCCCTTCCAGCGGGCGGCGATGTTTTGCCGCTGGCGCTGGCGCAGCATCTCCAGCTTGGCCTGGCCAAACTGCGCCGCGTACTCCTCCTCCCAGCGGGCCCACGCCTCAAAGCGCATCCCGGGCACCACAAAGTGGGCGTGAAAATCGATGACGCGTCGGGGGATGGGCTGTATCAAAGGGTCATGCCTCCTTGACAGCTTCCAGGGACGGGCGGCCCGGAGCGGCGCCTATGCCGTCGCCGCCAGCAGCAGCACGTCGTCGGGGTCCACGGCCAGGAAGGTGCGCTCGCCCCGGCGCAGGCCGGCGGCCGCGGAGCGGCTCAGCATCACGGCGTGCAGCGTCTGGTCGCCCGCCTGGAAGCGCATGGTGGTGGTGACGCCGTGGAACTGCACGATGTCCACTTCCACCGCCATCGCGTTGGGAGCGTCCGCGCCCGCCACCTGCAAGTTTTCCGGGTGGATGCAGACGTGCACCGCCTGCCCAGCCCGGGCCGGCTGCTGGCCATCCAGCGTGGACCAAATGCGGGCAAAGCCCATGTCCACCAGGGCCCGCCCGTCCTCGACGGCCACCACCTTGCCGTCCAGCACGTTGACGTGGCCGATGAACTTGGCCACAAAAGGATTCGCGGGCCGGGTGTAAATCTCCGCCGGAGTGCCGATCTGCTCGAAGCGCCCCTTGTTCATGACCGCGATGCGGTCGGACAGGGCCATGGCCTCGGCCTGGTCGTGGGTGACGTAGATGGCCGTGATGCCAAAGTCCTTCTGCAGCCGCAGGATCTCCGCCCGGGTCTCCTCCCGGAGTTGGGCGTCCAAGTTGGAGAGGGGCTCGTCCAAGAGCAGGATCTCAGGCCGGGCCGCCAGGGCCCGGGCCAGGGCCACCCGCTGCTGCTGGCCGCCGGACAGCTGCGACGGCTTGCGCTGCTCGTAGCCCGCCAGGCGCACCAACTCCAGGGCCCGCCGCACTTCCCGCACCACGGTTTCCTGGGATTCGCCCCGGGCCCGCAGGCCAAAGGCGACGTTCTCCATGACGGTCATGTGGGGAAACAGCGCGTAGTTTTGAAACACCAGGCCAAACCCGCGGCGGTTGGCTGGGGTAAAGGTGATGTCGCTGCCTCCCACCACGATGCGCCCGTGGTCCGGGGTTTCCAGGCCCGCGATCATGCGCAGCATCGTGGTCTTGCCGCAGCCCGACGGGCCCAAAAGGGTGACAAACTCGCCCCGGGCGATGTCCAAAGACACGTTGTCCACGGCCGTCACCGGCCCGAAGCGCTTGGTCAGTTGGATGAGCTCCAGGTGCTTCATGCAGCGCGTTCCTCCTGTCCCCCGCCTGCCGCGCTCAGAAGTAGGCCTGATGGGACCGGGTGCCCAGCCAGTGCCGGGTGACCACCAGCACGATCATCATCAGGATCACCTGCACGATGCCCAGCACGGCGGCCTCGCCCAGCTCAAAGAACTGCATCCGCTCCAGGATCCCGATGGAGATGGGCCGGTTGTCGGCCACGTAGAGCAGGATGGAGGCGGTGAACTCGCCAAAGCCGTGCACGAACATGAGCAGCGCCCCCGAAAGGACCCCGGGCATCACGATGGGCAGAATGACCCTCCGGAACACCATCAGCCAGTTCGCGCCCAGGCTCAGCGCCGCCTCGATGAGGGAGTTGTCCAGCTGCTGCAGGGACGCCGACGTGGATCGCACCACCAGGGGCATAAGGTTGACAAAGTAGGCCAGGGGCAGGATCCAGACCGTCCCCACCAGCACCCGGCCAAAGGTGGTGGGCAGGGGCTGGTTGAAGGCGATGATCATGCTGATGGCTACGATGGTCCCGGGCAGGGCCCACGGGATCATGATGAGGGCGTCCAATAGCTGCCGCCCCACAAAGCGCACCTTGGTCACCAGATACGACGCCACCAGGGCAAACAGCACGCCGGCCAGGGTGGCCATCCCGGCCATGATCACGCTGTTTTTCACCGGCGCCCACAGGGCGGGCCGGGTAAAGAGAAAGCCGTAGTTGACAAAGGACAGCACCGGCGGCACCGTCTGCCACGTCCACGTGCCCGTGGGCACCAGCGAGATGATGAACAGCATGATGTGGGGCAGCAGCAGCACCAAGCTCAACAGCACGCTGGCCGCCACGGCCGCGACCCGCACGGGCCCCCGGCTCATCTGGATGGGCCGCAGGCCCACGCCCTTGCCTGTGGAGGTGTACTGGGAACGGCCCTCATACCACCGCAGGGTGAGCACCACGATGATGCAGATGAGTCCCAGCACCACCGCCTGGGTGGCGGCCATTTCCATGTTGCCGTTGAGCTTGGACATAAAGATCTGGATGCTCAAGACCCGGAAGCGATCCCCCAGCATGTAGGGCGCGCTGAAGGACGACATGGACACCATGAAGGTGATGAGGGCCCCCGCCACAAAGGCGGGCATGAGCATGGGCATAGTCACCCGCCGCAGGGTGTACCAGCGGGAGGCGCCCAGCACCGCCGCGGCCTCCTCCACCGAGTGGTCAAAGCGTTCCAGGGCCGCGGAGAGGAGCATGTAAAAGTAGATGAACTGGGTGTACACGTGGATCAGCAAGATGCCGCTGAATCCCTTGAGGGCGAAGGGCGCCCGGGCCAGGCCCAACCAGTCGCGGATGAGCCCGGGCACGACGCCGGCTTCGCCAAACAGCCACATGTAGGAGATGACGCTCACCAAAGGCGGGAAGACCATGGGCGTGATGACCAGGGTCGCAAACACCGTGCTTCCCGGAAACCGGTAGCGATGGTAAAAGAAGGCCAGCGCCGCGCCCACCACCGCGCTGAGCAGCACCGTCCAAAAGGACAAGTACAGGCTGTTGCCCAGGGCCTCCAGGTTGGTGGGCCGCTGGAGGTTGAAAAACTCCCGGTAATTGGCCAGGCTCAGCTCGCCGTTGCGGGTCAGGCTGAGCAGGACCGTCTGCAGCAGCGGGTAGCCCACGTAGCTGAGCAGGATGGCCAGCACCACCGCGACCAGCACGTAGGTGCGGGCCTTGGCCCGCAGCCGGCCCCAGCGGTGGGCGGCGGCCACGGCAGCGTCGGCGGGCGCCGGGACCTGGGCCGGCCCGTGGCCCGCACGGGCGGCCGCCCGCTGCGCTTCCGGGGTTCCCGTTTCCACGCTCATGGTCTCCCCCCCACTCCGGCGGAGCGCGCCGCGGCCCGGGGGCGCGGGGCGTTCGCCCCGCGCCCCCGCCCGCCGCGCTGGGCGAGGCCCTCCCTCACCTCAGCGGCTGCGGCCCCGGATGGTCTGATCCCACTCCTGCATCCACTCGTCCCCGTGTTCGGACAAGACCTGCCAGTCCAACTCCAGGGGCTTGATCTCGGTGCGCATCCACGCCGGCAGCTCATCCTGGGGGATGTCGCTGCGGGCCGGCAGGCGGTTGAACTCCGCCGCGAACCGGGTCAGGACCTCCTTGGAGGTGACGAACTCGTAGAAGGCCTTGGCCGCGTTGGGATGGGGCGCACCGTTGACGATGGCGATGCCGTCCACGATGACGGGCGTGCCGCTCTCGGGCACCAGGTACGCGAAGGGCATGCCCTGGCTGATCTGGGTTTCCGTGTCGGGGATGTTCCACACCGTGACGTCGCCCACACCCCGGGCCAGCTCCTGGAACATGATGGTGGAGTGGGACGAGTAGGACCGGGTGTTGGCGTCCAGCTGGCGGAGCCACTCATAGCCCGCCTCGGGCGAACCGGTTTCCTTGAAGAAGCGGTACACCATCGCGATGTACATGGTGCGGGTGGTGCCGGCCGCCAGCGGGTCCCGGATCACGATGCGGTCCCGCCACTTGGGATCGATCAGGTCGTCCCAATCCTTGGGCGCCTCCGCCGGGCTCACGGCCCGGGTGTTGTAGACGATGACCAGCGGCGTCAGGAAGGTGCCGTAGAAGTAGTGGTCCGGGTCACGGTAGGCCGGGTCGATCGCGTCAGCCCCCGAAGGGATGTAGGGCTGGAGCAGGCCTTCCCGCTTGGCCTGCAGGTAGAGGTTCGTGGGCGCGCCCCACCAGATGTCGGCCTGGGGATTGCCCCGCTCGGCGCGGATCCGGTCCAGCACTTCCTGGGCGCCCAGGAAAAGGTAGTCAACGCGGATGTTGGGGTACAGCTTCTTGAACTCGTCGACGAACACCTGGCCCTGATCGCCGTGGGGCGAGTAGATGACCAGGCGGTCTTCCAGCGCCCCTTCCTGGGCGGCGGCCACGGCGCCCAGGGCCAGCACGAGGGCCAGGGTGATCAACCACCGGAACCTGATGACAACGGCGCTGCGGGTCAACGGAAACACCTCCAAGGGCAGGTTATTGACCGGTACGTTCGGATGGTCCGACGCAGCTCCCTTGCTCGTTTCCACTGGGTGTGCCGTCCATCACCTCCCGGCCGCCCCGCCGGCCCGCGCGCCGGCCCAGGGCTAGGACGAAGGCTCCAGCACGACAGAACGGGTCAGGTGCATGGGCCGGTCGGGGTTAAGGCCCCGGTGCAGCGCGGTCCTAAGGGCCATCCGCTGCAGGCGCACCAGCGCCACCAGCGGATCCGTGCCGGCAATGTGCGCGCGGGCGCCGGTCTTTTCGATGTCCCGGGCCAGCGCAGTCATGCGGTCGCCGGGCGGGTCCAGGATCTCCACCCACGTGCGGGGACCGGCGCAGCTCAAGGGCCCGTGGCGGTACTCCAGGGGCACGTAGCGCTCGGTCCACATGCGGGCCATCTCCTGCAGCTTGAGCGCCGCCTCGCAGGCGACGCCGTAGCGCCAGCCCGAGCCCAGGACCACTACGTGATCGTGTTCGGTGAGGGCCTGCGCGTCTTCCTCCAGCGACCGGCGGAGATCTTCTGGCAAATGCTCCGGCGGCGGCTGCCCGGCCAGGCGGTCGGCCGCGGCCCGAAAGAGGACCATGGCCGTAGTGGCGGACCCCGTCTGGACCACGCTCTCCTCCCGCACGTAGTCCAAGGAGATGACGTGCTCGGCCGCCTGGGCCAGAGGGCTGGCGGGCTCCCCCGTGAGGGCCACGGGAAGGCAGCCGGCCCCTTTGGCCGCTTCCAGGGCCTCCAGCACCTCGGTGGTGGTGCCGCTGCGGCTAATGAGGATGGCCAGCTCGCCCGGCCGGGCCGCGTACTCGGAAGCAGGCACCGCCCGGGCCTGCGCGACCCCGCGGGATTCAAGATACGCGGCGGCCATGAGGCCCACGTAGTACGAACTGCCGGCTCCCACCAGGACCAGGCCGGCGCCGGTGCGGTCCCGCAGCCAACCGGCCACCTCCCGGCTCTGGGCCAGCGCCTTTTCCCAAAGCTCGGGTTGGGACAGGATTTCCCGTTCCGTATGGGTCACAGCGATCCCACCTCTTTCTCTCATTCTACGGGGCAATTGATCACAAGTCAACACACCGTTGAGCGATTGTGTTCGTTTTTCGGGGCAAGATCGTTTGATATTGCTCGAATGGACGAGCATATGGTATGGTCAAACAGAAACCGGCAGGGGCGGACCCGGGCCGGTCTGGGAAAGGGGTCCGCCATTCTTGATCGTGGCTAAGACGGCGGGGAGTCGAGGGCCATGATGAAGGAACAGCGGCAGCAGCGCATCCTCAGCGAGCTGGCCCAGCGGGGCGCGGTCTCCGTGGTGGATGCAGCCCGGCTCCTGGGCGTGTCAGAAGCCACCATCCGCCGGGACCTGGACGAGCTGGCCCGCCAGGGCAAGCTGCGGCGCACCCACGGCGGCGCGGTGGCCCTCGAGCACCACGAGGAGCTGCCCTTCAACCTCAAGGCCATCTCCTTCGCGGCAGAAAAGCGCCGCATCGGCGCGGCCGCCGCGGCCCTGATCCAGCCGGGACAAGTCATCGGCTGCACCGGCGGCACCACCGTGGCCCACGTGGCCAAGGCCCTGCGGGGCAAGCGGGTGGTGGTGGTCACCAACGCCATCAACATCGCGGTGGAGCTGGCCGCCTCGGAGGAAACGGAAGTCATCGTCAGCGGCGGCAGCTTGCGGAGCCGCTCCCTGGAGATGGTGGGCCACGTGGCGGAACGCACCTTCCGCGAGCTCTATGTGGACGTGGCCATCATGGGCGTGGACGGGATTTCGCTGGAGCACGGCCTGACCACGTACCACCTCAGCGAAGCCCACACCAACCGGGTCCTCATCGAGCAGGCCCGGGAAGTCTGGGTGGTGGCCGACCACAGCAAAGTGGACAAAGTCACCCCCGCCTTCATCGGTCCCCTGTCCCTTGTTCGCCGGTTCATCACCGACACCGAAGCGCCGGCGGCCTTCCTGGAGGAATTGCGCCTGCGGGGGATCGAAGTCATCAGCGTTTGACGGCCAGGGGCTGGAGGTTCCGCGCACGTGATCGTCACGGTAACCCTCAACGCGTCGCTGGACAAAACGTATTCGGTGCCCGGCTTCGCCGCCGGGCGGGACCTGCCCGCCGCGCACGTGGAGTGCTCGCCGGGCGGCAAAGGCCTCAACGTCGCTTCCTTTGCCCACACCCTGGGCGCGCAGGTGCTGGCCACCGGCATCCTGGCCGGGCACACCGGCCGCCACGTGCAGGACCTGCTGGCGGCCCGGGGCATCGCCGGCGACTTTGTGTGGACGGCGGGCGAATCCCGCAGCTGCCACATCATCCACGATCCCGAGGCCAACACGCTGACCCAGATCCGGGAGCCGGGGCCCTCGGTACCCCCCGGCACCCGCGCAGCCGTGGTGGACAAAGTGCGAGGCCTGGCCGCCCGGGCGCAGGTGGTGGTCATGTCCGGCAGCCTGCCGCCGGGCCTGGAAACCGCCATCTACCGGGAGCTGGTGGCCGCCGTGCGGGCCCAGGACGTGCCCGTCATCCTGGACGCCGCCGGCCCGGCGCTGGCGCTGGGCCTTGAGGCTGGGCCCACGTTGATCAAGCCCAACCTGCACGAGCTCGCGGACCTGGCCGCCCGGCTGGGCATCGGAGGGGCCGCCGGCGGCCCCCTGGCTGGCCCGCCGCCCGCCCGGGACACCCATCCTGACCCGGCGGAAGCCGCGGCGGTGCGCCGCTGGGCGGCCGCGGCGGCCCGGGCCGTGCAGCAGCGCTTCGGGGTGCGGGTGGCAGCGTCGCTGGGACCGTTGGGCGCGGTGGTGGCCGACGGCCCCCAGGTCTACGCCGTAGTGCCGCCCCCCGTCGAAGCCGTCAACACCATCAGCTGCGGCGACGCCCTGGTGGCCGGCATCGCGGTGGGCTGGACCCGGGGCCAGGCGCTGGACGAAGCGGTGCGGCTGGGCGTGGCCGCGGCCACCGCCAAAGCCTTGCTGTTTGAGACGGGCCGGGTCGATCCCGACGACGTGGCCCGCCTGCTGCCCCGGACGGAAATCGTGTCCCTTGATTAAGCCGGTACCGCGCCACTGGGCGGAGCGGATCCGTGCGTCGCCAAGGCGCCGCAGGCTCGCGCGCGCCGTCCGGCCTCGGCTCAATCGCCCGACGCCGGCGGCGGGCTGGCCTCCCCTGACCCTCGTCCCTCGCCGGCACTGCCCGCCCCACGAGCGCGCGCCAAGTGGGCCCGGCCCCATTCGCACAAGGCCGCGAGGACGGGGTAGAGGCTTTGGCCGTACTCGGTGAGGGAATACACGGTGCGGGGCGGCAGGGCCGGTTTGGCGGCTGGCGGCGGCTGGACTTCCCGGCTCACCAGCCCGTCCCGCTCCAGCTGGCGCAGCTGCTCGGTGAGCACCTTGTCGCTCACCGGGAACATCAGCCGGCGCAGCTCCCCGTAGTGGCGCGGCGCGGCCGCCAGGTGCCACAGGATGAGCAGCTTCCACTTGCCCCCCAGCACCCGCAGCGCGGCTTCGATGCCCTGGACGCTGGGCGGCGCGGCAGCCGGCTGCAGCGCCTCCACCCCCTTTGGCCGGGCGTTCATCGCCCCGGTCCGCCAACCGGCACTGGCACTCACAAAAAAGTAAGTACTTGTTCGACCAATGGACACCGATTATCCTACTTGCAGCACGGCCGGCGGGGACCGGCGGCCGCTGGCCAGGTGCAGGCCGCCCCCGCCGCACAGCGAAGGGAGTCGACAGCCATGACGACGGCATCCCCTCCGAGCGTGCCGGCGCCAGTCGCGCTGGTGACCGGCGCCAACCGGGGCATCGGTTTGGAAGTGGCCCGCCTGTTGGGAGAACGGGGCATGGCGGTGCTGATGGGCGCCCGGGACCCGTCCCGGGGCGCGGCGGCGGCCGCGCGGCTGCAGGAGGCGGGCCTTGACGCGACAGCCCTCCATCTCGACGTCACCGACGGGCAAACCATCCGGGCCGCCGCCGATTGGATCGCGGCCCGCTACGGCCGGCTGGACGTCCTGGTCAACAACGCCGCGGTCAGCCTCGACGCCGGCGTGCCCCCGAGCCAGGCCACCCTGGAGCAGCTGCGGCAAACGTACGAGACCAACGTCTTTGGCGCCGTGGCCGTGACCCAGGCCATGCTGCCCCTGCTGAAGCGGGCGCCAGCGGGCCGCATCGTCAACATGTCCAGCGCGTTGGCCTCCCTGGGAACGTGGAGCAATCCTTATCTCGACCTGGGCGGCGCCCCCGCGCTGGCCTACGCTTCCTCCAAGGCCGCGCTCAACGCGGTGACGGTCCTTTTTGCCTATGAGCTGCGGGGCACGGGCATCAAGGTCAACGCCGCGGAGCCGGGCATGGTCGCGACGGCCATGAACCCCCACGGCGTGCGCCCGCCCGCCGAAGGGGCAGCCATCGCGGTGCGCCTCGCGACCCTGCCCCCCGACGGGCCCACCGGGGGCTTCTTTGCCGATCACGGCGTCATCCCGTGGTAGGCCGGCCCCCGTCTTTCACCCGCGTTTCCAGACCGGCGCCCGCTTTTCCAGAAACGCGCCCATGCCTTCCTGGGCGTCCGCGGCCAGGGAATTAAGGGTCATCACCTCCTTGGTGTACGCGTAGGCGTGCTGCTGGGGCAGCTCGATCTGCCGGTAAAAGGCCTGCTTGCCCAGGGCTACCACGTAGGGGCTGGCCTGGGCGATCTTGTGGGCCAGCCGGCGGGTTTCCGCCTCCAGCTCCTCGTCGGGCACCACCCGGCTCACCAGCCCGTGCACCAGCGCCTCCTGGGCCGAAATGGGCTCGCCTGTGAGGAGCATCTCCATGGCCTTCTTGCGGCCCACGGCCCGGCTCAAGGCCACCATGGGGGTGGAGCAGAACAGGCCGATCTTGACGCCCGGCGTCGCAAACTGGGCGCTGGCCCCCGCCACCACCACGTCGCAGGTGGCCGCCAGCTGGCAGCCGGCCGCGGTGGCGACGCCGTGCACCTGGGCGATGACGGGCTGAGGGATGGACTGGATGGTGTCCATCAGCTCTGTGCACGTGTCAAAAAGCTCCCGGTAAAAGGCCGGCTCCGCTCCCACCATCTCGCTCAAGTCATGGCCCGCGCAAAAGGCCGGCCCTGCGCCCCGCAGGATGACCACCGCCGCCTCCCCGGCCTGCGCGATGCCCCGCAGGGCACGGATCAGCTCCCGCATGTGCGCGAGGGACAAGGCGTTGCGCTTGTGGGGCCGGTTCATGGTCACCACCGCCACCGGCCCACCGGTTTCCAACTGGATATGCTCGTAGGCGTCCGCTTCTCCAGGCAAAGGCCTCGCCGCCACGGCAATTCCCCCTCTCCCGCTCACACCGCGAGGTAGCGCCCCGCGGCCTCTTCGTCGGCCAAGAGCTCCTGCACGCTGCCTTCCCGCCGGATGGCCCCCTTGTGGATCAGGTACCCGCGCCCCGCGAGCAGCGCCGCAAAGCGCACGTTCTGCTCGGCCAAAAGGATGCTGATGCCCGCCGCGGCCACGGCGGCGATACGCTCCAAGAGCTGCTCCACCACCACCGGTGCGAGCCCATCGGTGGGTTCGTCCAGCAGGATGAGGGCGGGGTTGGCCACCAGGGCCCGGGCCAAAGCCAGCATGCGCTGCTCGCCGCCGCTCAGGAAACCGGCCAGTTGCCGCCGGCGCTGGGCCAGGACGGGGAACAGCTCGTAGAGCTCCGCCCGGGGGCGGCCGCCGGGGTGGGCGGCTTCAGCCACTTCCAGGTTTTCCTCCACCGTCAGGCCGGGAAACATGCGCCGGTCCTGGGGCACGTACGCGATGCCCGTCCGGGCCCGCGCGTGGGGCGGCCAGCGGGTGATGTCCTGCCCCCGCCAGAGGACGGCGCCGCTCCGGGGCCGGATGTGGCCCATCAAGGTGCGCAGGGCCGTGGTCTTGCCCGCCCCGTTGCGGCCCAGCAGGGCCACCACCTCGCCCCGCCCCACGGCCAGCGAGAGGCCGTGCAGGATCTTGCTGGGGCCGATTCCGGCGTGCACCTCATGGGCGGCCAGCAGCGGTTCCGGCAAAGGTCCCACCCAAGTACACCTCCTTCACCGCCGGGTTGCCGCGGATGGCTTCCGGCGGGCCGTCGGCCAGGATGCGGCCCTGGTGCAGGACCACCACCCGGTCGGCGATGGCAAACACCAGGTCCATGTCGTGCTCGATGAGCACCACCGTCACGCTGCCGGCCGCCGCCTGCTCCCGCAGCGCGCCCATGACGCGCTCGGTTTCGCCGGGAGCCAGGCCCGCCGCGGGCTCATCCAAGAGCAGGAGGCGGGGGCCCGTGGCCAGGGCCATGGCCACTTCCACCAGCTTCTGGTCCGCGTGGGACAGTTGGCCGCACGGGCGGTCGGCCTGGTCAGCCAGGCCGACCCGGTCTAGGATCTCCAGGGCCGTCCGCCGGGACCGGTGCCGGACCCAGCCGGACCAAAACCGCGCCGTGTCCCCGTCCCGGGCCAGGCACGGGAGGAGCACGTTTTCCAGCGCCGTCAGCTCCGGAAACACGCTGGTGATCTGGAAAGTGCGGGCCAGGCCGGCCCGGACGATGGCCGCGGGCGGCCAGCCGGTGATGTCCCGGCCGGCGAAATGCACCCGGCCGCCATCGGGCCGCTGGGCGCCCGTCACCAGGTGAAACAGGGTGGTCTTGCCGGCGCCGTTGGGGCCGATCACCGCGGTCAGCTCCCTTTCGCGCACGGCCAGGTCCACGCCGTCCACCGCCCGGACGCTGCCGAAATGCTTGCGCAATCCCTCGAGCCGGAGCAGGGCCGGCGTCCGCTCCTCGTCCCCGGCGCCCGCCGCCCCCGGCTCCCGGAGCGCGGCCATGGTCTTGAGCCACACGGCCATCTAGATCGCCTCCTCCCTGGCCCCGTGCGCCTCCGCCGCTGCCGGCGCCCCGGCTCGCGCCTTGGCGAGCCGACCGGCCGCGGGGCCCTCGGGGCGGATCGCCAAGCCGCCTGCCGGTTTCCAG
>DATGPV010000066.1:0-32873 GCA_035304545.1 Limnochordales bacterium | reverse complement strand
ACCAGATCCCGCACCGCGCCGCCCACGCCGCCGGGCAGGAACAGCACCAGCAGCACCACCGCGGTGCCCACCAAAAGGGGCCAGTACTCGGTGGCCGAGGCGACAAAGTCCTTGAGCAGGGTGATCAGGGCCGCCCCCAGGAGCGGCCCGGCAAAGACGCCGGGGCCGCCCAGCAGCGTCATCATGACGGGTTCCGCGGACCACATCCAGTTGGCCAGGGCCGGCGTGATGGTGCCCTGGTAGGGCGCGAAGAGGGCCCCCGCCAGCCCGCAAAAAGCCCCCGACACCCCAAAGGCGGCCAGGCGGTAGCGGGCCATGCCTACGCCCAGGTAGTCCACCCGGCGGTGGTTGTCCCGCACGGCCCGCAAGGTGAGGCCCAAGGGGGAGCGGGTTATGCGCCACAGCACGTAGAGGGCGGCGGCCGCCACGGCCAGGGTGAAGTAGTAGAAGTGGAGGGTCGGGGCGAGATTCAGCGCCGCCGCCCCCAGATCCAGCGGCGGGCGGGGAATGCCGCCGATGCCGTCGGAGCCGCCGGTCACGTCCCGCCAGCGCCACAGGGCCACAAAGATGAGCTGCCCGCACGCCAGGGTCACCATGGCAAAGTAGATCTCGTCCCGGCGCACGCACAAGAAGCCCACGGCCAAGGCCGCCGCGCCGGCCGCGATGGCTCCCAGGAGAAGCCCCAGGGGCAGGGACGGCCACGGGCCCTTGAGCCACAGCCCGCAGGCGTAGGCGCCGATGGCAAAGTAGGCGGCCTGGCCAAAGGACAGAAGCCCCGTGTAGCCAAAGAGCAGGTTGAAGGCCGCGGCAAACAGGCCCAGGATCAGGATTTCGGTCAGCAGGTGCACGTGAAACTCCCGCAGCCCCAAGGGAAGCAGGGCCGCCGCGGCCACCAGGGCCAGCCACGTCCAGCCGTTGCGATCCACCGTCATGCACCTCCCCTGCCCAACAGCCCCCGGGGCCGCAGCACCAGGATGAGGGCCATGGCCAGGAACATGAAGGCCATGTTCCACTCGGGCATCACCAGCAGGCCGAAGGCGTTGAGCTGCCCCACCAGCAGCGACCCCAGGGCGGCGCCGCCGAAACTCCCGAGGCCCCCGATGACCACCACCGCGAAGGCGTACAGCATGGTGTCCAGCGCCTCCGGAGCCGAAGTGGCCATGATGGTCCCCATGAGGACCCCGCCAAAGGCCGTCAAGAAGGCGCCCAGGGTAAACACTCCGGTGTACACCAGCGGCACGTTGATCCCGAGGGATGCCGCCATCTCCCGGTCCTCGGCGCACGCCCGGATGATACGGCCCGGCCGGGTGCGGGCCAAAAACAGCCACAAGAGCAGCCCCAAGGCCGCGGCCACCGCGATGCCGAACAGGTACGACACCGGGTACACGACGCCCAAGATGTCCACCACGCCCGCGAGGGCCGGCGGTTCAGGCAGGATCTTGTAGTCCACGCCCCAGCCGATCTTGAGCACGTCGTGCAGGATGAGCACGATCCCGAAGGTGAGGATGAGCACGTAGGTGGGGGGCCGCCCGTACATGGGCCGCAGCAGGCCCACTTCGATGAGGGCGCCCAGCGCGGCCACCGCCAAGGGCGCGAGGAGCAGGGCCAGCCACCAGTTGCCCCACCACGCGAGGAGGGTGACGGCCACGTATACGCCAGCGATGTGGAGCGCCCCGTGGGCCAGGTTGAGCACCCGCATGACGCCAAAGATGAGGGACAGCCCCACCGCCACCAGGTACATGTGGGACGCTTCGCTGAGCCCGTTGAGAAACAGCGTTGCGTACAGCTGCCAGTCGACGCCGGCGGTGCCGGCCGCGTCCACCACCGAATGATCCATCATGTGGTGGACGTGGCCGGCATGCCCCACGCCCGCCACCGCCGGCAGGCCCAGCCCGGCCCACAGAAGCCGGGCACCCGCCGGGGCGGCGGCGCCAAAGATCCTTGTCGTTCCCAGCATCCCCTGCATGGTGCCACCGCCCTTCTCACGCGCCGATGATGTAGCGGTAGTAGTCGGGGCGATCCCCGCTTTCGCGCAGGCGCAGCACCTGCTCGACGCTGGGCGTGATGTCCTCGCCGTTGAACCACCGCAGGTCGGTGATGCGCCGCCGGAAGGGCAGGTCCGGGGCGGCCACGGTGCGGCCCCACGCCTGATCGTGGACGATCTGGTGGTCCTCCTTGCGCAGGTAGCCCTTGTAGCCGGGGAACTGCACTTCCAGTCCCTCCAGGGCGGCGATGAGATGGGCGGTATCGGTGGTGCCGGCCTGCTCCGCCGCCTGCTTGAAGGCCCAGAGGGCCGTGTAGGTGGCGTGGGCCGTAGAATGCGGATACTCGCCAAAGCGGGCTTGGTAGGCCTGGACAAAGGTCTGGTTGGCCGCCTCCCGGCCGGGCTGCGGCGCTTCAAACCAGTAGCCGTGGGCGTTGCTGTGCAGGTTTTCGGGCACTTCCTCGCCCAGCGCGTACAGCACGTCCAGGGCCAGGGCCGCCGGCGAAAACAGGGCGATGCCGTCCAGAAACCGGAAGCGCTGCATCTGGCGGATGAGGTTGACCGCGTCGCCGCCCCACATGGCGCTCACCACCGCGTCGGGACGCGCCGCCCGGAGGCGGGTGATGTGACTGGTGAAGTCCGGCGCGCCGAAGGCCGGCCACGCCTGGACGTCCAGGATCTCGATGTCCGGCCGCAGCGCCTTGAGGACGCTGATGAAGGACCCCCACGTCTCGTACCCGTAGGCGTAGTTGGGCGCGATGACCGACCAGCGCCGGTAGGGGAACTGGGCCGCGTACAGGGCGCCGGCCATGCCTTCCTGGTCCGAGTTGCTGTGCACCCGGAAGAAGTACTTGTTGAACCGCTGCACCGTGGCTTCGGCGCTGGTGGCGCAGGTGCCGATCAGCACCCTGTTGAGGGACGGCAGCTGCTCCAGGATGGAAAGCAGCACACCGCTGTGATTGACCCCCACCAGCACGTCCACGTTGTCCTCCAGCACCAGCTTGCGGGCGCGCCGCGTCCCCACGTCGGGCGCGGACGCGTCGTCCTCCACGATCAGCTCCACGGGCCGGCCCAGGATGCCGCCGGCGGCGTTGATCTGCTCCGCCGCCAGGGTCGCTCCGTCCCGGGTAACCCGGCCCCAGACGCTCACGGCGCCCGTGAGGGACCCGATGACGCCCACCTTGACCGGGCGGGCCGCGGCCGCCCGGGCCACCGCGCCGTAAACGAACGAAGGCGCCGCCAGCAGGGCGGCCGCCGCGGCGCTCCGCCGCAGGAAATCCCGGCGGGTAAGGCCCTGGCCCGCGAGGCCCGGGGCGGGCACAGTCCGGTGCGCAGCCGTGGCGCTGCGGCTCGTCACGCTCTTGCCGATGGTGTTCCGCTGGCTCAACGCGGATCAGCTCCTTTCGGAATGGGACTCAGCGGCCCTCGGTCCGGGCCGCGGGCTCCAGCTGTCCTTCCGGCGGCGCCGGCCAAGGCGCCGCTGCTTGCAGCTCGTGCGCAGGCGGATGCGGCTGATCCTCCGAGCCCTCCGTCCCGCCCGCCGCCCGCAGCTTTCGCCGCAGCGTCTTGCCCGACGCGCTGCGGGGGATTTCCGCCACAAACTCCACTTCCGCCGGCACCTTGAACCGGGCCAGGCGCTCCCGGCAATAGGCCTGGATCTCGTCCGCGGAAACGGCCGCGCCCGGCTTGGGCACCACGTAGGCTTTGGGCACCTCGCCCTTGTCGGGATGGGGAACGCCCACCACCGCCGCGTCGGCGAGGGCGGGATGGGCGTGGAGCACTTCCTCCACCTCGCGGGGGTACACTTTCTCGCCGGCCACGTTGATCATGTCTTTGACCCGGTCGACGATGTAGACGTAGCCGTCCCCGTCCATGCGGACGATGTCGCCGGTCTTGAACCACCCGTCGGGGGTGATGGCCTGGGCCGTCGCGTCGGGCCGCCGCCAATAGCCCAGCATGATGGCGGTGCCCCGGGCCCACAGCTCGCCCGCCTCCCCCGGCCCCACCGGGGTCCCGCCGGGCGCGACCACCTTGAGCTCGGTGTCCCCCACGGCCTTGCCGCAGGAGCCGGGGCGGGTTTCCCGCCAGTGGGCGGTGGTGATGACCGGCGACGTCTCGGTGAGGCCGTAGGACTCCGCGTACTGGATGCCAAAGTCGGTGCGCAGCCGATCGATGAGTTCCACGGGCGTGGGCGCCGCGGCCGAGTGGGCCACCTTGAGGGACGCCAGGGCTGCCCGGCTGCCCGGCGCCCGCAGCATGAAGCGGTACATGGCCGCCACTCCGAGGAACTGGGTGGCCTGCTCCCGCCGCACCAGCTCCAAGGCCGCCTCCGTCTGGAAACGCCGGAGGATGAGGGCGGTGCCGCCCGCCCACAAGATGGCCAGGGCGCCGTTGATGAGCCCCCAGCAGTGGAAAAGGGGCGCCCCGATGGCCAGCCGGTCGTCGGGGCTGTAGTGAATGGCCGCGAACCGCACCGCGTTGTCGACGATGTTGCGGTGGGAGAGCATGACGCCCTTGGGCTTGCCCGTGGTGCCCGACGTGTACATAAGGGTGGACAGGGCATCGGGATCCGCGGGCCAGTGGGCCGGCCCACTGGCCCGCGCTTCCGCCGTTGCTCCGGGCGATGAACCCGCGGAAGGTACAGGCCAGGACCGGCCCGGCGTTCCGCTCCCGCTCGCGGCCAGGAAGCTGGCGAAGGTGTCGGTGCGGGGCCGCGACCAGCGCGCGGGCCACGGTCCGTCGCCCGCGGCCGGCGCCACGAGGACCCGCTCCAGGGCATCCGGCAAGTCCGGGCGGCCGGCCAGCTGGCGCCAGCGGCTGCCATCGGTGACGAGGACCCGGGTATCGGAGTCGGCCAGGATATAGGCCACCTCGGGGGCTTGCAAGGTGCCGTTGACGATGTTGGCCACGTGGCCCGCCCGGGCGGTGCCGAGATAGGCCACCAGCAGCTCGGGCACGCTCTCCGTATAGACGGACACCACGCTGGGCCGGGGCAGGCGCAGCGCCTCCAGGGCGGCGGCGAACCCATCGATGGCCGCGTCCAGCTGGGCGTAGGTCCAGCTCTGCCCTTCAAACACCAGAGCCCGCCGGCCGCCGTCCCGCTGGGCCGACGCCTTGACGATGTCGGCCACGTTGGCCACCAGAGTGGACATGCAGCTTCCTCCTTCCGGAAAAAGGCATCAAAAAAGCCTCTCCACGAGGAGAGGCGACACGATGATCCTGCCGTTCGCACCCCCCTCTCATCTCTCAGGACACCCCTGGGTCCTGCAGGAATTGGCACCGCTGCAGCAAATGAGCTGCCGGTTGCCGGGCTTCATCGGGCCAGTCCCTCCGCCGCTCTTGATAAGAGCTGGGTAACCGCTCTTTATTCAGTTGTCCCGGCCGGGTATTCCGGTCGGTATTGGCTAAAATGTAAGCCCGCCGGGGGCCGCGTGTCAAGACCTTCCTCGCGAATTTTCCCTGAATTTTTCCGGCGCCGGGCTTGTGCGGGCCGCAGCGGCCAGGCTCTGTCTCCGGGCCCATCGGGGGCATCGCCTTTCCAGGACGCCCGCCCTCCCCGATAAAAAGGAGGCAGCATCCCCGTGGGATGCTGCCCGCCGGCCTGTCCTGCCCATCTTGGATCGAGCGGCTTTAGGAGGCCTTTTCCAGCGCGCCCTGGGCGATCCACTGGGCCGGGTCCACCTTCCACTTGCGCCCGATGCGGATGTCGAAGCGATCCAAGTGCATGACCTTGGCCCACGCGTTGACGAAGTCGCGCACGAACTTTTCCTGGCCGTCGTCGGCGCCATAGACCTCCGCCAGCGCCCGCAGCTGCGCGTGCGCGCCGAAGATGAGATCGACCCGGGTCGCGGTCCACTTGACCTCCCCCGTCTTGCGGCAACGGCCCTCAAACAGCTCCTCGTCCTCGTCCACGGGCTGCCACTCGATGCCCATGTCCAGCAGGTTCACGAAGAAGTCGTTGGAAAGGGTGCCCACCCGGTCGGTGAAGACGCCGTGGGGCGAGTTCTTGTAGTTCGCGCCCAGCACCCGCAAACCCCCGATGAGCACCGTCATCTCGGGCGCGGTCAAGGTCAGCAGCTGCGCCTTGTCCACCAGGAGCTGCTCCACCCGCAGCGGGGACTTGGCCTTCTGGTAGTTGCGGAAGCCGTCGGCAAAGGGCTCCAGCACCGCGAAGGCCTCCACGTCCGTCTGCTCCTGCGACGCGTCGGTGCGGCCCGGTGCAAAGGGCACCACCACGTCGAAACCGGCTTTGCGGGCCGCCTGCTCCACGCCGGCGTTGCCCGCGAGCACGATGAGATCGGCCAAGGACACCCGCTTGTTGCCCGGCTGCGCGGCGTTGAACTCCCGCTGGATCTGCTCCAGCACGTCCAGCACCCGCTGGAGCCGCTCGGGCTCGTTGACCTCCCAGTCCTTTTGGGGCGCGAGGCGGATGCGGGCGCCGTTGACGCCGCCCCGCTTGTCGGAGCCCCGGAAGGTGGAGGCCGCCGACCAGGCCACGTACACCAGGTCCGACACGGGCAGGCCCGACGCGAGGATCTTGGCCTTAAGCGCCTCCGCATCAGCCGGCGTAATCAGTTCGTGGTCCACGGCCGGCACCGGATCCTGCCAAATGAACTCCTCCTCGGGCACCTCCGGCCCCAGATAGCGGCTGCGGGGACCCATGTCCCGGTGGGTCAGTTTGAACCACGCCCGGGCAAAGGCCTTGGCGAACTCATCGGGATTTTCCAGGAACCGCCGGGCGATGGGCTCAAAGATGGGGTCCACCTTGAGCGCGATGTCGGTGGTCAGCATCCCCGGCGCCCAGCGCTTGTGGGGATCGTGCGCGTCGGGCACGGTGCCCTTCCCCATGCCGTGCTTGGGCTGCCACTGCCACGCGCCCGCCGGGCTCTTGGTCAGCTCCCAGTCGTAGCCGAACAGGTTCCACAAGAAGTTGTTGGTCCACTTGGTGGGAGTGGTGGTCCAGGTGATCTCGATGCCGCTGCCGATGGTGTCGCCGCCCTTGCCGGAGCCGTAGGAGCTCTTCCAGCCCAGGCCCATCTGGTGGATGGGCGCGGCCTCGGGCGCCGGCCCCACGTGGGACGTGTCGGCCGCACCGTGGGTCTTGCCAAAGGTGTGGCCGCCGGCGATGAGGGCCACGGTTTCCTCGTCGGTCATGCCCATGCGCCGGAAGGTCTCCCGCACTTCCTTCGCGGCCTCCAGCGGGTCCGGCTTGCCGTCGGGCCCTTCGGGGTTCACGTAGATGAGGCCCATCTGGGTGGCCGCCAGGGGCTTTTCCAGCTCCCGGTCGCCGGAATGGCGCTCCGAGCCCAGCCACTCGGTTTCCTTGCCCCAGTAGATGTCCTCCTCGGGCTCCCAGTGATCTTCGCGGCCGCCGGCGAAACCGATGGTCTTGAGGCCCATGGATTCCAGCGCCACGTTGCCGGCCAGGATCATGAGGTCCGCCCAGGAGATCTTCTTGCCGTACTTTTTCTTAATCGGCCAGAGCAGCCGGCGGGCCTTGTCCAGGTTGACGTTGTCGGGCCAGCTGTTGAGGGGCGCGAAGCGCTGCTGGCCCCCTTCGGCGCCGCCGCGGCCGTCGCCGGTGCGGTAGGTTCCCGCGCTGTGCCACGCCATGCGGATGAAAAGGGGGCCATAATGGCCGAAGTCCGCCGGCCACCAGTCCTGCGAGTCGGTCATGAGCTGCTCGAGGTCCTTCTTGAGCTGCCAGTAGTCCAGCTTCTGAAACTCTTCGGCGTAGTTGTAGTCCTCCCCCATAGGGTTGGACAGCGACGAGTGCTGATGAAGGATGTCCAGGTTGAGCTGGTTGGGCCACCAGTCCCTGTTGGTGGGGCCCCGGCCGACGGTGTGCACGCTGCCCACAGCCGGCGCCTGGCCGTTTTGCTGCATGCTGCTGATGCGCTCCTTTCCACAGGATTTTAACGTTGGTTTGCAAGCCGGCTTAAGAGCCGGTTTCCGCCTTGGCTTCAAACCCGGCTTCAACGTTGACCCGGGTCGGGCCGAAGCGCCTCCGGTCCCCGGGACCTTTGCGCGCAGCGGGCGCACACGCCGCCGAACTCCAGGAACACTTGGTCCACCCGGGCAAACCCGCTGGCCTCGCGAATGGCCTCGAGGACGCGGTCCGGCAGACCCACGGCCGGCACATCCTCGATGCGCCCGCAGCGGCGGCAGCGGATGTGGGAGTGATCGTCGGTGTTGGAGTCGTAGAGGGTCGGCCCGTCGGCCTGGCGGTACTCCCGGATGAGCCCTTCCGCGCTCAAGGCCGCCAGCGCCCGGTACACGGTGCCCAGGCTGATGTCCGGGATCTCCTGGCTGACCTCGTTGTACACCCACCGCGCGTCGGGGTGGTGGGGCGCCCGCCGCACCGCCGCCAACACCGCCATCTTTTGTCGGGTGTTCCTGGTTCTGGTCATGGCTCATCCTCGGTGGAGCGGTCTTGCCCGCTGCCTGCCGCCCCGGCCGCTTATTAGTACTCGTTACTATTACGAGCCGCGGCCGGCGTCTCCTTCTGCCGAAAAACCGGCTTGCTGCCCCGTCTTCCTGTTCGCCGCAGCAGGCCGCGGGGGCCCGTCCGCCAGCCCGGGCGCGAAATTCGTCGATGCGGGCGGTTTTCCAGGATCTAGTGCGGCGCACCGTCTAATGCCCCGGGCCGAAACGTGCACATTAACACCAGCAAGGCAGTTCGCGTACCGGTGAGGTGACCGCAGTGAGCACCGGATGGATCGTGGCCCTCGTGGGCGTCATCGTGTCGTTGGCGGCGTGGACCTTGTGGATGGGCACCATGTTTGGGGCGGGGCTGTTTGGCTTTGGCCTGGCCCACATCCTTCTGGGCGTGCTGGACGCCCTCTTTGATCGCCGCAGCGTGCCCGCAGGCGAGGGTTAGCGACCGCAGTACCCCCCGCGGCCGCAACGTTGCCGTGCAGGCCCGCCGGCCGCCGCGAGCCAACCTCGGAGCGGGCGCAGCCGCCCCTGGCTGTCCGCCTGCCTGCAGCTAGGCGTCCCCGGCCAAAAGCTCCACCAGGGCGGCGGCCCAGTCCTTTTCCCTGCGGGGTTGCGCGGACGACGCCGCTTCGACGCCGCCCATGACATCCATCAGTTCCTGGGTGACCCACTCCTGGCGCTGGCGGCGGTACTGGGTCTGCAGGTCGCCCAGCCGCTCTTCGATGTTGTCGGACGCGTTGCGCATGGCGCTCAGGCGGGCGTCGTTTTCGGCGGCAAAGGAATCCACCAGGGCCCGCCACAGGTCGACGTAAATTTGCTCCCGCACCAAGAGCTTGAGCAGCTCCCGGGGCGCCAGATCGTGGGCGGGAATCGTGCGGAAGGGCGGCTCGCCCTCGGGCAGCGCGAGCCAGCGCTCCACATCGAAGGGATGCAGCTGGAAATGGTCTTCCCGGAATCCCCGGCCGTCGTCGGGCCGGTTGCAGACCACCACCACCCGGGCGTCGGGGAAGCGCTGCAGCTGCGCCTCCAGCGCGGCCAAAGCCTGGCCGGTGACCGCCGGCATGGCCTCGATGGACCCGGCGCCGTCGCAGTGGGCCAGGATGGTCTCGCCCGCGGCCCGCATCCGCTCCAGCCCCCGGTAGCCGATGGTGATGACGCCCCGCCGGCTCTTGTCCGGGGCTTCCCGCTCCAGCAGGGCCAGGGCGTAGCTGGCGATGCGCTGGTGGAAGGCCCCGCACAGGCCTTGGTCCGAGGTGATGACCAGGGCGATGAGGGGAGCCTTGCCCGAAGCAGCCCCGCCCCGGGGGTTCCCCCTGCTGGCCCCGGGCACCCACCGCTCCTCCCGGCGCAAGGAATGGAGCACGACGTGCAGGGCCAGGTGCACAGCGCGGGCGTACTGGCCCACATCCCGGGCCACGGCCTGGGCCCGGCGGGCGTTGACCTCCGCCAGCGCGCGGATGGTTTCCACCACCGACTGGAGCTGCGTGACGGTCTTGAGCTGCTCCCGGAGCCGCTGGACTTGTCCTGACACCGCCTACCCTCCCCGGCCGGCCAAGGCCCGGGTCATGACCTCCAGCAAAGCTTCCCGCTGGTGCGGCTCCAGTTGCCCGCCGGCCGCGATGTGCTCCAGGATCCCTTGCGCCCCCCGCCGCACCGCCGGCCGCAGCCGTTCCTCCACCGCGGGCGCCGCTTCCGGTGCCACCCCGTCAAACAGGCCCTCGTTGACGGCCAACAGCAAGGCGATCTGCTCCGCCAGGGGGATGGGCGACGCCACCGGCTGCTTGAGCACTTCCCTGATGCGCAGTCCCCGCTGGATGATGCGTTCGGACACTTCGTCGAGACGGGTGCCCAGGCGCGAAAAGAACTCCAGCTCCTCAAACTGGCTGTAGTCCAGCTTGAGGCGGGCGGCCACCGCCCGGTACGCCGGCCACTGGGTCTTGCCTCCCACCCGGGAAACCGAAAGGCCGATGTGCACCGCCGGGCGGATGCCCTTTTGAAACAGGGCGGCGCTCAAGTAAATTTGGCCGTCGGTGATGGAGATCAGGTTGGTGGGGATGTAGCCGGAAATGTCCTCCGCCTGGGTTTCCGCGATGGGCAGGGCTGTCAGGGAGCCGCCGCCGTATTCGTCCCGAAAGCAGCCGGCCCGCTCCAAGAGGCGCGCGTGGGCGTAGAAGATGTCGCCGGGATACGCTTCCCGGCCCGGCGGCCGCCGCAGCAGCAGCGACAGCTCCCGGTAGGCGTCCGCATGCTTGGTCAGATCGTCGTAGACGATGAGCACGTCCCGCCCCCGCTGCACCCAGTACTCCGCTTGGCTGGTGGCCGCGTAAGGGGCGAGATACCGCAGGCCCGGCGCGTCGTCGCCGCTGGCGGCTACCACGTGGGTGAACTCCATGGCGCCGGCTTCCCGCAGGGTGTGGATGACGGCCTCGGTCTGCGACTGCCGCTGGCCGATGGCGCAGTAGATGCAGTAGACGCCGGTACCCTTTTGGTTGAGGATGGTGTCCACGGCCAGGGTCGTCTTGCCCGTCTGGCGGTCGCCCAGGATCAGCTCCCGCTGGCCGCGGCCCACGGGGACCAGGGCGTCCACCACCTTGAGGCCCGTGGCCAGGGGGACCGTCACCGGCCGGCGGGCCAGGATGGGCGGCGCTTCCCGCTCCACGGGCAGGCTGCCCGACGCGCGGACCGGCCCCAAGCCGTCCAGGGGCCGCCCCAAGGGATCGATGACCCGCCCCGCCAAGCCGGGGCCCACCGGCGTGTCGGCCACGCGGCCCGTGGGCAGGGCCCGGGAGCCGGCCTCAAGGCTCGCGCCGGCGTCCAGGAGCACGGCGCCGACGGCGTCAGGCTCCAGGTCGTACACCAGCGCCCGGGTGTCGCCGTCCAGGGCCAGCAGCTCCCCCGCCCGGACGTTGGGCAAGCCGGCGATGCGGGCGACGCCGTCGCCCACCTGCAGCACCACGCCCACCGACCGGCGCCGCGGGCGGGGCGCCTGCCCGCGGCGGGCCTGCTCCAAGGCGATGAGCGCCCGCTCCACGGCCCGTTCAAGCACCGGCCCGCACCCCCCCTCCGCCGGCCGTCTCCGGGCCGGTCCCGGCGGGCGGCGCGCCCTGGGGCAGCCCTTCCCCGCCGGACCCCTCGTGCCCGCCGGGCTGCCGTTGCGCCAGCGCCGGCTCCCCGGTCCCGTCCCGCCGGACCGCCCCGTCCAAGGTGGCCAGGGCCGCGCGCCGCAAGTCGTCCAGCATGTCCCGGGCCGTCCACGCGATGGCGGTGCCGCCGCCCTCGATCTCGACCCCCAGCACCAGGTCCGGGTCCACCACGAACTCTACGGTGGGCAAGGCCCTGTCCCCGGCCTTGCCCTTTTCGGGTGACCCGCCTTCATCGCCGCCGCCGGCCCCAGCCGGGTGCAGGCGCCGGGCCAGGGCGGCCAGACGCGCCCGCTGGCTCTCGGTGGGCGCAAAGCTGGTGCGCACCACCACGGAACCGCCGTCCACGGCCGGCAGGCCCTCCACCGCGGCACCGGCCCGCTCCTCCCAGCGGGTTTCCAAGGTAGCGATGATGGCGTCCGCAATCGACGCCCCCGTCAGCTGCTGGACAATCCGGCCGCTGGTGTCGCACACGTGCCGGACAAGACTGGCTTCCACCGCCGCCTGGATCTCCCGCCGCTCCGCCGCCCAGCTTTCAGCGAACTGGCGGCGGACCTCCTGGGCCTCCCGGGCCGCCTCGGTGAGCAGCCGGTCCCGCTCCCGGCGGGCGGCTTCCCGGGCCTCTTCCAGCAGGCGGCCCCGCTCCCGCTCCAGCTGGGCCATGCGCTCCCGGTACTCGGCTTCCGCCTGCCGGGCCTGCTGCGCCAGGGCCTCGGCGCGCTCCATGTCCCGGCGCAGGCGCTCGGCTCTGGCCTTCATCAAGTTGGTGATGGGCCCGTACAAGAAGCGGTTCAGCAGCCAGACCAGAACCGCAAAGTTGATGATCTGCGCCACGATGGTCGTGATATCCAGGCCCAAGGCTCACCCTCCCCGGCCGGCCCTGCGGCGGCTCACGGCGTCACCAGCGACGTGAGGTAGTTCCAGAACGGGTTGGCAAAGATGAGAATGAGGGCGATGACGAAGGTGTAAATGGCGGATGATTCCACCATGGCCAGGCCCACAAACAGCGTCCGGCTGATGTTGTTGGACGCGTCGGGCTGCTGGGCGATGGCTTGCACCGCGTCGGCCACGGCCCGGCCCTGGCCGATGGCGTTGCCGATGGCGGCGATGCCGATGGAGAACCCGGCCGTCACAATGGAAACCGCAGCAATCAGCGACACCGCGTCAGGCATGGATCGATCATTCCTCCTTTGACTGGGCGCGAGCCCCGTCCCGGCTCCGCCGGCGCTCGATATGAACCGCCGAGGCGATGTACACGACGGCGAGGATCGCGAAGATGTACGCTTGGATGATACCGGTCAAAAGGCCAAAGAGCTGCATGATGACGGGGAAAAACAAGGGCGCGATGGCCAGCAGCAGCGCCCCGATCACCGTGCCGCTCATCATGTTCCCGAACAGGCGGGCCGCCAGGGCCACGGTGCGGGACACGTCGCCCACCAGGTTGAAGGGCAGCATGAGGGGCGACGGCTGAACGTAGGTGGCCAGCCAGTGGCGCACGCCGCGGCGGCGGATGGCGTAGTAGGGCACCGCAAAGAAAACGCACAAGGCCAGGGCCACCGCGGTTTCCACTTGGGCCGCAGGTGGGTAGAAAAAGACGAACCCGCTGGGCCCCCAGCTGAGGGAGGGCAGGAGCCCCAGCACTACCCCGCCCGCGATAAAGAGGAACAGGGTGCCTACGAAGGCCAGGTACGGGTGGCCCTCCTCGCCCGACGCCTCGGCGATCTGCGCGTCGATGGCCTCCACCACGGTTTCCAGCGCATGCTGCCATTTGGAAACCGGCGGCTCCAGCCGCAGCCGCCGGGCAATGAGCCACGAAGCCCCCACCAGCACGGCCATCACAAACCAGGTGTTGATCATCAGCTCCCAAAAGGTCAGCTGGATCCGGATGTCGATGCCCCATCACCGCCCTTCCTTGCTGGGCTCCGGCGCCCGCCGCCCTGCGGCCCCGCAGCTCCGTTCGGCACCCCCGCGCTTTCCCGGGGCAAGGCCCGGGCCACCATGAGCCGCCGGCTGACAACGAAACCCGCCATGAACAGGGCCGTAGGCACCAGCCGGCCGCCGCTCACTATCCACAAGCCGCCCAGCAGCAGGGCCGCCCGCACCACGAAAGACCCGAACAGGAGCAGCCCCGGCTGCCCCACCCGGCCCACCCGCTGGCTCGTCCACCACAGCCCCGCGAAATATACCAGGCCGAGCCCGCTCCCTGCTGCCAAGGGCAGGATCCCTTCCTGCCAAACGGTCTGCCCGTCCACCCTTGCGCCCGTCAGCTCCCCTGCTGCCTTATGACCGGGACTGGTTCGCCGCACGGACGGAACCGTCCCTGCCCGCGCCTCCGGCTTCCGCAGCGTCCTGCGGCCCGTCCCCGTTCGCGGGGCCCGGGTCCGTCTCCTCTTGGCCGGCCTCCGCCTCCTCCTGCAGCCGCAGCCAGCGCCAGACGTTGTGCATGCCCACCGCCAGGCCGGCCACCATGAGCGAAATGGTGTAGCGCCGGCCGCCGCCCCAGCGGGCGTCCAGCCACAGCCCCAGCGCGATCCCTAGAAGGGTCGGCACGGCGATGGACCAGCCCACCATGCCGAAGCTGGACAAGCCGAACCAAAAGCCCCGGAACCCCTCCCGGCGAAACCGCTCCCGGCGGGCTGCCTCCCGCTCCACCGCGGTGCGGAATCGCCGGCGCTCCTCTTGGACCGCGCGGCGGCCGTCGCGGCCGGGCGCGGGCTCCTGGCCGTCCGTTCCCGCTGCCGGCGGGCGGCCCGCCGCGCCGGCCTGGCCCTGGGGCGCCGGGTCAGGGCGCTCTTCCGCTGTGCGTGCTGGCCCAGGCGGGCCGCTCAGCGCACCCATTCCAGCAGCTCCTTGATGAGGTGCGATTCCAGCTGAAATAGCACCCGCCGGGTGTGGCGCTCGTGCTCCTCCTGCTCCGCAAAGAAGCGCTCGATCTCGGCCGGCAGCGGGTCCGGGCTGTCAGCCATGATCGCATGGTGGGCCGTCACCGTCACCTCATCGCCCTTTTTGACCAGGACCCCCCCGTCCACGGCAAAAAAGCGCTCCGAGCCGTCCTCCAGCACCGCCGACAAGATGGACGGCACCAGCGCTGTGACGAAATCCACGTGGCGGGGCCAATACCCCCGGGAGCCGCCGGCGCCCCGGGCCACCACCTTTTGCACCCGCCCCCGGAACAGCTGTCCTTGGGGCAAAAGGACGGTCAACGTCACGCCATCACCCCCGGGCGGGCCTGGCGCATGAGGGCTTCCCGCCGCTCGTCGGCCTCCTCGATGGACCCGATCATGAACAGCGCCTGCTCCGGGTAGTCGGCAAACTCGTCGTTGAGGATGCGCCGGCACCCTTCGACGGTTTCCTCCCGGGACACGTACCGGCCGGGCTGGCCGGTGAAGTGCTCGGTGCTGAAAAAGGGCTGGGTCAGAAACCGCTCCAGCCGCCGGGCCCGGTTGACCAGCATCTGGTCCCGCTGGGACAGCTCTTCCAGGCCCAGCATGGCGATGACGTCCTTGAGCTCCTCATACTCCGCCAGGGTCTCCCGCACCCGGTTGGCCACCTCGTAGTGCTCCTGGCCCACAATGTGGGGCGCGAGCATCTGGGAGTTGGACGCGAGGGGCGACACCGCCGGGTAGAGCCCCTCCGCCGCGCGCTTGCGGGACAGCACGATAGAGGCGCTCAAGTGGCTGAAGGTGTGGGCCGCGGCCGGGTCGGTCAAGTCGTCCGCGGGCACGTACACCGCCTGCACGGACGTGATGGAGCCGTGGGGGCTGTTGCTGATGCGCTCCTGCAGCGCGGACAGCTCAAAGCTCAAGGTGGGCTGGTACCCTACCCGGGACGGAAACCGGCCCAAAAGGCCCGACACTTCCTGGCCCGCCTGGATGAAGCGGAAAATGTTGTCCACCAAAAGCAGCACGTCCCGCCCCTCCACGTCCCGGAAGTACTCAGCCATGGTCAGGGCGGTGTGGCCGACCCGGAAGCGGGCGCCGGGCGCCTCGTTCATCTGCCCGAACACCAGCACCGTCTGGGGCAGCACGCCCGCCTCCTCCATTTCCCGGTACAGCTCCTCCCCTTCCCGGGTGCGCTCGCCGATGCCGCAGAACAGGCTGACCCCCCGGTGCGCGCCGGCCACGTTTTTGATGAGCTCGGTGAGCAGCACCGTCTTGCCTACGCCGGCGCCGCCAAAGAGCCCGGCCTTGCCGCCCCGTTCCAAGGGCGCGAGCAGGTCGATGGCCTTGATGCCGGTTTCGAAGATTCTCCCCGTGGCCGGGAGGCGGCCCAAAGGCCGCTGCCGGCCTTCCCGGTACCGGTGGATGGACCACCGCTCCTCCGCGGGGATGGAGCCCAGGCCGTCGATGGGCTCGCCAAAGACGTTGACCATGCGCCCCAGCAGCTCCCGGGAAACCGGCACCGCCAGCGGCCCGCCCGTGTCGCGCACCCGCTGGCCCCGGCGCAGGCCGATGGTGCCCGTGAGGGCGATGGCCCGCACGGTGTGGCGGTCCAGGTGCAGGATGGTTTCCGCGGCGATGCGCTGGCCATCGTCCAGCTCGATGGCCAGCAGGTTGTAGAGGGCGGGCAGTTCCTTGGCGAACACCACGTCCACCACCGGCCCGCGGACGCCCACCACCCAGCCCGCGGCGGCATCCGCTGGGCTGTGGGCCGCGCTGCCGTGGGGCCCGCCGGTGAAGCCGGCTGTCCGGTTGCTCACGCTCGACTCCTCCCCGCCGTGGCGGACCGCTGTCCCGCAGAATCTTCTGATCCCTTCTCTGCGGCCGGGCCGATGTCCTCGCGCCCGCCCGCCGGTTCGTTGCCGCGGGGCGCGGGGCAGCGCCTGGCCCGGGGGCCAGGCGGCAAGGGCAGGCGCGGAGGGCCGGCCCAGCGAACCAGTAGCGAGAAAGACCAGCGGGAAGCGGGCGATTGGCTTGGATTTGGGGACCTTGTTCACCACCGCGTTTCTCGTGGGCCTGTCGGGCGCGGCGGCCCCCGGCCCCCTCACCACCATGGCCGTGCGGGAAGCGAGCCGGGGCGGATTTTGGCGGGGCTGGTCGGTGGCCCTGGGCCACGCGGTGCCGGAGGCGCTGCTGGTGGCCGGGCTGGCCTTTGGCCTGGGCAGCTGGCTGAGCCGGGACGCCGTGGTGGGCGTCCTTTCCCTGGTGGGCGGCGGGGTGCTCTTGTGGATGGGGCGGGGCACCCTCCTGGAGGCCCGGCACGCCCGGCTGCCGGGCCGGGACGAGCCCGGCGGCCGCCCCGCAGGCAACGCGGTCTTGGCCGGCGCGGGCACCACGCTGTCCAACCCGTACTGGTTCCTGTGGTGGGCCACCATCGGCTCCGGGTACGTGGCCCTGTCCCAGGCCGCGGGCGGCCTGGCGGTGGTGGTGTTTTTCCTGGGCCATATCCTGGCCGACATCGGGTGGCTGGGCCTGGTGGCGGCCATCGTCGCCTCGGGCCGGCGGCTGGTGGGCGACGGCGCCTACCGGGGCCTCCTGGCCGTCCTGGGCGCGTTCCTCCTGGGCTTCGGCGTGTATTTCCTCTGGACGGGCTGGCGGTTTCTGGCCGGGACAGGCTGAAGCCCAAATGCCCGCTACAGGGTTTCCAGGAACTCCTCCAGCCGGCTCAGGGCCTGGGGGAGATCCGCGCGGCCCAGGCCGAGGCGAAAGTGTGGGGTGGCCACATCGTACACCGTCCCAGGCAAGAGCAGGACGCTGGCTTCGTCCGCCAGGCGGCGGCAAAACTCCTCCACATCGCCCGCGAGGAGCCGGGGAAACCCGATGGGGCCAGCGGAAGGCCGCACCCAGCGGAACCAGTCCGGGTGCCGGGCGAAAAACCCGTCGACGTGAGCCCGGTTGGCGGCCAGGAGGGCCCGGCTGCGCGCCAGCAAGGTTTCGCCGTGGCGCAGGGCCAGCGCGGCCAGGAACTCGCTGGGGGCGCTGTTGCAGATGGTGGTATAGTCCTTGACGGCGGCCATCCGCCGCAGCACTTGCCGGTTGCGGGTGGCCACCCAGCCGATGCGCAGGCCCGGCAAACCGTAGCTCTTGGATAGCACGCCCAGGGAAACCCCGTGGGGACCCAGCTCGCAGGCCGCGGGCAGGCGGCGGGCCGGGTCCTCTTCGAGCCCCCGGTACACCTCGTCGGAAAACAGGATGATGCCCCGCTGGGCCGTGATGCGGTAGAGTTCCTCGAAGTCCTCCCTGGACATGAGCCAGCCCGTCGGGTTGTGGGGGGTGTTGATGACCACAACCCGGGTGTTGGCCCGCAGCAGCCCCTTAAGCTCGTCCAGATCCAGGGCCCACCCCGCCTCCTCCCGGGCCTGCCACGGGCTCACCTGGCAGCCCAGGGCGCGGGCCACGTCCCGCAGCGACTGGTAGCACGGGGTGTGCACGATGACGTGGTCGCCGGGCTCCAGCGCAGCGAGCATGAACACCAGGATGGCCTCCTGCGCGCCGCTGTGCACCAGCACGTCCCCGGGCCCGATGTCCGCATAAAGGCGGGCGATGGCCTCCCGCAGGGCGGGGGCGCCGGGCGCCTCGGTGTAGCCCAGCCAAAGCCGCTCCAGCGCGGCCCGGGAGCCGGGCGCCAGATCCAGCAGGTCTCCCACGGCCAGCGACTGGCAGTCCGACGCGCACAGCACGTGGTCCACGTTGAACTCGTAGCGGGCAAAATAGCGTTCCAGGCGGAATTCCGGCAGGCGCAACCTCCATTCCCTCCCGGAGGCCTGAATTCGGCGCGGGCCGCCCAAGACCCTGGGCCGGCCCAGGCCCGCTGCGCCAGAGGGGATGGGCCGCCCGCAGTCGAAGACAAGAACAGCCGCTGACAGAGAACAGTGGAGGAGAGGAGGTTCCCCGCCGCAAGGGGCACCGTCGTCATGGAGCTAGGGATTTATTCCTTCGTGGAAAATACGCCCATCGCGCCGGCAGGGGAAAAAATCTCCCCGGAGCAGCGGGTGCGCAACCTGCTGGAGGAGATCCAGCTGGCCGACGAGGTGGGTCTGGACGTCTTTGGCATCGGGGAGCACCACCGCCCCGACTACTTAGCGTCGGCCCCGGCCGTCATCCTGGCCGCGGCCGCAGCCCGGACCCGGCGGATCCGGCTCACCAGCGCCGTGTCCGTCATCAGCTCCGACGACCCGGTGCGGGTGTTCCAGGCCTTCGCCACCCTGGACCTCTTGTCCGGCGGGCGCGCGGAGATCATGGTGGGGCGGGGCTCCTTCATCGAGTCCTTCCCCCTCTTTGGCTACGATCTCAACGACTACGAGGAGCTCTTTGAAGAAAAGCTGGACCTGCTGCTGAAAATCCGCGCCTCGGAGCGCGTGATCTGGCAGGGGCGCCACCGGCCGGCCATCCATGATCTGGGCGTCTACCCGCGGCCGGTGCAAGATCCGCTGCCGGTGTGGGTGGCCGTAGGCGGCACCCCCGCTTCCGCGGTGCGGGCGGGACGCCTCGGCCTGCCTATGGCCATCGGGATCATCGGCGGGGTCGCCGAGCGGTTCCGGGTGCTGGCCGACCTGCACCGGGAAGCGGCGCGCGAGGCGGGCCACCCGCCGCCCCGGCTCAGCATCAACTCCCACGGCTTCATCGCCGACACGTCCCAGGAAGCCATGGACCTGGCGTTCCCGGCGTGGAAGCTGCAGATGGACCGCATCGGCCGTGAGCGGGGCTGGGGGCCGCTGAGCCGGGCCCAGTTGGAAGCGTCGGCCACGCTGCGCGGCGCGGACTTCATCGGCAGCCCGCAACAGATCATTGACAAGATCCTATACCAACACGAGATCTTCGGCCACGACCGGTTTCTGCTGCAAATGACGGTGGGGTCCATCCCCCACGACAAGGTGCTGCGCTCCATCGAGCTCTTTGGCACGGTGGTGGCGCCGGCGGTGCGCCGGGCCCTGGGCCGGGACTAGGCCGGGATTAAGGGCGGGACCAGGCCGGGACGCAGGCCGGCCCAGCGCGGGCCGCCGGGACCGGCCGCCCGCGCCGGGCATCCTTGTTAAGCCTGCCGGGGGGTCACTCGCTCAAAAGCCCCAGGGCCTGCTCCACGTGGTACAGGGCATCTTGGAGGTCAGCGGCCTCGGCGGCGGCTTCCAGCCGCTGCTGGGCGGCCAGCACATGGACCAGGGCCAGCACTTCCGCGGGCTCCTCCGCCGCCTCCAGGATCGCCGTCAGGTCGCTGCCGGCGAACTCATCGGCACTGCGGCCTGCGACATCCTCCAGGCGGGCCACCGCGCCGTTCTCGCCTTCGATCAGGGCCAGCACATCCACCGCATAGCCGGGCACCGCCCCGGGATCCAAGTCAGCCGCGGCCGGCGCCGCGAGGGCATCCCGGACGGACTCCAGGGACGCCACGGCCGCCTGCCTCGGATCGTCCTCTCCCCCGCCAAACCACTGGGCCAGAGCGGGCATCGAGGCGCCCATCAGCAGGGCCGCTATCATCGCCGTCACGGTGAGCATCCAGGTCAGCCGTCGCAATGCGGATCGCCTCCTGTTGCAGGATTGGCCAGCGCTGCCGCAGCGCCGGGAACGGCGCGTCGGCGGCGCGGACACGTCCGCGGGACAGGCGCCTGTCTCGCTGCCAGCGGTATCACCCTATCACGGGTCCCGGGCACGGATCTATGGAAACACGGTTGAGGATCCGTTGAAATTGGGGGGGCGCGCGGTCAGCGCGGCTGCCCTCAGGGGGGGCGAGCCCGCTTGGGGGCCGTGCTCCACCAGGCGCGGCAAAGGGCGGTAGGCGTCGACGCCCAGGTCGCGGCGCTGCGGCGGGGCGCCCGGATAGGTGACGGTGATGGCAGTGCGCACGGTGACGCCGTCGGCGCCAGCCACGACCACCCGCTCCTGGCCCGGCGGGAGTTGGGGGTTCAGCCGGCGGATGGTGGGGAAAGGCGCCCGGGCCAGCTCCTCCTGGTGCCATTCCACCCGGGGCGGGTCGTAGCCGCCGTAAAGGGCCACATAGAGGGTGTCCCCCTCGACGGCGGCCCAGACCACCACCGGCGCCGGCCCATCGACCCGCAGGCGCAGGTCTTTGGCCCGCCAGGCGATGGCCGCATCCCGGCCCGGGGGCACATAGGGAACGGGCATGCTGTGGGGGTGGCGTTCGACCACGGCCAGGTCCGCCAGCACCGCGGCGTTGTACAGCGCCGAGGAGACTTTGCACACGCCGCCGCCTAGGCTGGGCACCAGGCGGCCGCCCGCGTAGGACGGTCCCTCCCGGTAGCCCCGGTCGGCCGTGTAGGGACCCAGGATGGCGTTGACGGACACCACGGCGCCCGGCCGCAGCACGGTGCCAGCCAGGTAGCGGGCTCCCGCGACGATATTGTGGGTTTCCTCGAACAACGGATCGGGAAAGCTGACCCGAAACGCGCTCAGGAGCCGGTGGGCGCCCGCGGCCGCCCGCAGCTCCTCCAGCCGGGCCGGGGGCTCGACAAACCACGGCAAATCCTGCTCGTGGACGCGGCCGTACCGCCGGCCGTCAGCGGCTCCAGGGCGGCCGCAGAGGGGGTCGCCCGCCGCGAGCAGGCCGCTGGCTCCCAAGGGGCCCTTGACGCCCAACAGGCCGCCGGCGGGCAGCCCCCACAGGCACCAAACCGCCAGCGCCAGAGCTGCGCCTGCGGCTCCCCACCAGCGAAAGCCCCGGCGCAGGGCCATAAGGAGCCCCGCGGGCAGGAAAAGCAGGACCACCTTTCGCGGCAGGCCGCAGCCGGGCACCGGGCTCTTCCTTTCCCTGCTTGCCTTGTCGCCCATCCCACCTGGCCGGGCGGCCGGCCGGGGCGCGGGCACGCAATGTCTATGCGGCCGGTCCCCGGCCCATGCGGATCAAGACGGGGTCGATCACGACGGGGTCGCTGCGCCCCGCCGGCAGGAACTCTGCCAACGACCAAGAATAGGGAATTTGTCTGTGGCGCCGCAGCAGGGATCCGGTGCGCCCTGGGCTGCGGGAACATGTTGAGGAGGTGCGACTTTGATGCGCCGGTCGGTCTTGTTGGTGGCAGTATTGACGATTTTGGCGGCCTCCTTGGCCGCGCTGCCGGCGGCGGCCCAAGCGTCTCAGCCGGCAGGGTGGGTGGCCCTCGGCGCGTGGGTCGAGGACGCCCCAAAGCAGCAGGTTTGGCTCACGGGCGAGCTGTACCTGACCAACGTCTGGTCCCTGGGGTATGAGTACCAGGCGGACGAGGTCTTCTTGGCAGGCCGGTACGGCGACCAGCGGGGCTTCTACGGCGGCTTCGGCTTCTCCGACTTCAGCCCCCGCTGGGAAGTCGGCGTTTGGGGCTCCGCGAAGCTCAGCCCCACCATCAGCGTGGCCGGTTGGCTGGGTGTGACGGGACAGACCGACGCCCCCTCCACCAAGGCCAAGTTCACCGCCCGGGCGGAGGCCTATATCCCCGTTGCCGATCGGTTCTTTGTCTTGGTGGGCGTGGACGACTACTTCAACGAGGCCGAGCACGAGTTCGCCGGCCGCATCGGCGTGGGCCTGCGCTTCTGAGGCTGCCGCCGGCGGCAAACTGCGCAAAGAACTTTTTATGGGCACGGCCGTCGCTGGCCGTGCCTTTTCTCATTGGCTGCAGCCGGCGCGGCGCACCACGGCGCCGGGGTCTCCTGGTGCTGCCGGTCCTGCCACAAACTTTCGCTGGTGCCCTCCCCCAACCGGCCGATATACTGCAAGCGGAAAGGAGTGGGATCATGGCCTCATTGCCTTCTTCGCTGAAGCGCTGGGGCGTGCTCGCGCTGGTGCTGGCCCTGCTGGGCGGAAGCCTGGCCGGCGCCGTGCGGGCCAGCCACGGGGCGGGCGAGGCGGCCCCTCCAGCGGTCGAACCGGTTCAGGAAGCGGGCCAGCAGGAAGAACCCGCCGGGGAAGCGGTCCACCAGGAAGGGGCCCTCGAAGACAAGGCCCACGACGGGGACCGGGACGCTGCCGGGAGCCGCAAGCCCGGCGAAAACTCCCTGGACGATGAGGAACGGGCGGCCCTCCTCGCGCGCTGGGACGCGCTGATTCAGGAGCGCCGGCGCCTGCGCGCGGAGCTGCGGCAGGTCGAGCGGGAGCTGGTGCAAGTAGCCCGCCAGCTCTGGCCCTACGAGTGGGAGCGGACCCGCGAGCGGCTCCGGGAACGTCTCGACCAGTACGAGGAGTGGGTGGGCGAGTACGGCCCCGACATCGCCGCGTGGCTGCCCCCGGCCGTGGTGGAGCATATCGCGCAGCGCACCGGGCGGACGCCCGAAGAAGTCCGGGAGCTCATCGAGGCAGGCCGGTGGCGGGAGCTGCTGGCACCTGGCGATCATGATGCGGCCCCGGACGACGGGGCCGGCGGCCAAGCCGACGCCGACTAGGGCTCCTTGCCCGCACGGCGGGCCCGCAGCGTCCGCGGGCCCGTCCCGCACCGGCGCAGCGGAACGGGTTCCGCGGCCGCGGGCGGCCCTCATGCCCGGGACAAGAGCACAATGCCGGCCAGGATGGCCAGGATGCCGGCGAGCTTGACCGGGCTCAAGGGCTCGCCAAAAAAGTACCACGATAGCACGGCTACCGCCGCGTAGCCCAAGCTCAGCATGGGATACGCGACGGACAGGGGCACCCGGGAGAGCACCATCAGCCAGGAGATGGACGCCACGCCGTAGCAGGCAAAGCCCACCAGCACCGCCGGCTGCAAGAGCGCCCGCAATAGGGCCGAAGCTTCCAGCTGCAGGTTGGGATGGGCCAGCATGCCCCGCTTCATGAACAGCTGCCCCGCCACGCCCATGGCCACCGAGAAAATCACCAGGGAGAAGGTTGCCAGCGTCATCCGCTTCACTGTCACCACCGCACGGTCGCGGACCCGGCCCGCGGGGCCCGGGCCAACTTCCGGTGGCGCCGACGAATCCGCGGCGAGTCGGAGACGCAGGCAGCAGGTTCTTCCATCACGTCGCACTCCTCTGCTTCTCGTCGCCGGCAGCCCGGTGCCGCTCCCTGGGGGCCATCCCGGCCCAGCCTGGTCCGCCGCCTAGGCCGCGCCTTTGGGCTTTTCCGCCGCGAAGCGCAGGCGCACGTAATCCAGCTGCCACCGGCCGTCCGCGCCCTGCAGCACAGGCCGGCACCGCTCCTCCACCGCCCGCAGGAAGGCGTCCCGCTCCTCCGGCGGCACCGCCTCCAAGAACCGCTGGGCGAAGGTGTGCAGCCAGCCCCGCAAATCGGTGGGCAGCGGTGTGGGCCGGGGGATGAGCTGGACGACGCGCACCTTGAATCCGGCCGCCTCCAGCCGCGCCCGGTACTCCTCGGCGGTGGGAAAATACCACGGGTTCAGCGCCTCAAAGGACAGCCCCCGCGCGGCCAGCTCGGGCTTCAGAGCGGCGATGACGCTTCCCACGTTGCCGTGGCCGCCCAGCTCGCCGACGAACCGCCCGCCCGGCTTGAGGGCCCGCCACACCCCGGCGATGACCGCATCGGGCCGGGTCATCCAATGCAGGGCGGCGTTGCTGAAGACCGCGTCAAACTCCTCCACAAAGGACAAGGAGTGGCCGTCCATTTCCATAGCCGGCACGCCTCGCTGCCGGGCCGCCGCCACCATGGCGGGACTTGCGTCCACGCCCACCACGTCGCAGCCCAGCGCCATGAGCCGGACCGTCAGCGCGCCGTCGCCGCAGCCCAGGTCCAAAATGCGCTCCCCGGGACGCGGCGCCAGCAGCTCCACCACCCCCGCCCCCAGCTGGGGCACGAAGGCCGCGTGACGGGCATAGCCCGCCGGATCCCACGCTTGTCCCACCGGGCATTCCCCCTCTTCGGCTGGGTAGGGTCCGGGCTACCCCCTCCTGTTTGGGCAGACTTGCCAGCGTCACCAGAATACCACTCCTGGCGGCCGGGCGCCATGGCCTCTGCCGGGACAACCCGGGGCCCCGGGGCCAGGATCCGCCGCGGCCGGCGCCGAATAGGGGCGGGACCGGGCGCGGCCCTGGCGCGAGGCCGGCCGATCCGGGAACCATGGATGAGGGAGGCGAAGCGCGC
Source organism: Limnochordales bacterium (assembly GCA_035304545.1). Lineage (GTDB taxonomy): Bacteria > Bacillota > Limnochordia > Limnochordales > ZCTH02-B6 > ZCTH02-B6. The sequence goes on along the minus strand of DATGPV010000066.1, from coordinate 8,363 downwards.
ATGACACAAGCCCGCGAGCAGGTGGCCACCCTGGGCGGGGGCTGCTTTTGGTGCTTGGAGGCGGTGTTTGAGCAGCTGCGGGGGGTCAAACAGGTGCTGCCCGGGTACGCCGGGGGTCATGTGCCCAACCCCACGTACGAACAGGTATGCACCGGCACCACTGGCCATGCGGAGGTGGTGCAGATCACCTTTGACCCCGAAGTAATCTCCTATCCGGAACTCCTGGAGGTGTTCTTCGCGATCCACGATCCGACCACGCCCGACCGGCAGGGCAACGACATTGGGCCCCAGTACCGTTCCATCATCCTTTACCACGACGACCAGCAGCGGGCCGAAGCCCTGGAGGCCATCCGCGCCTTGGAGGCGTCAGGCCGGTGGCCGGACCCCATCGTCACCCAAGTGGTGCCCCTGGAAGCCTTTTATCCCGCGGAGGAATACCACCGGGAGTACTTCCGCCGCAACCCCCAGCAAGGGTACTGCCGCCTGGTGGTGGCCCCCAAGGTGGCCAAGTTCCAGCAGCAGTTCGCTCCCAAGCTGAAAAGCTGAGAGCCCAGCGCCGGGGAAAACCGCCCGCCGCCCCGTGCGGCTGGCCGGGGCGCCCAGGAAAATCTGTCGCCCTTGGCGTAGTGTGGGAGCGGAGGGGATAGCCCGTGCGCCGGGCCACGCGAACGTATGCCTTTGGGGCCTCCAAACGCGAGAGCCACGATGCATCGGCCTTCTACGAACGAAACCTGTACGGAGGCGGGGACCTGGTCGGCCTGTTTGACGCGGGCCGCTTCAACGGACGGGGACCGGCGGCGGGAAACGGGGCGGGGCCGGCGGGCCAGAAGGGTCCCAAGGTGCCGCCCAAGCCCTTGGAAGAGTGGGCCAACCGCATTTACTGCCACACCGCGGAGGACATGCACCACATCCCCGACGGGTCCGTGGCCCTGGCTTTTACGTCACCCCCCTACAACGCGGGGAAAGAGTACGACGAGGACCTGGATCTCGGCGCCTACCTGGACCTGATCACCCGGGTCGCCGCGGAAGTATACCGGGTGCTGCGGCCGGGCGGGCGCTATGTGGTCAACATCGCCAACCTGGGGCGCAAGCCCTACATCCCCTTGCACGCGTACTTCTACGCCCGCCACATGGCCGTGGGCTTTTTGCCGGCGGGCGAGATCATCTGGCAAAAGGGCAAGAGCATGAGCGGCAGCTGCGCCTGGGGCAGCTGGATGTCGGCCCGGGCGCCCCGGCTGCGGGACGTCCACGAGTACCTGCTGGTCTTCGTCAAGGAAGACTTCCGCCGGCCCGACCAGGGCGAGAGCGACATTTCCCGGGAAGAGTTCCTGGCCGGCACCTTGTCGGTCTGGGAGATCCCGCCGGAGTCGGCCCGCCGGGTGGGCCATCCTGCGCCCTTTCCCGTGGAGCTCGCGGCCCGGGTCATCCGCCTCTACAGCTACGTGGGCGACGTGGTGCTGGACCCTTTCAACGGCTCCGGCTCCACCTGCGTGGCCGCGGCCCAGACCGGGCGGCACTACGTGGGCTACGACATCTCCGAGGAGTACTGCCGGCTGGCCCAGCGGCGGCTCGCGCAGCTGCCGCTGCCGGCGCCGTGATGGCCCGGACGCTCCGGAGGCCAAAAAAACAAAAGGGCGCGGGAACTTGTCCCGCGCCCTTTTCACCCGTGCCTGACCGGCGCCCGGTCCAACATCCTTCAGCCTGCCCGGGCCGGCGCGGCCTGGGGCCGGAAGCGCTCGGCGGCCATCACGCCCGAAAACACCAGGGCGACCCCGATCAAGTTGGTGATGGGGATGATGCCCACCAAGCCCGCCCGGCTGGTCAGCATGCCGCCCAGGACAAAGACCAGCGCGCCCAAGAAGATCTGCCGGTTGTAGGTCAGGTTGAACCGCAGCCACGAGTACAGGGCCCCGCCCAGCATCACTAGGCCGCCTACCATGGAAAGCAACAGGCTGTAGGGACGCCGGGCCTCCACGGGCAGGATGTCCGCCGAGTTGGGCGCCACCCCGCTCGTGGCCAGCGCGGCCGCATTCAGCTCCGCCCCGGCCACGGCCACCAGAAACAGCACCGCCACCAGCACCGTGGCGGCAGCGTAAACGTGGCCCACGGCCGGCCGCTGCCGGGTCATGAGGTAGACGGTGCCGGCACCCAAAAGGCCCGGCAGGGCGACCCCGGCGAAGTAGTACAGCTTGTACACGAAGGGCGTCCAGCCAAAGGCGCCGCCGTAAAACTCCCCGAAGGTGGCCAGGACAAACATGGCCATTCCCACGGACCACATCAGCTGGTGCCAGCGGCGGCGCTGGCGGTACTGGTTCAGCAGCACACCCGTGAACACCGCGCCGATGACGCAGGACACCAGCGGAATCAGCCACGCCATTCCGGATCCTCTCCTGCTCCGCCGCGCGGCGAACCGGTGCCCGGGCCGGCCCTTCCGCGGGGACGCGGCCTCCCCCGGCCGGCTCCCCACGGGGGTCGTGGGCCGCAGCCGGGGCCTTGGACGCCGCGGCAACGGATAGTCCTTGGCTTGCTGCCTCCAGTTTACCCTGGCCCTGGGGCCTTGTCCACCGCGGGGGATGCCGCCTGGACTCAGGCTGTGCCTTCGTCGAGAAAGGCCAGGAGCTCCCGGGTTTTCTCCTCCAGCAGGGCCCGGTCGCCCCGGGTTTCCACGTTGAGGCGCACCAAGGGCTCGGTGTTGGACTTGCGCACGTTAAAGCGCCAGCGGTCAAATTCCACGCTCAGGCCGTCCACGTGATCGACCTTGAGGGCGCCAGGCCCGTAGCGGGCTTCCAGCCGGGCCAGGGCGGCGTCGGGATCGGCCAGGCGGCGGTTGATCTCGCCGCTCACCGGGAATTTTTCGATGCGCTCCGCCACCAGCGTGGACAGACGCGCATCGGTTTCCGACAACAGCTGCGCGATGAGCAGCCACGGGATCATGCCGCTGTCGCAGTAGCTGAAGGAGCGGAAGTAATGGTGCGCGGACATCTCCCCGCCGTAGGCCGCGTCCACTTCCCGCATCTTTTCCTTGATGAAGGCGTGCCCCGTCTTGTACATGACGGGCCGGCCGCCCATGGACTCCACGATGTCCACCGTGTTCCACACCAGGCGCGGGTCGTGCAGGATGGTCGCGCCCGGAAAGCGGCGCAGCACCGCCTGGGCCAGGAGGCCGACGATGTAGTAGCCTTCGATGAACTGGCCCCGCTCGTCAAAGAGAAAGCAGCGGTCGAAGTCGCCGTCCCACGCCACCCCGAAGTCCGCGCCGCTCTCCCGCACCAGCTCCGCGGTGGCGGCCCGGTTTTCCGGCAAGAGCGGGTTGGGCACGCCGTGGGGAAAGCTGCCGTCGGGCTCGGCATAACGCATGACCAGCTCAAAGGGCAGCCTGGCCCCGAGGCGCTCCAGCACCGGCCCCGCGCAGCCGTTGCCCGGGTTGCACGCGATGCGGAAGGGCTTGAGCCGCGCCACGTCCACGTAGGTAAGCAGGTGCTCCACGTAGTCGTCCATGACGTCCATCTCGGTGCGCCGGCCCTTGGCCGCGGACGGCGGGAAGGCGCCGCGCCGGGTCAGCTCCTCCATCTCCCGCAGGCCGCTGTCGCCGCTGATAGGCCGCGCCTGCTGCCGCACGAACTTCATCCCGTTGTACTCGGGCGGGTTGTGGCTGGCCGTCACCATGATGCCCCCGTCCAACCCGTAGTGAAACGTGGCGAAATAGACCTGCTCGGTGCCCACAAGGCCGATGTCGACCACGTCCACACCCGCGTCGGTGAGGCCTTCCGTCAGGGCCCGCACCAGCCCTTCCCCCGACGGCCGCACGTCCCGCCCCACGCACACCCGCCGCGGGGAAATCACCGCCGCATAGGCGCGGCCGATGCGGTAGGCCAGTTCTTCGTTGAGCTCGTCGGGGACGATGCCCCGCACGTCGTACGCCTTGAAGCACGCAAGGGTATCCTGCATCCGTTGCCTCCCACCCCGTTCTCCAGCCCGGCGGCTAGCCGCTGCCCGGCTGCCCCATGGCCTCCACCAGCCGCTTGACGTCCTCGGCCCGGTCCTTGCGGGCCACCAGCGTGCGGTTGCCGGCCCGCACCACGATCAGGTCCTCCACGCCCACCAGGGCCACCACCTCGGACGCGTCCTCGCAGAAGACGACGTTGCCCCGGGCATCCAGGCCGTGCACCACGCCCCGGACCGCGTTGCCCGCTGCGTCCTGGTCGAGAAAGTCCGCCAGCGCCGCCCAGCCGCCCACGTCGCTCCAGCGGAAGGGGGCGGCGATCATGTACACTTCAGCGGCCTTTTCCATAATGCCATAGTCCACTGAGATCTTGGGCACCCGTCCAAAGGCGGCCGCGAGCTGCTCCTCCCACTGGGGCGTGTCGATGTAGGCCTCCAGGGGGAACAGCCGCCGGGCGTGTTCGGGCAGGTACCGCTCCACGGCTGCCAGGAGCGTGTCAGTGGACCAGACGAACATGCCGCTGTTCCAGTAATAGTTGCCGGCCCGCACGTATTCCTCGGCCACGTCCCGGGTCGGCTTCTCCCGGAACTGCTGCACCCGGAAGTGCGGCAGCTCGCCGTCGTCCTCGCCCGCGGGCGGGGCTGCGGGCTCGCCGGCCTGCAGGTAGCCGTAGCCCGTGGCCGGGTACGTGGGCCGGATGCCAAAGGTGTACAGCCGCCCGGTGCCCCGGGCCGCGGCGGCCGCCGACCGCAGCGCGCGGTGAAAGGCGGCCGCAGGCTCGATGACGTGGTCGGCGGGCAGCACCGCCATGACCGGGTTGCCGAAGCGGCGGCGGCACACCAGGCCGGCCAGCGCGATGGCAGCGGCGGTGTCGCGCGCCTGCGGTTCCGCGATGATGTTGCCCAGCGGGATATGGGGCAGCTGCGCCCGGACCGTGCCGGCAAACCGGGCTGCGGTCACGATAAGGGTGCGCTCGGGCGGCACCAGCCCCTGCAGCCGGTCCACCGTGGCCTGCAGGAGCGTCCGCTGGCCAAACAAGGCCAGGAACTGCTTGGGCCGGTCCGCGGTGCTCAGCGGCCAAAAGCGGGTGCCGCTGCCGCCGGCGATGACCACCGCGACCAGTTGGGTTCCGTTCACCAACTGCATCACCTCGCCGGGACCGCCGGGCGCCCCGCGCCCCGGGCTGGCGACTCCTTGGTCCGCCGGGCGTGCCTACGGGCCGCGACGGGCCCAGGCCCGCCCGCCGCGGCCTCAGATTCGGAGCCGTCTACGGCCAGCCGCTCCAGCGCAAGCCGGGCCAGCAGGTAGCTGATGACCGCCTCAGCGCCCTGGTTGGCGCTGGCGCCGTGGGCATCCAGGCCGTCGCTCACCGCGCCGGTGGCCGGGTCCACCAGGGGCTGCCCCAGCCGGTTGCGGCCCAGGAACCACGCGAAGGCTTCCCGGGCCCACCGGGCGTATCGGGCGTCGCCGGTGAGGGCCCACGCGGTGGCGCATGCTGCCACCAAGTACCCGGCATCGATGGGCTGCTGGCCGTAGACGGCCCTGGGCCCGCCCCGGACCGCCCAGCCGTCGTTGCCGATCAGGTCCACGTACTGGCCGTTCCATAGACAGCGCCAGAGGAAGTCCAGGCTCTGCTGCCCGATGCGCACCCATCGCGCCCGGCCCGCAGCCCGGCCGGCCACCAGCAGCGCCTGGCTCAAGATGGCGTTGCCGTAGGTCAGCCTCTCCTCAAACCACTCCCAGCCCGGCTGCGCGTGGGCTTCAAAGCGGTCGGCCAATTCCCCCGCCAGCCGCTCCAGGAGGAGCCGCCACGGCGCCGTCTCCGCCGCAGACGGCCAGGCCGCCGCGTAGGCCTCCAGTCCCAGCACCGCGTAGGCTTTGGCCCGCAAGTGGTGTAGGTTCTCCAAGTGGGGCAGGGCGGCCTGCATCATTTCGCGGGCCAGGGCCCGCATGCCCGGGTCCGGGGCGCTCTTGGCCACATGCCCCAGCCCCCACACTACCCGGCCCTGGGTGTCCTCGCTGCCCCGGTCGTCGAGGTACCGCCGGTCGTAGGCGATGAAGTTGTGGAACGCGCCGTCGGGGCGCTGCGCGTGGCGCAGGAACTTTAGGTAGGTGTCGGCCAGGTCCATGCCGTCGGTGCGGCCCAGGCCTGCGTAAAGCTCCATGAGCACCACCAGCGCCCGCCCCGCGTCGTCTGCGCTGTAGCCGTAGCGGGGATCCGGCACACCGTAGGTCGCGTGCTGCAGCAGCCCCGTGTCGTCCGTCAGCCGCCGCAGGTGGTCCAGGCGGATGGGCCCGGCCTCCATGGGGCTGCCCTCCCCCGCCGGCCCGCCGCCCGCTTCCCGGGCCGCCGCGGCGGGCGCACCCGGGGAAGAGACCGCGGCCGGGGCGGCCGTTTGGCCGGCAAAGTCCCGCCGTCCCGCGGGCCGGCCCCGCTCCTGCACGGTGACGGCCAGGAGCCGGAGGTGCGCCGCTGCCACCACCGGCCAGCGCATAGTCTCGCCCCAAGCGCGGGCGGCTTGGCGAAGCCGCGCGTACGCGTCCCGGTCCTCGATGAGCCGCTCCACCGCCCTGGCCAGGGCCGCAGCGTCGCCAAAGGGCACGATAACGCCGCGCCCGTCCTGCAGGAGCTCCTGGGCGTACCAGTAAGGTGTGGACACGATGGGTTTCCCCATGGCCAGCGCGTAGGACAGGGTCCCGCTCACCACCTGCTCCTTAAAGGGATAGGGCGTCACGTACAGGTCGCTGGCGTGGATCCAGCGGAGCAGGGTGTCCTGGTCCACGTACTCGTTGACGAAGCGCACGTGGCCGTCCAGCCCCAGCGCCCGCACTTTTTCCTCCAGGAACTGCCGGTAGGCCTCCCCTTCCCGGCGCCGGACCTCGGGGTGGGTGGCCCCCAGGACCACGTAGAGCACCTGGGGATGCCGGGCCGCCACCCGGGGCAGCGCGTCCAGCATCAGCTCGATCCCCTTGTTGCGGCTCAGCAGGCCAAAGGTCAGCACCACGAACCGGTTGTCCAGCGCCAGGGCCCGCTTCAGCGCCGCGGGGTCCGCGGCCGGGATATCCGGGACGCCGTGGGGAATGAGGGCGATGCGCTCTGGGGGCGCGCCGTAGGTTTCCAGCAGGATGTCCCGGGCTACCTGGCTCATGACCACCAGCCGGTCCGAGTGGCGGATGAGGGCCAACGTGGCCTCCCGGTACTCGGGCGCGGGGTGTCGGATTACGGTATGCAGGGTGGTCACCACCGGTTTCTCCACCCGCCGGAGAAACTCGGCGATGTAAGCGCCGCCCGGGCCGCCGTACAGGCCAAATTCGTGCTGCAGCGACACCACTTCTACGCCCGCCTGGTTCACGTAGGCGGCCGCCCGGTGGTAGTCCTCCAGCCGGTCGCGCTGGATGTCCATGACCACTTCCGGCAGGCGGTCCGGCTGGGGACAGGCGTTGTGCATCGCGATGACCTGGAAGGGCCGGCCCCCCACGGCGTGCATGGCGTGGGCCAGGTCCCGCGTGAAGGTCGCGATGCCGCACTGGCGCGGTGGGTACGAGCCCACAAACAGAACGCTGGGGGCGGTCTGCATCCCCCATCACCTCCCGCGAGCAGGCGATCTCAACCGCCTGGGATGATGGCGAGGCCAACGGCGCGCGTGGGCCGCCCGGAGGGAGCCGGTGACGCGCACCAGCGCCCCGCGCGAGCCGGCCGCGGGCACCCGCGGAAAACCGCAAGAGACGTGGACGCGCAGGTATCAGGCTTGCACGGACGGCGCCCGCATGGCGCCAGGCATGAACGGGATGGCCGCAGCCGGCCGATCAGACACACTGAAGAGACTTGCGAACAGCCCGCAAGAGACGTCAACCGGTGCCGTGGGCATGCGTCGAAGGGCACGACGGCGGCGGGCTGGTGTTAGCACTCGATGATGGTGATTGCTAACAACAATTTCAGTATAACGTCCCGGGTTTTGCCGGTCAACCGGGGCCGGCACCCCGGAGGGGAGATGACAAGGAGAAAGAAAGCGGGAAAAGGCGGGGAACGGCCCCCCGTCCCCCGCCCGCCCGGGCCGCCGGCCGCAGCCCGGGATCAGTCCCCGTGCCGCTCCCGCAGCCGGGGCGAGAGGCGCAGCATAAGCTGCACCCGCTCCAGTTCGTTGAGCCACTCCTGGGTGGCCGCCTTAAGCAGCTCCTCGCCGGGGGGCACCACGCCCGCCGGGCACGCGGGCCCCAACAGATCCTGGGCCAGCTGCCGGTAGAAGGCCAGCACCCGGTCCCCGTAGCGGCTGCACTCGTAGAAGTCCTCGCTCAAGAACACGGCCACGGGCACCCGGCTGCCGCCGTTGATCCGCAGCTGTTCGGCGAGCTCCGGGGCGGCGTCCCGGTCCAGGAAGCGCAGGTCGATGCGGTCGGAATGCTCCGCGAACCGCCGCAG
>DATGPV010000065.1:0-15839 GCA_035304545.1 Limnochordales bacterium | reverse complement strand
CGTTGAAATCCCGCAACTGTCCCTTGCGGGGCGCGTTGCCGCAGTCGTCCGGACAAACAACCCGCATGATGCTGCCCCCAATCCGTTCCCACCGCCGTTGGTGAGTGGCGGTGGGCGCCCGGTGCTTCCCTGTGGTGCTAGTCTACTCCCCTCACCCGAGCTCCCGCAAGGACGTAGTACAGCTAGCGGTCCCCCGGGCCTGTCTCATGGTGCCGAGCCCGGGTTTCCATCACCGCGCCGCCCTGGGCTAAGCGCACCAATGCTTCCAATGCGTTGACACGCTTGTAGAGCCGCTCTGGCCTCGCCCGGGAAGCCTTCTCCCCGGCATCGGCCGCCCGCACGTACAGTACGGGATCGTCCGCGGCGAGGGCGGCGAAGGAGGATCGGCGCCGGCGGCGATGAACGATGTCGCATTCCCCGGCCGCGGGACGCCGGGCGCCCGGCCCTCAGCCCGGTGCCTTTGACTGGCGGCCGGTCTCCGGGAGGCGCAAGTGTTGGCCAAGATCGACCTCAAGAAGGAGCTGAAGGAGTTCTACCACGCGTCGCCGCACAAGGTGACGGTGGTAGACGTGCCGGCCTTCACATATTTGATGATCGACGGCGCCGGGGACCCCAATGCGTCGCCCGCCTACGCCCAGGCAGTGGAAACGCTGTTTGCGGCTTCGTATACGGCCAAGTTCATGGTGAAACGCAGCGACGGCGGCATCGACTACACGGTCATGCCCCTGGAAGGGCTCTGGTGGGCCGACGACTGGAGCGCCTTTGAGACCGGCGACCGGGCTCGCTGGCAGTGGACGATGATGATCCTGCAGCCCGATTTCGTCCCGGCAACCGTCCTCGTCCAAGCGCTGGAGCGGGTTCGCCGGGACAAGCCCCACCTGCCCGTGGACCAGGTGCGCTTGGAACGCTGGGCCGAGGGCCGTGCCGCACAGATCCTGCACATCGGACCCTTCTCCGAGGAAGGTCCCACCCTCCAGCGGCTGCACGCGTTCATTCGGGAGCATGGGCAACTCCGCGGGAAACACCACGAGATCTACCTGAGCGACATCCGCCGTGCGGCCCCCAAGCGGTGGCGCACCATTCTCCGGCAGCCCATGAAGCAGGGTTGACACACCTAACCGGTGCTAGGGAGGCTCCCACGATGGGCCACCGCCTCTTGGACCCCTGCCTCTTGATGGCGCACGGCGTGCTCTGGCGCACAAAATATAACGCCCGGAGTGGGAACCCCGGGCATGAAAGACTACCGCCGGGCAATCCGCGCCGAGCCCTGCTCCACCCGGACCCGCAGGGGATGGGCGCCGTCGCCGATGACGCCCGACAAGGCCACTCGCTGGTCCGACTGTTCCCGCTGCAGGTTAAGGCTGGTTTCCAGGGCGCCCAGTTCCGCAACGGCGTCCACGGTCCAGCCGCCCTCCCCTTGGAGCACCACCTCCATGTCCCCGAAGCGCACCGACAAGTCTGCGGCCCGGGTGACGCCCCGCACCTTGAGGGCACCGAAGGTCTGGTAGGCTTCCACGTCGCCGGCCACCTGGGCCACGATCATTTCGCCAAAGGAGCCCGTCACCCGCACATCGCCCCCCACGTCCTCCACCCGGCCCGCGCCCTGATCGACGCTGAAGGTCACATCGCCTTCCACGCCCCGCAGTTGCAGGGCCCCCATCCGCACGCTGCCGCCCACGGACCCCGCGATGTCCCGGGCCCGCATCTCGCCGCCGGTCACGTCCACCTGGACGGGGCCGCGGACGCTTTCGACGCGGACACTGGTCCAGCTGCTGGCGATGTTCACCGGCCCCTGCACCTCGCGCACCTCCACTTCGCCGCGGCTGTGGTCCAGCCGCACGCTCCCCGCAATGCCCACGATGCGGGCACTTCCGGCGTGCCGGGCCTCCAGCTGCACCCCGTCGGGCACCGCCAGCCGCACCATAACCCGCAGGGCCTGGATGCCCGGCGGCAGCGGCTGGGGCCGCTCCACCTGGAGGCGGACCTCCTCGCCTTCCCGCGCCCACTCCACCGTCAGCTGCCGGGCCAGGGCCGCGGCGGTGTCCGCCGTCCGGGCGCCGCGGTCCTCGGTCCAAATGGCCACCGAATAGGACGCGCTGAGCTCGTCCGTGGCCGACCGGGTCACTTCCAGGTTTCCGGAAAAGCCGTCGATGACGACCCGGCGGACACCCGCGAGGGAGCCAAGGCTATGCTGCTCTTCAAAGTCGGGCTCCCGCAGGGGCACCCGCTCCCGCTGCCCGCCAAACCGCACGAAGTCGTGCTCCACCATGCCCGCAAAGCCGCCGACACCCCCACCGGCCATGTCCCATACGGCCAGCGCCGACACCAGGAGAAAAAGCAGGATCAGCGTCCGCGTAAATCCCATCCTCGCGCCTCCGTTCCGTCACACCTCAACGGCTCGCTCCAGCACCGCGTTGAGCAGGGTGTACAGCCCCGCCACAAAGAGGGCCAAGGCCCACAGGGGACCGCTTTCGACGGTGACCATCTCAAACTCCGGCACCTGGTTGTGAATCGTAAGCAGCCGCAGGTGAAAGTCGGGCATGAAGGCCAGCAGGCGGCCGCCCACGTCCACCACCCGGGCCATGAGCCAAAAGCTGAGCACCCACGTCCAGACCATCACGAGGCCTTGAAGCCGGGAAAATAGCCGGCTGAAGACGTAGGCGAACTGGGCCACCAGGGCCACGATGACCAGGGCAGCCAACACCGCCCCGCCGGTCAAGAGGCTCATCTTGACGGCGTACTCCCAGGGGATGAGGGAGAAGACATGCCGCTGGAAGACCTCCCCCCAAAGGCCGGTGCGCGCGAGGAGCAGCCACCCCCCCACCGCAAAAAGCAGGGCAAACCCCAGGACCCCCGTGAGGAGCGCAGCCAGCTTGGCCGAGGTGATGACCCGGGCCCGCACCGGCAGGCTGAGCATCAGGTAGCTGGTGTTTTCCCGCCACTCCTGCCGGTACAGCTGCACCGACGCCCACAGGGCCCACAGGGGCAGGATGCCCGAGGGCGGCGCCCCGTAGAGGGCGATGACGACCGCGGGCTCCCACACGCCCGCCCGGGAGAGCAAAAAGAGGGTCCACACCAAGAAAAAGCCCAATAGAAACAGGAGTTCCGTCCGGTTGCCCATGAGTTCCTTCTTGTACTGCTGCCACCACATCACGCATACACCTCTTCAAACAGATCCCGGATGGACTTGCCCCGCTGGGCCCGCAGCTGGTCGGCGTCGCCCATCAGCGCCACCTGGCCCTCCCTGAGGAACAGCACCTCCTGAAAGAGGTTTTCGCTCTCGGCCACATCGTGGGTCGACATGACCACGGTCTGACCGTCTTCGCGGAACTCCGACACAATGGCCGACAGCACCCGGGAGCGGGACGGCGGATCGATGCCGGAGAGAGGCTCATCCAGCAAGATGAGGGGCGCGCTGCGGCTCATGGCTACCACGATCTTGAGGCGGGCCCGCATGCCTTTGGACAGGCGGCTCACCCGGGCCGCCGGATCCAGGGCCATGAAGCGCAACAACTCCTCTGCCCGGACCTGATCCCAGTCCGGGTAAAAGGCCCGCACGTAGTCCAATATTTGGCGGACGGTCATCCAGCCGTACAGATAGTCGATCTCCGGCAAGTAGGCCACCTTGGCCTTGGTCTTGGGCGAGGGCACGTCGCCGTCGATGGTCACCCTCCCCCCATCGGGCCGGTATAAGCCCGCGATGAGCTTAAGCATGGTAGACTTGCCCGCGCCGTTGGGGCCCAGCAAGCCCAAGATGGTGCCCGACGGGATGGTCACCGACAAGTCGTTCAAGGCCCGCACCCGGCCAAACCGCTTGGTCACCCGGTCAAACACCACGGTCGCCATGGGGCTCACCTCCCCGGCCCGCCTGGTGCCCCTCGGCCAGGGCCCCAGCGTGGGGCCCAGCGCCGGTTTCCCCCACGATCCTCTCGTACGCGCCCCGCACCATGGCCACCATCTCCTCGCACCCGTACCCCAGCGCGTGCATCTCCCGCACGAAACCGGCCAGGGCCCGGTCGGCCATCTCCCGGCGGATTTGCGCGACCCGCTCGGGATCGCGGGTGATGAAGGTCCCCTGGCCCCGCAGAGTTTCGGTTATGCCCATCAGTTCCATCTCCCTATACGCCCGCTGCACGGTATTGGGATTGACCTGGACCATGGCCGCCAGCTCCCGCTGGGACGGTATGCGGTCGCCCGGCCGCAGATCTCCCCGGGCGACCTGGCGCTTGAACTCATCGATGATCTGCATGTAGATGGGGGAGTGTTGGTCCAGTTTCAACTGCATGAACGTTCAAGCCTCCCCGCTCCTTCTCCCCAGGCGCGCCGCCCGTTGGGCCAGAACCGCCGCGGCCCAAAAGATGAATAACGCGTTGACCGCGTGGAGGGCCGCCAGCGCGCTGCCCCGGGCGCCGGCGAAAAAGTATTGCAGGCCGATGAGGAGGAAAATCCCGATGGGCCCTGCGTAGAAACCGCCCCGCCAGGGCAGGCGCCCCACCAAGGCCAGCACCACCATGACCCCGGGAATCAGCTCAAAGAGGTGGACGAAGAACACGTGCCGGCCCCACATGAGGGGATCGACAAACACCGCCAGCCCCGCGAGAAACACCTGGTACGCGACGCAGACCACCAGCGCCCACGCCAGGACCGCGTAGGCGGCCCGGGCCCCGCGGGCCGCCCCGCTGAGCTGGTCGGCGACGGTTTCCCTGGCCACATCTCGTACGCTCACCTGTCTCACCCTCCCGCGGCGCGTCCGCACAAATCCCAGCGCCTTAGTGCACTACTAGATTAGTGCACTAATGCCGTAGATGTCAAGGGCAAATTTGGGCGCGGCCCCCGGCTGCTGCGCGGCACGCCACACCGGACCGACGGTCAGGCCAGGATCGGCGCCGCCGCTGTCGTATTTCCAGGATTAGGAGCGCGGGAGCTGGCGGGCGCCGCCAAGATCCGCGAGATAAGGAGGAGCCGCTCTTGGGTGCTGAAGCCCGGCGCCGGGCTGCCTTGGCAGCTGCCGGCGAAACCGCTTTTGATCTCGTGATCCGCAACGTGCGGCTGGTCAACGTCTTTACCAGCGAAATCTATCCCGCCCACATCGGCGTCGCGGCCGGGCTCGTGGCCGCGGTGCTGCCCGGCGATGGGCCTGCCCCCGACGGGCGTGAAGTCGTGGACGGCCAGGGCCGCTACGCCGTCCCGGGCCTCATCGACAGCCATCTGCACGTGGAGAGCAGCATGGTGCTGCCGCCGGCCTTTGCCGCCGCCCTGGTGCCTCGGGGCATCCTGACCATCATCGCGGACCCCCATGAGATCGCCAACGTCATGGGGCTCGCTGGCATCCGGCTGTTTGTTGAAGCGGGCCGCGGGCTGCCCCTGGACTGCTTCTGGCAAGTGCCCTCGTGCGTGCCGGCCACGCCTCTGGAAACCGCCGGCGCGGCCATCGGCCCCGAGGAAGTGCAGGAGCTCTTGGGCTGGCCGGAGATGGTGGCCTTGGGCGAAGTCATGGACTTCCCCGCCGTCATCGCCCAGTCGGGCCGCACGGCGGCCATCTTGGCCCGCGCGGTGGAAGCGGGAACGGTCATCGAAGGCCACGCGCCCAACTTGACCGGGCGGGAGCTGGCGGCCTACGTCGCGGCCGGCGTGAATTCCGACCACACCCTGGTCACGCCGGAGCTGGCCTTGGAGCGGCTGCGGGCCGGGGTCACCCTACAGCTGCAGTACAAGTCCCTGTCCCCGGAGGTGCTCAAGACGGCCGAGGCCGCGGCCAAGAGCCTCAACCTGTGCCTCGTCACCGACGACGTGTTGCCCGATGAGCTGGTCAGCACCGGACATCTGGACCACATCGTGCGCACCGCCGTCGCGCGCGGCCTGTCGCCGGTGGAAGCCATCCGGGCCGCGACGCTGGCGCCGGCCCGGCGGATGCGGCTGTACGACCGGGGGGCCATCGCCCCGGGGCTGGTGGCCCACATCGTCTTGACGCCCAGCCTGGAGGAGTTCCGCGCGGAGCAAGTATTCCACCGGGGCCGACTGGTGGCCCGGGACGGGCAATTGGTGACCCCACTGCCCGCCTTTTCGGTACCCCAGGAGGCGCTGCAGACGGTGCGGATGGCCCCGCCGGAGCCGGCAGCCTTTGCCGTGCCCGCCCCGGGCCGCGACGGCGCGGCCCAAGTGCGGGTGATGACCCTGAGCCGGACGACAACCTACACCACCGCGACGGTGCGGACGGTGCCCGCAGCGGAAGGCCGGCTCCTCTGGGAAGACGCGGGACTGTGCTTGGCGGCGGTGTTTGAGCGCCACGGGCGCTCCGGCACCCGGGGCTACGGCTTGCTGGACCAAGCCTTGGAGCAGGGCGCGGTGGCGTCCACGTGGGCCCACGACAGCCACAATCTGCTGGTGGTGGGGCGCTCGGCGGGCGACATGGCCGCCGCGGCCCGTTGGGTGGTAGAGCACGGGGGCGGCATGGCAGCCGTGCTGAACGGCACCGTGCTGGCTGCCGTGCACCTGCCGGTGGGCGGCATCGTCTCCCCTCGCTCCGTCGACGAGGTGGCCGCGGAAGTGCGGGGCTTTCGGGAAGCCTTGGCCCGCCTCGGCCTCATCCACCCCAACCCCTTCATGGCCCTGGGGGCGTTGACCTTGGCGGTCAGCCCCGAGCTGAAGGTGACCGACAAGGGGCTCGTGGATGTCCACCGCGGTCAGGTCGTCGATCTGTTCGTGGCGTAAGCCGAATCCTTGTCGGCTGCAGGGGGGCCGCCCTGCGGCTCTGGGCCAACGAAAAGGCTCTGGATCAACGAAAGCAAGGAGGTCAAAGCTGTTGTCGACCGCAGGCGTACAGCGGCATCTGCGCATCGGGCCGGGGGTGATGCCCCGCTACTGCTTGATCCCGGGGGACGTGGGGCGGGCGGAACGCATCGCGGCCATGTTCGACCACCGGCGGGAAGTGATCCGCAACCGGGAGTACTTGGCCTTCGTCGGGGAAGTGGACGGCGTGCCCGTGGCCGTGTGTTCCACCGGCATCGGCGGACCGTCCGCCTCCATCGCGGTGGAGGAACTGGCCAACATCGGGGTGGACACGTTTATCCGCGTCGGCTCCGCGGGGGGCCGGCAGCCCCACATCCCCATCGGCAGCGTGGCCATTCTCTACGCGGCCCACAGGGATGAGGGCACCTCCCGGGCATACTTGCCCCCCGAGTTTCCCGCCGTCGCGGACCTGGCCGTCACCAACGCCCTCATCGACGCCGCCCGGCAGCTGGATCAGCAGGCCTTTGTCGGCATCGGCACGACCCGGGACGCCTTCTACCAAAAGGACGAGAATCTCACGCGGCTTTTGACCGAACGCGGGCACGTGATCGCGGCCGAGCAGGAGGCGGCCACGGTGTTCGTCGTGGCCACGGTGCGGCAAGTGCGGGCCGGCGCGGTGGTGGCCATCGACTCCAACATCTGGCTGCCGAAACCGGACCCGGAGGAAATCCAGCGCCGCTTCCGGGAGGGCGAAGCTGCGGCCATTCGCGTCGCCCTGGAGGCCGTGAAGCTCTTGGCGCAGAGGGACGCGGCCGCGGGCGCCTAGACCGCGCGGTTCGCTGCAGCCCCCGGCTCCAGCCCCCGGCGGCCGGCCCCCTTGGGTGCGGCCGCCGGGGCTTATAGGGCGCCCGGTGCCGCCGGGGGCGGTGCCGCGGGGGAGCCGCCGGCGGCCGGCGCGGCCAGGTGGCACGCGGCATAGTGGCCATCGCCCACGGGGACCCATGGAGGAGCATCGGTCCGGCAGCGGGCTTCGGCCACCGGGCAGCGGGGGTGAAAGGGGCAGCCGGAGGGCGGGTTGACCGGGGAGGGGACATCCCCCTCCAAGAGCACCCGCTCCCGGGCCCGGGCCTCCCGGGGATTGGGCACCGGCGTCGCCCGGATAAGGGCTTGGGTATACGGATGGGACGGCCGCTGAAAAACGGACTCGGCGGGCCCCGCCTCCACCAGGCGCCCCAGGTACATGACGCCGATGCGGTGGGAGATGGCCCGCACCACCGCCAGGTCGTGGCTGATGAACAAGTAGGTGACCCCGCGCTCTTGCTGCAGCCGCTCCAGGAGCTCTAAGATCTGGGCCCTGACGGAGATGTCCAGGGCGGACACGGGCTCGTCGGCCACGATAACTTCCGGCTCCGTAGCCAAGGCGCGGGCGATGCCCACTCGCTGGCGCTGGCCGCCCGACAGCTCGTGGGGATAGCGGTCAAGAAAGCTTTCCGCCGGAGTCAAGCCCACATCGGCCAGCAGCGCCGCGGCCTGGGCCCGAGCTCGCCGGACGTCCGGCGCCCGCCGGGTGAAGACCAGGGCGTTGACGAGGCTCTGGCCAATGGTCTTGCGGGGATTCAGGGAGGCGTAGCTGTCTTGGAACACCACCTGCACCCGCCGGCGGAAGGAAGTCCACGCCTCGCCCCGCAGCTGATCCAAGGGCGTCCCCCGGTAGCGGACAACACCGGCGGTGGGCCGCTCCAGCCCCAGGATCAGGCGCCCCATGGTGGACTTTCCGCAGCCGCTTTCCCCCACCAGGCCGTAGGTTTCCCCGGCATGCAACGTCAAGCTGACCCCGTCCACGGCCCGCACCTGGCCTTGGGCGCCAAAAAAGCTCCTGCCCCAGGGGTAGTACTTGCGAACGTCCTCCACGCTCATGAGGGGCGCGGCCTCAGCCGGCCGGGTTGCCATCGATGCTGGTTTCTGCATGGCTTCCTCCCTGGCCCGGGTCGGGCTGGTCGTGGCCGTGCCCGGGATCGTACAGCCAGCACGCGGTGCGGCTGGCCCCCACGGTCACCCGCGGCGGCGCCGCGGTCCGGCACTGGGGCATGGCCCGCGCGCAGCGGGGATGGAAGCGGCAGCCCGCAGGGGGCTGCGCCAGGTCGGGGACGCTGCCGGGGATGGTGACCCGGACCCGATCCCGGCGGGTCACGCTCAGCATGCCAGCCAACAGCCCCTGGGTATACGGGTGGCGCGGTCGGTCAAACACCTCTTCCACCGGGCCTTCTTCCACAATTTCCGCGGCGTACATGATGTAGACGTAGTCGCACAGCTCCGCGACAATTCCAAAGTCATGGGTGATGAGCAACAGCCCCATCTGCCGCTCCCGCTGGAGCCGGGCCAACAGCTGCAGAATTTGGGCTTGGACGGTGACGTCCAAGGCCGTGGTGGGCTCGTCGGCCAGCACCAGCGGCGGATCGCAGGCGATGGCCGAGGCGATGCTGACCCGCTGCCGCATGCCGCCCGACAGCTCGTGGGGATACCGCCGGGCCACTTCCGGCCGCAGCCCCACCTGCCGCAGCAGGTGCGCGACGCGCTCCTCGACGGGGCCGGGCCAGCGGTGGGCCCGCAGCTGCTCGGCGATTTGGGCACCCACGGTCAGCACCGGATTGAGGTAAGCCGAGGGGTCTTGAAACACCATCCCCATGCGGCTGCCCCGCACCCGCCGCAGTTCGGCCTCGGGCAGCGGGGTCAAGTCCCGGCCCTGGAGCAGCACCCGGCCCTCCACCACCCGCGCCGCGGGCGTGGGAAACAAGCGCATGATGGAAAAGGCCGTCATGGACTTGCCGCTGCCGCTCTCTCCCACCAGGCCTACGGCCTGGCCCGGCGCTACCCGGAGGCTCACCCGGTTGACGGGCCGGACCGGACCCCGCATGGTGCGGATTTCCGTGACCAGGTCGATGACTTCCAGCACCGGTTCCGCCGCGAGGGGCGCCGGGCCTTGTTCAAGCTGCACCGCCACAGGGGCTCATCCTTCGCGCAGTCGGGGGTTGGTGGCTTCGTTGATCGCGTCCCCGACAAGATTGAAGCCCAGCACGGCCAAGGCGATGGCGGCCCCGGGAAAGACGCTGAGCCACCACGCGAGCCGCAGGTACGCCTGGGCGTTGTTGAGCATGCCGCCCCAGCTGGGCACGTTGGGATCGCCCAGCCCAAAAAAGCCAAGGCTGGCCTCCAGCAAGATGGCCTGGGCGATGTCCAGCGAGGCGGTGACGATGATGGGGGCCATGACGTTGGGCAAAATTTCGCCGAACATGATGCGGCCCGAACCCATGCCCAGCACCCGCGCCCCATCCACGTAGGGCAGGGCCTTGTGGCTCAAGTACTGGCCCCGCACCAGCCGGGCGATCTGGGGCCAGCTCAGCAAGCCGATCACCAGGATGAGCTTGCCGAGGCCCGAGCCAAAGAAGGCCACGACCAGCAGGGCCAGCACAAAGCGGGGCACCACCTGAAACAGCTCGGTGATGCGCATCAAGACCGCGTCCACCGCGCCGCCGTAATACCCGCTGACGGCGCCCACCGCGATGCCGATGGCCATGGCGGTGGCCGCAGCGGCAAAGCCGACCAGAAGCGAGACCCGGGACCCCCAGATGACGCCGCTGAGGACGTCCCGGCCCAGGTGGTCGGTGCCCAGCCAGTGGCCCGGGGACAACGGCGGCAAGAAGCGATCGCGGGACGTGGCGAAGGGGTCATGGGGCGCCAGCCACGGCGCCAGAACCGCCACCAGGAGCAAACCGACCACGACCACCAGTCCGAACACACCCAGCCGGTTGCGCGCGTACCGGTGCCAGAACAGCTGCAGTGCGTGGGGCTGGCGGCCTTGGACCGCCAGCGAGCGTGTGGCCATAGCCCTCTACCTCTACCTCTACTTACGGGCCGCGGTCAACCGGCCAGCGGCGCCGCCGGGCCCGCCTAGTACCGCACCCGGGGATCCAGGAAGGCGTAGGCGATGTCCGTCAACAAGTTGACGATGACCACCGTCACCGACACCAGCAGGAGGATCCCCAGCAGCACCGGGTAGTCCCGGTAAAAAATCGAGTCGTACATCAGCCGGCCGACGCCGGGCCAGCCGAACACCGTCTCCACCAGCGCCGAGCCGGCCATGATGAAGGAGAAATTGTAGCCCACCACGGTGACGATGGGCAGCGCCGCGGCCCGCAGCCCATGGGACCAAAAGACCCGGCGCTCGGACACGCCCCGGGCCCGGGCGGCCAAGATGAACTCCGAGTTCATGACTTCCAACAGGCTGGCCCTGGTCAGCCGGGTGGTGATGGACATGTACCGGAAGGACAAGGCCGCCATGGGCAGCAGCATGTGCTTGAGCATGTTGAGCCACAGCTCCAGGCCCGTGAGCTCCAGGCGCACGTCGCGGAACCCGCCCGCGGGCAGCCAGCGCAGCCAAACGGCAAAGACGAGGATCAACAGCTGGCCCAGCCAAAACTCGGGCAGCGAATACCCGGCCAGGGCCACACCGGTGGAGAAGGTGTCCAAGAGCGAGCCCGGCCGGCGGGCCGCCAACGTCCCCAGGACGATGCCCATGGCGGTCGCGCCGGTGATGGTCAGGGCCATGAGGAGCAACGTGCGCCCCAGCCGTTCCAGGACCAGGTCCAGCACGGGCACCCGATTCGCAAAGGAGAAGCCCAGATTGCCCCGGAGCACGTTGAGCACATAGCGGGCCACCTGCTCCCACAGGGGCCTGTCCAGGCCAAAATCGGCCCGCACCTGCTCCATGTATTCGGGCGGCGCGGGGTAGTCGCCCACCAGGGCCGTCACCGGATCCCCCGGCGCCAGGGCAATGAGCAGGTAATTGATGACGATAATGCCCAAAAGCAAGGGGACGGCCTGCAGCAGCCGCATCGCCGCGTACTGCCACAGCGCCGCTCCCCCCGACGCATTGCGTGCCGGCATCAGCCCATCACTCGGCCCACCAGACCCGTTCCAGGCGATCGCGGACGTCCAGCGCTTCGCGCATCCCCCGCAGCCGCTTGTCGCTCACCTCAGTGGCCAGCTCGTCAAAGAGGACCAGGACCGGCAAATCCTGGGCCAAAATGGCCGCGGCCTGGCGGTACAGCTCCGCCCGCTGGTCCAGGTCGGCGACGCGGGTGGCTTCCTGCAGCAGCGCGTCCACCTGCGGGTTCGAATAGCCGGTGGCGTTCACGAAGGGCGTCCCGGGCGCCGCGCTCATGTAGATGCGGTGATAACCCAGGATGGGGTCGCCCGCCGAGGTGAAGGACTGCATGGACAAGTCGAAGGCCCGGCGGGTGTAGACCTCCTCCACCATCACCGACCGCTCCAGGGGGACCAACTGCAGATCAAGGCCCACCTGGCGCAGGTTGTCCCGGATGATCTCGCCCGCCGTGCGGAAGGGCCCCCGGGCCGAGTCAAAGACGAACCGGAGCGTGAGATTGCCGACGCCCGCCTCTGCCAGCAGCTGCCGGGCCTTTTCCGGATCGTAGGGGTACAGCTTGGAAAAGTCGCTGGCTTCGTCATAGGCCCAGAAGAAGCCCGCCCCGAAGGGTCCCACGTCGATGTTGCCCAGGCCCATGAAGGCCTGCTCCACCACCTGCTCCCGGTCGATGGCGTGCATCAGCGCCTGCCGGACCTTGGGATCGGCCAAGGGGCCCGCCTCGGTGTTCACAAACACGAAGTACAGGGAGGGAATGCGCACGCCTTGCCAGACGTCCAAGTCCGGATTGGCCATCATCCGGGGCAGATCGGAAGCCGGCAGGTACAGGCCCCACACCACGTCCACTTCCCCGACCTCCAGCGCGACGGAGCGGGAGAGGTCGTCGGGGATGATGCGGTAGATCAGCCGGTCGAGGTAGGCCGGCTCATCGAAGTAATCCGGATTGCGCTCCAGCACGACCCGGTCGCCCCGCACCCATTCCCGGAACACGAAGGGCCCGCTGCCGATGGGATTGTTGAAGTTGGCCGGGTTGTTGAGCGGATCGGTGCCCTCGTAGATGTGCTTGGGCAGGATGGGAGCATCGAACACGGTCAGCAGCGTCATCAAAGGCGCGTAGGGTTCCCGCAGGCGCAGGACGACGGTGTGGTCGTCGGGCGTGTCAATGCCCTCCAGTTGGTCGTACGCGTTGCGGAACCGGCCGTGGTACGGCCCCAGCAAGTTTTCCATGGTGTACTTTACGTCGGCGCTGGTCACCGGCCGGCCATCGTGCCAGCGGGCATCCCGCCGCAGGTGGAAGGTGTAGGTGCGCCCGTCCGCGCTGATCTCCCAGCTCTCGGCCAGCTCAGGCTGGGGCCGCCCGGTCTCATCCAGCCAGATCAGAGCACTGTACAGGCTGGCCCCGACCGCGGCCGCCGGGTAGCTAGTGGTCAGCGCCGGATTCAGGTGCTCGGGATCCGCGCCCAGGGCGACCACCAGGGTGCCGCCGCGACGGGGCGCTTGGGCACCCGCCAAGGATCCCGCCACCAGCAGCGTCACCAGCAGCAGCGACAACGAGACGGCGAGCCGTTTCATGTGTAGGCCTCCTCTATTGCTGTGTTGAGCCGCGGTTCGCCCACGAGAAAATTTTTGGCGGCTACCAGCGGTTTCCCTGCCCCTGGCGCCGCCAAGCCGGCGCCGTAGAGCAACGCTCCCCCTCCGGCACATCTACATGTCCGCGATGGGAAACCGGACCTCCCGCCCCAAGTGGGCCGACTGCAGAATGGCCAGGCAGACGCTGAGGGTCTTGCGGCCCTCCTGGGGCGGCGAGGTGGGCGTCGCAACCCGCCCCTCCACCAGGCCGATGAGCTCGTTGACCGCAGCGCCGATGGCGCCGTGGCGGTAGTGCACCCGGGACAGCGGGCGCGTGAAGGCCCGGCCGTCCTGGTCCACCAGGGTGAGCTCCGCGGCCGCGACGCCGCCCCCATCCGTGCGCAACACGACCTCGCCCCGCTCCCCCACGACCCGGAACAGTCCCAGCGTCGTCGGCGACGGGGACAGGTGAAAGACGCCCCGGATCCCCGACTGGAAGGTGATGACGGCGGACGCGGGCGGATCCAGCTTAGGGTCCCGGCCGCCGTCGCCCGCGTAGCGGGGCCCATACCCCGCGAACTCCTCGGGCAGCGAGGCCAACACGGAGCGGGGCTCGCCGTCGATGAGATAGAGCATCATGTCGACAAAGTGGGTGCCGTTGCGGAAAAGCATGGCCCGGGGCATATGCCACGACACTTCCACGGATCGCACCGCGCCGATTTCGCCGCGCCGGATCATCTGCCGCGCCACAGCAAACTCGGGAACCCAGCGCCGGGTGTGCCCCACCACCATCACGGCCCCGTGGCGCTCCACGGCTTCGATCATGGCGTCCGCGTCCTTGAGGGTGGTGGCCAATGGCTTTTCGCACAAAATGCCCCGCACGCCGGCCTGCGCGGCAGGGATGACCACCTGGGCGTGCAGGTGGTCGGGAACGCACACGCTGATGAGGTCCAACTGCTCGCGAGCCAGCATTTCCTCAACGCTGGTATACGTCCTGAGTCCAGGCCAGCGGGACGACCAGCGGGCCGCAAATTCCTCCAGGAGGTCTCGCCGCAGGTCGCAGACGGCCACGACTTCCACGTGGGGCTGTTCGGCGTAAGCCGCCGCATGGGACATGGCGTGGCGCGGGCCCCAGGGGGGACCCAAGTCTTCCACATGTGGATCGGCCGCGATAAAATTTAACCCGACGATGGCCGCCCGGTACAAATCGTTCTCCTCCTCCGGTACCCATCCAGTGGTTGGCAAGAAGTTCGCTTCAAAGTACGGAATTCCCTTTCATCAATTGCAAATGAGCCGCCAATCTGCCCTCTTTCACCCGCCCCCCTCCGGCACCCCTTCCGGGCGGCGCGACGGTTGGTCTCCCAAAACACCCTGCCCGCCGCAACCGTCCTTCCCAAAGATTAGCTTTCAGATAGAGGAATAGATTGCCCGATAACAGAATAACCGGCTCACGCGGCCCCTCTTGGCCCTGCAATCAACACATTTCGAGGTGGGTGAAGCGAGAATGGCGGAGGCTCAACAGCGCCGCTCCGCTGCCAAGGTTTTCTTCTCCCAGCGGGTCCAGTCGCCGGTTTTCATCGGTCGGGAAGCCACGGTGGAGCGCTTCGTCATCACGTCCCTGGGGGGCTTCTTTCCAGTCATCGCGCAGCATCCCGACGGTACCCTGGCCATCGTGGCCCGGGACGGAGATATCCATGTGGGGCAGATGGGGCGGCTCGGCATCGCCACATCGCCCGACGGGGGCGTCAGCTGGAGCCGCCTGCAGCCCGTAGCCGATGAAGGCGTGGACCTGCGCAATCCGGGCTTTGGCATTACCTCCAAGGGCCGCTGGATCCTGGCGTACATGGAGATGGACTCGTACATCAACGGGTACTGGAGCCCCACGGAAAAGCCGTCGGTGGGCCGCGTCTTTTTCCGGATTTCCGAGGACGGCGAAACCTGGAGCGATCCCCAGCGGATCGACGTGGGCGGCTACCCCGTGGCGTGCCCCTTCGGGAAAATCGTCGAACTGGGGCCCGATCACCTTTTGATGAGCCTGTACGGCGGCAACCGGTCCTACGTGATCCGGTCCCGCGACGGCGGCGCCACTTGGAGCGACATCTCCGTCATCGCCGAAGGCTACAACGAAACCGCGCTATTGGCGCTGCCGTCGGGCCGCATCCTGGCAGCCCTGCGCTCATCAGGCGGGGACAACTGGGCCGCAGGGATCCACCTGGCCTACTCCCTGGACGAGGGCCGCAGTTGGTCCAAGCCCGTCCCCGTCACCGGCGAGGCCCAGCATCCCGCCGACCTCCTGCTCCTACGGGACGGCCGCGTGGTGCTCAGCTACGGCCACCGTCGGCCCCCCTACGGCGTGCGCGCCGTTGTCAGCCGCGACGAAGGCACCAGCTGGGATCACGACAACACCGTTATCCTGGTGGCCGACAGCAGCACGCCCGACTGCGGGTACCCCAGCAGCGTGCAGCTGCCCAACGGGGACATTTTTACGGCCTACTACGCCAAGGACTCCTTGAGCATCAAGCAGGGCGCCCGTTACCTTTTGGGGGTCCATGCCGCCGGCGTCCGGTACTCGCCCGCCCTCTTCGACCAGCGCTGAGGA
>DATGPV010000064.1:0-2268 GCA_035304545.1 Limnochordales bacterium | reverse complement strand
CGTATTCATGGGAAGCAGCGGCAAACAAATCGAAAGAAATAGAAAGGAAATAGTCAGACAAGATGGAACTCAAGAAACAAAGGGCGTCTACGCGCAAGAACGGGCGGGCGGCGAAGGGCGCCGCACCCGGATGGGAGCGGTACGGTGGCCAGCCACTCGCGCGTACACCTAGGGAGGTGCACCGGATGAAGGCTCGATGGTCCCTGTTGCTGGTCGTGGGTCTCGTTTCGGTGTTGCTGGCGCTGCCGGCCGCGGCTTTGGCCCAGGCCACCGGTGAAGTGGAGATCTTCTCCTGGTGGGCGGGCGACGAGGGGCCGGCGCTGGAGGCCATGATCGCCGAGTTTGAGAAGCGGAATCCGGGCGTGCGCATCAACAACGCGACGGTGACGGGCGGCGCCGGCGTCAACGCCAAGGCGGTGCTCAAGACCCGCATGCTGGGCGGCGATCCTCCGGGCACGTTTCAGGTGCACGCAGGGCAAGAGCTCATCGGCACGTGGGTCATCGCGCGGCGCATGGAAGACCTGAGCTTCCTCTTTGAGGAGCAGGGGTGGTACGACGCGTTCCCGGCCGGCCTCATCGCGCTCCTGAGCACGGGGGACGGCGTCTGGTCGGTGCCGGTCAACATCCACCGCTCCAACGTGCTCTGGTACGTCCCGGAAAACCTGGAGCGCTGGGGCGTGGGCGTGCCGCGCACGTGGGACGAGTTCCTGGCCATCGCGCCCACCTTGCAGGCGCAGGGCGTCACCCCGCTGTCCCTGGGCGAAAACTGGACCGCCACGCACCTGTGGGAGAGCGTGGCCCTGGCGGTGCTCGGGCCTGAGAAGTGGCAGCAGCTCTGGACCGGCGAGCTGCCGTTCACGGCACCGGAGGCCGTGGCGGTGTGGGATCTCTTTGGGCGGATCCTGCAGTACACCAACGCGGACGCGGCGTCGCTGCCCTGGCAGCAGGCGACCGATATGGTCGTCAGCGGCGAGGCCGCCTTCAACGTCATGGGCGACTGGGCGGCCGGGTACATGTCCACCACCCTGGGGCTCGAGCCGGGCACGGGCTTCGGCTGGGCGCCTTCGCCGGGCACCGGGGGCATCTTCATGATGCTGTCCGACTCCTTCGGCCTGCCCGTCGGCTCGCCCAACCGCGCAGGGGTGCTCGAGTGGCTGCGCTGGATCGGCAGCCGCGAGGCGCAGGACATCTTCAACCCGCTTAAGGGTTCCATCAGCCCGCGCCTGGACAGCGACTTGTCCAACTACGGCCCGTACGCGCAGAGCGCCGCGCACGACTGGCAGACCAACACCATCGTCGGGAGCCTCGCGCACGGCGTCGTGGCCAACGAGCTGTTCATGAACGACTTCGCGACGGCCATGGAGATCTTCCTGGCGACCCGCAACAGCCAGGCTGCGGCCAACGCCGCGCAGGCCATCGCGATCCAGTCGGGCATCGGCCGGTAAGACAGCCGGGAACCCGGCAAGGCATCCGGGAAACCGGCAAGTCATCCGGAAGGGTTTCGCTGGTCATAGAAGCGGGCCCGGGTTCCGCCGCAAGCTCCGCCTCGACGCCGGGACGGGGAGCGGAGCCCGGGCCTCCCGCCCGCCGCCCGGTGCAGCCGCTCTCCTGCCGCACGGAGCCGGGGGCGCTCGCCGGCTGCGGACGGCCGGGCCGGGGATAGAAGGAGCGCAGCACCGCCCGCGAGCGCCCGGCCGGGCTGCATAGGCGCCGCGCAGCGCCGGCCGCGGGCGCCCGGTTTCGGGGGAAGGCAGCATGAAGTCGCGTCAGGACCGCCTCATCGCTATCGCGATGATCGCCCCGTCGCTGGTGCTCTTGGCTGTGTTCGTCTACGGCTTCATCGGGCAGACCATTTTCGTTTCCATGTCCGACTGGGGGCGGGGGGCGGCCCTGGCCGTCAATCCGGAGCTTTCCTTCGTCGGCTTGGCCAACTTCCGCGACTTGTTTACCGGGGTTCTGGACGTGCGCTTCCGGCAGGACCTGGTGAACATGCTGGCCTTCTCGGTGCTGTTTGTGGGCGGGTGCCTTGTGATGGGGCTGCTTTTGGCTACCCTGCTTGAGCAGGGCGTGCGCGGCGAGGGCTTTTTCCGCACGGTTTTCCTCTTTCCCATGTCCTTGTCGTTCATCGTCACCGGCACCATCTGGCGCTGGATGCTGCAGCCGAGAGGCGGCGTGAATGTCTTGCCCACGCTGGTGGGCTTGCCCCGCATGGAGTTTGCGTGGCTGACGAGCCGCGATCAGGTGTGGCAGTGGAACTGGCAGGACGTG
>DATGPV010000063.1:0-36851 GCA_035304545.1 Limnochordales bacterium | reverse complement strand
TGGTCGGGGCGACTGGATTCGAACCAGCGACCTCTACCACCCCAAGGTAGCGCGCTAACCAAACTGCGCCACGCCCCGAATCCCGGTGGCGAAAATAAGCATAGCACAAATCCGGCCCAAAAGCAACCGGGTCCGGCGCCTCATCCCCCTCCCCACGGGCTCGGAGAGGGTTGCCCGGCGTCCCCGCCGCGAGCCGCCGCCCGTGCCTCCCCTCGCGCCCTATCGAAAGAGTGACCTATTGCGGGACATCTGCCCCTGGCGCGAGGGGCCATTTGTGGGCAAGATGGGGGTGGGTGCGGCCGCCCTGCAGCGCCGGCCCGCAACGGATGGCAGGAGGGAGCCCGCATGCAGCAACACGAGCCCGGCGCCGCCACGGCCGTGCCGGCCACGGAACCCGCCCGGGGGAATCCGGCCCCTTTGGAACCCCCGGCCGCATCCCCGCGGCCCATCATCGAAATCGCCGCCGCGGCCGGCTTGGAGCCCGATGAAATCGAGCCCTACGGGCATTACATGGCCAAGATCCTCTTGACGGCCTTGGCCCGGCGGCAAGGCCAGCCCAGCGGCAAACTCATCTACATGACGGCCATCACGGCCACGCCGGCCGGCGAGGGCAAGACCACAGTGGCCATCGGCCTTGTACAGGCCCTAGGGCGCCTGGGCCACCGGGCGGCCGCCGCCCTGCGGGAGCCTTCTATGGGCCCCGTTTTTGGCATCAAAGGCGGCGCCACCGGCGGCGGCCGGGCCCGCATCGTGCCGTCCGACGCCATTAACTTGCACTTTACCGGCGACATCCACGCGGTGGGCGCGGCCCACAACCTGCTGGCCGCCCTCATCGACAACCACCTGCATCAGGGCAACAGCCTGGGCCTGGACCCGCGCCGCATCGTGTGGCCGCGGGTCGTGGACATGAACGACCGGGCCCTGCGCCACGTGGTGGTGGGCCTGGGCGGGCCGGCCCACGGCGTTCCCCGGGAAGGCCGGTTTGACATCACCGTCGCGTCGGAGATCATGGCCATCCTGTGCCTGGCCGACGGCTACCGGGATCTCAAGGAGCGCCTGGGCCGCATCCTGGTGGGCTATACCTACGATGGTGAGCCGGTGTACGCCCGGGACCTGGGCGCGCCGGGGGCCATGGCCGCGGTGCTGGCCCAAGCCCTCAAGCCCAACCTGGTACAGACCTTGGAGGGCCAGCCCGCCTTTGTCCACGGCGGCCCCTTCGCCAACATCGCCCACGGCAACAATTCCATCCTGGCTACCCAGTTGGCCCTGAAGACCGCGGACTACGTGGTCACCGAGGGCGGGTTCGCCGCGGATTTGGGCGCGGAGAAGTTCTTTGACATCGTCCACGGCTACAGCGGCCTGGTGCCCGACGTCGCGGTGCTGGTCGCGTCGGTGCGGGCCCTGCGCATGCACGGCGGCGTCCCCCGCAGCCGCGTCCACACCCCCGACGCGGAGGCGGTGCGCCGGGGCCTGGCCAACCTGGACCACCATGTGGGCCTTCTCCGGCGCTTTGGCGTCCCGGTGGTGGTGGCCATCAACCGCTTTGACGGCGACGCGCCCGAGGAGCTGGCGGCGGTGGCGGACCACTGCCAAGCCTTGGGCGTGCCCCACGCCCAGGCCGCGGTCGTGCAAGAGGGCGGAGCCGGAGGCGAAGCGCTGGCCCGAACCATCCTGGACACCCTGGCCAAGGAACGGCCGCAGTTCCGCCCCGCGTACGACTGGAACCGGCCCATCAAGGAGAAGCTGGAACGGCTGGCCCAGTTGGTGTACGGCGCCGATGGGGTCGATTACACGGCCGAAGCCGAGCGGGACATCGCGGCCTGCGAAGCGCTGGGGGCCGGCCACCTGCCCTTGTGCGTGGCCAAGACCCAGCACTCCATCACGGACCAGCCCGGCCGCAAGGGCGCTCCCCGGGGATGGCGCCTGACGGTGCGGGGGGTGCGGCCCAACTTGGGCGCCGGGTTCCTCGTCTGCCTGACGGGCACGGTGATGACCATGCCCGGGCTCCCCCGGCGCCCGGCGGCCCTGGACATCGACGTGGAGGACGACGGCACCGTGCGACTGCCCTTCTAGCCGCCCGCGGGTGCGCCTTAGCCCGCGGCCGAAGGCGACGCCGACGGGGCGGCGGTGCTGCCGGGGGCAGCCGGCGCGGCGGCGCCCAGTCCGAAGGCGTCGTGGATGGCCCGCACCGCCGCGGGCACCTGGTCCAGGTCGATGAGGCACGACACTTTGATTTCCGATGTGCTGATGACCTGGATGTTGATGTTGTGGCTGGCCAAGGCCTCAAACATGCGGGCCGCCACGCCGGGGTTGCTCACCATGCCGGCGCCGACGATGGACACTTTGCCCAAGCCCGTGGCGTGCCGCACGTCCGCAGCCCCCAGCTCCCGGGCCACAGCCTTGGTGATTTCCAGCGTCCGGGGCAAATCATCCCGGGTGACGGTAAACAGCAGATCCGTGGTGTTTTCCTGCTTGGTGCTCTGCACGATCATGTCCACGTTGATCTGCTCGGCGGCCAGGGCCGAGAAGATCCGGTGGGCGACGCCGGGGCGGTCCGGCACGTCCACCACCACCACCTTGGCCACGTTGGTGTCGTGGGCGACGCCGACCACCACCATATCCCGCTCCACCAGTTTCTCCTCCCTTACGTACGTCCCCTCATCGGTGCCAAAGCTGGACCGCACGTGGATGGTGACGCTGTGCTGCGAGGCGTACTCGACGCTGCGGGGCTGCAGCACCACCGCCCCCAGGCTGGCCATCTCCAGCATCTCGCCGTAGGAGATGTCGGCCAGCTTGCGGGCACTGGGCACCACCCGCGGATCCGCGGTGAACACCCCGGCCACGTCCGTGTAGATCTCGCACACTTCCGCGCCCAGGGCCGCCGCCAGGGCTACCGCCGTCGTATCGGAACCGCCCCGGCCCAGGGTGGTGATCTCCGCCCCGTCCCGGCTCAATCCTTGGAAACCGGCCACGATGACGATGCGCCCCTGCCCCAGCTCCTGCCGGACCCGGGCCGGCTCCACCTGCAGGATCTTGGCCCGGCCGTGGGTGCTGTCGGTGATGATGCCGCCCTGGGGGCCCGTCAAGGAGATGACGGGCTCGCCCAGTTCGTGGATGGCCATGGCCAGGAGCGCAATGGAGATCTGCTCCCCCGTGGAAAGCAGCATGTCCATCTCCCGCTTGGGCGGCGAGGCGCTGATCTGGCGGGCCAGCGCGATGAGCTCATCCGTGGTGTCGCCCATGGCCGACACGACGCTGACCACCGCACAGCCGGCCCGCCGCGTGTCCACGATGCGGCGGGCCACGGCCTTGATGCGTTCCGGCGTGGCCACCGATGAACCGCCGTATTTCTGCACTACGATCCGCATGGACACCGTCTTCCGCTACTCCTCCCAACCGGCGGGCACTTCCACCCGCGCACCGGTGTCATCGGGCGCCAGGGCCATCCACCGGGCCTCCACCCCCGCCGCCCGAAAGGCTTGGGCCATGGCCTCGCCGATGGCCGGGGCCGGCTCCTCCCGGGGCACCAAGGCCAGCACCGCCGGTCCGGCCCCGCTCAACACGGCACCCAGGGCTCCCGCCGCCTTGGCGGCCTGCACCACTTGGTGGAAACCGGGCACCAGGGCGGCCCGATAGGGCTGGTGCAGCCGGTCTTCCAGGGCGGCAGCCAGGGCGTCGGTGTCCCCGGTGGCCACCGCGGCCACCAGCAGGCTGGCCCGGCCCACGTTGAAGGCCGCGTCCTGGAAACGCACCTGTTCCGGCAGCCGGCGCCGGGACTCCCGGGTGGGCAGCTGCACCGCCGGGATGGCCACCACCGCCTGCAGCCCCCGGGCCGGCAGGCGCACCCACGCGACCCGCGAGCTATCCGCCGGGCCGCCGTCCTCCTCCCCGGCCGCCCTGGGCCCGCCGGCGGCCACCACCGTAAACCCGCCCACCAGGGCGGGGGTGACGTTGTCCGCGTGGCCTTCCAAACCCGCGGCGATGGCCAACAGTTCCCCGGTGGACAAGGGCTCGCCCGCCAATACGTTGGCCGCGACGGCACCGCCGACGATGGCCGAGGCCGAACTGCCCAGGCCGCACCCAAAGGGGATCTCCGCCCGCACCCGCACCCGCCAGCCGGTGGGCGGCCGGCCGGTGCGGGCCCAGACGGCCTGCGCGGCCTGGATGACCAGGTTGTCTTCGCCCCGCGGCACCTGTCCGGCGGCCTCGCCCTCGGCGTCCACCTGGCAGCCGTCGGGCCCAAGCTCCACGTCAAAATAGTTGAACAGGGACAAGGCCATGCCCAACGCATCAAAGCCCGGCCCCAAGTTGGCGGTGGTGGCGGGCACCCGCACCCGCACCCGGCCGGGCGGCACCCGGCGGGCCCTCTCCCGCCGGCACGAGGCTGCTCCCGCCGCCGGGGCCACCGACCGCTCTTCCCCTTGCGGCGGCGCGGGGGCCGCCGCCCGCCCCGCCGCGCTCATGACGTGAGCACCTCGGCCAAGGCGTCGGCCCGGGCGGGCACCACCACGGAACCGCCGCCTTCGGCGGCGGCCCGGTCGGGGTCCTTGAGCCCGTGCCCCGTCAGCACGCACACCACCTGCTGCCCCGGCTGGAAAAACCCTTGCCGGGCCAGTTGCGCCACGCCCGCGATGGAGGCTGCCGACGCGGGCTCGCAGAAGATGCCTTCCAGGCGGGCCACCAGGCGATAGGCCGTCAAGATCTCGTCATCGGTCACCTTGCCAATCAGGCCCCCCGACTCGTCCCGGGCCGCGACCGCCTGCTGCCAGCTGGCGGGGTTGCCGATACGGATCGCGGTGGCCACCGTCTCGGGCTCGGCGATGGGCCGCCCTTCGACGATGGGCGCCGCCCCCGCGGCCTGAAAGCCCAACAGCCGCGGCAGCCGGCTGCTCCTGCCCGCCTGGCGATACTCCTTGAATCCCATCCAGTACGCGGTGATGTTGCCCGCATTGCCCACCGGCAGCGCCAAGTAGTCGGGCGCGTCCCCCAAGGCATCGCAAATCTCAAAGGCGGCCGTCTTTTGCCCCTGTAGCCGCGCGGGGTTGATGGAGTTGACGATGGCCAGGCCGTAGGCTTCGGCCATCTCCCGCACCAGCTGCAGCGCCGCGTCGAAATTGCCCTCCAACTCAATGACCCGCGCCCCGTGCATCATGGTCTGGGCCAGCTTGCCCGCGGCCACGTTGCCCTTGGGGATCAGCACGTAGCACGGCAGGCCGGCCCGGGCGGCGTAGGCCGCGGCCGACGCCGACGTGTTGCCCGTAGACGCACAGATGACGGCCCGGGCCCCCCGCATGACCGCGTCGGTGACCGCCACGGTCATCCCCCGGTCCTTGAAGGAACCCGTGGGATTGGCGCCCTCATACTTTATGTAAAGCTCCGCCGAAAGGCCCAGCTCCCGGGCGAGCGCCGGCGCCGGAATCAAGGGCGTATCCCCTTCGTGCAAGGTGATGATGGGACCCTCGGCCGGCAGGGACAGATGCGGCCGGTAGCGGGCGATGATGCCGGCGCCCTTCATACTCCCGCCTCCACCCGGATGACGTTGCTGACTTGCCGCACCACCGGCAGGCGGCTGATCTCGGCCAGGGCCCGGCGGATGTTGGCCTCTTGCACCTCATGGGTGACGAAGACCAGGTCCACGGGGTCTTCCAGCCGGCCCTTTTGGATGACCGAATCGATGCTCACGCCGTTCTCCCCAAAGGCCGCCGCGATCTTGGCCAGCACGCCGGGGCGGTCCACTACCCTCAAGGACACGTAATACTGGGAAACCGTCTCTTCGATGGGCTTCACGGGCAAGCCCCTGGCTGGCGGCGCCTGGCGGCCGTTGCCTCCGTAGAGCAGCCGCCGCACCACGTCCACCAGGTCGGCCACGACCGCGCTGCCCGTGGGCAAGCTGCCCGCGCCGCGGCCGTAAAACATGAGCTCGCCCACCGCGTCGCCCCGCACGAAGATGGCATTGAACACGTCGTGCACCGCGGCCAGCGGATGGGACGCGGGGATGAAGGTGGGATGCACCCGCACCTCCAACCGGCCGTCGTCTTCCCGGGCGATGGCCAGGAGCTTCAGCTCATAGCCCAGCTCCTGCCCGTAGCGGATGTCCTCGGGCGTGATGCGGGTGATCCCTTCGCAGTACACTTCCTCCACCCGCACCGGCGTTTCAAAGGCCAAGGCCGCCAAAATCGCGATCTTGAAGGCGGCGTCGTAGCCTTCCACATCGGAGACGGGATCGGCTTCCGCGTAGCCCAGGGCTTGGGCTTCCCGCAGCACCTCGTCAAAGGCCATGCCTTCCCGGCTCATGCGGGTGAGCATGTAGTTGGTGGTGCCGTTGATGATGCCGACGATGGCCTGCACCCGGTTCGCGGCGAGGCTCTCCCGCAGGGGCTTGATGATGGGAATCCCGCCCGCCACGCTGCCCTCAAAGAAAAGGTCCACCCCGCGGCGGGCCGCCAGCGACAACAGTTCGGACCCGTGCTTGGCCAGCACTTCCTTGTTGGCGGTAACCACCGGCTTGCCCTTTTCCAGAGCCGCGGCGATGAGATCCCGGGCCGGGTCGACGCCGCCGATGACCTCGACCACGATGTCCACCTCGGGATCGTCGACCACCTGCCACGGGTCGGTGGTGATGACGCCGGGATCCAGGGCCACCGATCTGGTCTTGCGGGGGTCCCGCACTGCCACCCGCCGCACATGGATGGGCGCGCCGGCCCGGGCCGCAATGCGTTCCGCGTTGGCCTGCAGGATGGAGAGCACACCGCTGCCCACGGTGCCGCATCCCAGCAGGCCGATCTGCACTGGTTTGTCCACTGGCGCTTCCTCCTGGAGGGCCTGTAACTTTCAGGATTATACCATGTTCAATCGTGGAGAGGAAAGAGCAACACCGGCCCCACGCCGCCCCCGGCGGGCGGAATGGCAGCCGGTGTCGCGCAAGACCATGAACGGCGTCCCGCCGCCTACTTGGCCACCGACTCCTTAAGAGCCTTTCCCGCCTTAAACGCGGGAATCTTGCGGGCCGCGATTTCGATGTCCTGACCCGTCTGCGGGTTGCGCCCCCGCCGGGCTGCCCGCTGGCGCACTTCAAAGGTGCCGAAACCAACGATCTGCACCCGATCACCGCCGGCCAGCGCCTCGGTGATGGATTCAAACAGCGCGTCCACGGCGCGCCCCGCGTCCTTCTTGGTGAGGCCGGTTTTGGCCGCGACCCGATCGACCAGGTCCGCCTTGGTCAAGCCCTTCACCTCCCTTCCCGGCTCCCCCGGGCTGCCTCGATCTGGAACTATAGGTTGTCCCTTTCCTGCTCCCATCATGAGCAGCACAGCAAAAAAACGCCGGGGGCCTGCCCTCCGCTAGTTTCGCTCCGGCAAGGCCCGTTCCTTCCGGCGTTTGCAGAGAAACCCAGGGTTTTCCTGTGCCCGGTGCGGCTGCTCCGGTTTCCGCCCCACCGGCTTCGACGCGGTTTCTACAAGATGAAGCAGATCAGCCCCCCGCTGCCCTCGTTGATGATCTTGGTCAGCGTCTCCTGCAGCTTCTTCTGCGCGTGGGGCGGCATGCGGTGCAGCTTGCTCTGGATCCCTTCCCGCACCAGGTCTTGCAGGGATTTGCCCAAAAAGTCCGAGTTCCACACGCTGCCGGGGTCCTTTTCGAACTCCTCGGTCAGGTAGCGGGCGAACTCTTCCCCTTGCTTTTCCGTGCCCACAAAGGGCGTCACCTCGGTGTAGATGTCGGCTCGCACCATATGGATGGAGGGGGCTCCGGCCCGCAGTTTGACGCCGAAGCGGCCGCCTTGGCGGATGATTTCGGGCTCGTCAAAGGCGATGTCGTCCAGGGTGGGCGTCACGATGCCGTAGCCGCCGTTGCGCACCTCTTCCAGGGCAGCCGCCACCTTGTCGTACTCCCGCTTGGCCACGGCCAAGTCCTGCATCAGGCGCACCAGGTGGTGATCGCCGCTCACCTGAAAACCGGTCATCTCGGCCAGCACTTGGTAGAAGAGGGCCCGGCG
Source organism: Limnochordales bacterium (assembly GCA_035304545.1). Lineage (GTDB taxonomy): Bacteria > Bacillota > Limnochordia > Limnochordales > ZCTH02-B6 > ZCTH02-B6. The sequence continues at coordinate 28,858 of DATGPV010000063.1, read as the reverse complement.
GGTGCCCACCTCCACCGTCGCGCTGCCGCTGCCCAGCTCCATGTGCTTGAGGGTGACCGTTTCCACCGGCTCGTAGCCGGCCAGCGCGGCCACCGCCTGTTCGATGTCCCGCAGCCGCTCCACGGGGGCCAGGGTCTCCCAGGCCGCGTCCAGAAACTGGCGGCGCAAGGCATGCTCGTCGGGCAGCTCCTCCACCCAGGCGGGCAGCCGCACGGACACTTCCCGCACTGGAAACTCAAACAGCACCTCGTGGAGCACATCCAAGGCGTCCTGCTGGCTCATGCGCAGGCAGTTGATGGGGATCACCGCCACGCCGTAGGCTTCCGCCAGCTGGGCCGCCAGATCCTGCACTTCCCGGGCTTCGGGCTGCACCGAGTTAAGCAGGACGAGAAAAGGCTTGCCCAAGGCCTTCAGCTCTTGAATGACCCGCTGCTCGGCTTCCACATAAGCCTGGCGAGGCAGGTCGGCGATGGTGCCGTCAGTGGTGATGACCAGCCCGATGGTGGAGTGCTCCGCGATGACCTTGCGGGTGCCGATCTCGGCCGCTTCGTGGAAGGGGATGTCCCGGTCAAACCAAGGCGTCCGCACCATGCGCACGCCTTCCTCGTCCTCATAGCCCCGGGCCCCCGGCACCGCGTAGCCCACGCAGTCCACCAGCCGCACCCGGGCCCGGGCACCACCCCACTCCAGCGTCACGGGCCGATCGGGCACAAAGTTGGGCTGGGTTGTCATGATGGTGCGCCCCGCGCCGCTCTGGGGGAGCTCGTCCTGGGTGCGCTGCCGGTCATAGGCGTCCTTGATGCGGGGCAGGACCAAAAGGTCCATGAAGCGCTTGATGAAGGTGGACTTGCCGGTCCGCACCGGGCCCACTACGCCAATGTAGATGCTGCCCCCGGTGCGCTGGGCGATGTCGCCGAAGAGATCGAATTTCTCCACGCGGTGTCCCCCCTCAACCTCCATGGCACGGGCCTGGCACGGCGCGCCGGCCAGTACAACTCATATTCGCGCCGCGGGGGGAATATCACCGCGGAGTGCACGGCGTTGTCGGGCTCCGGCACGGCCCTCTTCCGGGAAACCCGGACCGCCCGCCCCGCCAGGCTCAGCGGCCCGGGCCAAAGGGCCGCCCGCGGTCCACGGGCGTAAAGATCCGGTGCTCGGTGCCCTTGAGCAGCCGGGCGATGTTGGGCCGGTGGCGCCACACCGCGGTCACGGCCAAGACGGTGCCGGCCGCGATGTAGGGCAGCGGCCAGCCCCCGGCCACGAGCACCACGGGCACCAGCACCCCGGCGATGATGGACGCCAGCGACACGTACCGCGTGAGGACGACCACCAGCAGCCAGACGGCAGCCAAAAGCCCCGCCACCGCGGGCGCCAGGGCGATGAGGACGCCCAGGGCGGTAGCGATGCCCCGCCCACCGCGGAAACCAAGGAAGACGGGCCAGTTGTGGCCGGCCACCGCGGCCAGGGCGGCGCCGGCGACGGCCCAATCGCCCAGGCCCAGCCCCGTGGCGCCGGCCACCGCGGTCCAGCCTTTGGCCGCGTCGAGGACCAGCACCAAAACGGCCGGCAACGGGCCCAAGATGCGCAGCACGTTGGTCGCGCCGATGTTGCCGCTGCCCACCGCACGGATGTCCACCCTGCCCCACAGCCGTCCGGCCAGAAAGCCGAAGGGCACTGCCCCCAGCAGGTAGCAGGCGGTCCAGTAAAGGGGTACCATAGCTGTCTCCATAACGCTTTCACCACGAATCATGGGCGCCGCCGCCGTTCCCGCAGGCGAAACCGAATGGGGGTGCCGACAAAGCCGAAGGCTTCCCGGAGCCGGTTTTCCAGATACCGCAGGTAGGAGAAATGCAGGTGATCTGCGTGCTGGCAGAAGAGGACAAAGAGGGGCGGTTTTACAGCGGCTTGCACACCGTAATAAATTTTGGGCTGAATGCCCTTGTCGGCCGGCGGAGGGCGCAGGGCCATCGCCTCCTGCAGCACCTCGTTGAGCTGCCCCGTGCGCACCCGCAGGGCCGCGTTGTTGGCCGCGAGTTCAATCAAATCCAGCACCTCGTTGACGCCGCGGCCCGTCAAGGCGGAGACAAACGCGACGGGCGCGTAGGCCGCAAAGGACAGCTCCCGGCGGCAGCGCTCTTCGTAGGCCCCCATCGCCTGCGGGCCGCCATCGACCAGGTCCCACTTGTTGGCCACCAGCACCAGGCCTTTGCCCGCCTCGTGCACCAGGCCCACGATGCGCCGGTCTTGCTCCACCAGTTCCTGGGAAGCGTCCAGCACCACCGCCGCCACGTCGCAGCGCTCGATGGCCCGCATGGCCCGGACAACGCTGAAGCGCTCGACACGGGTGTCGATGCGGGCGCGGCGGCGCATGCCGGCCGTGTCCAAAAGGACGAAGGGGGTGCCGTTGCGCTCGAGCTGGATATCCACCACGTCCCGGGTCGTACCAGGGATGGGGCTGACGATGGAGCGCTCCTGGCCCACCAGCGCATTGACCAGGGAAGACTTGCCCACGTTGGGCCGGCCCACCACGGCCACCCGGATGGGCTCCAGGCCTTCTTCCGCGGGTGGCACCTCGGGTAGGTGCTCCAGCACGCGGTCCAGGAGTTCCCCGGTGTTGCGCCCGTGCAGCGCGGAAACCGGCACCGGGTCACCCAGGCCCAGCCCGTAGAACTCGTACGCCGCGGCGGCGTGGGGTGCGGCCGGATCATCGATCTTGTTCACCGCCACGACCACCGGTTTCCCGTAGCGCCGCAACAGCTGGGCCACTTCGGCGTCGAGGGGATGGACGCCCGCCTGGCCGTCCACCACCAGGATGATGACATCGGCCTCCTGCACGGCCAGCTCGGCGTGGCGGCGGCTTTGGGCCGCCAAGTCCTCGGTGGCGTCGGGATCGATGCCGCCGGTGTCCACCAAGGTAAAGGTGCGCCCCCGCCAGCGGCATTGCCCATAGAGGCGGTCCCGGGTCACGCCCGGCTCATCTTCGACAATGGCGATGCGGCCGCCCACCAGCCGGTTAAAGAGGGCTGACTTGCCCACGTTGGGGCGTCCTACCACCGCGACAACAGGCAACGGCTTCACATGCGACTCCTCATCCCTGTACCCGTAAACCTTTATATCACCTCCGCCGCGGCCTGCGCAAGCATGCCCGCGGCAATTTAGCGGGCGTCGGGGGGCCGGGCCAAGAGGGCTTCCACTTGCTCCACCAGCCGCACTAGGCGCGGGTACACCCGCCGCGTCCCTAGGATCACCAGGGGCCGGCCCAAGGCGATGAGGCCCAGGCCGCGGCTAAGAAACCCGCCCACCCGCATGAGCCCGCTGACGCAAGCCAGGGTGTCCACCAAGAGCACAGGCAGATGGGCCTGGCCGGCCATGGCCAAGGTGCTTTGTACTGTGTTGCGCACCACCGCCAGAGAAAGGCTGCCCCGCCCCAAAACGTAGACGGGGTTGCCCCGCCGGTCGATGCCCGCCAACATGAGCCGGCCGCGGGCCTTCCCATCCACTTGGTCAAACCAGGGGGTGGCCAATAGCTGCGCCGCGGAGGGCACGCGGCGGCGGGGCAGGCGCCCCAGGTGGATGGCGGCGGCCACGGGTGAGGAGTGGGTGCCGCCGTAACATGTGTAGACCACCCGCACGGGTTCGCCGGGCGGCATGGGCCCACCACCGCCCCGGGAGAAGGGTTTCAGTGCCGCACGATGACGTAGGCGCCGTTTTGCAAGTCGTGGATGGTGCCCCGCAAGATCTTCGCCAGCAGGCGGGCCACCTGCTCCCGCTCCTGCTCGGTGTGGGCAAAAAAGACGGGTACGCCGCCGCCCGCCACCTCTCGGCTGCAGGTGACGACGGCCACGATGCGGCCCTCGGCGCCGCTCACCGCCCGTCCACGCCTTTCAGCGCGGCCAGATCCGGGGGCCAGAGCCCCGAAGCCACGGGCTTGCGCACGGTGCCCTCCAGGACCGGCACGTATTCCACCGCCCGCACGAGGGCCTGCTCATTCTTGAGCAGGGGCACGATGGCCAGGACCACCTCGCCGGTGGCGGGATTTTGGCGGGCGATGGGCGTGAACTCGGGCTCATCCACTTCGATCTTGACGCCCAGCAGCATGGCCACTTCGTGGGTGATGGCCTGGCGCTGCCCCAGGTTGGCCAGGGTGGCCCGCGCGTTGGCGTCCTTGGGCCGGATGATGACCGCGAGCCCCTCCTCCATGTAGCGGCGGCGGGACTCCTCCAGCCCCACGTTCATGATTTGGACGCCCGCCACCGTCAATAGGGGCCCTTCGAATTCGACGCGGGCGGGTTCGACGCGAGCGATGTCGCCGATGCGCTGGCCCGACATGAGGCCTTGCAGGAGCAGGATGGCCACCAGGCCCGTGGCCGCGGCCGCGCCGGCGGACACGCCGACGCCGAAGGCTGCGCCCAGGACGCCCGCGAGGCTGGCCAGCAAGGCCGTCAGCATGGCCAGATAATTGCGGGCCTCAAAGACGCGGGCGATGCCTTCGATGTACGCGGTGCCCCGGGGCACCAACTCGGTGTTTTCCATATTCAGCAGGGATTCTCGCTCCACGGCGCGCACTTCCCGAAACTGGGTGGCGGCCAGGGCCAGAAAGGACGCGGCCGCCAGGTCGCCGGTGGCAATGGCCGGCGGGGCGATGGCGCCCAGCGCGGAGGCGATGAAGCCTAGAGACAGATGGATGGTATACCCTTGCGGATAGCTGGGAAATTGCCGGTAGTCCCGGCGCAACAGCAGCAGGCGGGCGAAGGTGCCCGCCGCCGTGCCCACTGCCACCGGCGCCACCACGTCCACGCGTCCGGTCCCCCTGTCGGTGTGACGCTAAGCCCCCTCGCCATCGCCCGGGGAAGGGCCGCCCCCGGCCCGCCCCGCCTCCCGGCGCAGAAAGTCCCTGATCCGGGCCCACGCCGCCTGAGGGCTGCCCTCGTTGATCCAGAGGTAGCCAAAGACCGCCCCTCCGGCGATGAGCAGCACCCAGAGGGTCGTGCGCCAGCCGGCTCCTCCGATCTGACGGCTCGCGGCCTCGCCGGTGCCCGGCGCCAGACCCGCCGCGGCAGGATACACCTCGGCCATGAGCTGGGCGGCCTTGACGGCCTCCTCCAGGCTCGTCTCGTGGGTGCCGAACTCCATGAGGATGGTGCGGGGGCCCACGTCCTGATTGTAGTTGCCCCGGGCGTGGAAAATCCCTTTGACCAAGCCGGGATAGCGCTCGTCGGCCACGGCCTTGATGCGCTTGGCCAGCTCCAGGTTGGCCTCGCGGTTGGGGTTTTGGCGGCCCACCACCAGGCGCACCTTGGTCAGCTGCTCACCGGCCACCACGTCCCGGTACTGCTCCGCGGGGATCGCGTCCCGATGCACATCGATGAGGGCCACCGCTCCTTGCTCCAGCAGCTCCCGCACGGTGGCCCGCGACCGCTGGTAGGCGCCCCCGTCGTGGGGCAAGTGGCTGCGGTCGGACCAGATGACCCGGTAGCCTTGCCGCTCCAGCGCTTCCTGGAGGGCTTTCCCCACTTCCAAGATGTCGCCGTGGGGCTCCCGGAACTCCTCCCCGGAATCGGGCACGTAGGACTCGGCGTTGTGGCTGTGGTAAATGCCGATGGGTCCTGCCGCGCCGTCGTCGGCCCGCCCTTGGGCGCCCAGAGCCGGCCCCGCCGGCCAGTCCCGCAACCAGCGGCCCACGACCGGGACGCGGGACGCCCAGGCGACGGCGGACCGAGCTGCGGCCTGTATCGCCCCGGAAAGCGGTGGGCGGGGTGCGGCGGCCATGATCCGGGGCAGCGCCACCGTTTCCCGAAACACGGCCCGCACCGTCCTGTCCTCGTCCACCGCCACCACCTCATACAGCCGGTTCTCCGCGGTGATGTACGTGTCGCCGGGCACAGGTGCCAGGGCGGTGTAGGTGACGATCTGGCCGGCCTCGTCCCGCCAGGTGAAATAGCCGTCGGCGCTGCGGTGGCCGACGCCGTCGTCAAAGACCCGCTCCCACTGGATGGCCGGTGCCTGCTGGTCTGCCTGGGCCCCACCAGCCGGCGGCGCCCAGGCCAGCACCAGCAGCCAGGCCACCAGCGCCATGCGGCCCAAGACCGTGCCGCTACCCATCTTCCCCACCTCCGCCGGGGGCATCGTCGCCAGGGCCGCCGGATCCGGGCTGGGGATTGGTCAGGGCGGCCTGCAGAGGTTCCGGCCGATCCGAAGCCGGACCGCCCTGCAGACGCTCGCGGGTTTCCCCCACCAGCTCCGCCAGGCCCACCGACACCACGCCGGCCAGCACCACCGCGTCAAAAAAGCCGCCGCCGCCCAAGGCTGCCGCGGCCTCCCCGGGCGCAGGGGCGCTGGCCAGCAGCTCCAGCAGCTGAAAGCCCAAGAGTCCCAGGGTGCCGGCCACAAAGGCAGCCCGGCGGGAACGGCCCAGCAAGTACGCCACGACGCCGCCCACCAGCGCGAACATCCACAGGGGATCCAAGAGAGGCGTCCGTCCCCCGTGGGGGCCAAAGTCGGTCCACCGGGCCATGGCCCACACCACGCCGGTGGTGGCCGCGGCGGCCAGGATAGCCCGCAGGCGCTCCCACCCGGTGCCGGCCCGGATGAGCAGGTAGATGGCCACCGCCGCGGGCACCAGCGCGCCGCCCACGTTGACGGAGACGGCCGCGCGGCCGCGGCTGACGGGGATGTCCACAAAGCTGCCGGCAATGATCAAGCCGAGGATGATCAGCGCTTGGACGTCGGTGAGGCGCAGGCGGTCCAGCACCCGCTGGGCTGCGCCAAAGAAGACCAGGGCCGCCACTGCCAGCAGCACGGTCAGTCCCAAGGGCAAGGACGTTCCCTCCTTCCGGCGGCTGGCATGTCCTTGCCCGGCTAGCGTACCCCTGCCTGTGGGCGGCTATGCTGGGGGGGTCATGTCCCGGTGCGGGGCGCGCGACAAGGCCCGCCGCTGTGGGCGACGGGCCTCTGTCAAGGCTGCGGGAAACCGATGGGGTCTAGGCGCGATCGTCATCCCGGTCGTCTTCGGCGCGGCCGGCCCGCTCCAAGAGCTCGCCCAACCCCTCCACCACGTCGCCGATGGTGACGCCTTCCGGCTCGGGATCCGAGTAGGAGATGGGCTCCTCCTTGGGCTTAGGCTCCTTGGGCAGGGCCGCCCGGATGCTGAGGCCAATGCGGCGGGCGCCCGGGTCCAGGTTGACGATCTTGACCTTAACCTGCTGGCCGGGCTGGACGACCTCCGAGGGGTTTTCCACCCGCCGGTCGGCCAGCTGGGAGATATGGACCAGGCCCTCGATGCCGTCCTCCAGCTTAACGAAGGCCCCAAAGTCCACCACCCGGGTCACTTCGCCCTCCACGATCTGGCCCACCGCGTAGCGGCTGTCCACCGTGCTCCACGGGTCGGGCAGCGTTTCCTTGAGGCTCAAGGAGATGCGCTCCCGCTCCCGGTCGATGCCCAGGATTTTGACATTGATCTCTTGGCCTTCGTGCAGCACGTCCTGGGGATGGCGCACCCGGCTCCACGCCATTTCGGACACGTGGAGCAGCCCTTCGACGCCGCCGCCGATGTCTACAAAGGCACCGAAATCGGTCAACCGGCGCACAATCCCACTGACCACTTGCCCTTCCTGCAGCTGGGAGAAGGCCTGTTCCTTGGCCCGGGCCAGTTCCTCCTCCAGGAGCTCCTTACGGGAAAGGACCACGTTCTTGCGCTGGCGGTCCAGCTCCAAGATGCGGAACCGCAGCCGCTGGCCCACGTACTGCTCGAGGTTGTCCACGAAGGTGCGGTCCACATGGGAGGCCGGCACAAAGCCCCGCACTCCCAAGTCCACCAGGAGGCCGCCCTTGACCCGGGCCGTGACCTCCGCCTCCACCGGCTCGCCCGCCTCAAACTTGGCGGTCAGCTGCTCCCAAGCCTGGCGCTCGTCGGCCAACCGCTTGGACAAGACGACGGTGCCCTCGCCCTCGTCGACCCGCATCACCTGGACCGCGATGCTATCGTCCACCCGCAGTACGTCGGCCGGCGTCTGGCCCGGGCGCAAGCCCAGTTGACTGAGGGGAATGCGCCCCTCTGACTTGTAACCCACATCGACAAGCACTTCGTCGGCACTGATGTGGACCACCCGGCCCTCGACGATGTCTCCTGGAGCGAGGGGCCGTAAGGTTTCGTCGTACTGGTCAGTGACCGCATCCGCTTCGGCTGCGGCATGACCGTTGTCCGGCGCCGGCGCGGGCTGTTCTTGCAGCTTGTCTTCCGGGTAGTCGCTCATTTGCATTCCATCCCCCTGACACACCATCGACCAAGAAGAGTAGAACCCCTGACTACTTCGTTCCACGGGACCGAATCCCTGCTGAAAATTGACCTCGTTTCCGAGCCTTGTTCGCGATTTTAGACCTCTTTCCCTCCGGGCGCGTAGCGTTTCCGGGGCACCGGCCGGTTATCACCGGGCCCGGCGCCCATGGCCGCCCGCCCGGTTTCCCTCCGGGCATCCTCCGGCAGCAGCGCAGCGATGGCGTCGTGGATGGCCAGGCTCGCGGCGGCCAGGGCCCCCCGATCGACCCGCTCCACTCGGGTAAAGGTGAGCGGCGGCCCCATCTTGAGCGTCACCCGGGAGCGCCGGGGCCAGCGGCGGTTGCCCGCGTCCAGCGCGCGCTCCACGCCCAGCACCGCTAAAGGCACCACGGGCGCACCGGATTTCAGGGCCAGCAGGGCCGTGCCGCCTTGCACGTCCTGAAGCTCGCCTGTTTCGCTGCGCGTCCCCTCCGGGAAAATCCCCACCACCTTTCCAGCCGCCAAAAGCTCCAGGGCGCGCCGGATGGCCTGGCGGTCCGCTTGACCCCGCCGCACGGGAAACGCGCCCACCCGGTCCAGGAGCCACGCCAAAGCCCGGTTGTGGAAAAGCTCGTGCTTGGCCATAAAGTGGATTTGGCGCGGCACCGCCGCGCCGATGAGGAGAGGATCCAGGTAGTTGACGTGATTGGCGGCAAGAATGGCGGGCCCTGCGGGGGGCAAGTGGTGAAGGTCCTGGCACTCCCAGCGGAAGTACCAGGCGAACAAGGGCCGCAGCACGCGCCGGGCTAGTCGGTAGAGCACGGGTCCAGCCTCCTCCGGCACAGGCGCAGGACCTGGGCCACCACCCGCTCCACCGGCCGGCCGGTGGTGTCGATGATGACCGCGTCGTCGGCCACCCGCAGGGGCGCCACCGCCCGGCTGGAGTCCAGCCGGTCCCGTTCCTCCAGGTTCTTGCGGACCGCTTCCAGGTCCTGGCCGTGCCCGCAGGCCCGGGTCTCCAGCCACCGCCGCCGCGCCCGCTCCTCCAGGGAAGCCGTGAGGAACACCTTGACGTCGGCTTGGGGCAGCACCACGGTGCCGATGTCCCGGCCGTCCATGACGACCCCGCCGCCTTGGGCCAGATGGCGCTGCAGGGCCACGAGGCGCTCCCGCACCGCCGGGACGGCGGCCACCTGCGACACGGCCGCGGACACTTCCGGAAGGCGGATCGCGGCGGTGACATCCTCCCCGTTCAGCAGCACCCGGTTGCCCCGGGGACCGGGCTCCAGGTCAACCCGGGCGGTGTCAACCACGGCGGCCACCGCCGCCGCATCATCCACCGCGACGCCCGCCCGCAGCACCGCCAGGGTCAGCGCCCGGTACATGGCGCCCGTATCGATATAAAGATATCCCAACGCCTCGGCCACTTGCCGGGCCACGGTGCTCTTGCCGGCGCCCGCGGGCCCGTCGATCGCGACCACAAGTCGCTTGCCCAAACTGCGTGCGTCCCCTATCCCCTGCGCCGTGCCACAAAGCCCCGCGCGGCCAGCTCGCCCAGGGCCTTCTCCAAGTCCTCGTCATGGGCAAAGGCCAGCCGCAGCGTGCCGCCCTCGCCCTCGCGCACCCGCAGGATCTCGATGTCCTTGATATTGATTCCCTTCGCCGCGATGCAGCCGGTCACCTCGTGGATAGCGCCCGGCCGGTCCTCCAGCTGCACCACCAGTTCGCTCATGGGCGAAAGGATTCCCTTCCGGTGCCGGGGCAATTGCTCCCGCACCGCCCGGGCCCGGGCCATTTGGCCCATGAGCCCATCGCCGTCGCCCGCGGCCACCGCCGCCCGGGCCGCCGCCAGGGCCTCGGCAAAGCGATCCATCATTTCCAGGAGGGGGCCCCGGTTGCTCAAGCAGATGTCCCGCCACATCACGGGATCGCCCGACGCGACCCGGGTCGTATCCCGGAAGCCGCCCGCGGCCAGCGCCAGCACCCGGGGATCTTGGGCCGCGACCTCCCCCACGGCCAGGACCAGGGCCGTAGCCACCATGTGGGGCAGGTGGCTGACGGCGGCCACCGCCCGGTCGTGCTGCTCCGGGTCCAGGATCAACGGATGGGCGCCCACGGCCTCCACCAGGGCGATGGCCTTGTCCAGCCCCGGCTGTTCCTCCCGCAGCGGGGTGAGGATGTAAATGGCGTTTTGATACAGGTACGGGTCCGCGGCCTCCAGGCCCGTCCGCTCCGAACCCGCCATAGGATGGCCGCCAATGTACTCCACGCCCGGAGGCAAAAGGGGCGGCAGCGTCCGGCACAACTCCGCCTTGGTGCTGCCCACGTCGGTGACCACCGTGCCGGGGGCCAAGGCCGGCGCGGCCTGGGCCGCCAGGTCCGCGATGGTGCGCACCGGCGTCGCGAAGACCACCACATCCGCACCGCGCACGCCTTCCTGCAGGTCCGTGGTGCCGCCGTCCACCGCGCCCACGGCCACCGCCTCCGCCACCGTGTCCGCCCGGCGGGCCACGCCCACCACCCGCTCGATGCCCGGGGCCCGGCGGAGCGCCATGCCCATGGAGCCGCCCATCAGCCCGAGGCCGACGATGCTGACCACAAGGCCCACCCTAGGCCATCGCCGGCGTCAGCTGGCGCCCCAGCGCCGCGGCGATGGCGCTCACCTCCCGCATCAGATCCTGGAACTTCTCCGGCTTCAGCGACTGCGGGCCGTCGGAGACGGCTTCTTCGGGCCGCGGGTGCACTTCCACCATGAGCCCGTCCGCTCCCGCGGCCACGGCCGCCCGGGCCATGGGAATCACGTAGTTCCACTTGCCGGTGCCGTGGGAGGGGTCCACGATGATGGGCAAGTGGCTCAGCTGCTTGACGACAGGGACCGCGTTGAGGTCCAAGGTGTTGCGGGTGGCGGTTTCAAAGGTGCGGATGCCCCGCTCGCACAGGATCACGTTGGGGTTGCCCGCGCTCATGACATATTCGGCAGCCATCAGCCACTCCTCGATGGTGGCGGCCAGACCCCGCTTGAGCAGCACGGGCTTGTCAGTGTGGCCCACCTCTCGCAGCAGAGAAAAGTTTTGCATATTGCGCGCGCCGATTTGGAGCACATCGGCGTAGGAGGCTACCAGCTCCACGTCCTGGGGATTCATCACTTCAGTGACGATGGGAAGACCGGTGCGCTCCCGGGCCAGGGCCAGCAGCTTTAGACCCTCCTCGGCCAGCCCCTGAAATGAGTAGGGCGAGGTGCGCGGCTTGAAGGCCCCGCCTCGCAGCATGGCGGCGCCGGCCTCCTTGACCGCTTCGGCCACCGACAGGATCTGTTCCTCGCTCTCGACCGCGCACGGGCCCGCGATGACCGTCAGGCCGTTGCCGCCCACCTGGACCGGCCCCACTTGGACTGTGGAAGGCTCCGGATGAAACTCGCGGCCGGCCAGCTTGTAGGGCTGGAGAATGTGCACGATCTTTTCCACCCCGTCGATGGCTTCGATCTGCTGAACCCTTTCCGGCTTCTTGTCGCCGATGGCCCCGATCACCGTTCGCTCCACGCCCCGGGACAGATGAACCGCGAAGCCCAGCTCCCGCAGGCGGTCCGTCACCCGCTGCACTTCCTCTTCGCTGGCTCCCTTGCGCATTACCACGATCATGGTCAGAAGTCCTCCTCCCCACGCCGACGGCCCAAGCCCACCGGCTGCTGCAAGACGGCCTCCAAGGCCTGGAAAAAGCGTTGGTTTTGGGCTTCGGTGCCGATGGTCACCCGCAGGTGGGTGGGCAGCCCCAACGCGGCGCCCGCCCGCACAATGACGCCATGGTGCAAAAGCTGCTGAAACACCTGGCGGCTGTCGCGCTGCACATCGATGAGGACAAAGTTGGCCTGGGTGGGCACGTAGGGCAGGCCCAACGCCTCCAGGCGCTGGTAGAAGAACTCTTTGCCCGCGCGATTGACCTGGCGGCTGCGCTCCAGGTGCGCTTCGTCGTCCAAGGCCGCCCGCGCGGCCAACTGGGCCAGGGCGTTGACCTGGAAAGGTTCCTGGACCCGCTTCAGTTCGGCCACCACCGCCGCCGGCCCCAGGGCGTATCCCACCCGCAAGGCCGCCAGCCCGTAGATCTTGGAGAAGGTCCTCAGGACCAGGACGTGGCGGTCGGGATGATCCACCCACTCCCTGCCCCAGGTCGCGCTGGGGTCGTCCACGTACTCCTGGTACGCCTCGTCCACCACCACCAGCACGTGGCGGGGCACCCGCTCCATAAAGGCCGCAAATTCCTGGGCGGTGACCGTCGTGCCGGTGGGGTTGTTGGGATTGCAGACGAAGACCGCCTTGGTCCGGGGACCGATGGCGTCGGCCATAGCTTGGAGGTCGTGGCGCATGTCCACCAAGGGGACGGTGACGTCCCGGGCGCCCATGAGGCGGGCGGCAAAGGCGTACTGGCTAAAGGTGGGCTCGGCGCACACGATCTCGTCGCCGGGCTCCAAGTAGGCCTCGGCGATGAGCTTAATGATGCCGTCGGAGCCGTTGCCGACGATGATCTGTTCCGGAGGCAGGCCTACCCGCCGGCTCAACGCCTGGCGCAGGTCTACAAAGGCCCCGTCGGGGTAAATGTGCAGCTGGTCCAAGGCCCCTTTCAGGGCCTGCACCGCCTTGGGCGACGGGCCCAAGGGGTTTTCGTTGGAGGCCAGCTTGACCACGTCGTCCAGCCCCAGCTCCCGCTTGACCTCGTCGATGGGTTTGCCCGGTTGATAGGGCTCGATGCGGGCCAGGGCCGGCCGGGGACGGGGTGGGCCGTCCTGTTGGCCGGCGGGGGCGCCGTCGCGGGCCGCGGCGCCGTTGCCTGGCAAGTCGGGCCGCAGGGCCCGGGCTTCCCGCAGATACACGTGGCGCATCTCCGCCTGGCGGCGGTGGGTGTTGACATGCATCAACACCCGAATGCAGCGGGATTGGCTGCCCGGCACGTCGATCTCCTGCGCGCACAAAAGCGGCACCTGGTGCAGCCCCATTTCCCGGGCGGCCAGCGCCGGAAACTGCGCGTTGAGATCGCTGCTGACGGTGAAAATGATGCTGGCGATGTCTTCGGGATCGATCTGGTTTTCCGCCAGCAGCGCCTGCACCAGCTCCTGGGTGGCGGCGCTGATGGCTTCCGGGGTGTTTGCGATGGCCGTAGTCGCTCCTCGCAGCCCCCGGACTGCCGGCTGTGCCATCACCATCCAGTCCCCTCTTTCATCAAGTTGCAAATGCTGCAAAACGGCTAGGAAACGGCCCGGTGGGCCAGGCCCACGGCCACTTCGTCCAAGTGCAGCAGCCCAATGCCAAAGAATATGGCAACCGCGATGTGGTCGTCCTTGCGGGCGATGCCGATCTTGCCGCCGACATTCAAGCCGACGGCTTTCAGCCCGATCTGCAGGAGGGCTTCGTGGGCGGCGCCGGCCACCGCTCCTTCTTCGGGATGGGTGGCGCCAATGACTCCCTCCCGCTTGGCGGCCACCACCGCCCGCTCGATGACCCGCCGCACCGACGCCACGAACTCGCCGCCAAAGTCTACCGCGGCCGCGCGGATGTCCCCCGCGGCCAAGGCGCGCTTTTGGGCCTGTTCATCGGCGTGATCAACAGTCAAGGCCATGAGCAGGGCGGCCCGGGCCACGTGCCGGCTGGTGGCGCTGCTCACGGGCGCCACCGCTCCGCCGGGCACCGCCGCGCGGACCGAGCCTGGACGTCCAGAGAAGCGGCTGTCCCAGCGCAGAGCGGACCAAAGATGGGATGCGAAAGTCTCCAGTCAGCCGGAAACAAACCCATGAGTGACATGCCGCGCACCTGCCGTCCTGCCGTCCTGCCGCAAGTTGGTGTCAATTTTAACATGGGATGCGGGGATTGTAAATGGTTTATGCCCGGTTCCGGGTCCGTGGGCCTGGCAGGGGCCCACCGGCCTGTGCCGCCCGCCGCAGGGCCGCCACTTCGGCGTCGGTCAGGGGACGCCAGGCTCCCTTGGGCAGGCGGCCCAATCGCAGCGGTCCGAACCCGATGCGCTTCAAGTGCAGGACGGGGTGCCCGACGGCCTGGCACATGCGCCGCACTTGGCGCTTCCGGCCCTCCATGAGCTCCATCTCCAGCAGGGCCGCCCCCGCCTCCTGGCGGATCAAGCGCACCCGAGCCGGGCTCGTGGGGCCGTCCTCCAGCAGCACGCCGGCCCGCAGGCGCTGGAGAGTAGCGGGGGCCACCACTCCCGCCACCTTCACCCGGTACAGTTTGGGCACGCCGTAGCGGGGATGCATGAGGCGGTGGGCCAGCGGTCCGTCGTTGGTCAACAGCAGCAGCCCTTCGGTCTCCAGGTCCAGCCGGCCCACCGGATACAGCCGCGGGGAAGCCGGCACCAACTCCATGACGGTGGGCCGGCCTTGGGGGTCGGAGACAGTCGTGACGTACCCGGCGGGCTTGTGCAGCATGATGTAGTGGAGATCGGCAACAGGCCGGATGACGCGCCCGTCCACCCGCACCTCATCCCGGTCGGGCTCCACCTGAAAACCCAACTGGGTGACGGTGCGGCCGTTGACCTGGACGCGCCCTTGGCGGATCAGTTCTTCGCAGGCTCGTCGGGATGCGACGCCGCAGCGGGCCATGTACTTGTGCAGCCGCTCCGTGGCCAGAGGCAACCCACCTCAACGGAAGCGGCGGGGTCGGCAATGGGCGCGGGTGCTTTCGGGGATCGCGGCCCGGCGCCGGGCCCAGGTCACGCGCTACAGCCCGGTGGGGGTGGCCGCCGGTTGGCGGCGCCCGTTGCTGAACATGGCCTGCAGCTGGTCCATGACCTTTGGCGCGACGTCGATCAAGCGATCTACCAGCGCATTGCCCTCAATGGGCAGCAGGCGGATCTGCCCCTGCCCCACTACGAGAAAGGCCACCGGGTGCAGCGAAATGCCGGCGCCGCTGCCCCCGCCAAAGGGAAACCCGCTTCCGTCGCGGCGGTTTTCGACTTCAAACTCGGTGCCTCCTGCCGCAAAGCCCACCGATACCCGGGAGACGGGCACGATGACGCTGCCGTCGGGCGTCTCCACCGGATCGCCCAGGATGGTGTTGACGTCCACCATGGCTTTGAGGCTCTCCATGGCCGTCTGCATCAAGCCTTCGATGGGGTGCTGCTCGCTCACGTCCGCTCTCCCCTTGGGCGAGGATCTCGCGCGTTAATCTCACCCTTCAGCCGGGGAACTATGCGGCGGGCCGCCGGCCTCGGGCGGCCCGTGAGAAGCGGCCGGCAGGGCATCCGCGGGCCCCGCCTGTGGGGCCTCGGGCAGCGGCGGCAAGTCGGCCAAGGAATGGAGGCCGCACCACTGCAGGAACTGCCGGGTGGTGCGGTAGAGGATGGGGCGGCCCGGACCATCGGCGCGGCCCGCCTCCTCCACCAGCCCCCGGTCCAGCAGGGACTGCAGGGCCGATTCGGCCCGCACGCCCCGCAGCTGTTCGATCTCGGCCCGGGTCACGGGCTGGCGGTACGCGATGATGGCCAGCGTCTCCAAGGCGGCCTGGGACAACGGAGCCGGCGGGCGGGGGCCCAACAGGGGCGCCAGGAGCCCCGCCAGATGGGGCTTGGTGGCCAGCTGCCATCCGCCGTCCACCCGTTGCAGGCACAGCCCCCGATCGTCGGCGGCCATGCGTTCCTGCAGGAGTTCCAAAGCCGCCCGCACCCCGGCCCCATCCCACCCCGTCAGCCGGCCCAGCTCTTCTTCGGCTACCGGTTCGGGGCTGACGAACAAGATGGCTTCCAGGGCAGCCACCAGTTGGTGCAAGGTCTGGGGGATAAAGGTCTGTTCCACATCGGGCCCTCCTCCGGCGGCGGGCGCCGCACCGCGGCCCCGGATCGCCCGCCGCCCCTGGGATCACCGCCAGCGAAGCGGAGCTACCCGGGCTGCCGGGGCGCCTCGGCTTCCGCGGACCCCGCGGACAATTCCAGGTGCAAATCCGCCAGGGGCGCTGGCTGGCGCACCCGGAGGCGCCCTTGGCGCACCAGCTCCAACACGGCCAAAAACGCGACGATCCAGTCCCACCGGGACGCCCGTCGGGACAGGAACCGGCGAAAGGACAGGCGCCCGCCGGCCCGCCGCAGCGCCACGATCAGGCGGCCCATGGCGCCCCGCAGGTTGACCCGGCGGGGCGCGGGAGGCGGCGGCGGCGCGGGCGGCCGCCGGGCCTGGACCGCGGCCCAGGCCGCCGCCAGCTTGTCCACGGACAACCCCGGCGGCGGGCCGGCGGGCGCCGGGGCCTCCTGGACGCCAGCCCGCCCGGGGCGCCGGCAATAGAGGGCCTGGGCCGCGGCCAGCTCCTTGAGGGCGGCCGCGGCTTCTTTATAGCGGCGGTACTCGGCCACCCGCGCCAGCAGCATGGCCTCCAGGGCAGCCTCGTCTTCCTCTTCGGCGTCGGTTTCCTCCGCCCGGGGCGGCAAGAGGTGCCGGGCCTTGATGCGCACCAGCAAGGCCGCCATGACCAGGTATTCCCCGGCCTCCTCCAGCTCCACCGCGGGCAGCTGGCTCAGGAAATCCAGGTACTGCTGGGCCACTTCGGCCATGGACACTTGCCAGATGTCCACCTGCTGCTGTTCGATCAAGTGCAGCAAAAGGTCCAGGGGCCCTTCAAAGACCGCCAGGCGCACCTGATACACCGGGACGTCAAACCCCCACGACCAGCCAGGAAACGACCCGATACGCCGGCCACAGGATGCGGCCCACCATGCCGGAGACCACCAACAGCAGGAGGATCACGGTGCCGTAAGTCTCCAGCCGGTAAAGGTGGTAGGCCCACCGGCGGGGCACGAGGCCTGCCAGCACCTTGCTGCCGTCCAAGGGCGGGAGGGGCAGCAGGTTGAACACCGCCAGCCAGATGTTCAAGGTGATGGTGATCCGCAGGAAGTTGTGCACGCCCAGGGCCCAATTAAGGGGCAGCGCGCCCACCAAATGCGGGTGCAGCCGGGCCAGGACAAAGGCCAGCAGCAGGTTGGCCGCGGGGCCGGCCAAGGCCACCCACATCATGCCCCGGCGGGGATTCTTGAACCGGGTCGGGTCCACCATGACGGGCTTGGCCCAGCCGAAACCGAAGAACAGCAGCATCAAGGTGCCGATGGGATCCAAGTGGACAAAGGGGTTAAGGGTCAGCCGGCCGTCGTACTTGGGGCGGGGATCGCCCAGGCGCACCGCCACCGCCGCGTGGGCGTACTCGTGGATGGCCAGCACCAGCAGGACCGCGGCGGCCCGCAAAATCCAATCCTCCAAGCCCCTCACGGGCCCACCTCCCCCATCATTGGGCCGCCCCCGCCGGGCGGGGAGCCGCCGGCTCCAGCCACGGGGGAATGCGGTCGTGGCGCACCAGATCTGCGTAGGTTTCCCGTTCCACCAAAAGGGCGTGCTGGCCGTCCCGCACCAGCACCATGGCCGGTTTGGGCAGCCGGTTGTAGTGGCTGGCCATGGAGTAGTTGTACGCGCCAGTGCTGAGCACCGCCAGCACATCGCCCCGCTCCAAGCGGGGGACCGCCGCGTCAAACACGAGCATGTCTCCGGATTCGCAGCCCTTGCCGGCCACGGCCACGGTTTCTACAGGCGGCTGGCCAGCCTTGTTGGCCGCCACCACCGTGTAGCGGGCCTGGTACAGGGCCACCCGGGGGTTGTCCGCCATGCCTCCGTCCACGGCCACGTAGGTGCGCCCGCCGGGCACGCGCTTGATGAAGCCGACGGTGTACAAGGTGACGCCCGCGTCGCCCACGATGGACCGGCCCGGCTCCAGCACCAGCGTGGGCAGGGGAACACCCCGGGCCTCTGCCTCCCGCCGCACGGCCGCGGCCACCGTCGCGATCAGCGCCTCTGGGCTCGGCGGCTCGTCCGCCTCCGTGTAGCGGATGCCCAAACCGCCGCCCAGATCCAGCTCTTGCGCCGCAAGACCCGTGACCCGCTGGGCTTGCCCGAGGAACTCCATCATGTGGCCCACCGCGGCCTCAAAGGCCCCGAGTTCAAAGATCTGCGAACCGATGTGGCAGTGATAGCCCCACAGGCGCACATGGGGGGACGCCGCGGCCCGTTGGGCCGCCTGGAGCGCCAACCCGCCGGCGATGGGAATGCCAAACTTGGAATCCAGGTGGCCGGTTTGCATGTAGCTGTGGGTATGGACTTCGACCCCGGGCGTAACCCGCAGCAGGATGTCCGGCCTGCGGCCCGACGCGGCCGCCAGCTCCTCCAGCCGCTCCAGCTCCGCGACGCTGTCCACCACGATGCGCCCCACGGCGGCGGCCAGACCCATGCGCAGCTCGTCGTCGGACTTGTTGTTGCCGTGGAAGTAAATGCGTTCCGGCGGAAACCCGGCCGCGAGCGCGGTGTACAGCTCCCCGCCGGATACGACGTCCAGGCCCAAGCCTTCCGACTCGATGAGGCGGCAAACGCCGGTGGTCAGCAGCGCCTTGCCCGCGTACACGATGCGGCCGCCGGGATAGTGGCGATCCATGGCCGCACGGTACGCGCGGCACGCGCTCCGCACCCGGCCCTCATCCAATACGTACAAGGGCGTGCCGTATAGCCGGGCCAACTCCACCGCATCGCAGCCCCCCACCACGAGGTGACCGCGATCGTTGACGGTTAAATGGGCATGCAAGGGCAATCCCTTCAGCTCCCCACTCCCTTGGCTCGTACTGAATCATCATATCACAGCCCTTTGCCCCCGGTGAAGAAACCGCGGCCCGTAGGACCGTGCTGTGGGGTTGGACAGCCGCGTTGCGTTGTGGAGGAGGTTGTCACCAGCGAGGATGGCAGAAGGAAGGGCGGCCCGGCCCGGTGTGGGTGTGCTTCGCCCGGGCGGCGCCGCCCGATGTGCAGGCCGCATCTGGAGCGGAAAGAACCAGGTCCGCTGCGGCCGGGGCGCCGGGGCGTCCGGTCCCCGGGCTCAGCGGGCGATGGCGGTGGGCACGAACAGGTCGACGATGCCGATGACCAGCGCCGCCAGGATGGCGCCCAACACCGTCACCTGCATGCCCGGCACAAAGAACTGGGTGGCCCAGATCACCAAGGCCGCGATGATAAAGCCGACGATGCCGCGGCCAAAGGGCGACACCCGCTGGCCCATGGTGGCCTCGATCACCCATCCCAGCGCGGCGATGACGATGGCGGCCAGCAGGGCGTTGAGAAACCCCAGCGGCGCGAAGCCGGGCACCAGAAACCCGACCAGCATCAGCACCACCGCGGAGACGACAAACCGGATGACGGTCCCCAGGAAATCCAAAGGTTTCACCCCCTCGTCCCCGAAACCCGGGTCAGGGTTGCAGCGCCCGGCGGCCCCGGGCGACAGCCCTCAGTCGTGGCCTTCCACCATAAAGGCCACCTGGACGTCGGCCTTGTACTCCACGATGTTGCCCTGCTCATCCACGTTGCCCGTCCAGTTCAGCACCTCAACGCCGGTGATGTGGCGGACGGTCTTGGCCGCCTCCCGGACCGCCACCTGGGCCGCATCTTCCCAGCTGTGGGGCGACTCGCCCACCAGCTCGATCACCTTGACGATGGGCATGAACGGCCTCCCTCCCTGCTCTCAGGGGTTTCCGGGGAGCTGCCGGCTCTCCCGGCAAGTAGTATGGCTGTCTCATCGGTTAGGTAGTCGTGGCCGCCAGGCGAGGGAGCAATCGAGGACGCGGCCCTAAGGCAGGATCTGTTGGAGAACCCGGAGGAAATTGCCGCCCAGGATGCCCTGGACGCTCTCCTCGTCGTAGCCCCGGGCCAGCAGCGCCTCCGTGAGCCGGGGCAGGCAGCTGACGTCCTCCAGGCCTGCGGGCGGGGCGTCGATGCCGTCGTAATCGGAACCGAGGCCCACGTGGCCGGGCCCCACCAAATCCACGATGTGATCGATGTGGCGCACTACGTCGTCCACGGTGGCCCCGCCGCCGGCCCGCAAGAACTCGGAACAAAAGTTGATGCCGATGACGCCGCCTTGGCCAGCCAAGGCCCGGATCTGCTGGTCCGTCAGGTTGCGCGGGTGGTCGCACAGGGCCCGGGCGTTGGAGTGGGACGCGATGACCGGGTGCTCGCTGAGCTCCAGCACATGCCAAAAGCCGGCTTCCGCCAGGTGGGACACGTCCACCACCATGTGCAGCCGGTTCATTTCCCGCACGACGGCCCGGCCGAAACGGGTCAGCCCACCGCCCGCCGCCCCCTCGTCCACCCCGTCGGCCAGATCGTTGCGGCCGTTCCACGTCAAGCCCATGGCCCGTACGCCCAGCCGGTGAAAGGCCCGCAAAGCCGCCAGGTTGCCCTCCAGCGCCTCGCCGCCCTCGATGGACAGCAGCACGCCGATCTTGCCTTCTTCGGCGGCCTTCCGAAGATCCTGGCTCGTAAGAATGGGGGACAGGTGCTGGTGGTGGCGTTCCACTTCCCGCACCACCGCGTCCAAAAGGTCCAAGCACCGGACGGCAAAGCCGCTCCGCCGCTGGCGGGCGTCCACCCACAGGGCAAAGAACTGCAAATCTACGCCGCCCGCCAAAAGGCGCGGCAAGTCCACATGCCCCGCCCCGTCGCCTCCGCTCAAAGAGGCGCCATCGGCCAGGCGCAGGGCAGTATCGCAGTGGGCGTCCACCACAAAACAGCGCTGGTGAAAGGCGTGGGCGGGTGAGTGCGCACGGGCCACGGTGGGCAGCACCTCCCGGGCACGGGGGTGAAGGGACGGCCGCCGGACGCCCGGCGCCGCTGCGGGTTAGCGCCGCGACTTCATCGGGGACGGCTGGCGATGGAACACCACCACCCGCCCCTCTTGGCGGAAACCGATGACTTCCCGGCTGCGGGGTGCGTCCCGCAAGTCATCCAGCATATGCTGAATGAGCTCCTCTTGCATTGCGCCGTCGGCGTCCA
This sequence comes from Limnochordales bacterium, assembly GCA_035304545.1. Taxonomy (GTDB): domain Bacteria; phylum Bacillota; class Limnochordia; order Limnochordales; family ZCTH02-B6; genus ZCTH02-B6. The sequence continues at coordinate 7,760 of DATGPV010000063.1, read as the reverse complement.
GCCCGGGGCCGGCCCCTTCGCAGGCGAGCAGATCGCCGAATTCCTGGCGCACCAGGCCGATCAGCAAGGAGATCTCCTCGTGGCGGAGGGTCGGCAAGTCCCGCACGATGCGCAGAAGCGTGAGCCCGGCCTCCTCCACCCAGTCGACGATGAGCAGGTCAACGGCTTGCCCCGTCAGGAAGCTGTAGGCGTGCAGGCTTTCCTTGAACCGCTCTCGGAACGCCGGCATGTTCAGGCCCGTGGCCGTGATGAGGAAGGTAAAGGTGAATTGATGGGACTTGGGACAGTACTCCAGCGCACCGATTTCGGGATACCGGGCCAGGATGGAAGCCACCAGGTGAGCGTCACCCGCCGGGGGTCCCCAGCCCGTGGCCGGACATGACAAGCCGCTCCCCTCCCCCACAGGCCATGTCCTTTCGGCGTGCCGTCCCGGGAGTCCTGCCCTGCGGCCATCAAAAAACCGGTCCCTGGGGCTTGGCCAGCCCCCGGACCGGTCTTGTATCCGCTATTGGATGGACAGTCACCAGCAGAGCCCGTGATGCGGCGCCTACTTGGCGTATTCCACGGCACGGGTTTCCCGGATTACGGTCACCTTGATCTGTCCCGGGTACTGTAGCTCCGACTCGATGCGCTTCACGATGTCGCGGGCCATCAAGGCCGCCATCGCGTCGTCCACCTTGTCCGGCTTGACGATGATGCGGATTTCCCGCCCAGCCTGGATCGCGTAGGATTTTTCGACGCCGTCGAAGGAGTTGGCGATGGCTTCCAGCCGCTCCAACCGCTTGATGTAATTTCCCAAGCTCTCCCGGCGGGCGCCGGGCCGCGCGGCGGAGACGGCGTCAGCCGCCGCCACCAGCATGGCCTCCACCGTTTGGGGTTCGAAGTCCCCATGGTGGCAGGCCATGGCGTGAATCACCTCGGGCGACTCCCGGTACCGGCGCAACAGATCCATACCGATTTTAACGTGGGTGCCCTCGGTTTCGTGGTCCACCGCCTTGCCGATGTCATGCAACAGGCCGGCCCGGCGGGCCACCTTGACGTCGCAGCCCAACTCCGCCGCCATCATCGCGGCGATGTGGGCCACCTCGATGGAGTGCTTCAGCACGTTTTGCCCGTAGCTGAAGCGGTACTTCAACCGCCCCAAGAGCTTCACCAGCTCCGGGTGGAGGCCGTGCACCCCAGCGGCCAGGCACGCCTGCTCGCCTGCCTCGCGGATGCTGGCTTCCACTTCCCGGCGGGCCTTTTCCACCATCTCCTCAATGCGGGCCGGGTGAATGCGCCCATCGGCGATGAGCTTTTCCAGGGCGATGCGGGCGATCTCCCGCCGCACCGGGTCAAACCCCGACAGCACCACCGCCTCAGGCGTGTCGTCAATGATGAGGTCGACGCCCGTCAGCGCCTCCAAGGTGCGGATATTGCGGCCTTCCCGGCCGATGATCCGCCCCTTCATATCATCGCTGGGCAGGCTGACCACCGAAACCGTGGCCTCGGAAACGTGGTCCGCCGCAAACCGCTGAATGGCCAGACCGATCACGTTGCGGGCCCGCTTTTCGGCTTCGTCCTTGGCCTCCTGCTCAATTTCCCGGATCATGACCGCCATCTCGTGGCGGACTTCATTCTCCACGGTCTTGAGCAGCTGCTCCCGGGCCTCCTCGGCGGTAAGGCCGCTGACCCGTTCCAGTTCGGCCCGCTGGCGCTGGACCAGTTCCTCGGCTTCGGCCTGCAGCCGCTCCAGCTCGCTGGCCTGCCGGTTCAGCGCCTCTTCCTTGCGTTCCAACTGCGCCAGCCGGCGGTCCAGGTTTTCCTCCTTGTGGGTCAGGCGGCGCTCCAGCCGCTGCAGCTCATGGCGCCGCTCCTTGAGCTCCTGCTCCGCCTCCTGGCGCAGGCGTACAGCTTCTTCTTTCGCTTCCACCAGTGCTTCCCGCACTTTGGCTTCCGCGTCGCGTGCGGCCTGCTCCAGCACCAGCCGGGCCTGTTCCTCGGCCGACCGCACCTTGCCTTCGGCCACGAACCGGCGCACGGCATAGCCGAGCAGTCCGCCGACCAGCGCCGTCAAGACATACAACAGTACCTCCGGCGTCGGCTTCACCTCCCTTCAGTTGTCAAGGTCCCGCGGCTTCAGATGGCATTCGTCGGCTGGGAAACCTGCAAAGAAGGCCGAGACTCGGCTCGGCCATACTGCTTCCTCGTCGGACCTACGTACCCGCCGCTATTTTAATGCCTTTCACAATCACTGTCAACTTGGGCGATGGCCCACTGGACGGCCTCGGGCGGGAAGCCGCGGCGCAGGAGAAAGCCGCCGAGGCGCCGCCGCCGCACCTCCGGAGGCAGCTCCTTATAGCGAGGATACTGGGCCCGGGCCAAGGTCAAGCAGTGGGCCCGTTCTTCCTCCTCGGGCAAGAGCTGTTCCAGCTTTTGCCGGATCAAGTCAGGGGCGATACCCTTGGCCAACAGTTCCTGGGTCAGCCGCCGGCGGCCGCTGGGCCGGCCGGCGCCACGGGCCTGGACCCAGTCCTCCACAAAGCGCTCGTCGTCGACGTATCCCAGGCCCTGGCACCACTCCACCACCGCCGCCGCCACCGCCTGGGGGAAGCCCCGCCGCACCAGGCGCTGCTCCAGCTCGGCCGCAGACCGGGCCCGCACGCCCAACAGGCGCAGGGCCGCGGCCTTGGCCGCGGCCGTGGCGTCTTCCGTCCCGGGCCGCCGCGGGTCACGAATCGCCGGTCACCGGGGCTTGCCCGTTGTCGGCAGCCGCCGGCGCCTGGGCCCCCAGGGGCGGCAGGCCCGCCGCCTCCCGCACCTTGGCCTCGATCTCCGCGGCCACCTCGGGATTGTCCTTGAGGAACTGCTTGGCGTTTTCCCGGCCCTGGCCCAGGCGCACATCGCCGTAGGCGAACCACGTCCCCGAACGGGTGACGATGTCGAACTTGCTGGCCATGTCCAGGATGTTGCCCTCTTTGGAGATCCCTTCCCCGTACATGATGTCAAACTCGGCTTCCTTGAAGGGCGGCGCTACCTTGTTTTTGACGATCTTGACCCGGGTGCGGTTGCCGACGATGTCAGGCCCTTGCTTGATGGACTCCAGGCGGCGGATTTCCATGCGGATGGAGGCGTAAAACTTCAAAGCTCGCCCGCCGGGGGTCGTTTCGGGCGATCCAAACAGCACGCCCACCTTTTCCCGGATCTGGTTGATGAAGACCACCGTGGTGCGGGACTTGTTGATCGCGCCCGTCAGCTTGCGCAAAGCTTGGGACATGAGCCGGGCCTGCAGGCCCACGTGGGCGTCGCCCATCTCCCCCTCGATTTCGGCCCGCGGCACCAAGGCCGCCACCGAGTCCACGACGATGACGTCCACGGCACCGCTGCGCACCAGCGCCTCCGCGATCTCCAGGGCCTGCTCGGCCGTGTCGGGCTGGGATATTAGCAGATTGTCGATGTCCACGCCCAACTGCTGGGCGTAGGCCGGATCCTGCGCGTGTTCCGCGTCGATAAAGGCCGCCATGCCGCCAGCCCGCTGGGCTTCGGCCATAATGTGCAGGGCCAGGGTCGTCTTGCCCGAGGACTCGGGGCCGTAGATTTCGATGATCCGACCCCGGGGCACCCCGCCCACGCCCAGCGCGATGTCCAGCGCCAGGGAGCCCGTGGGGATCACTTCCACCTGGCGCAGGGCCGAGGCCTCCCCCAGCCGCATGATGGACCCGCGGCCAAACTGCTTTTCGATTTGGAAGAGCGCCGCTTCCAGCGCCTTCTGCCTCTCGATGGTCGTCATCCTTCTCCCCTCCGTGTGTCCCCCGGGGCACCGGGCTCCCCCAAGGGGACGTACCCCAAGCAAGTGTAGATGGGGCCGTGCGGCGTCAGCTGGCTGGCCATAATGTCCACCCGCTGGACGCGGCAAGGCGGCAGGCCGCTGGGCTCCGCCGCCACCGCGGCCCGCACCGGTGCGGCCCCCCGCGGATCCCGCCAGCGCCCCACCGTCAGGTGGGGGCGGTAAGGGCGGTCCTCCATGGCAAAGCCTGCTGCCCGCAGGTGCCGGGCCACGGCGCCGGCCAAGGCCGTCAGCTCCGCGGCGCCCTCTCCTATCCCCACCCACAGCACCCGCGGCGCGCGCCAATGGGGGAACACGCCGAAACCGCCAAACCCTAGCGTAAAGGGGCGGTGCCCGGCGCACGCCCGGGTGACGGCCGCGATGGCCTCCTCCACCTCATCCCGCGCCAAGTCCCCCAGGAAAGCCAAGGTGATGTGGAGATTGTGGGGCTCCACCCATTTGATCCCACCGGCCGCCGGGGCCAGGCGGGCCTGCCACCGGGCGACGCCTGTCCGCACCGGCTCATCCACCGGAACGGCCACGAAGGTGCGCACCGCCCGGGCGCCGGAGACTTGGGGTCTCGGTGCGGCCGTCACGGGCCCCCGTTGGCCCACGGAAACGCCTCCCCCTCTGGGCAGCACTGGTCGGCTTGGGGCCGCGTACGACTTTCGACGGACGCGAGGCGTTTCCTTTGCCCCGGCGCCGGCGGCGGTCCCAGGGCCAGCGGGGCCGGCTATGTCTCCTGGCCGGCGCCCGCGCGCTGGGCGTGGCGGCGGATGAGGTCCAGGGCCGCCTGGGATGTATGCCAGCGGATGCGCTCCCGGTCGCCGGCCAGCTGCAGCCGGTGCACTTCCCTCCAGTCGCCCCGGGCAAGGCCGATGTACACCAGCCCCACGGGCTTTTCCGGAGTGCCGCCCCCAGGACCCGCAATGCCGGTCACCGACACGCCCATGGTCGCGCCCAGCCGCTCCATGGCCCCTGCGGCCATGGCTTCGGCCACCGGCGCCGACACCGCGCCGTGCTCGGCCAGCACGTCGGGGGGCACACCCAAAAGCTGTGCCTTGGCCTCGTTGCTGTACGCCACCACTGAGCCGAGAAAATACGCGGAGCTGCCCGGCACGTTGGTGAGCCGGGCCGCGATGAGCCCCCCTGTGCACGATTCGGCCAGGCCCACGGTCCAGCCCAGGGCCGCCAGGGCCCGCCCGGCCACGGTTTCCAAGGTGTCCTGATCGACTCCGTACAAATATTCTCCAGCCCGCCGCCGCACTTCGGCTTCCACCGGCGCCAAGAGGTCCTCGGGAGCGGTCCCGTCGCTGGTCCGGGCCGTGATGCGCACCCGCACCTCCGCCCGGCCCGCGTAGGTGGCCACCGTCGGGTTTTCCATGTTGAGCAGGTCACCCAGCCGTTCGGCCAGGGCCGATTCGCCAATCCCGTAAAACTTCAGCACCCGGGAGTGCAGGCGGCCGTTGGGCGCAAAGTGACGCTCCAGGTAAGGGATGACGCTCTCGTCCATCATGGCCGTCAGCTCGTAGGGCACGCCGGGCAGGCAGATGACGGCCTGATGCCCCCGCCGGGCGATGATGCCCGGTGCGGTGCCCCGCGGGTTGGGGATCACCACAGCACCTTGGGGAACAAGGGCCTGCTTGCGGTTGGAGGCGGGCATCTCCCGCTGCATGCGGCGAAACCAGCCTTCCACGTGGGCCAAGGCCTCGGGATCTTCCACCAGGGGCACCCCCAGCACCGCCGCGACCACCTCGCGGGTCAAATCGTCCTGGGTAGGCCCCAGGCCCCCGCTGGTGATGACGATATCGGCCCGGGACAAGGCCTGGCTCAGGGCCAGGGCCATGCGGGTCCAGTTGTCCCCCACCGTTGTCTTAAAATACACGTGAATGCCAAGGGCCGCCAGCCGCTGGGCGATGCGGGCAGCGTTGCTGTCCACGATCTCCCCGAGCAGCATTTCGGTACCGATCATCACCAGCTCGGCCCGGACCGCCGGCCGGACCTGCGGGCCCGCCGGCGGGCTTGGGGCCAACGACCCGCCCTCCGTGTTCCGTGCCACAGGCTTCCCCTCCATGTTCTCCCCATGATCCCGCCGCCGGCAGGTCCCAGGCGGGCGGCCGGCCGCGCCGGAGCGGCCGTTTCCACCGTCCTACAGTTGCATTATAATACCAGTGGCGCCCCACGGGCGCGGCAGACGGCAAGGAGGGTTTGGTCATCCCCCGCAACCGTTGGCGCTGGTACGCCCTGCTCATGGCGCCCGCCGCGGCGCTGGTCCTCTTTTTCCTGATCCGGCCCATGTTCACCGGCGAACGGCCCATCGACCCCGTCCTCCTCCGGGTAGGGCCGCTGCAGGTGCGCTGGTACGGGTTCTTGATCGCGTTTTCCTTTATTCCGGGCTACTACTTGGCGGTCGCGGAGGCCCGCCGCAAGGGGATCGATCCGGAGAGGCTGTACGATTTCGGGCTGCTGGCGGGAATCATCGGCTTTGCGGGCGCACGGCTGGCCTACGTGATCCAAAACCTGCGCCACTTCCTGGCCGAGCCCGGCCGCATCATCGCGGTCTGGGAGGGCGGCCTCTCCATGCACGGCGTCATCATCGGCGGCCTGTTGGCCACCGTCTACTTTGCCCGCAAGCTGGGCGTCCCCTTCTTGACCTTCGCTGACGTGGTCTTTCCCGCCCTGCCCTTAGGCCAGGCCCTGGGCCGCTGGGGGAACTTTTTCAACCAAGAGCTGTTCGGCTACCCCACGGACGTGCCGTGGAAAATGTACGTGGCGCCCGAACATCGTCCGGCGCCCTTCGCGGCCGAAGCCTTCTACCACCCGACGTTCCTCTACGAATCCTTGTGGAACCTGGCCACCCTGGGGCTCTTGCTCTGGTACCGGCGCAGGCCTTGGGCCCGGGAAGGCGACGTGCTTTTCCTGTACCTGGCCACCTATTCCCTGGGGCGGTTCCTGGTGGAGTTTTTCCGCATCGGCACCCCGGTGGCCGCCGGGCTGACCCTGGCCCAGTTGGTCAGCGTACTGATCATCGCCGTCAGCAGCACCTGGCTCCTCTTCAGAAACCGGCAGCCCCTGAAAAACCCGCCGGCCGGCCGCTGACGGGGACCGGCGCGGCCCAGGGGCCGGGCGCCCCCACACCGGCACCGTTCCGGCCGGGCACCGGGCCGGGCGCGGGGCCAGTCCCAGGACCAGGCGCCGGGCCCGCCGCGGCCCTGGCCAGGCGAGCCCGCAGCTCCTCCCCGGGGACCTTCTCATCTTCCAAGAGCTTCTGGGCCAGTTCCACCAACAAATCCCGGCGGGCCGACAGCCACGCCCGCACCCGCTCCTCTTCCTCCCGCACGATGGCCTGGATCTCGTCGTGGAGCACGTGGGGCGGCAGGCGGTCCTTGTGCACGATGCCCAGCCGCGACAGGCCCGCGAAGATGAGCCGCTCGGCCAGCTGCACCGCCTGCTCAAAGTCGCCGGCGGAGCCTGTGCTGCGGCTGCCAAAGATGAGTTCCTCGGCCACCGCGCCGCCCAGCGCCACCGCGATCTGCCCCAAAAGCTCCTCGCGGGTGTACAGGTACTGGTCGTCGGGGGGCGTCTGGCGCATGTAGCCCAAGGCCCGGCCCCGGGGCGTTACGGTCACCTGGGCCACCGCCCCCGGCCGCACCAACTCCGCCACCAGCGCGTGGCCCATCTCGTGGCACGCGACCCGCACCAGCTCTTCCCGCCGGGGCTTGCGGTCCAGCTTCTCGCCCATCATGACCTTGTCGATGGCCTCACGGATTTCCGCTGCGCCGATCTCGTCCTTGCCCGCCCGCAGGGCCAGGATGGCGGCTTCGTTGAGCAGGCTTTCCAAGTGCGCGCCCGAGAACCCGTAGGTGTCCCGCGCCACCGCCTCCAGATCCACATCGGGAGCCAGCGGTTTCCCGCGGGCGTGAATCTTGAGGATGTGCAGCCGGCCTTCGCGATC
>DATGPV010000062.1:0-147575 GCA_035304545.1 Limnochordales bacterium | reverse complement strand
ACTGGCCCAGCACCTTGCTTATCAAGTCCGGCGGCACGTAGGACCCGCCCTCGTGCACATAGCGGATGGCCTCCACCACCCGTGCCGGGTCCGAGTCCTTGAGCAGGTAGCCCCGGGCCCCCGCGCTGATGAGCTCAAACAAATACTGCTCGTCGTCGTGGATGGTGAGGACGATGACGGCCACATCGGGATAGCGTTCGGCGATGACCCGCGTGGCGTGGAGCCCGCCGCCCTTGGGCATGTTGATGTCCATGAGGACGATGTCGGGCCGGTGCTGGGCCACCCGCTCCAGCACCTCCTCGCCGTCCTGGGCCTCCCCCACTACTTCCATGTCCGGCTCCAGCGACAAAATCTTGACCAGCCCCTGCCGCAGCAGCGGGTGGTCATCGGCGATGACGATGCGGATCGACATCCTTGTCCCCCGCCCCCTTTTGCGCCGCGCGCCGCGGGCCGCTCTCCCGCTCCCTGGGGCCTTCGGGCACCCCCACGCCGGCCCAAGGCACGTGCACCCGCACCTTGGTGCCCCGGCCCGGGGCGCTCATCAGCCGAAACTCTCCCTGCAGGAGGCTGACCCGCTCCCGCATGTGCAGCAGCCCAAAGCCCGTCTCGCCCGCCAGCTCCGCGGCCGCTTCCGGATCGAACCCCGTCCCGTCGTCCTCCACCATCATGCCGACGCCGCTGGGCCCAAACTCCACCCGCACAAGCACCCGGCGGGCCTGGCCGTGGCGCTGGGCGTTGTGGATGGCTTCCTGCGCGATCCGGAACAAGGCGGCCTCGGCCATGGGCGACAGGCGCTGCTCCTGGCCCAGCACCTGCAGCTCCACCTCCAGCCCCGTCTGCTCCTTGAGGGTTTCCAGGTACCCCCGGAGCGTGGGCACGAGGCCGAGATCATCCAGCACCATGGGCCGCAGGTTGACGATGCTGCGGCGCAGCTCGCGCAAGGATTCCCTTACCAATCCCTTGATTCCCTGCAGTTCCGCCTGCACCTGCTCCGGGTCGCCCCGCATGGTGCGCTCCAAGATGTCCAGCCGCAGCAGCAGATTGGCCAAGAGCTGCGCGGGGCCGTCGTGGATCTCCCGGGCCAGCCGCCGGCGCTCCTCCTCTTGGGCCCGGATCACCTGGTGGGCCACCGCGGCCCGTTCCCGCATGCCCTCCACCTGGGTGGTGACGTGGGCCAGGTTGCCGCTCAAAAAGTCCAGCGCCACGCTGACCTGGGTGACGACCCGCTCGGCCTTGCCCAACAGCTGCTCCAGCCGGCGCAGCTGCCGCTCCAGGTCGTCCCGGTGCTGGCGCAGCATCCGCTCCCGCTCCCGGGCCGCGCCCAGGGCCACCATGGTGCGCTCGGCCCGTTCGTAGGCCTCCCGGATTTCCTCGTTGGAAAAACGGGCAAAGTTGCGGCTGATTTCCGCCAGCCGGGCCCGGGCCGCGTCGCTTTGCGCCTCCAGCTCGTCCACCTGGCGGATGCAGATCTCCACCTGTTCTTTGGCCTGCTCGATCAGGAGTTTGAGACGGGCGCGTTCGTCCCGGGCCGCCTCGGAGAACTCAAACATCTGCTGCTGTGCCTGGCGCAGGCTGTCCAGGGAACCCCGGAACACCCGCTCGATGAGCTGCTCGTCCAGGGACAGCGTGATATCCCCGGTCACGGCCATACCTCCGTGCCTTGGGAATTATTCGCTTATTCGTGTAGGGTGCAGCCGTTTCCTGTCCCGGGCCTGCCGCCCCCACCAGAGGCCCTGGGCCAGAGCCGCGCCCGCCGCGTCCGCGGCCGCGTCTTGCCACGAAGGGTCCCGCCCGGGGACGAAGGCCTGGTGAAACTCGTCGCCCACGCCGTACACCGCCGACAAGAGGAGGGCAGCGGCCGCCCTTTTCCAGAAAGGCCACCGGAAGGAAACGGCAAAGGCCAGGTGCGCCACGGCGCCCAGGCCCATGTACGCAGCGCCGTGCAGCACATAGTCGGGCAGCTTTAGGAAGTTCCAGCGGCTCACGGTGCCGCCCGGGCGGGACGAGAGCCAAAAGAGCACCGCCATGTAGGCGATGGTGGCGGCCCAGGCCAGCGCGGCCCGCCGGCGGGCCGCGCTGACGCCGGCCGCGGCTCCGCTACCCGCGGGCGGAGGCAACGGCCTCACCGCACTGGCACGTCCGCTCTTCGGGCAGCGCTTCAATGCACGCCACCAACAGCTGGCGCAGCTTCTCCAGGTTCGCCTGGAACACCTTGAGCACTTCCTGGTGGCTCACCGGCTGGATGCTGGGATCGCCCTCCAGGCCCACGTCGTAGTCGGTGATGAGGGAGATGTTGGCGTAGCAGATCTCCAGTTCCCGGGCCAAGTACGCTTCGGGGTACTGGGTCATGTTGATGACTTCCCAGCCGTGGGAGCTGAACTCCCGGCTCTCGGCCCGGGTGGAGAACCGCGGCCCCTGCACCACCACCACAGTGCCCCGCTCATGGACGGGCAAGCCCAGCCGGCGGGCCTGCTCGATGGCGGTCTGCCGCATCTGGGGGCAATACGGATCCGCGGCGCTGATGTGGGTCACCACCGGGCCTTCAAAGAAGGTGTCCGCCCGCCCCCAGGTGCGGTGGACGAACTGGTCGCAGATGACGAAATCGCCGGGCCGGATGTGGGGCTGGAGGCTCCCCGCGGCGCAGGGGCCGAAAATCCGGGTGACGCCCAGCTCCTTCATGGCCCACAAGTTGGCCCGGTAGTTGATTTTGTGGGGCGGGTAGCGGTGGTCCCGCCCGTGGCGGGGCAAGAAGGCCACCCGCCGGCCCGCGATCTCCGCGATGGCCACCTTGTCGCTGGGTTGGCCGTAGGGGGTTTCGATCCAAACCTCCTCCACGTTGTCCAAGAAGGAATAGAAACCCGATCCGCCAAAGACGCCGATGTCCGCCCTGGGCTTGCCCACCAAAAAACCCTCCTGTCCTTCGGTTTGCCGTGTTGTTTTCCACCCGAAACCGCCGCGGCCCCCGGTCCCGTCACGGGGCGGCCTGTGCGGATCCGCCGGCTTCGTGGAGCGCGCCCGCTGGACCGCCCCCTTCCGGGGCAGCGGCGCCCGTCGACGCGGCCAACAGCTCCCACAGGCGCGCGGGATTGAAAAAGAAGAAGGGATACGTCCGCCGAAAGGCCACCGCCGCAGACCGGGCCCGGGCCTCCAGCCGCTTTAGCTCCCCTTCAGCCCGGGCCACCACCGGCGCCAAAGCCCGGTACAGCCCGTCGTTGACGGCCTCGATTTCCCGGGTCAGCTGCCGCTTGGGCGCGCCGGGCTGGTGCATGGCCGCGATGAGGGCCTCCTTGCGGCGCACCAGCTCCACCAGGCCATCGTCCGGCTCCGGGATTTCCCAGGCAAAACGCTGGGGATTGAACACCAGATCCCGCAGCTTCCGCCGCTGGGCCCGCACCGCGGACGCGGGCACCGGCCGCTCGCCCAAGGGCAAGTACAACGACGCCGACACCGTCGCGAAGCGGGGCGGCGTGATGCCGAAGTAATCGGCCAGCAGGGCATCGGTCACCTGGTCGTAGCGGGCCCCGCCGGTGCCGTGGACGAACAAGTCCGCCACAAACAGCCGGTGAAACACCGTCAAGGGCACCGCCTTGGGCCGCACTTGCACCCCGGCGGCCACAAGGGCCTCCACCGCCCCCTCGCCGCCCGCCGCGGGGATGCGGGCCACCGTCCCTTCCAGGTGGCTGATCTCCAGGTCGCCGCCCCGGCGCCGGACGTACAGCTTGCGGCGGATGCCCGCGGGCGTGATGGCCCAAAAGGGCAGCTCAACGGCCCCGTCGGGCCGCACCAGCAAATCGGGGAAGGGCACCGCGGCCGAGCGCACCCGGTGGGCGGCCCGGAACTCCGCCAAGGCCCGGTTGAAGGCCTCCCTGAGGGGCGCCGCCTCCACCGCCCAGTGGACGAAAAAGAGCAAGAACTCGGGCGTCTGGCTGATGCGGGAGATGGGAACGTCGGGACAAAGCTCCTCCCCCCACGCCCGCTCGTAGGCCCGGCGGCTGGCTACGCCCAAGGCGGCCGCGCTGTCCGCCTCCCGGGCCGCCGCCCCGAGCCCATCGGCAAAGCGGTCCCAATATTCCAAGCCCTCGGGCCAATCCAGGGTCGCCAGGCGCTCCCGAACCCGGGCGGCAAAATCGTCCACTTGGGCCGAGGGCGGCGGGGCCATGGTCTCCAAAGGCCGGCCGGCCTGGCTGGGCAAGAGGTACTCCTTGCCGTAGTGCAGCTGCTGCCCCACGCGCCCGGGCACTTCCGCCGCCAGCTCGCCCGTATCCTGATCCACCGTCACATTAATGGCGGCCCCGCCCAGCCGGCGGGCTTGCCCCGTGACGGCAAAGGCCTTGATCCAGATCCCGGGGTGGTAAAAGACGGGCTGGTGCCCCGTGACCAGCAGCGGCCGTTCCGGATCCGCCTTGAGGCCCGCCAGCGCCAGCAGACGGCGGCGGGCTCGGCCCCGCAAGACTGGCGCGGGAACGCCGGCTATGGCAAAGGACCAGCCCTCGGCCTGGGCCTGGTTCTTGGCCACCACCGCCGGCCACTGGGCCAACGGCGGGTCGCAGATGAGGGTGGGCGCCCCAGAAAACCCGGGTTGAACCGCGCTCATCGCACCAGCTCCCGGATGCCCAGCAGACCGATCTCCTCCCGGGAAGCGAAGGGCTCGCCGTACGCGGTGCCGATCAAGCTGCCCCAGTACGCGTTGCGGGACCGCACCAGCTCATAAAAGGCCTCCCCTTCCCCCTGGGGACGGCCCTTCTCAAACTGGGTGTAGTAGCAGCGCACGGCCTGCAGCTTGGTTTCCATGTGCGCGCTGATGTCCAGAATAAAGGCGGGCTTGGGGTGCAGCCCCCGCAGGTGGTTGCTGAAAAAGTAAAACACCCGGTTGGGGTAGAAGGGCTCGCCCTTCATGCCGGTCTTGGTCAGCTTGGCGTAGAAGCGGGCCGCTTCGCACAGCCGGCAGGCGGCCACGTGGTCGGGATGCGCGTCGTCCCAATAATGAATGAACAGCGTTTGGGGCCGCCACTCCCGGATGACTTCCGCCACCTTCTGCCGGGCTTCCACCGTGTCCATGACGGCCCGGTTGGGCAGATCCAGCGTCCGCCGCACCGTCACGCCCAAGGTGCGGGCCGCGGCCTCCGCCTCCTGCATGCGCTCCTCGGGGGAGCCAAAGGGCGTGGGCTCTCCGTTGGTCAGGTCTAAAATGCCCACCTTGAGCCCCGCCTCGACAAAAGCCCGCACCGCGCCGCCCATGCCCAGCTCCACATCGTCGGGGTGGGCACCGATGGCTAGGACGTCGAGCATCTGGCCACCTCTCTCTCGATGACTTCCAGGTAGTAGGCGAGCCGCTTGTCGGCGTCGTCCAGTTCCCCGCCAAACCGGCGTTCAAAGTTGGGCACGTAGATCAAGGGCACCGGGCGCTCGACGACGGTCAAGCCCGCCCGGGCCGCCTGGATCCAAAACTGCAGCGGAAACCCGTACCCGGGTTCGGAAAGGCGCAGGCGCGCCAGGGCCGGCACCCGGTACGCCTTAAAGCCGCAAAAGGCGTCGGTCAGCTGATACCCGGTCAGCTGGTTGATGAGCCGGGTGATCTGCGCGTTGATCCGGCGCCGATCCTCAGGCACCTGGCCCCGCTGGGGCGGACCGGGCACCAGGTAGCGGCTGCCCGACACCACATCCCACTCCCGGGCCCCGTCGAGAAACTCTGGAATCAGCGCCGGCTCGTGCTGCTCGTCGCAGTCCATGGTAACGACGCGCGCGTACCCGTGCTCCCGGGCGTACTGAAACCCGTCCATCAAGGCGGCCCCGTAACCCAGATTGACCGGGTGGCGCAGCACCGTGATGCCCTCGATGCCCGCCAGGATCTCCCCGGAGCCGTCGGTGGACCCGTCGTCCACCACCAAAATATCCGCCTCCGGGGCCGCCGCCCGGGTCGCCTGCAGCACGCCCGGGATGCTGGGCGCTTCGTTGTAGACCGGTATGACGATCAAGTCCGCCACGCGCGGCGTCCCTACTTCCTGCCAGCGTACTTCCCGCAATCACTTCCCGCTGCGGAGGGCAATTCCTCTCCGGTACCGGGGGCTTCGCCTCTCTTCCCCCGGCTTCGCCTCCCGTCCCCCGACCTCGCCGGCCTTCCCTGGGCCTCGCCCCGGTCCGGAGCCGCAGACCCGCCTAGGGATGGCGGGGCGGGCTTCCACCCCCGATCCTACCAAGACCGGCTGCCGACGGCAATTGGCCCGGCGGCGCCGCCGGCAGCGCTGCGGCGGCGTCCTGCCCGCCGGGCCGCGGGCCCGAGCCCGCGGCGGGACGCCACTCGACCCGGGCAAAGGGGCCGCCCCCGTCGGGCTCCGGGCCCAAGGGCCAGCGCCATCCGGCGGACAGCCGCCAGCCGGAGCCCAGCTCCCGGCTGAGCCCCAATTCCAGCTCCGCCCCCGTGCCCCCCAGCCCGCCGGCGTCGGACCACTGGGTCCACCAGCGCAGACCCCCAAGTCCGTGCCACGCTCCCGCCAGCCGCCGCGCCCCCGCCAGGCTCACCTGTCCCGTGTAAAGGACGCCAGGCCCGGCCCGCCAGGCGCGCCGCACCAAGAGCTGCCCCGCGAGCTCTCCCTCATCCCCCCAGGGCCAGCGGCCGCCCAGGCGGGCTTCCCAGGCTTCGCCCGCAGCCTCCCGCTCCCATAGGATCTCCCCCTCGCACCACCGGCTGTCACCAGTCCAGGGGCTCCGCCATCCCACAGCTGCGGCGGCGGTGACGTCCGGGTCGTGCGGCCGCCAGAGCCACCTCCCCTGCCAACCGCTGCCGTCGTCCCCGGGCCGCTCCCAATCCAGCCGCCAGCCCAGCCGGCTGAGGATCCCGCTGGGTGCCTGGGACCCGGTGCCGGCGGCTGCCGAAGCGGTCGCCTGGATCCGCCAGTGGGTCGCCAGGGGACCAGTCCCCTGCCAACCCAGCCGCGCTTCTCCCCGCGCGGCGTCCCCGCCGTGCAGGGACCACGTCCACTTTCCGGCCCGGCCGCCCAACTGCCAGCCCAACGGGGCCTGCTCTTCGGCCCGCAGGCCCAGCCACAGGCCCGTGCCGGGGACCTGCACGCCGATGCTGGTGGCCGGGCGCCACGCGCCGCCCGCGACGAGGCCTTGCCGAACGTGCCACGGGCCGACCCGTCCCGCCACCTCCCAGTCAACGCCTGGCCCGGTGGTGATGCCGAGGGCCGTCCGCCATTCGGCTCCGGACTCGCTGCGCCACCCTACGCCCACCGTCCAGCCCGGCGCCGGCACCCCTTCCAGCCAGGGGGCCGATAACGCCGGATCCGCCCAACGATAGGCGCCTTCCATGTGCCAGCTGTGGCCGAGGGGCGCCGTGGCCGCCACGCCCCACGCCGCCGGCGGCCAAGAACCGGACGTCCCCGCCTGCCACAACCCCTGCGCCGCCAGCCGGGTCCGCCCCCGCTCCACCTGCCAGTGGGCGCTGGCCACGTCCGCCCCGCCCTCATCGTCTCCCTCGTGCCGCCACAGCAGCCCCGCCGCCCAGGTGGGCCGCCGGTTCACCAACTGCAGTCCCCACGCCCTTCCGGAAGGGCCGCCCGCGATGACGGCGCCGTGCAGCCCGTCGCGGGCGCCGCGCCACTGGTGTGCCGCCACGTATAGATCCACCGGCCCGGACCAAGGCCAGCCCAGGGGGAGCAGCACATCGGCGGCAGGCGAGAGGTCCGCGCTGTCCCAGGGAACCTGTTCCACGGTGGGCTGGTCCCCTGGGTTGCGGTAGTAAAGCTCCAGCTCATGGACGCCGCCGGGGTCTTTCAGCACGGCGGCTGCGCCCATGCCGCCGGGACCCGCCTCCGCCGCGAAGGCCCTCGTGCCCGCGGGCTCCGGCCCCGCGTCCCCTGCAGGCACCAACGGAATCTCCACGTACGTCAGGGCACCCGCCTGCAGGCGCACGGGGATCGCCTGGGCGTGCCAACCGGCGGGGAGGGTGCCGGCCTCCGGCACTACGATGTAAAGCCCCGGGGGTCCGGTCCAGGAGGCGACTCCGTGGGCGCCGTCCTGAGCCGCGGCCCGCCCAGCACCCGCAAGCCGACGCCTGCGGGTCCGGACCGGCCGGCCGGTTCACCCGCGGCCCCGGACCCGCCGGGCGAGCCCGGCCACACCACCCGCGCCACCAGCCGGCCGGCATCGAAGGATCCGGTCACCACCGCGACAGGCACCGAGACGGCGTCGGAAAGGGGTCGCCCGGAAGCGACGCTCCGGGCTTGGAAAGAAAGGCGGTGAGTGCCCGCGGGAGTGCCCGGCGCCACGGCCACCCACAGGTGCCCGGTCCTGCTCTCTCCCGGGGCCAGGGTGCCCACGGGCGCGGTCCACCGCGCGCGGCCTCCCGCCGCGTGGCCGTCCGAGCCACGGGCCGCGGCCGTGAAAGCCCCGCCGGCGGCATCCCCGGATCCGGCGCCGCCCATCGGCTGCCAGCCCGCCGGCAGCTCCACATCCAGCACCACGCCGGCCACGGCGCGGGAGCCCGGGTTCGTCAGCGTCCAGTCCAGGCGCAGCCAATCGCCGCCCGCGACCTGTCCGGGATCGGCCGCCGCCTCCAGCCGCAGCCGCGGTTCCTCCGCCGCCGACGACGAGAGCATCCGCACTTGGAAGGCTCCGGCAGGGGGATATGCTGCTTCAGGCGGGTAGCACAGTCCCGCGGCCAGCACCCGGCCGTCGGGGCCGACGACGGTGTAGTAATAGGAGCCCGGCGGCAGCGGGCGGCCGGCGTCGTCGCGGCCGTCCCACTCCCATGTGTGCCAGCGCCCACCGGTTTGCGTCAACACCGCGGTCCGCACCGTTTCCCCCGTCTCCCGGGCCAAATGCACGCGCACCGGGACGGGCCCGTCCCCGGGAACCCAGTAGCCGATGGCGTAGCGGACGGGGTCGCCGGGGGCGCCGGGCAGCGCCCGGGCAAAGGAAGCGGCCAGGGTGGCGCCTGGGGACGCGGTGTAGACCAGGGTCGTGCGATAGGGCGTGGCCGCAGGGGGATCGTCCCACCCCACCGTCAAGCGTAGGGACAGTGCGACCAAAGACGGCGCCGGACCGCCCGGCCCCGCGGCCACCACGGCCGGCTCCGTCGCCAGGGGCCGCCACTTTGGGCCTCCGGGCGCGTCCAACGCCCACTCCAGCCGCGCCGCGGGCAGCGGCGGCACCGCGGGATCGTCGTTGACCAGGTCCGAAGCCGCCGCGACGGTCATCTGCCACGGCCCATCGGACTCCACGACCAGCTGCACCGCCCGGGAGATCACTCGCGGGCCATCCTTGGGGCTGACGGGACCGAAGTCGATGGTCATGCCGTCCACGCCGACACCAATGGAGGCGGCGGCCGCCGGCTCCACTTCGAGGGGGCCCCCGGATCCCAGCAGCACCGGCCCGGCCGCCAGCAGCAGCACCGCCAGCCAGCGGGCCAGTTTCCCCAGCCCATCACCTGGCCTCTCCAACCTGGACCCGGGGGACACCGCTGACCACAGGGACGCCAGCTCCCGGGCGGCCAACCGCGGGCGGGGGCCGGTGCCCCCGTCCCTCACCGCCCGGACCCGCCCGCGTCGGCCAAGGCGGGCGCGGGATCCAGCTGAAACACCACCTGCAGCGGCGGCGACCCCACCGGCGGGTCCAGGTGCACCGTGGCCACATAGGGACCTTGGGCCGTAGCGGGCGGCAGCCAGTGGGCCGCGAGCTCCCGGGTCAACCCGGGCAGCACCGTCCCCGGCGTCAGCGGGATATGGGCCACCGGTGCGCCGGTGCCATCGGCGATGGTCACCGTGCCCGCGGCCCAGACGTGGACGTCCCCCTGGTTGCGGACCCGCACCGCCACCTCCACCGCCCCGGCGCCGGGCCCCGGCCGCACCACGGCCTCTTCCGCGTGGATCGCCGCCTCCCCGCCCCCGGTCGAGAGGAGGGTCAGCACTGCCACCCGGCCGATGGCCTGTACTGCGCCTGGCCCGGTCCCCTCCAGCGGATGCACTTCGACGAAAATGACGGGGTACAGCCCGCCGCTGAAGCCGGCGGGCACGTGCACCGTGGCCCCCAGCGCCGCCGTGTCGCCGGGAGCCAAATAGAGCTCGTCCTGCAGCAAGCGCAGGTAGCGGCTGCTCTCCGCCCGGGCCGCCCCGTCGTCCCGGACTACCGGCCGGCCGTGCAGGTCGTGGCCGCCCAGACCCGTGTAGGCCACGACGCGCACCGGCCCCGTGCCCCGGTTGGTGATCTCGATGGGCGGCAGCGCCATCCCATCCTCCACCCGGGCTTCGATGCGGGCGGGCCGCACCATCACCTGGGCCGCTGCCGGCAGCACCCCGGCGCCTACCAGGAGGGCGGCGATCCCCAGGAGCCAATGCCATCGCTGACGAGCACGCTCCACAACCGCCACCTCCTAGTAATGCAGGCCGGCGGTGTACGTGAGGACGATGCGGTACTCGCGCCCCGCCGGCAGCGGCTGGTCGTCAAAGGTGGTCGACTGGCGTAGGAAAAACTGCACCGTCTGCCCATCAGCACCCGTGGGAGGCATCGGCCGGCACGCGCCCTTCGCATGCGCGCTGGCTCCCTCCTCTGCGCTGGTCAACGGTGTTGCGTTTCTCGGAATGTTATCGGCAGCTGCCTTCTTGGAAAGTCGTGGACACGCCGGCAGCAAGGCCGGCAGAAATCGGTGGTTGAGCGGATAGGGACGGCCTGAGCTTACCACACCGGCCCCGGAAGAGTGCGTCGAATTTTGTCGAAAAACCGCCGGTAGTTTACAAATACTTAACTTCGCGGTAGGCCAGCAGCGCACTGCCCGGGCGCCTGCCCGTTCAGCGCGCCGCCCCCCCGTTCAGCGCGCCGCCCCGCCCTCGCCCCGGCAACGCAAGAAAAAACCAGGGCCCGCCGCCTGACGGCTGGCCCTGGTCGGTTTCCCGCCTCGCCCTGGCCCGTTCCCGGAGCCGCACTGCTCCTCGGCTAGGCCCGCTACCGGGCCAGGTCCGCTCACGTGCCAAACTGCCAGCTGTGCAAGTACGCCTCCTGCTCCGGCGTCAGCTTTTGCAGTTCGATGCCCATGGTGGCCAGCTTGCGCCGGGCCACCTCCCGGTCGATGTCTTCTGGCACCGCGTACACCCGGCGCTCCAGGCTGTCCCGGTTGTGCACCAGCCAGGCCGCGCTCAGGGCCTGGTTGGCGAAGCTCATGTCCATCACCTGGGCCGGATGGCCTTCGGCCGCCCCCAAGTTCACCAGGCGGCCCTCCGCCAAGAGCCGGATTCGCCGGCCGTCCTCCAGCACAAATTCCTCCACGTTGGGCCGCACCTGGCGCCGTTCCCGGGACATGGCCGCGAGGGCCGGGATCGCGATCTCCACGTCAAAATGGCCCGCGTTGGCGATGATCGCGCCGTCCCGCATACGGCGGAAGTGCTCCGCGCCGATGGCGTCCCGGTTGCCCGTCACCGTCACAAAGAAATGCCCCTGGGGCGCGGCCTGCTCCATGGGCATGACCCGGTAGCCGTCCATGACGGCCTCCAAGGCCCGCAGGGGGTCCACCTCCACCACAATGACATCGGCGCCCATGCCCCGGGCCCGGGCGGCCACCCCCCGCCCGCACCAGCCGTAGCCCACCACCACAAAGGTGGACCCGGCGATAAGGGCATTGGTGGCCCGCAGGATCCCGTCGATGGTGGACTGCCCCGTGCCGTAGCGGTTGTCAAACATGTGCTTGGTGCGGGCTTCGTTGACGGCCACCACGGGAAAGCGCAGCACGCCGTCGCGCTCCATGGCCTTAAGGCGGATGACGCCCGTGGTGGTCTCCTCGGTGCCGCCGATGATCTGGGGCAAAAGATCCGCCCGCTCGCCGTGCAGGGTCGTCACCAGGTCCGCGCCGTCGTCCATGGTGATGTGGGGCGCGGTGGCCAGCACCGCCCGGATGTGGCTGTAGTAGGTTTCCTGGTCTTCGCCCCGGATGGCGAAGGTGGGAATGCCGTACACCTCGTTCAGCGCCGCGGCCACGTCGTCCTGGGTGCTCAAAGGGTTGGAGGCGCACAAGGCCACCGCCGCGCCGCCCGCCTTCAGGGTGCGCATGAGGTTGGCGGTTTCCGTGGTCACATGCAGGCAGGCGCCGATGCGCACCCCCGCCAGGGGCTGGGTCCGCTCCCATTCCTCGCGGATGGCCTTCAGCACCGGCATGTTGTCGTCGGCCCACTCAATGCGCTGCTGTCCGGCCGGGGCCAAAGACCGGTCTTTGCAGTCACCGATGCTCACTGGGTCTCCTCCGTTTCCACTCCCATCACGGTGCCGGCAGCCGCTGGCACTTCCTGGCAGGACCTTACAGTCCCGCCGCTTCCCGCAGCGCCGCGGCTTTGTCCGTCCGCTCCCACGGCAGGTCCAGATCGTCCCGGCCAAAGTGGCCGTAGGCCGCCACTTGCCGGTAAATGGGACGCCGCAGGTCCAAGTCCCGGATGATGGCCCCCGGCCGCAGGTCAAAGTGCTCCTGGATCAGCCGCACGATCTGCTCTTCGGGAATCCGGGCCGTGCCAAAGGTGTCCACCGTCATGGAAACCGGCCGCGCCACGCCGATGGCGTAGGCCAGCTGCAGCTCGCAGCGGCTGGCCAGCCCCGCCGCGACCACGTTCTTGGCCACCCAGCGGGCCGCGTAGGCCGCCGAGCGGTCCACCTTGGTGGGATCCTTGCCGCTGAAGGCCCCGCCCCCGTGCCGGGCCGCGCCGCCGTAAGTGTCCACGATGATCTTGCGCCCGGTCAAGCCCGCGTCCCCCTGGGGCCCGCCCACCACAAACTTGCCCGTGGGGTTGACGATAAAACGGGTGTTGTCCAGCAGGTGCTCGGGCACCACCGGCTTAATGACGTGCTCGATGATGTCCGCGTGGAGCTGCTCCGCCGACACATCCTCCCGGTGCTGGGTGGAAATGAGCACCGTATCCACTCGCACGGGCCGCCCGTTGTCGTACTCCACCGTCACCTGGGACTTGCCGTCGGGCCGCAGGTAGTCCAGGATCTTTTGCTTGCGCACCTCGGCCAGCCGCCGGGCCAGCTTATGGGCGAGAGAAATGGGCAGCGGCATCAGCTCCGGCGTTTCGTCCACCGCATAGCCAAACATAATGCCCTGATCGCCCGCGCCCACCGCCGCGATCTCGTCTTCGGAGAGTTCCCCGGTGCGGGTTTCCAGGGCGCGGTTGACGCCCAGCGCGATGTCGGGCGACTGTTCGTCCAAGGCCACCAGCACGCCGCAGGTGTCCGCGTCAAAACCGTACTTGGCCCGGTCGTACCCGATTTCCCGCACCGTGTTGCGCACGATCCGCGGGATGTCCACGTGGGCGGTGGTGGTGATCTCGCCGATCACCAGCACCAGGCCGGTGGTGATGGCCGTTTCGCAGGCTACCCGGGCGTGGGGGTCCTGGGCGATGATGGCATCCAGAATGGCGTCGGAAACCTGGTCGCAGATCTTGTCAGGATGGCCCTCGGTGACCGACTCCGACGTGAACAGGTAGCGCC
This sequence comes from Limnochordales bacterium, assembly GCA_035304545.1. Lineage (GTDB taxonomy): Bacteria > Bacillota > Limnochordia > Limnochordales > ZCTH02-B6 > ZCTH02-B6. Next base: position 134,108 of record DATGPV010000062.1, on the reverse strand, counting down.
GGCCGCGGGCCTGCGCCGCCGGCTGCATCCCGGCTTGCGCGTGGGTGCTGCTCATGCCCGTGCTCCTTTCCGCGAAAACAAAAAAACCTTCGTCCATCACAGGAAGAAGGCAGAGTGAACCGTCACTCTCATCTCCCAGGAATGGATCCTGCAGGAATTGGCACCGCACCCCCACCGGGCCGGTTGCCGGGCTTCATCGGGCCAGTCCCTCCGCCTCTCTCGATAAGAGCGGAAACGCTGCACTATGCAGTTTTTCCCTGACCGATGCCGTCCCCATGCTACCATCCTGCCGGGCGGCTGTCAATAAGACCCCAGTCGCGGCCGGCGTCTTTCCCCAGCGAAGCCTTCATATTATATTAACGGGGATGCCCGCTGACCGGGGGTGCCGATAGCCGCGGATGCCTATCTTCAAAGGCGCCCATCGACGCCTCCGGGAAACCCAACGGCCAAGCCCGGGAACCAGCCCCGGAATACGCGCGCAGAGGGGGTGCGGCCATGGCCCGCGTCGGTTTCCATGTGATCCGCGTGCGCACCGTCCTCCGGTGGGCGGCCGTCATCGGCATCGCCCTGGCAGCCGGCCTGCTGCTGTACGGTCTTGCCGCGGGGTTTCGGCACCCGGCCGCGCACCCGGGGCTCATCCCCGTGGCAGCCCTGCCCCTGGACCAGCCCGCTCCCGACTTCGCCCTCACCGCCTGGGACGGCCGCACCATCCAACTGGCGGCCCTGAAGGGCCAGCCGGTGGTGCTGGTATTTTGGACCACCTGGTGCCCGGGTTGCCGGGAAGGCCTGGCCGCCCTGGAAGCCGTTTACCGCCAGTTCCGGGAAACCCACGGGCTGGCGGTGCTGGCCGTCAATATCATGGAAACGCCCGAAGCCGTGGAGGCCTTCCTCGCCCAAAAGCGGCCGGGCTGGAGCTTCCCCGTCCTGTTGGATCGGGACGGCGCGGTCAGCGAGGCGTACCGCATCCGCATCGCCCCCAGCGTCATGTTCATCGACAAGGACGGCCTCCTGCGGGACCGCCTCCTGGGCGAGTTCAGCCAGGACCTCCTGGCCGCCCGCCTGCAGCCCCTCCTGCCCCGGACCCTGCCTGCGATTCCCACGCGGGCGACCGGCTTAACGTAGGGGCCGCCCTGGGGGGATGCCCTCTCAAGCGCCCATCGCCGATCGGGTATGCGTCTGGGTTCGCCAAGCCGTTGTCTGGGGTCTCTCCATTCATTCCACTGCCCGGCAGGCCGAGTGTGTGATCTATCTGTTGGTATGTGCGACGTCTGAGGTGCAAAACGCGAGCGGTCTCGACTACCATCGATAGTAGGACAAGTCCCCGAAAAAGACACACGGAAAATTCAAACCGACAGCCAGGGGGCAGGGTTGGCCCGTGGCCGGGGGGCCGCGGCGATCACATCCACAGCCGGACCAGGGGCGGAGGGGTGCGCCATGAACTCATCGGGCTTGCCGCGGGAGGGCAGTGGGGCCGCCGGCTTCGCCGCGGCCGGTTGTAGGAGGCTGCTGGAGCTGTTCTTGGTTTCCCTGCGCCTGGGGCTGACCTCTTTTGGCGGTCCCGTGGCCCATCTGGGCTACTTCCGCGAGGAATACGTCGTGCGCCGGCGGTGGCTGGACGACGCGGCGTATGCGGATCTGGTGGCTTTGTGCCAGTTGCTGCCCGGCCCCGCCAGCAGCCAAGTGGGGATGGCCATCGGCATGATGCGGGCCGGTTTCTGGGGCGGCGTCGCGTCATGGCTGGGATTTACGCTGCCGTCGGCCGCGGCCCTCATCGTGTTTGGCGCCCTGCTCAACAAAGCGGACGTCGCTGGCGAAGGAGCCACGGTCGCGCAGGCCGGCTGGGTGCATGGGCTCTTGGTGGTGGCCGTGGCCGTCGTCGCCCACGCGATCTGGGGCATGGCCGCCAATCTGACGCCCGACCGGGCCCGCGCGAGCATTGCCGTAGTGGCCGCCATCGTCGTCCTGGCGGCACCGACAGCCCTGGCGCAGGTGGCCGCGATCGTGCTGGGAGGATTTCTGGGCCACCTGCTGCTCCGGCGGCCCGCTGTCCCAGCGGCGCACCGTGGGGCCCCCGGGGCGGCTCGGGCGCCCATCCCCGGCAGGGGCGCCGTTGTGGCTTGGGTCCTGTTCTTTGGCCTGCTGATGGGCCTGCCGCTCTTGGCAAGCGCGTACCCCGCCCCGGCGGTGGCCGTGTTGGACCGCTTCTACCGGGCGGGGAGTCTGGTCTTCGGCGGCGGCCACGTGGTCCTGCCCTGGCTGCAGACCGGTGTGGTGGGACCGGGATGGGTCACGGCGGAGCAGTTCTTGGCCGGCTACGGCGCGGCGCAGGCCGTGCCGGGGCCCCTCTTCACCTTCGCCGGCTACCTGGGTACGGTCATGGGCGGGTGGAGCCTGGGCTTGCTGGCAACGGTGGCCATCTTCCTCCCGTCGTTTCTGCTCATCGCGGGTGCCCTGCCCCACTGGGACCGGTTTCGGCAGCACGGGAGCTTCCAGCCCGCGCTTCAGGGCGTCAACGCCGCCGTAGTGGGCTTGCTCCTCGCGGCCTTCTACGACCCGGTGTGGACCAAGGCCATCCGCTCACCCCTCGACTTTGGCCTGGCCGCAGCCGCCTTCAGCCTGCTCGTGCACTGGAAAGCCCCCGCGTGGCTGGTCGTCATGGCCTGCGCGCTGGGGGGCGAGCTGCTGGCCGCGCTGGCTTCCCCTGCCTAATCTCTCCCGCTCGTCTGGGCAATTCGCCCTTGACAGCCGCCGCGCCATCCGATATAGTCTTGGGCAAGAAAGTTGCACGCGCGCAACATTGTTTCCCTAGAGTAAATCCCGGCGTCCGCCCGGCCGGTCGCAAGGCGCCCGGGACGGCGTCGGCCCCGCCGGGCTGCGGGTGGGCGCCTCAACGGCGTCCACTCCACCGGGAGGAGGGTGCCTCGGTGGCCTTGCCGCCCGGCCAGCACCACAAGGGTCCACGAGCACGATATAAGTCCAAGGAGAGGAGACCACCGTCCATGCCGTGGGACCAACTTGCGGAGAAACCGGACCGGCGCCGCCTGCGGGGCGGCATGCTTCCCTGGCTGATCGTTCCCCTCGTCGCCGGACTGGCCCTCATGGCCTACCTGTCGCCCCTGGGCCCAGCGCCTTCCCGGGCGGCGGCAGCCCCCATCAACGCCGTGGCCACCGTGGGCATGGTGGGCGACGTGGTGGCCGAGATCGGCGGCGCCTGCGTCAACGTGACGACCCTGATGGGCCCCGGCATCGACCCCCACACGTACCGGGCCAGCGCCCGGGACTTGCGGGCCATGCAGGGCGCCGACATCATCTTTTACGCCGGCCTCACCCTGGAAGGGCAGCTCGCGGACGTCTTGGACCGGCTGGCGGCCCGGCGCCCCACCGTCGCGGTTTCCGAAGCGGCAGTGCCCCCCGCCCGGCTGATGGAGGCCAACGACGACCGGTTTGGCATGGACCCCCACGTTTGGATGGACGTGAGCCTGTGGGCCCTGATCGCAGACGTGGTGCGGGACACCCTGGCCCAACTGGCTCCTGAGTGTGAGGCGCAGCTGGACCAGCGGGCCGCGGCCTACAAGCTGCAGCTGGCCGCGCTGCACCAGTGGGTCAAGGAGAGCATCGCGTCGCTGCCGGCCCACCGCCGGGTGCTGGTGACGGCCCACGACGCGTTCTTTTACTACGGCCGCGCGTACGGGCTGGAAGTCCACGGCATCCAGGGCATCAGCACCGACGCCGAGGCGGGGCTGGCCGACATCCGGGCCACCGCGGACCTGGTGATCCAGCGGCAAGTGCCGGCCATCTTTGTGGAGAGCTCCGTCAACCCCCGCAATATCGAGGCGGTGCAGGCCGCGGTGCGGGCCCGGGGAGGCGCGGTGGAGATCGGCGGCGAGCTGTACAGCGACGCCTTGGGCCAGCCGGGCACGTGGCGCGGCACCTACATCGGCATGCTGGTCCACAACACCGCCACCATCGTGGAAGCCCTGGGCGGCCAAGTGCCGCCGCTGCCCGCCGCGCTGGCGGACTGGGCGGCCCGGTGGCAGGTGCCGCTGCCGGTGGCGGCCCCGGGCGAGGACGGCTGACCCCGTGCAGCCCACCGGTGAGAAGGGGTGACCCCTATGGAAACGCAGCCTGGTCCCCGGCAGCCGGCCCACGGGCCGTGGGGGCGCGGCGGCGGAGCTGCCGGCAACGGCCACACCCATGAACCTTCCTTGGCCCTGCACATCGAAGACTTGACCGTCAGCTACGGCTACCGGCCGGTGCTGTGGGACATCGACTTGGACATTCCCCCGGGAGTGCTGGGCGCGGTGGTGGGCCCCAACGGCGCGGGCAAGAGCACCCTCATCAAAGCGGTGCTGGGCATGGTGCCCATCGCGGCCGGCCACATCTATGTCTTTGGCCGCCCCCACCGGGAGCAGCTGCACCGCATCGGCTACGTGCCCCAGCGCACGTCGGTGGACTGGGATTTCCCCACCACCGCCCTGGACGTGGTCACCATGGGCCTCTACGGCCAACTGGGCTGGATCCGGCGGCCCGGGCGCCGGGAGCGGCAAAAGGCGTGGGAAGCCCTGGAACAAGTGGGCATGGAGGGCTACGCCGACCGCCAAATCAGCCAGCTGTCCGGCGGCCAGCAGCAGCGGGTGTTCCTGGCCCGGGCCCTGGTGCAGGACGCGGACCTGTACCTGATGGACGAGCCCATGGCCGGCGTGGACGCCACCACCGAGCGGCACATCATCGAGCTGCTCAAAGACTTGCGCACCCGGGGCAAGACGGTGCTGGTGGTGCACCACGACCTGCAGACGGTGCCCCAGTACTTTGACTGGCTGGTGCTGCTTAACGTGCGCATCGTCGCGCAGGGACCCATGGACCAAGTGTATACCTTGGAAAACTTGCGGCGGACCTACGGCGGCCAGATCAGCCTGCTGCAGGACTTGCCCGGCGGCCCGGGGCAGGCCGGCCAAGACCGGCCGGCACAGCAGGCCGACGCGCGCGAGGAGTGAGGCGCCGTGGCAGGCTTGTGGGAACTCTTCACGGACTTCACCGTGCGCAATGCGGTCATGGGCGCGGTGCTGCTGGGCATTCTCAGCGGCGTGCTGGGCACCTTTGCGGTGCTCAGGGAGCAGAGCCTGCTGGGCGACGCCCTCAGCCACGCGGCGCTCCCCGGCATCTGCATCGGGTTTCTCATCGCCGGCGGGCGGCAGCTGTTGCCCCTGATGCTGGGCGCCCTGGCCGCGGGGGCGGTGGCCGCGCTTTTGGTGCTGCTGCTCACCCAGCACAGCCGCCTAAAGCCCGACGCCAGCGTCGGCGCCGTCCTGAGCACCTTCTTTGCCGTGGGCACCGTCCTGCTCACCTACATCCAGAACCGGCAGCTGCCGGGCCAGGCGGGGCTGGATTCCTTCCTCTTTGGCCAGGCCGCGGCCATCTTGCCCTCCGACCTGTGGGTGATGGCCGCCGTGACGGCCGTGGGCCTGGGGCTGGTGGCCCTCTTTTGGAAGGAGTTCAAGCTGGTCACCTTTGACCCAGGCTTTGCCCGCAGCCTGGGATGGCGGGTGCCGGTGCTGGAGGCGCTCCTCACCTCGATGATCGCCCTGGCGGTGGTGGTGGGGCTGCAGATGGTGGGCGTCGTCCTCATGGTGGCCATGATCATCGCCCCCGCGGCCGCGGCCCGCCAGTGGGCCCGCCGCCTGGAAACCATGGTGGCGCTGGCCGCGGTCTTTGGCGCCATCAGCGGCACCGCGGGCACCCTGGTGAGCCTGCTGCGGCCTGGCCTGGCCACCGGCCCCCTCATCGTGCTCGCGGCCACCGGGGTGGTGCTGGTCTCGCTGCTGGCCGCCCCCCAGCGGGGCCTCCTCTGGCAGCGGGTGCAGCAGCGGCGCACCCGGGCCGCCATCGCCCGGGGCCAGGTGCTGGTGGACCTCTTGCAGCTGGCCCGGGCCCACGGCGACGAGGGCTTTGCCACCGAGCAGGGCATGCTGGACGCCGTGTACGGGGCCGACGCCCACCCGGCCCTGCGGCAGCTGGAGCGGGAGGGCCTGGTCAAGCCGCTGCCCCCCCAGCACGGCAAGGGGACCCAGTGGCACTTGACCCCCAAAGGCCAGGCCGAGGCCCGGCGGCTGCTGGACGAAGGGGAGGAGTAGGCCGTGCTGGCCGCGTTTTTGGACAACGTGGACTTGATCATCATCACCATCGGCGCGCTGGTGGGCGTGGCCGCCTCCCTTTTGGGCACCTTCCTCGTGTTGCGGGGATCCAGCCTGTACTCGGACGCCATCAGCCACTCCATCCTGCTGGGCATCGTCCTGGTCTATCTCATCAGCGGCGAGGTCAACTCCCCCTACCAGGTGGTGGGGGCAGCGCTGGCGGGCGTGGCCACGGTGTACTTGAGCGAGCTTTTGGGCGCGACGCGGCGGGTGAAACAGGACGCGGCCACGGGCCTCGTCTTCCCCGCCCTGTTTGCCCTGGCCGTGCTGCTCCTCAACTTGTACGCCCGGGACGTGCACCTGGACGAGCACGCGGTGCTCCTGGGCGAATTGGCCTTCGCGTGGCTGGACGTGGTGCCCCTGGGCCCCTATGAGGTGCCCCGGTCCCTGTTGACCATGGGCATCATCGCCCTGATCAACGCGCTGTTCGTGACGCTCTTTTACAAGGAACTCAAGCTGGCCGTCTTTGACGAGGGCCTGGCCCACGCGCTGGGGCTCAAGCCGCGGCTGCTCTTTTACGTGCTGCTCTTTTTGACCAGCGTCACGGCAGTGGGCGCCTTTGACGCGGTGGGCGCCATCTTGTTCATCGCCTTTGTCATCGTGCCGCCGGCCGCGGCCTACCTGCTCACCGACCGGCTCTGGCTGGTGCTGCTGGGCGGCGCGGCCTTGGCGGTGGTGGCCAGCGTCGCCGGTTTCCACGCGGCCATGTGGCTGGACGTGTCCATCGGCGGCATGATGGCCACCGTCTGCGGCGGGCTGCTGTTGTTGGCGTTCCTCCTGGGGCCCCGCTACGGCGTCATCGCGCGGCTGTTGCGCTTCCAGCGGCAGCGGACCCAGGCCCACGTCCTCATGCTGCTGGTGCACCTGTACAACCACGAGCACGAAGCCGCCGCGGAGGAAGAAAGCGGCCCCCCGGCCCTGCAGCAGCACTTGCGCTGGTCCGCCCGGCGGAGCCGGGCCGTCATCGCCCTGGCCCAGCAGCGGGGCCTGGTCACCTTGAGCGCCGACGGCCGGCGCCTGCACCTGACCGGCCGCGGGCGCGAGACCGCCCAGCGGATGCTGGACCCGTGGGAACGCGGGTAAGGCCGCAGGCGGCAGCCCCATCGCCCGCGGGTGCGGCCCCTGGTGGCCCTGGTCCCCGGTGCCCTGCCCCGCCCTGGGGCCGTGGGCACCCACGACCCACCCGGGGCCCCGGGGCCTGCCCGGACCCGCAGGCTTGCCCCGGGCTGCGCAGCTTTGATAACATGAGGCCAGCGCAAGGCCGCCGGCGATGGAAAGGAGAAGGTTGATGCCCACGCCGAGCATCGAGGACTACTTGGAGCGCATCTACGAGCTGGTGGAGGAAAAGGGCTACGCGCGGGTCAGCGACATCGCCTCCAGCCTGGACGTGCAGCCCTCGTCCGTCACCCGCATGCTGCAGCGCCTGGACGAGCGGGAGTTTCTCGTGTACGAGAAGTACCGGGGCCTGGTGCTGACGGAAAAAGGCCAGGAGCTGGGCCGGCGCATCAAGGAGCGCCACCAGCTGCTGGAGGATTTCCTGCGCCTGTTGGGCGTGGACGAAGAAGATGTGCAGCGGGACGTGGAAGGCATCGAGCACCACGTGAGCCCGGGCACCCTGGCCGCCATCGAGCAGCTGGTGCGGTTTCTGCAGTCCCGGGACGACTGGCGCCAAGCCTTTGCGGAGTTCCGGGCCGCCCACCCGCCCGCGGCCGCAGAAGACTGACGCCGGGCGGCGACGCCCGTCGCCGCCCGCCGCCACAAAGGGGACACGCCGCCCATGCTGTTTGCGCTGGAAACTAAACGGGTCCGCATCCGGGGCCAAGAACGGGAGTTCACCCTGCTGCCCCATCCCGGGGCGGTGGTCATCCTCGCGGAGCGGGACGGCCGCTTTGCCCTGGTCCGCCAGCTGCGGCCGGCGGTGGACGAGCACCTGTGGGAGCTGCCCGCGGGCACCCGCCAGCCCGGCGAAGACCCGACCGTGACGGCCCAGCGGGAGCTGGCGGAAGAAACCGGCCTGCGGGCCGCCACCTGGGAGCTGCTGGGCGTCTTTTACCCCGCTCCCGGCTACAGCACGGAGATCATGTACCTGTACTGGGCCCGGGACTTGACTGCGGGCGAACCCCATCCCGACGACGGCGAAGACATCGAAACCGTGGCGTGGTTTTCGCCGGCGGAGCTGGCGGCCATGGTGCGGGACGGGCGCCTGCGGGACGGCAAGACCATCGCCGCCCTCTATTACTGGCATCTCCACCACCAAACCGCACCCGGCTGACGCGCGTCGGCCGTCCCACGCGCCGCGCTTCGCCTGTGCCACCCTGTACCCCAAGGAGGGAACCCACCATGCGCCTTTCCCGGCGGGCAGCCGCCATGACCCCGTCCCCCACCCTGGCCATGGACGCCCAGGCCAAAGCCATGCGCCGCCAGGGCATCGACGTCATCGGTTTCAGCGTGGGCGAACCCGATTTTGACACGCCGGCCCATATCCGCGAGGCTGCAGCGGCGGCCATGGAGCAGGGCCACACCCGCTACACGCCGGCAGGGGGCATCCCTGAGCTGAAGGAAGCCATCCAGGAAAAGCTGGCCCGGGTCAACGGCCTCCGCTACGGCACAGACCAGATCGTGGTCTCCGTGGGCGCCAAGCACGCCCTGTACAACGCCTTTCAGGTGCTCCTCGATCCCGGCGACCAGGTCATCATCCCCGCACCCTACTGGGTCAGCTACGCGGATCAGGTGCGGCTGGCGGGCGGCGAGCCCGTCATCATCCCTACGACCGAGGAAACCGCCTTCAAGCTGACGCCGGAACAGCTGCGGGAGCACCTCACGCCCCGCACCCGCGCCTTGGTGCTCAACAGCCCGTGCAACCCCACGGGCGCGGTCTACAGCCGGCAGGAGCTGGCCGGGCTGGCCGAAGCGGTCCTCTCCCATCCCGACTGCCTCATCATCGCGGACGAGATCTACGAGCCCTTTGTGTACGACGGCCACCAGCACGTCAGCATCGCGTCCTTGGCGCCGGAAGTCCAGGCCCGCACCCTGGTCATCAACGGCGTGTCCAAGATGTACGCCATGACGGGCTGGCGCATCGGCTACGCGGCGGGGCCCAAGGAGCTGGTGCAGGCCATGGCCGACCTGCAAAGCCAGAGCACCTCCAACCCCACCTCCATCAGCCAGTGGGCCGCGGTGGCCGCCCTGCGGGGCCCGCAGGACGCGGTGGCCCAAATGGTGGCGGCCTTCCGCCAGCGCCGGGATCTGATGCTCGCGGGCTTGCGGGCCTTGCCCGGCGTGACGTGCGGGCAGCCCGGCGGCGCGTTCTACCTGTTTCCCCGGGTGGACGCGGTGTTGGGCCGGCGCTGGGGCGACACCGTCATCGCCAGCTCCCAGGACCTGGCCATGGCCCTGCTCAACGAGGCGGGGGTGGCGCTGGTGCCCGGGTCGGCCTTTGGCTGCGAAGGGTACCTGCGCTTGTCCTACGCGACCAGCGAAAACCAGATCAGGGCGGGCCTGGAGCGCCTTGCGGCCTTCTGGCAAGCCCTGGAATGAGCCGTTTCCCTGGACTGGGTCTTCGCCGGAAGGGGTTATTGCCGGAAGAGGTTCTCCGTTTCTTGCCGGCCGGAGTGCATCTCCCTTGAGCGGGTCTCCGCCGGCGAGTATAATGAAAAGGTGAGGCCTTTGCGGCCTCACCTTTTTGCGTCAACGCACCGGACGATGATGGAAGGATGGATGCACGATGGACCCGGCCCTGCGCTGGACGCTGCAGATCTTCGTGGTGCTGGCCGCCGTCGCGGCGCTAGTCCAGCTCTTCGTCTCCCACTGAAGCATCGCCGTCCCCGCTGGATTCCCCGTCGCCGCCGGACGAGGAGCTCCCGGTGCCGCTGCCCGATTTGCGGTAGTCGGTGATGTGGAAGCCGGGGCCTTTGAAGATGATGTTGACGTTGCGGCTGATGAGCCGCCGCACCGGCTGGCCGCACGTGGGGCAGGCGCTGAGCGGCGCATCAGTGATGGCTTGGTAGTAGTCGAACTTGCCGCATTGCTCACACCGGTATTCGTAGGTGGGCACCGTTCATACCTCCTTCTCCTATCGCTGGTCAACGGCGCTGGGGAAGCGCCAATCCGGAAGCCCGCAGAGAGCGGCCCTCTGGGCCATGCCGCGGCCTGAGGGCGAGGATGCGGCCCGGCCAAGGGCCGAGCCGACAAAGGAAAGCCATAAGAAAGCCGCACCGGGATCCACTATACGGTGCGGCTGTTCGCCTGTCAACGGGCGCCCCGGCGGGGCGCCCGCGTCGCGCGTTTCAGCTGGTCAGGCTCCCCAGGCCCGTCAGCGCCGGGCCGGCAGCCACTCCAGCGGGTCCTGGTGCTCGCCGTCCAAGACCACCTCAAAGTGGAGGTGGGGGCCGGTGGAGTTCCCGGTGCTGCCCACCAGGGCGATGCGCTGGCCCCGCTGCACTTGATCGCCCACCTTCACCAGCACCCGGGAGTTGTGGGCGTAGCGGGTTTCCAAGCCGTTGCCGTGGTCGATGACCACCAGCAGCCCGTAGGTCCCCATCCAGTCGGCGTAGGTGACGGTGCCCGGCGCCGCGGCCAGCACCGGCGTCCCCGTGGGCGCCGCCACGTCGATGCCGTAGTGCATGCGCCCCCAGCGGGGGCCAAAGGCGGAGGTCAGCCGCCCGTTGAGGGGCCACGACAGGCTGAGCCGCTGCTCGGCCGCCCGGCCTTGGGCCGCCACCACCAGGGCGTCGGTGCCGCCGCCGATGGCGGGGATGACCAGCTTTTGCCCGATCTGGAGCCGATGGGGATCCCGCAGGCCGTTGGCCGAGATGACGGCATCCATGCTCACCTCGTAGCGGCGGGCGATGTGCCAGAGGGTGTCGCCGGGGGCCACCACGTGGGTGCGCTGCACCCGGGGCGTGATGATGATGACCTGTCCCACGGCCAGGCGGTTGGGATCCTTCAGCTCGTTGAGGGCGATGAGGTCTTGGACCCGCACCCCGTACCTTTTCGCGATGCCGGTGAGGGTTTCGCCCCGCTGCACCACATGGGTGCGGGCTTCACCTTCCCGGATCACCAGCTTTTGTCCTACGACGATGCGGCTGGGATCGCTCAGTTCGTTGAGTTGGACCAGATCCTCGATGCTGACACCGTAGCGGCGGCTGATCTCCCACAAGGTCTCGCCCCGCTGCACCACGTGCAAGACGCCGCCCTCGGCCTGGGCGGCGCCGGGCAGGGGCCAAAGGGCCGCCGCGCTCAAACTGGCCGCCAGCAAAAGGTGCAACCGCCGTCGGGCCCTCTTTTGTGCCGCTGTTTGATAAGCCATGGTATCCCCCACATGCTTCGGCGCACCCCGCGGCAGGAATGGGCAATTCCTAATTCCTTCCACGTTCCTTCCACGACGGTGGCCGGATTTCCTGCCGTAGTATGTCCGCGCTTCCGGCTATTCACTCGCCAGGGAACCGCCGGTCTTGCGCGCCATGGGGGAAACCTGGGAACGGCTACCCGCGCACCAGGGAACGGACGGCCTGCCGCACCGCCGGGCGGCACTCCTCGGGCACATACAGGTTGACCGCGGCCAGGCGCTGGCGGGACAGAGCCCGGATCAAGGGGGACAGCTGCGAAATCTCCACCCGTTGGCCGCTGGCCGCCGCGACCAGGATGGGCTGCTGGGGGGCCTTCCTGGGGCGCACCGAAACCTCCCCAAAGGCAGCCGCCCCGGCCTCGGCGGGCCCTTCGGCAAACAGCTCCGTCTGGCCCGGCGGATCGTGGTGGGTGTAGGGGTCGTAGGGCACGTTGGCCGCGGAATCCGACAGGCAATAGCTTTCCGGAGGGTAACCGGCCCGGGCGACGATATCCGCCGCCACCGTCAGCGCCTCGGGCGCCAGGGCGGGCACGGGGGCGGGAAATACCGGTTTCAAGAGCCGGCGGGACAGGAAGCGGCGGCTCAGATCCGCCAGCACGGGATCAAGGCCGTGGGCCCACGTCTTGAGGGCCACCCACAAGTCGGTGTCGTCGACGCTGAGGAAGTCGGCGAGGGAACCGCTGCCCTCCCACAGGCGCCGCAGCCGCTCGGTGACGGGGTCCGCGGGCCCATGGGTCTTGGCCCGCTCCACAATGGCCCGCAGGAGCACCTCCTGTCCCCGGGTCGTCTTGTGCAGGTAGACCCGCCAGTACATGAAATACCGGGACAGCACGTACTCTTCCGCAGCCTGCAGTCCCTTATGGTGGATGACCACCTGCTCGCCGTCCAGGGCGAGGGTGTGCAGGATGCGATCCAGCTGAAACCGGCCGTAGTCGGCGCCGGTGTACAAAGCATCCCGCAGCAGGTAGTCCATGCGGTCCACGTCCAGCTGGCTCGCGACGAGGCTGCTGATCCAGGCCGGCCGGGCTTGCCCGGCCAGCACCGCGGCCACCTTGCCGGGCAGCGACGGGTCCACGGCCCGCAGGCGGCGGTGCACGGCGGTGTCTTCCAACAGGATGCGCTGGGTCCACGCCTCATGGCCCAGGCCCGGGGTGAGGATGCCTTCCAGCGCGTGGGACAAGGGCCCGTGGCCCACGTCGTGCAGCAGCGCCGCCGCGCGGGCCAGCACGGCGGCCTCTTGGTCCACCGGGCCCGACGCCTCTTCCAGCCGGGCGAGGATCCGCTCCATGATGTGGAGGGCCCCCAGGCTGTGGCCGAAGCGGGTGTGCTCGGCGCCGTGGTAGGTGGCAAAGGAGGCGCCCAGCTGGCGGATGCGCCGCAGGCGCTGGAACTCGGGGGTGTCCACCAGATCCAAGAGCCACCGGTGCCGCACCACGATGATCCCGTGCACCGGGTCCATAAAGGCCTTCTCCATCCCCCGCCCCCCCGCCGCCGACGGCGGTGCCGCCTACATGGCCATGCCGCCGTTGGGGCTGATGACCTGGCCGGTCACGTAGCTGGCCGCGGGCGACGCGAGAAACACCACCGCGGCCGCGGCGTCCGCGGGCTGGCCCAGGCGGCTCAAAGGAATGTCCGCGGCCAGCTCCGCCCGCTCGGCCTCAGACAGGCCGTTGAGCATATCGGTTTCGATGGCGCCGGGGGCCACCGCGTTGACCGTGATGCCCGCCCGGCCCACCTCCTTGGCCAGGGCCCGGGTAAACCCGATCAAGCCCGCCTTGGCCGTGGAATAGGCCACCTCGTTGGCCGCGCCCACCTGGCCCCACACGGAGCTGATGTTGATGATCCGGCCCCGGCCGGCCCGCAGCATGTGGGGCAGCACGGCCTGGCTGCAGTTGAAGGCGCCCCGCAGGTGCACCGCCATGATCGCGTCCCACTCGTCCACCGACGTGTCCAAGAGCAGCCGGTACAGGGCGACGCCGGCGTTGTTGACCAGGATGTCCACCCGGCCCCAGCGGTCCAGCGCAGCCTGCACCAGCGACCGGGCCGCGTGGGGGCACGTCACGTCGGCCTGCACCGCCACCGCGTCGGACCCCATGGCCCGGATGGCCTGCACCACCTGTTCTGCCGCCTCGGCATGGACGCGGTAGTTGACCACCACGGCGGCCCCTTCCTGGGCCAGGGCCAGGGCGATGGCCCGCCCGATTCCCCGGGCCGCGCCGGTGACGATGGCCACTTGGCCCGTCAACTGCCCGCCCCGCAGCATCGGTTGAACCTCCCTCTGGCCGAAGCTCAGGCGCTCACCATACGTCCATGCGGCCAGCCCGCAGCACCTCCAGCAGCTGCTCGTGGATGCGCCCGTTGCTGGCCAGGATGCGGGGCCGGTACAAATCCAGCGGGCCGCCCGCCATGTCGGTTACCGCGCCCCCCGCCTCCGTTACCAGCAGGGCGCCCGCGGCCACATCCCACGCGTTGTTGGTCAGATCCCAGTACGCGTCCAGGAAACCGGCCGCCACGTAGGCCAGGTCCACGGCCGCTGCGCCCACGATGCGGATGCCCCGGGTGCGCCGCACGATGGCTTCCATATGATCAAGGTTGTTGGGGCGTCCCGGCGACACATCGTGGGGGAAGCCGGTCACCATCAGGCAGTCGTCCAGCCGCTCCCTGGCGGAGACGTGGAGCCGGCGCCCGTTGCAATAGGCGCCCCCGCCCCGCACCGCGGTGTAGGTTTCGCCCAGGGCCGGCAGGTGCACCACGCCCACCAGCAGCCCCTGCCCTTCCCCTTCCAGGGCCAGGGACACGGCAAAGTGGGGCAGGCCGTGGGCGAAATTGGTGGTGCCGTCCAGCGGATCCACCAGCCAGCGGTAGCCGCTGTCGCTGGGGCGCTCGCCCTCTTCTTCGCCCAGCACCCCGTGATGGGGGAAAGCGGACAAAAGCGCCGCGCGGATCGCCTGCTCCGCGCGCCGGTCGGCTTCGGTGACCAAGTCCCGAAAGCCGCCCTTGCGCTCCACCGCCACCCGGCCCCGGTGGGCCATGAGGATCTCACCGGCGGCGCGCGCCGCTTGCACCGCGGTTTCCAAATACCCTTGAAGCTCTGCCGTCAAAGGCTCGTCCTCCTCGCCGACCTGCTCGCCGGCCCGCTGGCCGGCTCCCCGGACGCACGGCCTCCTGGGCCGCCCGCCGGCGGGATCCCCGGTCCTGCCGCCGACTGCCAAAGCCGGGCCAGCACCAGCGTCAGCGCCAGCGCGCCGCCGGCCCGCACCGCCAGCAGCAAAAACGGATTGACGCCCAACGGGACGAACAGGAGGGTGTCTTCAAAGATGGCGTGGCAGGGGGCCAACAGCGCGGTCAAGACGTAGGCCTCCCGCCGGGTGAGCCGGCCCTCCCGCGCGCTGTCGATGATGAGGCCACTGCCGTAGGACAGCCCCAGCACCGCGCCCGCGGCCAGGGGAAAGGCCGCGTGGCCCGACAAGCCCAGCCGGCTGACCCCCGGCGCAAGGCGCGCCGACAGCCGGTCAAACACTCGCCATTCCCGCAAAAACTCCACGGCCACCATCAGCGGGATGACGATGGCGGCCATGGTGAGCACCGTCACGCCCGCCTCTTTGCCCGCTTGCCAGATGGCCGTCGCCGCCTCAGCCCACCCCACCGCTACACCCTCCACACCAAGTGCATGATGAAGGCCAAGGCCGCGGCCAGGCCCAGCCGCACCGCCAGGGCAAACCAGACCGACACGCCCATCTGGCGCGTCACGGCCGTTTCCACGGGCAGGTTGTGGGCCACGCTCAAGATGACCGCGATGATGGTGGCCTCCTTAGCGCCCAGATCCAGCGGAGCCAGCGCGCCGATGCCGGTGTAGAGGCTGACCACCATGCCCAGCACCAGCGGCAGGGCCGCCTCGCCCGGCAAGCCCACCAGGCCCAGCAGGGGCTCGGCCATGCGGCTGATGGCCTCCAGCACCGGCGTCTTCGCGAGGAAATAGACGGCCAGGTAGGCGGGCACGATGGCCTTGGCCAAAATCCAGGTCGTCTCGATGCCCTTCTGCAGGCCGCGGGCCAAGGGGCTGGTGGTCATCGCTGGCGGTCGACTCCCTTTGAACTTGGCCGTACGCGGGGAAACCGCTGCTGGTGGCCGCAGCGGTCTGCCGGACAGGGGTTTGGCAGGGCACGAGGCCCTGCTTAACCTGTATTTGTAAGTATAGTGCGCCAACGATGGGCCGTCAACCGCGGGCCCGGGAGCGGGCCGCCTCGCTGCGCCTGGCGGGTAGGACCGGCCCCCTTTTCATCCACTTTGCGGGTAGCGCCCAAGGCCGGGGCTGCCGTACACTGGCGCCACCACCGCCCCTGTCCATCGTCGAAACGGAGGCGAGAGCTGTGTTGCCACTCCTTCGTTCGAAGGTGGTGCGGCCGGTTCGGTCCCAAGCGGGGCGCGCGGCGGCCTTGGCCTTGGCCGTGGCCATGCTGGCCGGGGGCTGCGGCTCCCCCTTTCCGCGGCTGGAAACTCCCGCTACCGGGCGCATGGCGGTCACCGCCAGCCTCCCGGCCGCGGCGGCGCTGTCTCCCTTGCAGGAGTTTGAAGTGTCCTTGACCCAAGGCCGCCACGTGGTGCAGAAGCGGGGTCCGGTGGAGGGCGAAACCTTTGCCGTCACCCTGGACAATCTGTACATCGGCCAGTGGGAAGTCGCCGTGTCCGTGTGGGA
Source organism: Limnochordales bacterium (assembly GCA_035304545.1). Taxonomy (GTDB): domain Bacteria; phylum Bacillota; class Limnochordia; order Limnochordales; family ZCTH02-B6; genus ZCTH02-B6. Next base: position 117,874 of record DATGPV010000062.1, on the reverse strand, counting down.
CGCGGAGGGCGACGCCATCTACACGGGTTCAGGCAGCGTGTGGATCAGCGAGAATGAGACGACGACCGTGCACGTTCCGCTGGTGCCCCGCCCGGGAGAGCTGGCCCTCACCATCGACATCAGCGGCCTGCCCCTGGAGGAGCAGTCTTACAAAGCCCGGCTGCACGTGAGCCCCGGCGGCGTCCACAACTTGGACCGCGTCCCGGGCACCGCCCTCTTTGAGGCCCGGGTGAGCCTGGAGCCGGGCAGCTACGACTTCAAGGTGGACTTCTACAGCGACACCTTCCACGCCCACAAGCTCCTCCACACCGGCTATTGGATGCCCGTCTCCATCCGGCCCGGCAAGACGGCCGCCCTCTACTGGAAGCCGGGCACGGGCGCGGTGGAGATCGAGGCAGAGCCCGCAGGGCCTCCGCCGGCGCCGGCCCAGCTGGTGGCCGCTTGGCAGGAGGGAGCGGTGGTGGTGGAATGGACGCCGGTGCCCGCGGCCGGCATTGTGGCCTATCGCGTCTACCGGCGCCTAGGCCCCCTGGACCGCTACGAGCTGCTGACGGAGGTGGACGCGGGCACCCGACAGGTGGTGGACACGCCGCCGCCGGCGGACGGGATGCCGCCCGCGGGCCCCGGTGTCTACTACGTCGTCACCGCGGTCAACGAAGCCGGCTATGAGAGCCTGCGCAGTCCGGAGGCGGCGGTGTTCATCCCCGCCATCCCTGCAGGGCTGCGAGGGTAAACCGATCGCCGGTGGGCCGCCAGCTGTGCCGCGAGGGGATGCCCGCCTGCCGGCCGGCCTCAGGCGGGGCTGGCCCGCCGGCCGCAGCATTAACCAAACCGGTGAAGCCCCGGCAAAGACTCCGCAGCTGGCGCAGCGATCTCAGAGGCCGCCCAGGACCCGGTGCATGCCGGCCGCCACCAGCGCGCCCGCCAGGGTGGCGCAGAAGTTGACCACGTCGTTGTTGACGCCGCGCCAGCCGCCCACCCGTTGGGTGGGCGTGCCGCACCGGTGCACGGGCGCCTCGGTCTCCCGCTGGCAAACCGGGCAGCGGAACCGCTCCTGCACCGTGGCCCCCAGCAGGCTGTCCAACAGCATGCCGGCAATGCCGCCCACCGCAGCGGGCACGGCCAGCGCGAGGAAGGGGTCCGTTCCGGCCCAGGTCCCGGCCAGGGCCTGACCTAAAGCGGGACCTGGGTCCCGAGCGGCTCCCCCGGGACGCAGCAGCCGCCCGGGCGCGTCCCACGCCGCGGCCCACGCCGCGACGCCGGCGGCCAGCACGGCCCCGGCTACCCCGCCCGCGGTGCCCGGCGCCGATACCGCCCCCGAACGGCCAATGGGCGCGGGAGCCAAGGTGGTGATGAGCACCGCCCGCCGGGCCAGCACGCCCAACTCGGTGGCCCACGTGTCGGCGGTGGCCGCCGCGATGGCCCCGCCAAAGGCGGCCCACCAGATGGGCGCCGGCCACAGGGCGGCGCCCGCCACCGCGAGGGCGGCCACCCCGCCGTTGGCCAGCACCTGGCCCGCCCGCCGGCCTTGCGCGTCGCTGTGCTCCAGGCGCTGGGCTTTGCGGGCCTTGTGCCAGCGGCTGAGGGCGGTGCCCGTCAGGAAGAAAAACAGCAAGGGCAGTGCCCCACCGGCACCGCCCCAACCGAAAATGATCCCGCCCACCACCGCCGCCGCCAGGGCACCGCCGCGGCTCAAGGCTCCTGCCCAGCGGGCCGCGCCCGCCACCGCGGCCGCGGCCAGCGTCCCCACTAACCAGCCGGGGCCTGTACCCATCAGCGGTCCCGGCCGCCTCCCGCCGCGGGGGCTTGTGCCCGCCGGGCGGCGGCCCGCAGCGCGGCGTATTCGGGGTCTTTGAAGTACTGGCTGCCCACGGTGCCCGTCCGCCCCGCGTACTTGGTGTAGCGCTTGGCCGCGTAGGGCAGCTGCGACGCCTCGCTGAGGAGGAAAAAGCACAGCTGGGCCACCCGCAATCCCGCGTACAGGGGCAAGGGCACCTGGCCGGAGTTTTTCAGCTCAAAGGTGAGGGCGCCGCTGAAGCCCGGGTCCACAAACCCAGCGGTGGCGTGCACCTCCAGCCCCAGCCGCCCCCATGTGCTGCGCCCCTCCAGACGGGCCGCGATGTCATAGGGCAAGCGGATGAACTCCAAGGTACTGGCCAGGGCAAACTCCCCCGGGTGCAGCACGAAGGGCTCGCCTGGCTGGATCACGATGTTTTCGGTGTAGCGGGAGACGTCGGCTTCGATCTCGGCTGGATCCTTCAGCGGATCGAGATGGGTCAGCTGCGACGTGCGCACCACCTTGAAATCGGGGCCCAAGCGGACATCCAGGGAGCTGGGCCCAAACTGCTGCTCGGGCGCCAGGATCGGCGTCACGATCAGGCGCTTGTCGGGATCCGGCGACAGGAGCCGGTCCAAGATCTGGCGCTCGTTGAGGATCACCCCATCGCCCCCTCGGCCGCGTAGAAGCGGTGAATGGCCGCCACGTCCAGCGAGCGGCACAACAGATCGTCCAGCCCGTCCACCAGCCCCCGCAGCCGCCACCATGGGTCTTGGCCGCCGTCCGGGCCGTGGCCCCCGTCATGGCCCCGCACCTGCTCCGCCAGCTCCACCAACTCCGCCGCGGTGCGGCTGGCCCAATGGACCCAGCCGGCCAGGAGGATCTCCGCCGGCTCGGCCGGCTCATCGCGGACCACCGCCAACTGGTCGTAAATGGGCGCGCCGGGATCGGGCCGCCCGCCCCGCCGGCAGCCGCTGATGAGCACGCCGTCGGCCAAGGTGGCCGCCAGCTGCCGGATGGTGCTGGCCTTGTCCGCCGGCAGCTGTGCCAGCCCTTGGGCCCCCGCCTCCCAGGCGGCCCGGGCCGCCCCCTCATCGGCGAAGCAGAGGGCCGCCGCCCGGGCAAAGGCCAGCGCCGGGCCCAGGTTCTGCTGCAGGCCGGCCACCCGCTCCGGCTGCCCGGCGACCGCCGCGCCCTGCACGGCCACCAGGGGCCACATCAAGGGGTCGCGGGCCTCGGCCAGCGGGATCACCGCCACCGGCCGCGAGGAAGCCGCCTCCAAAGGAGGCCACGGCAGCGCCGGCACCCCGGCCACCACCACATGGTCGTCCCAATCGGGCCCCAACAGATCCCGCATCAGCCCGGCAATACCCGCCGGCAGCGGCAGCCGGGGCAAGTAGGCCAGCTGGCTGTGCACGTCCACCAGCCGGGCAAACAGGGCTGCGCTGTCCGCCGCGGCCGCGACCGCGGCCTGCACCTCGGCCCGCAAGGCGGCCGCGAGCCGGGCTTCGGTCCGGGCCGCCGCGCCCGCCGCCTCCTGCAGCTGCCGGTCCAGGCGGCCCGCCAGGCCCAGCACCCGGGCCCGCCGCACCGTCTCCCACGGTGCCGGTTTCCACTCACCGTCCCACGTTTGCACCTTTGTCATCCCTCGATCCGCTGTGATGCCGTCTTGCACGATGCCATTGGCCCCGACGCCAACCGCGGTTGCCCGCTGAAAAGTTCGGGGGCCGGGGGCGTTGTCCTCCCCAGGCGCCCGCTGGGGCCAAAGGAGCCGCCGGCGAAGGGCGGGGCGCCGGCAGGGAGTACCGATCCGCAAACCGTACAGATCCAGGCAAAGGAGGCAACGCCATGGTGGAGGAGCTCATGAACCGGTACTGGGACATGGCCATGGAAAGCGGCCCGGACCTGGAAGGCTTCGTGAAGCGGGCTGCCCAGGGCGACTTTGGCCCCGTGACCCCCCGGGACATCACCGCGTTTCTGCGGCAGGTGGAAGAAATCACCATCGCGAACATCGAGACCAAGGCCAGCGAGGGCGGGGTCTTCGCCCGCATGAAGGACCAAGTCATCGAAGAAACCCGCGCTCAGATCAGCGAGCTGGTGGCCAAGTACGGGGAGGCGTAAAGCTGCGGCCCGGGCGCGCCGCCCGGGCCGTCACGCCGGCACCTTTAGGGGTGCCGGGCCAAGTCCTTGAGCCGCTGGCGCACTTCGCCGGGCAGCACCGCCACGGGATCCGCCTTCCCGGGCAGGCGGCCGGCAAAGACCAAGCCCCAGCCCTCCAGGCGCGAGGCACGGCTGGTGGGCTGGCCGCCTGCGCCCGGCCCGGCGTCGCCGTCGCGCAAGCGCTCCTCCAGCTCGGCCAAAGCCACCACGCCGCCCCGCTCCGCCATCCACTCAAGGGCGGCCCGCTCTCCCCCGTCCAGCTGCTGCCATACCCACCGCAGCCGCCGCCGCAGCGCCTCCAAGATCGCGTCGGCCAGCTGGGCCTTGCGCATGTGGTGGGCGCCCCGCACCCCCAGCCGCCGGGCCAGGCCCACCAGCTGCGGCACCGTCAGGCGCTGCAGCGCGTCGGCCCAGGACAGGGCCGGGTCGATTTCCCGGGGCCGGCGGCGGGCCCGCCGCGCGGCCCCCGCGGCCAGCCCCCGGTCGCCCGCCAGCAGCCGGGCCGCCACGAGCCCGGCGTACAGCTGCTCGTTGCCCGGGTCCTCGCTCAACCCCCGCCGAAAGGCGTCCAGGGCCGCGGCGGGCCGCTCCAGCTGCAGGGCCACGTGGCCCGCGAGGCCGTAGTAGGAGGAGCGCAGCTCCCGGGGCAGCTGCGCGGGGTTGAGCTGCTGCAAAATGGCGCCCGCTTCGGCAAAGGCTTCCTGCTGGGCCCGCAGCACCGCCACATGCAGCAAGATGATGGGGTCTCCGGGATCTTCCCTGTAGGCCCGGGCCAACAGCTTCTCGGCTTCCCCGCACCGGTTGGACTGGCGGCAAATGTCGGCCAGGTTGACCAGGGCGGGCACGAAGTCCGGGGCCGCGTCCAGCACCTTGCGGTAGTTGTCTTCGGCGGCCGCGTCATCGCCCCGCTCCCGGGCCTCCAGGGCCCGCTCAAACCAGTAGGCCGCGTCCCGGGGCAGTTTGGCCCCGCCCCGGGGGCGGATCAAGACCTCCTGCAAGGCGCCGTCCACGTGCATTTCCAGCGGCTCGTCTTCGGCCAAAAACCCCCGCTCCACCAGCCACGCGCCGGCCTTCATTTTCAATGGGTCCGGCAGGTCGGGGTCCCGCACGATCTGAAACAGAAACCCGGACACCCACGGGTCCTGCAGCTGGCTCAACAGGTCCAACGCCGCCTCCCGGGCCCGGTCGTCCTCGCCTTGCCACAGGGTGCGCAAAGCCACGGCCCGCACGTAGCCCGGCGGCTCCTCGGCCTTGGGCGGCGGCGATTCCAGCTGCAGGCGATAGTCCAAGGCGAAGGGCGGCACCCGCTCCGTTTCGATGGCGTCGACGACAAACAGATAGGCCTTGAGGACGTCATCCAGCGCGGGCCGCTGGCCCATGGCGCTGCGCCACAGCCAGCGGGCCTCCCGGTAGCGTCCCTGGTTGAAGGCGGCCACGCCCAGCCACGTCAAGGCCATGGCGTCCCACGGACCCGCGGCGCCCCGCACGCACCAGCGGTACAGCTGGTACAGGCGCTGGTCGTCCTCCACCGCCGCGAGCGCGGCCGCGACCCACGCCACCTCGGCCCGCTGGGCCTCCCCCGCCCGCCACCGGGCATAGAAGGCCCGCAGCGCCCGCCGGGCCGCCTCCTTGGCCTCGGGCTCCCGGCCGCCCTCGGCCTGGGCCCGGGCCAACGTGGTCAAGGCCAGCACATGGTCCGGGTCGAAACGCAGCGCGGCCTCCGCCTCGGCCGCGGCCTGCTCGTGCTTCTCCTGCAGCAGATAAGTAAAGGCCAGGTGGCTGCGGGCCGCGACCGACGTCGCGCACAGGCGCAGCGCCTGCTGAAACTTGCGCTGGGCTCCCGCCAGGCGGCTCAGCTCCAGCAGCCGGCACCCTTCCCGCACCAGTTGGGACACTTGCCCCGCCGGCGTCCCATTGTCTCCCGCGGCCCACGGCCGCATCGGGCCCTGGGAGGCGTTTCCCCCGTCGTGCGCCATGCCATCCCGTCCTTCCGGCAAGGCGATACTCGGATCCGGTTCTTCGCCCCGCCGAGGATCCCTCCTGCAAGCCCTTTTGGCACACCTGCATGTACCAGGGTCTGGCATTTCCCGCCATCTTTTGGCAGACGCGGGAAACCTGCTGTTGAGCATATTCACCGGCCTTCCAGCGGTGCTAGGACAACAGGCCCCGGGGTCCGGTTTCCCGGAGCGGTCTGCAGCGGGGGCCACAAAGCCTGCACGGCCTGTCCGCGCGCACGAGGAGTTCGGCGCCGCGCCCGGAAAATAATTTTGAGCACACTTGTATACCAAAGGAGGATGACCATGCCCCGGGACGTGGTCCAACTGGACAACGTCACCCCGCAAGTGCCCTTGTCGCCTGCCGTGCGGGCCGGCGACTTCATCTTCGTGTCCGGCCAGGTTTCCATGGACTTGGAAACGTGGACCTTCATCGACGGCACCATTGAGGAGCAGACCCGGCGGACGCTGGAGAACATCGAGAAAATCCTGGCCGCCGCGGGCGCGAGCCGGCAGGACATCGTCAAGGTCAACGCGTACTTGGCGGACATGAGCCTGTTTCCCCGCTTCAACGAAGCGTACAAGGAGTTTTGGCCTGACACGTACCCCGCCCGCACCACGGTGGGCGCCCTCTTGTCCCGGGTGCTGGTGGAAATCGAGGCCGTGGCCTACGTCGGCCCCCGGACGGGCCAGTCCTGAGGGGCGGCGCCCTGACCTGGTGCCGTGCCCGGCCGCGCCGCGTCTGCCGGCGGCCCGGGCCGCTGCGATGCACGGGGCAGCTGCGCGGCGCGCCGCGGGCAGCGGCGCCGCGCGCGGTTCCCCGGGCGCCGTGCCGGGGGCAGGGCCCCGGCTCAGGCGGCCGTGGCGGGAACCGTCCCTTTGTGGTATCCTGGCCGCGAGTGCGAGGTGACACCGTGACGCCCCAACAATTGCGGGAGCAGCTGGCGGCCATCGTCGGGCCCGACCACGTGTTGACGGCCCCCGACGAGCTGGTCGCCTATTCCTACGACGCGACGCCCCTCTTTCAGGCAGTGCCCGACGCGGTGGTGCAGCCGGGCTCCACGGCCGAGGTGGCCGCCATCCTGCGGCTGTGCCACCAACACCGCATTCCCGTCGTGCCCCGAGGGTCGGGAACCAACCTGTCGGCCAGCACGACGCCCATCGCCGGCGGGGTGGTCTTGAACTTTGCCCGGATGAACCGGATCTTGGAAATCGACGAGGAAAACTTGACGTGCACCGTCGAGCCCGGCGTCATCACCGGCGAAGTCCACCGGGCCGTGGAAGCCAAGGGCCTCTTTTACCCCCCCGATCCGGGGAGCATGCACATCAGCACCATCGGCGGCAACATCGCGCAAGGGGCCGGCGGCCTGCGGGGGCTCAAGTACGGTGTCACCCGGGACTATGTCATGGGCTTGGAGCTGGTCCTGGCCGACGGCACCGTCATCGAAACCGGCGGCAAAAACGTCAAGGACGTCGCGGGCTACGACCTCACCCGGCTCATGGTGGGCTCCGGCGGCACCCTGGCGGTGGTCACCAAGGCCCTGCTCAAGCTGGTGCCCAAGCCGGCGGCCCGCCGGGTGGCCCTGGCCCTCTTTGACGAGCTGGACGACGCGGCCCGGGCGGTGAGCCGCATCATCGCCCACAAGATCATCCCCGCGACGTTGGAGTTTTTGGACCAGGCCACTTTGCGGGCCGTGGAGGACTTCGCCCGCATCGGCCTGCCCACCGACGCCGGGGCGGTGCTCATCATGGAGCAGGACGGGCACCCGGCGGTGTGCGCCGAAGACGTGGAGGCTATGGCCCGCCTGTGCCGGGAAGAGGGGGCCACCCGGGTGGAGGTGGCGGCGTCGGAAGCCGAAGCCCAAAAGCTGCTGGAGGCCCGGCGGGTGGCCTTGTCGGCCCTGGCCCGCCGCAGCCCCACCCTGGTGCTGGAAGACGCGACGGTGCCCCGCTCCCGCCTGGCCGAGATGGTCCGGTTTATCCAGGAAGTGGCCGCCCGCTACGACCTGGAGATTTGCACCTTCGGCCATGCCGGCGACGGCAACCTGCACCCCACCTGCATGGCCGACGAACGCAACAAGGAGCAGATGGAACGGGTCCACGCGGCCTTTGGGGAAATCTTCGCCGAAGCCATCCGCCTCGGCGGCACCATCACCGGCGAGCACGGCGTCGGGGTGGCCAAGGCGCCCTACCTGGAGGCCCGCATCGGTCCCGAGGCGCTGGCCCTCATGCGGCGCATCAAGGCCGCGTTTGACCCCCACGGGATCTTGAATCCCGGCAAAATTTTTGGCACGGAAGCGCAGGCGGAAAGAGGTAGCGCTGGATGAATGTGCATCGCCCCGCCGCAACGGCGGCGCCCGTGGGGCCGGCAAACTTCGCGCAGGAAAGCCTCAACTGCATCCGGTGCGGTTTTTGCCTGCCCACCTGCCCCACCTACATTGAAACCGGCAAGGAAAGCGCGTCGCCCCGGGGCCGCATCGCGCTGGTCAAGGCTGCCGCCGATGGGCTGCTGCCCCTGACCGATATCCAGGAGCAGCTGGACCTGTGCCTGGGCTGCCTCAACTGCGTCACCGTCTGCCCGGCGGGGGTCCAGTACGGGCACCTGCTGGAAGATGCGCGGGAAGCCTTGGCCGAGACCCGGCCCCGGACGTGGCTGGAGAAGGCTGCCTTCGACTGGGTATTGCCGCGGCCCGGCATGATGCGCCTCATGGGCGCCCTGTTATGGTTTTACCAAGCCAGCGGCCTTAGGGCCCTGGCCCACAAGACGGGCTTGATCAAGGTGCTGCCCCCGCACCTCGCGGAGATGGACCGGGTGCTGCCCCGGGTGCCGCCGCCGTGGCGGCGCCGCCATCCGCGGGTGACCCCGGCCGCGGGCGAGGACGCAGGGGACCGCGGACCCCGGGTAGCCTTTTTCACCGGCTGCGTCATGGACGTGCTCTTTTGGGAGGCCAACCGGGACAGCATCCAGCTCTTGGCCGACGCGGGCTGCACCGTCACCGTGGTGCCGGAGCAAGGGTGCTGCGGCGCCCTCCACGCCCACGCGGGCCACAAGGAGCAAGCCCGGGAGCTGGCCCGCCGCAACATCGCGGCCTTTGAAGCCGGCCAATTTGACTACATCGTCAACAGCATCGGCGGCTGCGGCGCGGCCCTCAAAGATTACGCCCGCTGGCTGGCCGACGACCCCGCGTGGCACGGCCGGGCCCAGACCTTTGTGGCCAAGGTGCGGGACTTGTCGGAGCTGCTGGCCGAGTTGGGCTACGAACCGCCCGCCTGGGTGCGCGAGCCGGCCCGGGCCCAGGACGAGGCCGCGGCGGCCCCGGCCCCGCCCCGCGTCACCATGCAGCCGTCGTGCCATCTCTACCACGGCCAAGGGGTGCGCACCGCCCCCGCGGATCTGATCCGGCGCACGGGCGTCGAGTATTGCGAGATGGCCCAAGCCGAGCGGTGCTGCGGATCTGCCGGCATCTACAACTTGACCCAGCCCGACATGGCCGGCAAGGTGCTGGAGCGCAAGATGCAGCACGCCAAGGCCACCGGCGCCCAGGTCATCGTCACCACCAACCCGGGCTGCCAGCTGCAGATGCGGCTGGGCGTGGAGCGGGCCGGCCTTGCGGGCCAGGTGGAAGTGCTGCACGTGGCCGAATTTCTGGCCCGGGGGCTGCCCCGGCGGGACGCGTCCCGGGACAAAGGGAGCATCGGGACAAAGGGAGCATGAGGCAAGCGGTTGGGCCCTGAAGGCAGCCGGCCGGCGCCGCCGGGCCGCCGCCCGGGAAAAGCGCAAAACCATTGCTGAAGGAGAGGAAGCAGCCATGAAGTTCGCGTTGTTTCAGGGGGAAAACCGGCCCCACATCGGCCTCGTCACTGACCGGGGCGTCCTGGATCTCACGGCCGCGGCCCAGCGCCTGGGGCTGCCGCTGCCCGGGTCCATGGAGGAGCTCATCGCCGCGGGCGCCGAGGGGCGCCGGCAGGCGGAGGCGGTGCGGGACGCGGCCACGGCCGACGGCCAGGGCCCCTGGCTCAAGGAAGACCAGATCACGTACCTGCCGGTGGTCACCGCGCCCCAGAAGATCGTCTGCGTGGGCCTCAACTACCGCCGGCACGCGCAAGAATCGGGCCTGCCCGTCCCCGAGCATCCGGTGTATTTCCCCAAGTACGCCAACAGCCTCATCGGCCACGGCGCCGACGTGGCCGTGCCCGCCATCGCCCAGGAGGTCGACTACGAGGTGGAGCTGGCCGTGGTGATGGGCCGGCGGTGCAAGGCTGTCTCCGCCGCGGAAGCTTTGGAGAACGTGTTTGGCTACGCGGTGGCCAACGACTTGTCGGCCCGGGACCTGCAGCGGCGCACCAACCAGTGGACCTACGGCAAGGCCATCGACGGCTTCCTGCCCCTGGGGCCGTGGCTGGTCACCGCGGACGAGGTGGGCGACCCGCAGAAGCTGCAGCTGCGCTGCCTGGTCAACGGCCAAGTGCGCCAGGACTCCAACACCGCGGACATGGTGTTCAGCGTGGCCGAGATCATCAGCGACCTGTCCCAAATCATGACCTTGGAGCCCGGCGACGTCATCTTGACCGGCACGCCCGAAGGCGTCGCCCTGGGGATGAACCCCAGCCCGTGGCTGCAGCACGGCGACGAGGTGGTGTGCGAGATCGACGGCTTGGGCCGGCTGGTCAACCGCATCGTGCGGCCTAGCTGAAGCCCGCCCGCGGAAACCGCCGGCCGGAAACGAACCCCGCCGGCGCGGGAAAAGGAGCCGGCCCCGGGGTTGCCCCGGGGCCCTTCTTATGTCCTTCCTGTCTTTTTGTCCTTCCTGTCTTTCTGTCCTTCCCCTGTCTTTCGGTCCTTCCCCGCCGGCCCGGCCCTTTCCGCCCAGCGGAACCCGCCGCCTAGCCCAGCTCCACCACGCCAAAGCCGCGGGAGTCCCAGCGCACCCGGGTCCCGTAAGGTTCGGACAAGGCCGCCAGGTGCCCGATGATGGCCTCGGCCCGGTTTTGGCCTGCCAGGCGCGGCCGGCCCCGGGCCGCCCGGGACAGCCCAAAGCCCAGCTCGATGGGGTGCAGCTCGATGCGGGCCAGCCGGCCTTCCTCCCAGGTGCAGACGGGCACCACCGATTCCCAGTAAAACCGGTGGACCGGAAAGCCCCGGGTATCCTTTTGGGTGCGGGCGTCGAAGACGTCCGCGACGGTGGCGTCGGGGCCCAGCCCCACCCGTTCGTAAAAGTCCGCGGGCTGATGGCGCACGGTTTCGTTTTGGAAGATGAAGTTGCCCAGGCTGTAGAAGATGGGCGCGCCCTTGTAGATCTCGATGCCCCGCAGCACGTGGGGCCCGTGGCCGATGACCGCGTCGGCGCCCGCGTCGATGAAGGCCCGGGCCGCGGTTTCCAGAAACTCCGCCGGCCGCTCCAAGTCCGCCCCCCGGGATTCGTGGGCGTGGATGCTCACCAGCACCCAGTCGGCTTGCCGCCGGGCCTCCCGGACGGCCTGCAGGTTGCCTTCGAGATCACCCGCGTGGGGCTTGGTCTCCACCCGGGGCGGCTCGCCCACCACAAACCGGCGGCCCAGGAAGTTCAGGGTCCCTTCCGGATCCGGATTGCGGAAACCGAGCCGCACCTTGAGCCGGTGGTCGGCCATCAGCTCCAGCTCCTCGTCCAGCCGGCGCAAGAACTCCCACTGCTCCCGGGTGACGTGGACGGTGGCCTCCCAGCGCAAAGGGTTGAGGCCCGGCCGCCCCTGCACGTCGGGGCGGCTGTGCCCGGCCCGGTTGAACTCGTGGAAGGTGGAGCACATGGCCACCAGCGCCACCCTGCCTGCGCCCACCTCCAGGTACGCGGGCCGCCGGGCCTCGGCCAGGTTGCGCCCCACGCCGGCGTGGACGGCCCCCGCCGACTCCAGGGTGCGCCAGGTGGCAAACAGGCCCCCCTCGCCCCAGTCCAAGGTGTGGTTGTTGGCCCAAGCGTACAGGTTAAAGGACATCCACTGCAGCTCCCGGAAAAGGGCCGGCTCCGCGCACACCCAGGTGCCGCCGCTTTCGGCCTGGGGGTAGCCTTCGAAGTTGTGAAAAAGCATTTCCATGTTGGTAAACCGCACGTCCGCGGCGGCCAAAATCTCCCGCAAGCGCAGGAACTCCGGCTCCGCGAAGCACGACAGCCGCTGCGTGATCAAGCTGTCCCCCGTGGCGGCCAACACCAGCCGCCCCCGCCGTGGCGCAACCATCGGTGTCAACCTCCTGCTGTGGGTGGTGGCCGCTCCGTCCCGGCGCCGCCGGCCTGTTGCCGCCGGCGCCGGCGGGCGGCGGCTTGCGTCGTCTGCTGCTGCGTTTTCCTTTTGCCTGCCGCTCCGGCCCCCCTGGGCCTGGTGCGGCTTTTCCCGGCGGCGCCGCCCTACGTCGTTTGCGCCGCCCACCGCTCGGCGCTCAACAGGGACAGGAGGGCAGAGCGCACCCCGATCCCCAAGGAGCCCGGGGCCAGCCACTCCTCCAGGGTGTGCATGCCTCCGCCCTCGGCGATGCCCAGCACCACGGCCGGGATCCCCAAGGACAGCGGAATGTTGGCGTCGGTGCTCATGGCCTCCTCCTCGGCGGCCAGCCCCAGCCGCGTTGCCGCCCCCAGCGCCAGCTGCCGCAGGGGGTGGTGGGGATCCAAGCGGCCCGCGGGCCGCTCCCCCACCACTTGGATGTCGACCTCGACGCCGCCCTCGGCCCGGGCCGCATCCGCGATGGCCGCCCGCACCGCCTCCTCCAACCGGGCCAGGGCCGCCCCGTCCACCGAGCGCATGTCCACCACCATCGCGGCCTGCTGGGCGATGGCGTTGACCGCGGTGCCGCCCGTCACCGTCCCCACGTTGAAGGTAGTCTTGGGCTCCGCCGGCACCGCGAGGCCGGCGATGGCGGCGATGGCCCGCCCCAGGGCGTGGATGGCGCTGGGCCGGCCAAAGTCCGCCCACGAGTGGCCGCCGGGCCCCCGGTAAGTGACGGCCAGCCGCCGGCTTCCCACGGCCTCGGTGCTCATCACGCCCAGGCGGCCGTCCAGCACCAGCGCGGCCGCCACCGGCCGCCGGGCGCCCAGGCCGTGCTGGAAGAAATGGCGCATGCCCCGCAGGTTGCCCAACCCTTCCTCGCCCACGTTGGCCAAAAACACCACGCTGGGCTCAGGCTCAAAGCCGGCGGCCACCAGGCCCCGGGCGAGAAAGAGCAAGGCGGCCACCGCCGCGCTGTTGTCGCTGATCCCCGGGGCGTACAGCCGCTCCCCTTCCCGCCGCACTCCCACGTCGGTGCCCGCGGGAAACACCGTGTCCAGGTGGGCGCTCACCACCACCAGCCGGTCCGCGGCCCCGCGGCCCGGGTAGACGGCGACCACGTTGCCCTCTTGGTCGATGGCCACATCGGTCAAGCCCGCCTGCCGGAAACCCGCGGCCACCTTTTGCGCCCGCTCCCCTTCTTGAAAGGGCGGCGCGGGCACCTGGCAGACGTCGATGACCTCCTGGATCAACTCCCCTTCATGGTCGGCTATCCACTGGTCCATGCGGCGGTAGACCGGCGACTGCCACGCTTGGTCCACATAATCCATCTCCGGCCATGACTCCTCTCGTTGGTATGCCCCTCCAAATTGTAATTCATGGCGGCGCCGCCATGACAGGCTTTACCTGTCCCGCCACGTCTCGAAAATCTTGACAATGCCAGGCCCCCATATAATAATAAGACACACATTGAAAACGTTGGTTTCATCGCGTGAAACCTCTCGCCGCCAGCTTGGCAGTGCGGTGGGCTGCGGGGGTGATGGATGCAAGGGCACCGCGCACACACTGGGCCTGATTTCGGCCCCGGGGGACCCTTGGCCGGTCCCCGGTAAGCATCGTCGGGACGTGTACGGCGGGGAAACGCCCGCCCGCGGCGGTGGAACGCCGGGCCCCGCGGCGTGCGCCCCAGCCCGCGACACTATGCAGCTGCCGCCGGCGCAAGTTTCTCGACAGGAGGGTTTCGCCACGATGAACCAGCCCAACTTCTTCTCCCGGCGCATCACGCGTCGCGAGCTGCTCAGCACCGGCGCCAAGATGGCCGCCGGCCTGAGCGCCGTCGGGGCCGTTGGCCCGCTGCTGCGGTCCCTGGGCGGCCCCTCGTTGGCCAGCGCGCAGTCCAACTTCACCGGCCAGCTCAGCCTGCTTTTGGGGTCGCACATGGAGCCGGTGGTCAAGATCGCCCAACTGTACGAAGAGCGCTACGGCGTCAAGCCGTCCGTGGAACTGGTGACGACGCCCGACTTGGAGGCTAAGCTGTCGGCCACCTTCCTCGCGCGGCACTCGCCGTGGGACGCCAGCTTCGCCACCGCGTCCCTCGCGGCCAGCCTCGCGAGCCGCGGCTGGCTCAAGAACGCCGACCGGTTCATCAACGAAAAGCTGCGCCAGGGCGGCCAGGGGCAGCTGCTGGAGCGGGCCCTGGGCGGCGCGCGTTTCCAGGGCGAGTTTTACGCGGTGCCCTGGACCGTGGGCGCGCCCATCCTGCACTGGAACAAGCGGCTGTTCCGGGAGCGGGGCCTGGACCCCGAGGCGCCGGCCACCTGGCACAAGACCAAGAACTCCTGGGACACCTTTGTGGAGTACGCCAAGGCGCTGACGGGCGTCCACAACGGCCAGCAGATCTACGGCTACACCGACGCCTGGGCCGGCACGGCGGTCATCTTGACCTGGGGCAGCCTGCTGCAGATGCACGGCGGCCGCTTCCTGGACGAGGAGTTCCAGCCGGTGTTCAACGACGAGGCCGGCGTCGAAGCCACGGTCAAGATGTACGACCTGCTGCACACCCACAAGTGCGTCGACCCCGCGGTGCTGACCTACACCTGGGTGTTTGACGCGTCCCCGGGCTACCTGGCCGGCCGCCGCGGCATGTTCATCACCTGGCCCTTCATCGCGGGCTTGGCCAACGCGCCCGACGCCCTGGACGGCGACAGCGGCTTTGCCGCCAATCCCGCGGTGGAAACCAGCGCCTCGGTGGACGGCTCCGAGTTCCTGGTGGTGCCCGCCTTTGCCCGCAACGAGGCCGAAGCGTGGCGCTTCATCGAGCTGGTCACCTCCCGGGAGGCCCAGCGCATCGTGGCCCTGGGCGGCTGGGCGCCCATCTACGGCGACCTCATGGACGATCCGGAGATCCTGGCGGCCTATCCCATGTACGCCGCCGTCAAGGACTCCTACCAGTACCCGGTGGACGGCGGCTGGTCGCCGGACCGGCCCATGTGGGTTGAGATCTTGTCCAACCAGATTCACGAAGTGCTGGCCGGCCGCAAGAAGCCCAAGGAGGCGCTGGACGACGCGGTCCGCCTCATCAACATGGAGCGGTTCTGACGCGTCGCCGGCCTCCCGGGAATTCCCGGAAAGGATGCCCGGCCCCACCCAGGGCCGGGCATCCGCCCGTGGCCGGCCCCTGGCCGCCCCGGGCCCGCGGTGCGGGCCCTGACCCGCTGCCCGCGGCCCGGCGGCCGGGCTTGGCAGCAGCGCTCGTGGTAAGGAGGAAGCAGGGGTGGAAACGCAAACCGCCGGCACGCTGGCGCACCGCCCGTCCGTCGCCCGGCGCCGGATGCGGGCCGAGACCAGGCTAGGCTGGATGCTGGTGACGCCGGCTTTGGCCCTGCTCGCCGCCGTGTACTTGTACCCGGCGGTCATGACGCTTCTGTTCAGCTTTTCCCGGATCAGCCTGTCCGAGCTCAGCATCGAAGGTCTCGTGGGCTTGCAATACTACCGGGCGGCCCTCAACAACGAGGCCTTCATCGCCACGGTCCTGCGGACCTTGAAGTTCGGCTTCACCATCGTCGTGCTGACGCTGGTCATCTCCTTCCCCATCGCCCTGCTGCTGCATCGCCCCTTCTTTGGCCGGGGCATCGTGCGCACGGCGGTGCTGTTGCCGTGGGCCATCCCCCCCGTGGTGTCCAGCGTGCTGTGGGGGCAGATGTTCCACGCGGAAGCCGGTTTCATCAACGGACTCATTCGAGCTTTCGGCGGCGAACCCCGCATTTGGCTGGGGGACCCGAACTTGGCATTTTACTCTATCATCGTGGTGGAAGTGTGGCGGGCCATCCCGCTGGCCACCTTGTTTATGCTGGCCGGCTTGTCCACGCTGCCCGACTCCATCTACGAGGCGGCCACCATCGACGGCGCCACCAAGTGGCAGCAGTTCCGCCACCTGACGCTGCCCTTGATGCAGCCCGTGGTGATCCCCATCGTCATCTTTCAGTTCATCTTTTCGATGAAGGCCTTTGACAGCATCTTTGTCCTCACCCGGGGCGGACCGGTGCAGAGCACCACCACCCTCAACTATTTGGCCTACCAGCAGTGGTTCCAGCAGCTGCGCATGGGCCAGTCCGCCGCGACCGCGTACATCCTGCTGCTCCTGACCTTGGTGGTTATCGGGGTCATGGGCCTGGTGCGCTGGGCCGCGGAGCGGCGCATGGGAGGGGCCGGCCGATGAGCATGTCCCGCCAGCGCCGCTGGGAGCAGATTTTCACCTACGTGGGCGCCGCGGTGGTGTTTCTCCTCATCGTGTTTCCCATGTACGGGCTGGTGCTCACGTCCATTCAGGAAGAGGACGACATCCGCTCGCCGGACCTGGATCTGATCCCCCGGTACATCCTGACCGACCATTACCGGGAAGTGCTGCGCGAAGGCCACATCGTGCCCATCCGGGAAGCCATGGGCAACAGCCTCATGGTGTCGGTGGCCACCGCCGTGATCACGCTGCTGTTTGCCTTTCCGGCCACCTACGCGCTGACCCGGCTCAAGCTGTGGGGCAGCAAGGCCATCCTGGGCGCGCTCATGTCCATCTACCTGTTCCCCGTCATGCTTTTCGTCGCGCCCTTGTACGTCAAGGCCGTCCAGTTTGGCCTCATCGACACCTATATCGGCCTCATCATCCCGTACGTCGCCTTCTCCTTGCCCTTCTCCATCTGGCTGCTCAAGGGTTTCCTGGAAGGCATCCCGGTGGAGATCGAGGAGGCGGCCCATCTGGACGGGTGCACGCCCTGGCAGCTGTTTGCCCACATCGTCATCCCTTTGATGCGGCCGGGCATCTTTGCCGTCATGCTGATGGTGTTTATCCTCGCGTGGACCGAGTTCTTGACGCCGCTGTTGTTTACGCGGGACATCAAGATCTTGACGGTCCAGCTGGGCCTGTACCGGTCCACCTTTGACATCAAGATCGGCCAAATGGCGGCGGCCGCGGTGCTGACGGCGCTGCCGGTGGTGCTGCTGACGGCCTTCTTCCAGCGCATCATCACCCAGGCCATTACGGCGGTGGTGGACAAGTAGGCGCGGCGTCCGCCGCCGGGCATGCGGCCCCGGCGGCGGGCGTTCCCCTCGGCAAACAGCCTGGAACAGTGAGGAGGGCCTCGCGTTGAGTGTACGGTTGACCGAACGCAGTTGGCCGCAAATCAAGGAGGCGGTGGCCGCCGGCACGGTCATCGTGGTGCCCGTGGGCGCCACCGAGCAGCATGGCGGCCACTTGCCCGTGGAAGTGGACTGGCGCATGGCGCAGACCGTGGCCGAAGCCGCCTGCCAAAAGGCCACGGAGGCCGGCACGCCGGCCCTGGCCACGCCGCCCATCTGGACCGGGTACTCCCCCCACCACATGGACTTTCCCGGCACAGTGACCTTGTCCGCGGCCACCTTTACCAGCGTGGTGCGGGACGTGGCCAAGAGCCTGTGGCACCACGGTTTCCGCAAGATCCTCTTTCTCAACGGGCACGGCGGCAACATGCACCTGCTGCGGGCCGCCGTGCAGCAGCTGCGCTTTGAGGACGGCGTGCGGGCCGCCGCGGGCAGCTATTGGGATTTCGCCCGGGACTACATCCAGCAGTGGCGCCAGTCGCCCCTGGGCGGCATCAACCACGCGTGCGAGATGGAGACGTCCCTCATGCTGGCGGTGCGGCCAGAGCTGGTGGACATGACCAAGGCCCGGAACGCGATCCACCCGGCCGGGGGCGACCTGGCCGCCCTGGGCCCCGTCACCCAGGCCTGGTCCTTTGCGGAGCTGAGCCAGGACGGGATTCTCGGCGCCGCCGCCATGGGCGACGGCTCCCGGGGCCAGGCGCTGCTGGACGCCATCGTCGCGGCGGTGGCCCAGTACATCCAGAACTTCTACCAGCTGGACTGGGACGCTCCCCGGCAGGTCTAAAAGAAGCGCCCCGGCCGCTGCAGGATCCTGATCCTGCGGGAAGGCGCCGCGCACCGCCAGGCCGGCGGCGCCCGGCGCCAAGCCGGGGCCGGCCGTGGGGGCCAGCGCGAAGGGAGGATTACCATGGCCAACAAACACGCCTCGATGTGGGTTTACCCCTGGGACCTTTTGGATGAAGGCATGGACGCGGCCCTGGACCACATGCAATCCCGGGGCGGCATGACCGGCATCAACGTGACCACGGTGTACCACGCGGGCAAGTTCCTGCTGGTGCACAACCCCCGCAAGCGGCTCTATTTCCCCCGCTCGGGCACCCTCTACTTCCGCCCCGACAGCAGCTGGTACGGCCGGCTGCGCATCCAGCCCCCCGTCTGGCCGGAAGTGGAGGCCCGGGATTTTTGGCCCGAGCTGCGGGAGAAGACCCGCCAGCGGGGCCTGGAGCTGACCGCGTGGACCTTGTGCCTGCACAACAGCGGCATCGGCACCGCCTACCCCGACACGGCAGTGGAAAACGCCTTTGGCGACAAGGTGTACACCGACTTGTGCGCCCACAATCCCGACGTGCGGGAGTACATGGTGGCGGTGGCCGGGGACCTCGCGGCCAACTTCGGCTTTGACCGCATCCTCCTGGAATCCCTGGAGTACATGCCGTTCCGCCACGGGTTTCACCACGAAGTCATCGGCGTGCCCACGGGGCCCACGGTGGATTTCCTGATGAGCCTGTGCTTCTGCCCCCACTGCACGGCGGCCGCGCAGGAGGCGGGCCTTGACCTGGCCCACGTGCGGCGGTGGGTGCGCAACACCCTTGAGGGCCACTTCGCGGACCCCTACAACGCGAAGACGGAGCTGTCGTGGGAAGAGCTGCACCAGGCCGCGGACGGCCAGTTCGGGCCGTTCCTGGCCCTGCGCCAGCGGGCCCTGACCACGCTGCTGGAGCAGGTGGTGGCCGCGATCCGCAACGTTTCCGACGCCCGCATCGCCATCTTGGACTTCGGCCCCCTCTATGGCCTGGGGCCCGACGGCCGGGCGTGGGAAAACGGCGTCAACCTGGCCCAGCAGCTGCCCTTGGTGGATGAAGTCCACCCCACCTTCTACTTCGCGGACCCGGCGGTGCACCGGGCCAAGATCGAGCAGTACCTGGGCGTGCTCCAAAACGAGAAGCCCATGGTCCCGGCCATCCGGGCCATTTTGCCCCAGACCACGTCCGAGCAGAGCCTGGTGGATCAGCTCGCGCCCCTGGCGCCCCATGCCGCCGGCTTCACGTTCTACAACTACGGCTTTCTGCCGCTGCCGACGCTGGACTGGATCCGCCGCGCCCTGGCGGCCGTGGGCGCCGGCGCGGCGACTGAGGAGGAACAGGCATGAACAAGGTGGACGTGCTCATCCAGCCCTTCTGCCTGCGCTTCAGCCTCCACAAGGACGAGATCGTCTACCTGGTGGCCAGCAGCGCGGAGATGCAGCTGGACGAGATGGAGCGCTTCATGGGCATCGATCCGGCCAAGGATCAGCTCTTTGACTCCAACCTAGGATTCCTGCCGGTGGCCACCACCACCCTCATCCGGGGTGAAAAGACCATCCTGGTGGACCCCGGCGCCCACCACGTGGGCTTTTACGGCATGCTCAAGAAGGCGCTGCAGCGCTTTGACCTGACCTTTGACGACGTGGACATGGTGGTCCTCACCCACTCCCACCACGACCACGCCGCCAGCATGACGCTGCTGGCGGGCAAGCCCGTGGTGCTGGGCGAGGGCGAGCTGGAGTACGCCCGGGCCGGCCAGAGCCCGGCCGAGGTGGACGCCCGCTTTGGCCGCATGGGCCCGCAGCTGGTGGTGCCCGCGGGCGGCAGCCTGGAGCTCTGCCCCGGCGTGGTGGCCATCCACACCCCGGGCCACACCCCGGGCCATATCTCGGTGCTGGTGGAAGCCGGCGATGAGCGGGTGGCCGTCACCGGCGACCTGGTCATGGTGCAGGCCGAGTACGAGCGGCGCTGGGGCCACTGGTACTCCCCGGAAACCGTGGCCCAGCTCAACGACAGCTTGACCAAGGTGCGGGACTGGGGGCCGACCCTGGTGCTGCCCGGCCACGACCGGGCCTTCCGGCCCCGCTGACGCCGCCCGCAAGCCGAAAGGAGGATCCTTTGGCTGTGAAACCGTTGCGCGCCGCGGTCATCGGCGTGGGCCGCATCGGCAGCCTCCACGCCGACGCGTACTACCGCAATCCCTACACGGAGCTGGTGGCGGTCATGGACGCCGACCAAGGCCGGGCCCAAGAAGTGGGCGCCCGCTACGGCGTCAACGCCTACACCAGCGTGGACGAACTGCTCCAAAAGGAAACCTTTGACATCGTCTCCATCGCCGTGCCCGAGGGCCAGCGCTCCCCCCTGGCGGCGGCCTGCGCCCAGGCCGGCAAGCACTTGCTGCTGGAAAAGCCGCTGACGCCTTCCCTGGAAGAAACCGACCGGCTCATCGCCGCGGTGGAGGCCGCGGGCGTCACGGCCATGGTCAACTTTATCCTGCGCTTTGACCCCCGCTACATCCGGGCCAAGGAGGCGGTGGCCGACGGCACCATCGGCGAGCCGGGCACCGTCTTTGCCCGCCGCCGGGGCACCGCGGCCGGCGCCGACATCTTGGGGTCCTGGACGGACCTGCTCATCTCCACCGCCATCCACGACCTGGACATGATGGCATGGATCAACGGGCCGGCGGTGCGGGTGTACGCGGAAGGGTTCAAGAAGAAGGACAACCGCTGGGGCCACGAAGACGGCGTCATGGCGGTGCTGCGCTTTGCCAACGGCTGCATCGGCACCTTGGAAACCAGCTGGATCCTGCCCAGCACGGTGCCCGCGGGCCTGGACGCCAGCTTCCACCTGGTGGGGACCAAGGGCGGCGTCTTCATCGACGGGTCCAACCACGGGCTGTCGGTGGTGGACCAAGAGCGCTACACCGAGCCCGACCTGACCCATTGGCCCGTGGGGCCGGCGGGCGTCTTTGGGGACCTGCGCAACAGCATCGACCATTTCATCGACGCGGTGCGCACCGGACAAAAGCCCCGGGTGACCCTCCAAGACGCCCGCTACGCCGAAGAATTGGTGGCCGCGGTCAAGCAGTCCATGCGCACGGGCCAGCCGGTGGCCCTGCCCTTGTCCCAAGGGTAGCGGCGCCTGACGAGGGGTGACGACATGACCGGGCAGTACCATATCGCGGTGCTGTTGAGGGCCTTGGACGTGCTGGAAGCCCTGCGGGACGCCGGCCGGCTGTCCCTGTCGGAGCTGAGCCAGCGCCTGGGCCTGCCCCGCTCGTCGGTGTTTCGCATCCTCGTCACCCTGGAATCCCGGGGCTACGTGGAGCACTTGCCCAACGAACAGGGCTACGCCCTGGGCGCCGCGGCGGTCACCTTGGCCAACGGCGAGTACTTTGCCGCATTCTTGTGCCGGCGGGCCCGGCCGGTGCTGGAGCGCCTGGCGTCGCAGCTGGGCGAAACCGTCAACCTGGGCATGCTGGTGGGCACGGAAATCGTCTACATCGATATGGTGGAGAGCCACTTTTCCATGCGCATGAACGTGACGGTGGGCTCCCGCAACCCGGCCTACAGCACCGCCCTGGGCAAGGCGCTCCTGGCCTTTTGCCGCCCCGGCCTTGATCTGGACCTGCTTTTTCCGGACCAGCTGCCGCAGATCACGGCCAAGACCATCCGCAGCCGGGAAGAGCTAAAGCGCCACCTGGAGCTGGTGCGCAGCCGCGGCTGGTCCATGGACGATGAAGAAAACGAACCCGGTGCCCGCTGCATCGGCGCGCCCATCCTGGGCGCCGACGGGCACGCCCTCGCGGCCATCAGCGTGGCCGGCCCCGTCAGCCGTCTCACCGACGGCCGCGTCGACGAAGTGGCCCGCCTCGCGCTGGCCGCGGCCCAGCAAATCCAGGAAGAGTTGCACATCGCGCCCTAATATGCCAGTGAGGAGATGGTGCTGTGTCCACGGGTGCTGTGACCAAGTGGGAGCAGTCCCACCGACTGTTTGAAGAATCCCAGGCCCATCTGGCCGGCGGCGTCTCCACCCTGCTGCGCCGGGGGGCCCACCCCGCGCCCCTGTTCGCGGACCGGGGCGCCGGCGCCCGCCTGTACGATGTGGACGGCAACGAGTACATCGACTACGTCATGGCCTACGGGCCCCTGATCCACGGCCACGCCCATCCGGCCCTGGTGGAGGCCGTGCAGCGGCAGATGGAGCGGGGCTCCACCTACGGTGCCCAGCACCGGGGCGAGATCGAGCTGGCCCGCCGCCTCACCCAGTACGTCCCTTGCGCGGATCTGGTCTGCTATGTCAACTCGGGCACCGAAGCCGTCCAAGTAGCCCTGCGCCTGGCCCGGGCCTACACGGGCAAGGAAAAGATCATCCGTTTTGAAGGGCACTACCACGGCTGGGCCGACCCCATCCTGGCGGCCCCCGACAAGGCCGACGGCGCCCCGTGGCCGGCCCAGGCGGTGACCGCGGGACAAAGCCGGGCCGCCCACCAGGACATCCTGGTGCTGCCCTGGAACGACCCCGACGCCCTCACCGCCGCGCTGGAGCGCCACGGCCACCAAGTCGCGGCCATGATCATGGAGCCGGTGCTGTGCAACAACGGCTGCATCGCGCCCCTGCCGGGCTACCTGGAGCTGGCCCGGCGCCTGGCCGACCAGCACAACGTGGTGCTCATCTTTGACGAGGTCATCACCGGTTTCCGCCTGTCTTTGGGCGGCGCCCAGGCCCGCTTTGGCGTGACGCCGGACTTGTGCGTGCTGGGCAAGGCCATCGGGGGCGGGCTGCCCTTGAGCGCGGTCGCCGGCCGGCGGGAGATCATGGGGCTGATCGCCCAAGGCCGCGTCAACCACATGGGCACCCTCAATGGCAACCCGCTGGTGACCGCGGCCGCAGTGGCGGCCATCGACCTTTTGGCCGCCGACAACGGCGCCGCCTACGATCGCATGGACCGCCTGGCCGAGCGGCTGGCCGAAGGGCTCCTGGAGCTGGCCCAAGCCCACGGCGTGGCCCTGCGGATCAACCGGGTGGGGCCCGTGTTTCACACCTTGTTCACCGAACGGGAGGCCATCACCACCTACGCCGACTTCGTGGAGGCGGTGGACGCCGCCCGCTGCCGCCGGTTCACCGACGCGCTCTTTGAAGAAGGCGTCTTCGTGCGGCCCAGCGGCTTGTGGTATCTGTCCACGGCCCATACCGAAGAGGACATCGAGCAGACGTTGGCGGCCGCCCAGCGGGCCATGGCGCGCTTGACCGCTTAAGCGGGCTCTTGGCCTGCGGCCAGCCAACGATCCAAGGCAAGCAAAGGAGAGGACGCCGGTGCGGGTCGCCATCGCCGCCTTTTACCATGAAACCAACGTCTTCGCGCTGGAGCAGAACGACTCCCTGGACATGGACGTCAAGGCCGGTGAGGAGCTGTTCACCCGGCGGGACGCCACCGGGGTGTTCATCCAAGGCATGCTGGACGGCTTCAAGGGCTCGGGCGTGGAGCTGGTGCCCACCGTCGGTTTCCACTTCCGCCACAACGGCCTCATCCACGCCCACGTTTTTGAGCACTGCCGGGACATGATCGTCCAGCGCCTCAAGGAAGCCATGCCCCTGGACGCGGTGCTGTTCGCGCTGCACGGCGCGTCGGTCGTTGAGCCCCCCTACACCGACGCGGAAGGGGCGCTTTTGGTCGCGGCCCGGGAGGCCCTGGGCCCCGACGTGCCCTTTGTGGCCACCTACGATTTCCACGCGGTCATGAGCCAACGGGAAGTGGACCAGTTGGCGGCCGCGTTTCCCCACGACACCAACCCCCACATCGACGCCTACGACCGGGGATTGGAGGCGGCCCTGTGCGTGCGGCGCATGCTGCGGGGCGAGATCAAGCCCGTCACCCGGTGGCTCAAGGTGCCCATCATCGGCCCCAACATCGGCCAGTCCACCTGGGCCCACATCCCCGAGGAGCAGGAGCGGCTGCCCTTGTACCAGCTGGGCAAGCTGCGGGAAGAGATGGAGCGGCGGCCCGGCGTCATCAACGCGGCCATCTTGGGCGGCTACGGCTACGCCGATACCCCCGACACGTCCATGTCGGTGCTGGTGACCACCGACGGCGACCCGGCCTTGGCGGAGCAGCTGTGCCGGGAGCTGGCCCAAGCGGTGTGGGACAAGCGGGAGGAAATCCGCACCGTGCGCCCCATCTACGACGTGGACGAGGGCGTCAAGAAGGCCATGGCCGCCACCGAGTGGCCCGTGGTGCTGGTGGACTTGGGCGACGACCCGGGTTCCGCCTGCCCCGCCGACAGCCCCTACGTGCTGGAGGCGCTGCTGCGCAACGGTGCCGAGGACGCGGTGGTGGTCATCCGGGACCCCGAGGCGGTGCAGGCGGGCCTGGCCGCGGGCGTGGGCGGCCGGTTTGAGATGGCCGTGGGCGCGAAGATCGACAGCCGGTTTTACAAGCCCGTGCCCATCGCGGGCCGCGTCAAGCTCATCGACGACGGCGAGTACACCATCACTGGGCCCACCCACGGCGGCTTTGGCCTCCACTTGACCCGGGACCAGTTCCTGCGGCGCAACGTGGGCACCCGGGTGGTGGTGCGCCTGCCCGGCCGCATCGACGTCATCTTTGCCCAGCACTGGTATGGAGGCCTGGGCAAGGACCGGGACTTCTTCAAGAGCGCGGGCATCGTGCTGGAGGAGAAGAAGATCATCGTGGTCAAGTCCAACCAGGCCCACCGGGCGTCCTTTGACACCATCGCCAAGGCCAACATCGAGCTCAACACCCCGGGGGTGAGCACTCCCGACTACACCCGGCTGCCCTTCCAGCACATCCGGCGGCCGCTGTACCCCATCGACCGGGACTTCGACTGGAGCCCGTAAAGGGGAACCCGCGGGGCACCAACGGCAAGGGCGCGCCCGCAGGCCCGAGGAGCCTGGGCGCGCCCGCCCCCTTTTTGCAGGACCCGGATGGCCGGGCCGTCAGCGGAACATGCCGTACTTGCGCATCAGCTTGAGCTCTTCGCTCATGCGGTCCTCGGTCCAGCGGGGTTCCCACACGATGCGCACTTCCGCGGACTCCACGCCCTCCAGCTTTTCCACCGCCAGCCGGGCTTCCTCCGCGATGATGGGCCCGGCCATGCAGGCGGGGCTGGTCAGGGTCATGTCCACATGCACCTTGCCGCCGTCCACCTGCACGTCGTAGACGAGGCCCAGGTTGACGATATCGAAACCCAGCTCGGGATCTTTCACCTGCTTCAGGGCTTCCAGCACCTGTTCTGCGGTAACGGCCACCGGTACGCGCCTCCCTTCGCTGCCTTGGGCGGCCGCGGGCGCCAAGGACCGCGGGCGCCCAGGGCCCCGGCCGCCTGCCTTCATTGTAGCCCCCGCTGCAGGGGCGGGCAACCAAAGGTCCGGCAACCGGGGAAGCCGGTGAGGGGACAAGCGCGCGGGCAACCGCATAGCGGGCCGCCGCAGGGCAGGCCACCGCACGGCTGGGAGGATTCCCCTTAGGGTCCCCGAACAGTACGATAAAGAAATCCTGAACACCGCAGCATGGGGTGCGTCCCGGGCCGGCGCCGGGGCGCACCGGGAAGGAGAAGGGCATTGGCACGCCGCGAACGCGATTCCCTGGGCGAACTGGAAGTCCCCGACCACGCCTACTACGGCATTCAGACCCAGCGAGCCTTGGACAATTTTCCCGTCACCGGCCAGCGGCTCCACCCGGAGATGATCCACGCCCTGGGCCTGGTCAAGCGGGCCTGCGCGGAGGCCAACCGGACCGTCGGGCTCCTGCCCGAGGCCATCGCCGCGCCCATCATCACCGCGGCCACGGAGGTGTCCGAGGGCCGGTGGGACGACCAGTTCCCCGTGGACCCCATCCAGGGCGGCGCGGGAACTTCCATTAATATGAACGCCAACGAGGTCATCGCCAACCGGGCCCTGGAGCTGGCCGGCCGGCCCCGGGGCGATTACGCCTATATCCACCCCCTGATCCACGTCAACATGTCCCAGTCCACCAACGACGTGGTGCCCACCGCCTACCGCATCGCGTTGCTGCGGGTGCTGGAAGGGACCATCGCCCGCCTCCAGGAGCTGGCCGGGGCCCTGCGGGAGCGGGCCGCAGCCTTCGCCGACGTGGTCAAGGTGGGCCGCACCCACCTGCAGGACGGCGTGCCCATCTCGTTGGGCCAGGAGTTTGGCGCGTACGCGGCCGCGGTGAGCCGGGGTGCGGCCCGCATCGAGGCCGCGGCCCAAGAGCTGCTGGCCGTCAATATCGGCGGCACCGCCGTAGGCACCGGCCTCAACGCGCCGCCGGGCTATGCCGCCCAGGTGGTGGAGCGGCTGGCGGCCTGGACGGGCCGGCCCCTGCGCCTGGCCGGCGATCTGGTGGACGCCACCCAAAACGTGGACGCCCTGGTGACGGTGTCGGCGGCCCTGCGCACCGCCGCCGTCTCCTTGAGCAAAATCGCCAGCGACCTGCGGCTTTTGGCCTCGGGCCCCTTGGCAGGCTTGGGCGAACTGCGCCTGCCGCCGGTGCAGCCGGGATCGTCCATCATGCCCGGCAAGGTGAACCCCGTCATGGCCGAGCTCATCAACCAGGTAGCCTTTCAGGTGCAAGGCAACGATTTGGTGGTGAGCCTCGCGGCCCAGCACGGCCAGCTGGAGCTCAACGTCATGCAGCCGGTGCTCATGCACAACCTGCTGGTGGCAGCCCAAATCACCGCCAACGCGGTCCACGTGTTCACGGAGCGGTGCGTGCGGGGCATCGAGCCCCACTACGAAAACATCCAGCGGCACCTGGACCGCTCCATCACCACCGTCACCGCCCTCAATCCCTACATCGGCTACGATGCGGCAGCCCGGGTCGCGAAGGAGAGCCTGGCCACGGGGAAGCCCGTGCGGGAAATCGTGCTGGCCCAGGGGCTCTTGCCGCCCGACGTGGTAGACGCGGTGCTGTCGCCGGAAAACTTGACCCGGGGATCCCTGCCCGTGCCCATCGGCGCGGCCGCCGGCGGGGGCCACCGGTCCAACGGATCCGGCCACCGCGCGAGCGGCGCCGGCCGCCCAGCAGCCGGCCCCAGCGCCACCCCCCGCGAGTAACACAAGGGCCCGGGGCGGCCCGGTCCCGCATTGGCAGGACCGGGTGTCCCGGGCTATAATGGGCGTACCCACCCAGGGAGACGGAGGTGAACCCGTGTGGTCCTGTCTCCCTTCTGGCGCAAACCCCGGCTGGGCCTGGCCTTGGGCAGCGGCGGCCTGGGGGGTGCCGCGCACATCGGGGTGCTCCAGGCTTTGGCCGACGCCGGGCTGGCCATCCACGCCGTCACCGGCACCAGCATCGGCGCGATCATCGGCGGGCTCTACGCGTGCGGCTGGGAACCGGCCGACATGCGCCGGCAGCTGCTCACCCTGAGTCTGGAAGACTTGTACGACGAGCGGGTGGACTCCCGCTTCGTGGTGCGCCGGGGACTCAACTACTTGTTCCGCCTCATCGGCCGGCGCCCCAATCCCTATCCCACCTTGGCCCTCACCCGGGGCGACCGCATCGCCGGGCACCTGCGCACGTGGACCGGAGACAAGGGCTTCGCCGACCTGCGGGTGCCCCTGGCGGTGGTGGCCGCGGATTTGGACACCGGCCAGCGGGTGGTCTTTACCGCCCCCGCGTGGGCAGCCCCAGTGAGAAAGGCCGACCCCCGGGCGGTGGTGCTGGACGATGTGCCCGTCTGGCTGGCCCTGCGGGCTTCCATGTCCATCCCGGGCGTCTTTGAACCGGCCCAAGTCGCGGGCCGCACCCTGGTGGACGGCGGCCTGGTGGACCCGGTGCCCGACAGCCTGCTGGCGCCCCTGGGGGCCACGGTCAAGGTGGCGGTTTCCCTGGAAGAGCTCCCCGCTGAAAACGGGTCCATCCAAGACTTGCCCCGCCTTTTGGCCCGCGCCGTCGACGTCATGACCTACACCGTGGCCACCTTGCGCACCGAGGCCGATCTCGTCATCCGGCCCGGCACCGGCGACGTGGGCCTCCTGGAGCTGGACCGCCTGCCCGAGTGCATCCGCGCCGGCGAAACCGCCGCCCGGGAGGCGGTGCCCGCCATCCAGCGGGCCCTGCGCCGGTTCCGGCTTTCCCGCGGGTAATGGGCGTGCAGGCCGGCGGGAAGATTTTGCCGGATCGGCAGCGAACTAAGACAAAGCGAGGCCGTGCCCTGCCACGCGACCGGCCTGAGCTTAATATCTGTCCCCGAGGGAGTGACCTCCTTTGTCCGCATCAACTCGTGAACCCCGCACCGCGCCGCAGCCGCCGCCCCACCAACTGCCGGTCCTGGACCGCGGGTATGTGCGCCTCGAAGACGTCATGGGCACCGACCTGACGCCCGTCAACGACGCCCGCGCCTCCTACATGAAGCGCTCCGACGCCCTGACCGACCGGGACGTGCGCCTGCTGGACTTTCTGGCCACCAACGAGCATACATCGCCCTTCCGGGGCGGGCTGGTCAAGCTGGAGATCAAGGCGCCCATCATGGTGGCCCGGGAGTGGTTCAAATACCGCATCGGGTCCCACCACACCGTGGACACGGCCCAGTTCCTGGGCGTGGAAATTCCCGAAGAGCTGCTTTGGACCGGCCAAGGCGACGACGGCGGCCACGGCATGATGGCCGACGCCATGCAAAGCCGCAACGAGGCCTCCCGCCGCTACGTGACCTTGCCGCCCGAGTACTACACCCCCTCCTGGTGGCGGGAAAAGCCCCCCCGGGCCAAGCAGGGGTCCGGCGGCCCGGTGGCCGACGATCTGCAGCGCAAGTGGACCCGGCGCTGGCTGGAGCGCCAGGAACAGTCGCTGAGGGACTTTGAGGAAGCCCTGGCCGACGGCATCGCCGCCGAACAAGCGCGGCTGTTCCTCTACGCCTACGGGCTGTACACCGTCTGGCGCTGGACGGCCAGCATCCAGGCGGTGGCGTGGTTTTTGCACCAGCGGGACGACGGCAAGGAGCCCGGCGCCCCCGAGGACGCCCCGGCACCCAACCCCCACGGCCTGGGCGCCATGTGGGAAATCCGGCAGTACGCCCGGGCCGTGCGCCGGCTGGTGGAGCCCCTGTTTCCCCACAGCCTGCCCCGCCTGCTGAACTACTACAACAGCGCCACCAACGCGGCCCGGCTGCCCGCGGACATGACCGCGGGCCAGCTGCGGGAGCTTTTGGCCGGCGCCGACGACGACACCCCCGTCGCGGAGCTTTTGCGGAAACGCTAGGCGGCGGCCCAGGGCTTACCGCCCCAAGCCCAGGGCTGCCGGCCCCGCCGCCGCTGGCGCTGCCGGCCCCACGGCACTCGCGGTGCCCGCCCCACGGCACTGGCGCTGCCCGTCCCGCCGCCACGGCGCACAGTAAGGAAGGGCCGCGACCCCGTCGCGGCCCTTCTGCTTGCTGTCCACTGCCTGTTGCTGTCCTCTGCCTGCTCTGTCCCCGTTGCCCCGTCGGGACCGGCCCCGGCCAGGGAGGCGCCCCGTCACGCCCCCTTGCGCCGCAAGGCCTTGGGCGGGGTGCGGGTGCCGTCGGGCTCCTCCTCCACCAGCGCGGCGCTGGGGGCGGGGCACTGCCGGTTGAACCAACGGAAGGCCTCCACCTTGGAGGAAAAGGCCCGCTCCCGCTCCTCCTGGCCGTCATGGTAGCGGATGATGTAGCGCTTCATGGCCGTGCCGGCTCAAGCCCCTTGCTCAAAATGGTCCCGGATGGCCTCCACCACCGCGGGGACGATGGCGTCCCAGCCGTGGGCCGGGTCCTTGGTCACCGTGATGAAGTTGTTCAGAAAGAACAGCGCCTTGACGCCCTCGATTTCAAACAGGCGGGCCGCCAGGGGATGAGCCGCGGCCTGCTCGGCGTTGGCAAAGGACTGGCTGCCCCCCTCGCTTACCGTCCGGTCCAGGGTGAATTTATAGGCGTTGGGATTGGGAGTCGGATCCGCCATCACGTCGACGGGACTCGCCATCCTCCACCACCTCCCGCTCCGTCTTGTCCGTCTTGTTGCGCCGGGCGGCGCTCTCCTCCAGGAGGTACGCGGCCACCCGGGCGGCCTGCTGCCGGGAGCCCACGCCGCACTTGGCGTAAATATTGCGGATGTGGGTCCGCACCGTGGCGTAGGACAAGGTCAGCTCGGCCGCGATCTCCCGCGCGCTGTAGCGCCGGGCTAAATATGGCAAAATGTCCCACTCCCGCGGCGTCAGCCGTTCGTACAGCTGCGGGCGCAGCGGCCGATCCACCCCCGCGGCGCCCTCGGCCACCTCCAGCACCCGGGCCACAAACCGCTCGGGCCGGCTGCGCCGGCTGAGGACCGCCGCGGCCCCCAGATTGCGGGCCCGCTGGGCCCGGGCCGCATCGGCCGCCCGGTCCATGAGCACCACCGGAACGCCGGGAAACCGGCTCCGCAGCGTGGTCATCAACGCGCGCACCCCGGTGCCCATGTCCATGTCCACCAGCAGCACGTGGGGCCGCGGGTGCCGCCGGGCCAGCAGCGGCAGCTGCCGCAGGTCATGGGCCTCAAAGACGATGCGAAACCGCTGGTCCTGGCGCACGGCCGCCAACAACGGAAACCGGGGCAGAGAACGCGGGACGATGAGACCGACCGTCACCATCCTGGTGCAAGACCTCCCGAGGCATCGCCCCTGGGGCACGGCCGGCGTGTGACCCTCTCATTCCCCCCGCAAGCCCATTCTCCTGCAGCGCAACATTCAGACTGTTGGGCGCCCGGCCACGGCTGCGTTGGTGCGGGCCACCAAGGCCACCGCGAAGTCCACCTGCTCCCGCACCTTGTCGTCGCCGTGGATCTCCAAGCGCAGCCGGTCGTCCACCACCGTGGCCCGGCGCTTGACGCCCGCCGGAAACCGCTGCCACTCGTGCACCAGCTGCGCCCGCCACCGGGCACTGGGCGCCCGGGACAGCCGCAAGTAGATGGCGTAGTAGCCCGGCTCCTCCCCGGGCTCCACGCAATCTTCCACATCCAGCACTTGGACGTGCTCCGGCTCCGCCACAGCCTCGCCCCCTTTGCCGGCGGCTGGCGGCAGGCCTAGACGGTGGACGCGCCCGGCCTGGAGGGCACCCTGCCGGGGACAAAGCGGCGCACGGCCTCGGCCACGGCCTGCACGTCCTGCTCCGACAGCCCCGGGTGCACCGGCAGCGACAGCACCTCCCGGGCCGCCGCTTCCGCATGGGGCAGCGGCTGCTGGCCGTAGCCCATCTCCCGGTACAAGGGCTGCTGGTGGAGGGGGATAGGATAAATGACGCCCGTCTCCACCCCTTGCTCCCGCAGCCAGCGGGCCAGGGCGTCCCGCTCGGGATGGCGCACCGTGTACTGGTGGTAGACGTGGTAGTATCCTTCGGGCTCCACCGGCAGCACCAGCCCCGGCACCGCGCTCAGCTGCCGCGACAGCCGCACCGCATGGGCCCGGCGCTTGAGATTGAACTGGTCCAGCTTGGCCAGCTGGGCGAGGCCGATGGCCGCGGCCACGTCAGTCATGCGGTAGTTGTACCCCAAGAAGGCGTGTTCATACCGGTCCACCCGGCCGTGGTTCACCAGCTGGCGCACCCGCCGGGCCACCTCATCGGAATCGGTCACCACCATGCCGCCTTCGCCGGTGGTCATGTTCTTGGTCGCGTAGAAGCTAAAGGTGCCCGCCACGCCAAAGGTGCCCACCCGGCGGCCGTTGTAGGCGGCGCCGTGGGCCTGCGCGCAGTCCTCGATGAGGAGCGCGCCGTGCTCGGCCGCCACCGCCGCGATGGCGCCCATGTCGCAGGGAAGGCCAAACAAATGCACCAGCAGCACGGCCTTGGCGGGCGTGCCGGCCTTGGCCAGGGCCGCCAGCGTTTCCGTGAGGGCCGCGGGCGACAGGTTGTAGGTGTCGGGATCGATGTCGGCAAACACCGGCACTGCGCCGCAATACAGGATGGCGTTGGCGGTGGCCACAAAAGTAAAGGGCGTCGTCACCACCCGGTCGCCCGGCTGGACGCCCGCCCCCAAGAGCGCTGCGTGCAGGGCCACCGTGCCGTTGGCCACGGCCACGGCGTGCCGCACGCCTACATAGGCGGCAAAGGCTTCTTCAAAGCGGTGCACCTGGGGTCCCGCCGCCACTTGGCCGGAGCGCAGCACCTCCTGCACCGCCTGGATTTCCTCTTCTCCCAACTGCGGTTGGGCCAGTCGGATCACCGCATAGGCCCCCTACACGGCCACGCCGTTCAAGGACGGCGCGGCCTCCTGGTACACCTGGGCCTGCACCCGCTCCACCACTTCCAGCGCGGACAGCCCGTCCTCGACCCCCACCAGCGGCGGCCGGCCGGTGCGGACGCACTCCAGGAAATGCTGGGTCTGGGCCAAAAGCGGCTCCTCGTCGGGCACGTAAATGCGCTCGCCCACGTTCTCCAGGGTGCTGATGGTCTTGCCGTTGTTTTCGTAATGCACCCGGGTGTCCCGGGAAACCGTCAGCCGCCGGTCAATGTAGTCCATCTCGATGTAGGCGCCGTCGCAGATGACGGTCATGGTGCGGATTTTCTGTTCGGTGACGCGGCTGGCCGTCAGGGTGGCGATGACGCCGTTGGACATGGTCGCGGTGCACACCGCGTGATCGGCGAAGGTGGCCGACTTGACCCGCTGGGCCTTGGCGTCCACCTGCTCGATCTCGGCCTGAAGGAGGAAACGCAAAATGTCGATGTCGTGGACCATCATGTCCTGGATAACGTCCAGGTCCTTGACCCGGGGGTCGTAGGGGCCCATGCGCTTGGTTTCCACCGCGACCACCCGGTGGCGGCGCAGCACCCGGGCCAGCTCCCGCACGGCCGGGTTGAACCGCTCGATGTGGCCCACCTGCACCGTCACGCCTTGCCGGCGGGCCAGCTCCGCCAGCCGCCGGGCCTCGTCCACCGTGCGGCAGACGGGCTTTTCCACCAGCACGTGCACGCCCCGCTGCAGGGCCTGCTCGGTCAGCTCGTAGTGGAAGCACGTGGGCGTGGCGATGGTGATGGCATCCACCTGATCCAGCAAATCTTCCACCCGGGCGAAGGCCTGCACCTCATACTTTTCCGCCACGGCGGCGCTGGCCCGCGGGTCGACGTCATGGACGCCCACAAAATCACACAAATAGTTGAAATGGGCATAGGCCCGGGCGTGGTGGCGGCCCATCCTGCCAACGCCGATCACACCCACTCGCACTTTGCGCATCGATATCCTCCTGTTCGGCCTCGACCTTTCGCCGCGTCCTAGGCGTGTCTGGCCGCCCGCACACGCGACCCAATTATAGCACTTCCGGCGGGCATGCCCCAGGGTTACGTCGCCGGCACCTGCAGCGAACGCTCATAGGGCTGGAACAGCGTATCGTACAGGTCCATGGCATGCCGATCGGTCATGGAACTGATGTAATCACACACAACTCGAAACCGATTCTCCCCCGCGGCCAAATGTTCCTGCACCGACCGGGGCAACATCTCCGGGTGCTCGGCGAAGGCCCGGAACAGCCGCCGCAGGATCATCCGCCCTTTGTACATCATCCGCAGGGTGCGCGGGTCGTGGTACACCTGGGAAAACAAGTAGTCCTTCAAGTCCACCAGCTGCGCGTAGATGTCCGCGGGGAAACCGGCCACCGGTTCCGGCAGCCGCCGCACATCGTCAGGATGAGCGACGCCGTGTCGCTCCAGCCGGCGCAACGTTTCCTCCGCTGCGGCGCGGATGAGCCGGTCGATGAGGCTGCGGACGCGAAAACGGCGTTCCATGGTCTCGGCGGCCAGCGGCGGGTACGGATGCGTAATCTCCACGGGCGGCAGCTCCCGCCACAAGGCCACGTGGCGCTCCAGCTCCTCCTCGCGGAGAAACCCAAAGGCCAGGGCGTCTTCCAAGTCGTGGGTGCAGTAAGCGATCATGTCGGCGACGCTGGACAGCTGCGCCTCCAGGCCTGGCTGGGGAAACTGGGCGAACTCCGCGGGCACCGTCGGCTGGTCAAAGAAGGTTTCGTGGCGCGCCACGCCCTCCCGCACCTCCCACGTGAGGTTCAGGCCCGCGTGGCCAGGATAGCGGATTTCCAGCTCGTCGATGACCCGCAGCGACTGCAGGTTGTGCTCAAAGCCGCCCGCGTCGGCCATCAGCGCGTTGAGCTCCTGCTCGCCGCCGTGGCCAAAGGGCGGGTGGCCCAGGTCGTGGGCCAGGGAGATGGCTTCCACCAGGTCCGGGTTGGCCCCCACCATGCGCGCCAAGGCCGCTCCGATCTGCGCCACTTCCAGCGAGTGGGTCAGCCGGGTGCGGTAAAAGTCGCCCTCATGAAAGACAAACACTTGCGTCTTGTACTGAAGGCGGCGAAAGGCGGCCGAGTGGAGGATGCGATCCCGGTCCCGCTGAAAAGCGGTGCGGGGGTCGTCGCCGGATTCGGGATACCGGCGGCCCCGGCTGGCGGCGGCAGGCGTCCCGTACGGCGCCAACCGCGCCGCGTCCCACGCCTCCTGCTCCCCCCTGCTGCGCAGCTGCCATGATTGCAAAGGCTTGCGGCCTCCCAGTCCGACCCGCCGGCACTATTGCTCTGGCCCCTCTTCGACGCCTAAAGGCAAAGGTCCTGCTAGAGGCCGCGCCGTCCGGGCAGAGGATCGGAGGCAAACACGGTGAATCCCTTCGTATGATGTATGATAAGCGAGGATGAAGCACGCCGCCGCCACCCCATACTAACCGTGGGAGGGCAAGCCGGGAAAGCGCCTGCCGGGCGCGGCCCTGGTGCATACAGCCCCTGGGACCACCCCAGGAAGGCCGCCCGCGGCACCGGGGGAGCGGTTTGAACGACGGGGACAGCAGGTGGAAAGCATGGCCGAGCGGCCGGTGGTACTGCCATCACAGCGGAAGGACGTCGTCTCCTACGAAGACGACGTGTTTGCCTGGATGTATCTGGATCAAATTGACGGGCTCGTGCGCTATGAGGCCTACGTCATCGGCTACGATGCCGCGGGCAGGCCCACGACGCTGGAGTTCGTCTTCGAAGAGGGCGCGTTTTCCCTGGAACACTTTCCCTTGGTCCAAGAACTGTGGCTGGAGCGGTGGCCGGGGCGCTTCACCCCGGAGGATTGGGACGTCCTGCACCGCTTCTTTGAGGAGCAGGAGCGGGAACTGAAGCGCACCCGCCGGCAGCAATGGATGCACCGGCTCCGGGCCCTGGGCTACGACGTGATCAAGGCGCTCTAAACGCGGTCACGGCGCTCGGACCGGTTCCCGCCGCCCGCCAGCGCCCGGGTCCCCCCGAATCTCTACGAGCCCCCGCTGATCTCGCTGAGCCGCTGCCACACTTCCGGAAACCGCTTCTTGATATCGATGGGCCGGTACTGGCGGTCGATGAAGGCGTGCTCCGTCTCCCCTTCCGCGGCCAGCTGCTCCGGCTCCCCTTCCACCACCACCCGGTAGCGAAAGGCCATGCGGGTGCGGGTGCACTGGGTCAGGGTCGTCTCCAGGCGGATGGGATCATCGTAGCGGGTGGGCGCCACGTAGCGGCAGCGCACCGCCAGCACGGGCAGCAGCAGCCCTTCCCGCTCCAGACGGGCGTAGGGCAATCCCAGCTCCCGCAAGAGCTCGGTGCGGCCGATGGTGAACCAGTCCAGGTAGTTGGCGTAATAGGTGATGCCCATCTGGTCCGCCTCGCTGTAGCGGACCCGAAACCGGTAAACCCCGCTGATTTCCCCCATCGGCCGCACCCTGACCTCCCGTCTTGATGCTCCCGCTTTTCGCGATGCGCGGCGGCGAGGGACAGCCGCGCTGAACCGGGCCTACCTGTCGGCCCCCGCCGCTGCTTCCGCCGGGTGCCGGGGCGCGCCCCCGAAGCGGCGGTAGTTTTCGGCAAAGCGGTGGGCCAGCTCCCGGGCTTGGCGATCATACGCATCCGGATCGGCCCACAGGGCCTTGGGATCCAAAAGGGCGCCCGGCACACCGGGGCAGCCGGTGGGGATCATGAGGCCAAAGTAGGGCTCCCGCTGCATGGGCACGTTGTCCAGATCCCCCGCCAGGGCCGCCCGCACCATGGCCCGGGTGTAGCGCAGCTGCACCCGGCGCCCCACCCCGTAGGGTCCGCCCACCCAGCCGGTATTGACGAGGAATACCCGCACGCCGTGGCGGGCGATGCGCTCGCCCAGCATTTCCGCGTAGCGCTGGGGCGGCAACGGCAGGAAGGGCTCCCCAAAGGCCGTCGAGAAGGTGGCCTCCGGCGCGGTCACGCCCCGCTCGGTGCCCGCCAGCTTGCTGGTGTAGCCCGAGAGGAAGTAGTACATGGCCTGCTCCGCGTCGAGGCGGGCGATGGGCGGCAACACCCCAAAAGCGTCGGCGCTCAGGAAAAAGATCGTGCGGGGATGGCCCGCGACGCCGGTTTCCAGGGCGCCGGGGATGTGGTCGATGGGGTACGCGCCCCGGGTGTTCTCCGTCAGGGAACCGTCATCGTAATCGGGCACCCGGGTGACCGGGTCCAGCACGACGTTTTCCAGGATGCTGCCAAAACCCAGGGCTTCCCAAATTTGGGGCTCCGCCTCGCGCGAAAGGCCGATGGTCTTGGCGTAGCAGCCGCCTTCGAAGTTGAACACGCCCTCGTCGGACCAGCCGTGCTCATCGTCGCCGATGAGGCGCCGGTCGCCGTCGGAGGACAAGGTGGTCTTGCCCGTGCCCGACAGGCCAAAGAACAGGGCCACATCGCCGCCGGCCCCCACGTTGGCGCCGCAGTGCATGGGCAGCACGCCCCGCTCGGGCAGCACGCCGTTCATGATGGTGAACACCGACTTCTTCAGCTCGCCCGCGTAGCGGGTGCCCACGATGAGCACCAGCCGGCGGGAAAAGTCGATGCCGATAAAAGCCTCCGAGCGCGTGCCGTCCCGCTCGGGCACCGCCTGGAAACCGGGCGCGTAGATCAGCGACCAGCTGGCGAAAGGGCCTTCCTCCGCCTGCCGGCGCAGGAGCAGGTTGCGGGCAAAGGCGTTGTGCCACGCCAGCTCCGTCACGACCCGAACCCGGATCTGATGCTGGGGGGCTGCGCCGGCCGCGCCGTCAAAGACGAACAGCTCCTTGCCCCGCAAGTACTCCGCCACCCGGGAAAGCAGGGCGCCGAACACTTCGGGCTCCATGGGCTGGTTGACGGAACCCCAGGCCACATTTTTTTCGGCCCACGGGTCCCGCACCACGAACTTGTCCTTGGGCGACCGGCCCGTGTACTTGCCCGTTTCGGCCACCAGCGCGCCGTTGGCCGCCAGGCGCCCTTCGCCCCGGCGCAGGGCGTGCTCGATGAGGGCCGGCGTGGACAAGTTGTAGTGGACCTGGCCAGCCGCGCTCAAGATTGCCTCCACGGTGGTGTCCACGTGTGCCATGCAGCGACTCATCCCTTCGTCCATGGTGCATTGGGCGGGAAAAACTCGGATCGCGCCCCACCGCCGCGCCGGCGCGGCGGTTGGCGTCTTTCGGCAGCGGAACAGGGCCCGTCCCACGGGCATGCATTCTGTATACAGAAAGTGTAGAACGGCCCCAAAACCGTGTCAAGGCCAAGGCTCCTGGCATCCACGCCCGCGGCCAGGGGCCCCGAGCCCGCCCTCCTCCCAGCCCTCCCGCCGGGCAGCGGCCCGGTTACGCCTCCCGGGCCAGCACCGCCGGCAGCTCGTCCAGCGTGCACGTGGGCAAGGGCACAGGCCCCGCCTGCTCCAGGGGCGTCAGATCCTTGGTGCCGTGGCCCGTGAGCACCGCCACCACCGTCTCGTCGCCCCGGACAAACCCGGCGTCCTTGAGGCGCCCCACCGCGGCCACCGAGGCCGCGGCGTCGGGCTGGACAAACAGGCCCTGCCCCCGGGCCAGCGCGTGATAGGCGGCCAGTATCTCCTCGTCGGTGACGGTGACGAAGTGCAGGGGCGCCCCGGCCCGGGCAGCCCGCAGCAGCCGGCGGCCGCTGGGCGGTTTGGGGTTGGCGATGGCCCGGGCGACGGTCGTGGGCTCGCCCCACGGCACCGGCGCCGCGGCCCCCTGCTGGTAGGCCGTGGCGATGGGCGCCGCGCCCGCGGCCTGCACCCCCACCAGGCGGGGCACCCGCTCGGTGTAACCCAACTGGTGCAGCTCTTGAAATCCCTTGAGCAGCGCGGCCATGTGCCCGCCGGAGCTGACGGGCACCACCACCACGTCGGGCACCTGCCGGCGCAGCTGCTGCCACAGCTCCAGGGCCAGGGTCTTTTGGCCTTCCACCCGGTACGGATCGTCGGAGTTGACAAAGGCGATGCCCAACTCCGGCCCCAGCTCCAGGCTGAGCTGGTACAGGCGGCCGTAATCCCCTTCCACCCCGATGAGCAGGGGGTTGTAGGCGGCGATGGGCGCGAGCTTGGCCCGGGGGATGCCGGCCGGCACCAGCACCACCGCCCGCAGGCCCGCCCGGGCGCCGTAGGCCGCCATGGACGACGCCATGTTGCCGGTGGACACCGTGCCCACCCGCCGGAAGCCCAAGGCCCGGGCCCGCTGCACGCCGGCCGCGGACCCCCGGTCTTTGAAGGAGCCCGTCGGGTTGGCGCCCTCCACCTTCACCAGCAAGCGGGGCACGCCCATTTGCCGGCCCACGGATTCCAAGGGCAAAAGGGGCGTATTGCCTTCGCCCAAGGTCAGGACGGACCCCGGATCCCCGTGCAGGCCTAAGGCCTCGGCCGGCAAGAAGTTGGCAAAGCGCAACAGCAGCGGCGCGCCTTCCCGCACCGTCCCGCCCCGGGGCGGGCCCACGGCCAGGGGCTCGCCGCACGTCCCGCACCGGACTTGCCACGCGGTCCCGTCCGCCTCCCGGCCGCAGCCGGTGCACACTAGACGCTCCATCCTCCATCGCTCCCGTCAACACGTTCGCCCTCATCCGCTAGGGGACCACCCGTTGCCCCGGCGCTTGCCCGTTGCCCCGGCGCTTACCCGCCGCCCCGGCGGCCGCCCGCTGTTCCGGCGGTCATCCGCGGCCTTGGGGGCCGCCCGCTGCCCCAGCGCTCACCCGCCGCCCCGGCGGCTGCCCGCGGCCCGCACCGCGCCCCTCCAGGCCCGGGCGGCGCTCCGCGGCGGCGATGCTGGCCGCCGCCACCAGCGCGGCCACGGTGGCGTAGACGAACATCCAGCGATAGCTGCCGGTGACGTCAAACAGCCAGCCGGCCAGCCACGGCCCCACCGCCCCGCCCGCGCCGTGGCCCAGGCTCATGGCCCCAAAGATGACGCCGAAGTTGGGCCCGCCAAACTTGGCCGCCGCCAGGGACGCCATCACCGGCATCCGGGTGCCAAAGCCCAGGCCAAAGCCGAGGGCGTAAAGGGCCACCAAGGCCCCGTGGGGGTGCCACGCCATCACCAACAGGGCGGCCGTGCCCAAGGCCGACAAAAGGGAGCTGGCCGTGGCCGAAGCCACATGGCCGTACCGGTCCGACATCCAGCCAAAGAGGAGGCGGCCGGCAAAGCTAAGAAGCCCCACCGCGGCCACCACCCCGGCGGCCACCCCCGTGGAGAAGCCGGCGTCCACCAGCACCGCGGCCTGGTGGGGCGCCACGGAAAAGGAGCTGACGGCCACGAAGAAAAACCCCGCGAACCCGTACCAAAAGGCGGGCGTGGCCACCGCCGCCCGCAAGGCCGCGCCGGCGCCCACGGGCCGTTCCTTTTGCCGGGCCGCCCCCGCGGCCGGGGGCGGGTCCCGCATGAGGGCCAGGTTGGGCGCGGCCAGCAGACATACGGCCCCCGCCAAGGCCAGCAGCGCCCCCCGCCAGCCCACCCGGTCGATGAGGGCCTGGGCCAGGGGCGCCATGGCCATGGCCCCCAAGCCCATACCGGAATAGGCGATGGCCGTCACCGTCCCCCGGTGGTGCTGAAACCAGGCGGTCAGCACCGCGCCGTGCACCGACCATCCCAGGGCCGCGAGCCCCAAGGCCGCCAATCCCCCGTAGGACAAGTACAGGCCGAGCCCGCTGTGGACCCGGCTGGTGGCGGCCAGCCCCGCCGCCAGGGCCGCCGCGCCCAGGGACAGCCAGCGGCGGGCCCCCAGCTGCTGCAGGCCCCAGCCCACCAAGGGCCCGGTGCCGCCGATGATGAGCATGCTCAAGGAAAACACGCCGGCCGTGGCCGCCCGGGACCACCCAAAGTCCTCCAGCATGGAGACGTAAAAGAGCGGAAAGGCCTGGTGAATTCCCTGACTCAACGCGAGATTCAGAAACGCCACGGCCACCACGGCCCGTTGAGCACGCCGCGCCGGTGCGTCCCCTAAAGCGCCGGGTTCCCCCCGGGGTCCGGGCGCCTGCCCCTGCGCCGTCCCCTTCACGGCGCCACGGATGCGAATCGGGCCGGCTCCCCCGGCAGCCGCCGCACCCGCCCCTCCCGTTCGAGTTTGATCAGGTGCCCCAGCACCGTGCGCCGGGCCATCTCCATCACGCTGGGCGGCACCGCGCCCTTGTAGATCTGCTCGGTCAAATCCGCCGGCGTCCGGGGAGCCTCCTGGAGCAAGGCCAAAATCTGGGCCTCCCGCTCCCGGCGCCGCTGGATCAGGGCCCGAATGCGGCGGGGCGGGTCGTCCAGGGGCGGCCCGTGGCCCGGCGCGATGATGCGGGCGGGCAGCTCAGCCATGCGTTCCAGGGAATCGAGGTACACTTGCACGTCCCCGTCGGGCGGCCCGACCCACGTCGACCCTTGGCCCACCACGTTGTCGCCGCTGAACAAAATGCCCGGCCCCGGGGCAAACAGGCACACGTGGTCCGGCGCGTGCCCGGGCGTGTGCAGCACCTCCAGCTTGAGCCGGCCCACGGTAAACACGGTGCCCGCCTCCACGGGCCGGTGCTCCACCCCCGGAGGCCAGCCGTGCCGGCCCGGGGCCGCCGCCCCGCCGCCCGGCCCCCCGCCGCCTGGGTGCGACAGCACCGGGCAGCCAAAGGCCGCCGCCAGCTCCGCCGCTCCGCCGGCGTGATCAGGGTGGGTGTGGGTCAGCACGATCCCTTGCACCCGGGGCCGGCCGGCCCGCTCCCAGGCGGCCCGCACCCGCGCCACCCCATCGAGCCCCCCATGGCCGGCGTCCACCAGCAGCCCCTGGCCCGAATGGGCCACCAAGTACACGTTGGTTTCCGTGGCGGGCAAGAGCGTCGGCGACGGCACCGGCACCAGCCACACGCCCTGGGCTTCCAGCACCGACCGCAGCACCTCGGGGGTGTTGGCCTCGTACACTGCCTCCCGCCGGGCGCCGGGACCGGAAAACCGGGCCCACGCGTCCGCGGCGCTGGCGCACTCGGCCAGGATCTCGAGCCAGCTGCGGGTAGGACGCATCAGGAGCATTTCCCCGGCCTGGGCCCGTTCCAGGGCCGCCGCCGGGGCCAGCCACTCGCCCAGGGCCACCTCGCCCCCCGACGGCTCGGGCTCGATGCCGCCGGTGAGGTCGGCCATGAAGAAGTAGGTGTCAAAGCGGCGCCGGGCCGCCGGGGGCGTCACCCACCGGCCCATGTAGGCCAGGCGCTCCCCGGCCAGCCGCCAGCCGTGCTCCGCCAGCACTTCCTCCCAGGAAACCTCGTCGGCCAGCAGCCGCCGCCGCGCCTCCCGCAGCCCGTCCCGGTGGGCGGCCTCGCCGGCGGGCTGCCACAGGGGCGCGCCCCCTTCATCGCGCCCCAGCAGCACCCCCGCTTCCTCAAAGAGCTCCCGCAAAGCCGCGGCCACGCAGGCCTCCTGGCCCGGCGGCAGGCCTACCGCCGCCAGCTCCCCGGGGCGCCGGGCGGCCACTTCCACATCCTGGGGATCCACGGCGCCGCCGGGAAACACGTGGTACCCCCCGGCGAAGCGCAGCGCCTCAGACCGCCGCGTCATGTACACCCGCAGGGGCGCCCGCACGAGAATGACCGAGGCAGCCAGTTTCGGTTCCACCGTCGCCGCTTGGGCCATGGCTTTCCGCTCCCCTGTCCCCGGGCCCTGCCCATGCCGAGCCGGCGCCTGCCGTCCCCGCGCCGCCCGCCCCGGCATCGGCGGGGCGGGCCCTCCCCGGGCTGCTCCGGCCGCTCATCACCCCGGCCCTGCGGCCCGCTCCCGGAGGGCCCGGCGCAAGATTTTGCCCGACGCGCCCTTGGGCAGTTCGGGCACAAAGGTCACCCGGGCGGGCACCTTGTACCCGGCGAGGCGCTCTCGGCAAAAGGCCACCAGCTGGGCCTCGGTGCACGGCTGACCCGGCCGCAGGGCCACGTAAGCCACCGGCACCTGGCCCCAGCGCTCATCGGGCACGCCCACCACCGCCGCTTCCGCCACGGCCGGATGGGCCATCAGCACCGCCTCCACTTCCGCCGGGTACACGTTTTCGCCCCCGGAGATGATGAGGTCCTCCCGGCGGTCCACCACGTACAAGTACCCTTCCGGGTCCATATAGCCCATATCGCCCGTGCGCAGCCACCCGTCCGCCAGGGCGGCCGCGGTCGCGTCGGGCCGGTTCCAATAGCCGGGGGTGACCGTCGGCCCGGCCACGGTGATCTCCCCCACTTCCCCCGGGGGCGCCGGACGGCCGTCCCGCACAATGCGGATCCGGTTGGGAAACAGCGGTTTGCCCGCGGCGCCCAGCTTGCGCAAGGCGTCCTCGGGGGCCAAGGTCGCGACTTGCGACGCCGTCTCCGTAAGACCGTAGGTCTGCAGCACCGGCACGCCCGCGGCCACCGCCCGCTCCAGCAAGGGCCGGGGCGCCGGCCCGCCCCCCAAGAGCACCGCCCGCAGGTGGGCGGGGTAGCGCCGGCCGCCCCGCTCATCCAGCATCCGGGACAACATCACCGCCACCAGCGACACGATGGTGACGCCTTCTTCGTCGATGGCCCGGTTGGCCGCGGCCGCATCAAACCGCCGGTGCAGCACCACAGGGATCCCGTAGATGACGCTGCGCAAAAGGATGGACAGCCCGCCCACGTGAAACAGGGGCAGGCACGCCAGCCACCGGTCGCCGGGCACCAGCCCCAGGTTGAGGCAGGAGGCCATCGCGCTCCACCAGTGGTTGCCGTAGGTCAAAAGCGCCCCCTTGGGCCGCCCCGTGGTGCCCGATGTATAAATGATGCTGTGGATCGCGGCCAGGTCCACCCAGTCCCGCAGCGCGGGGCCCCCGTCCCCAGGGACCGGGCCCGCCGCGGCCTCGGTCTCGGCCGCAACCTCCGGGACCCGCGGCACCGCCTCGGCGGCGCGCGCCGCCCCGGCCGCGCCCGCCGGACCGGGCCCCTGGGCCGCCATAGACGCCCCCAGCGCTTGCGGCCCGTCCGCCGCGGCCCTGCGTCCGCCCTTGAGCAGCGCCGGCCTTTGGTCCGCTGCCAAGCGCATGCGGAGGATGCCCGGCACCTGCTGGGCGATGGCCTGGGCCTTTTCACTGTGATCGGCGTCGTGCACCAGCAGCCTCGCGCCCGCGTCCTCGAGCTGCCAGGCCAGCTCCGGGGGCGCGAGCCGCGTGTTGAGGGGCACCAGCACCGCCCCCAGCCGGGGCAGGGCATGGACGCAGGTGACAAAGGCGGGGCTATTGGCCAGGAGCACCGCCACCCGCTGGCCGGGCCCCACGCCCATGGCGGCCAACTGCCAGGCCAGGGCCTGGGCCTGCGCGTCCAGCTCCGCGAAGGTCCAGCGGCGCCCGTCCGCGATGAGGGCCACGCCCTCCGGCGTCAACTGGGCCCGCCGGGCCAGCCAGTCGGGCATCAGCATGCCCACGGCCCCGCCCTCCACCGCTGGGCGGCCCGGCGCGGGGATGCCGGCGGCCCCCGGGCCGCCGGCCCTCAGCTCCACCACAGACCGGCCGCCAACAGCAGCCCGTACAGCAGGTGCAGCCGCCCGGTCCCTTTGAGCACCGGGTTCAGCGCCGCCCCGGCCGTACCCTCCAGCACGGTGCGCAGCAGGGGCACCGCGATGAACAAGGTCAACAGCGGCAACAAGATCAAGGGGCCGCGGCCGCCCGCCGCCCACAGCCCCACCGGCACCGCGTACGCGCCCAGCACCAGGCAGGCGTACTGCCAGCGGGTGCCCCGGTCCCCGAGCCGCACCGCCAGGG
Organism: Limnochordales bacterium; assembly: GCA_035304545.1. Lineage (GTDB taxonomy): Bacteria > Bacillota > Limnochordia > Limnochordales > ZCTH02-B6 > ZCTH02-B6. The sequence continues at coordinate 73,801 of DATGPV010000062.1, read as the reverse complement.
TGCGCTTGCCCGCGGCCCGGTCCGTGGGGATGTCCCGCAAGTTGTTGACCACGAGAATGGCCGTCACCAAAAAGCCTACGGGCAGCGACACCATCCAGGCCAGGGGGTCCACCGCCAGGGCCTGCACGTAGTGGGTGCCCACGACGGCCACCACGCCGAAGAAAACAAAGGTAAAGAGGTCCCCCAGGCCGTGATAGGCCAGAGGCCACGGCCCCGCGGTGTACAGGATGCCGGAGGCGATGGCCGCCAGCCCCACCAGCAGGATGGGCCACCCGCCCCGGTAGACCAGGTAAAGCCCGATCAAGAAGGCCAGGCCAAAGGTGACCACCGTGCCCCGGGCCACCTGTTGGGGCGAGAGAAGCCCCGCGTGGGTGACCCGCACCGGCCCCGTGCGGGCTTCGGTGTCCGCGCCCCGCTGAAAGTCAAACAGGTCGTTGGCCAAGTTGGTCCCGATCTGGATCAATAGCGACGCGGCCAGGGCAGCCAAGAAAACCCCCAGGTGAAACGCGCCCGCGACCGAGTACGCGCTGGCGCTGCCCACCAGCACCGGCACCACCGCGGCGGGCAGCGTGGGCACCCGGGCCGCCATGATCCAGACGGCCACCGGCCCCGGGCGGGTGCCCCCGGCCGCGGGCCGCCCCGGCGCGGCCGGCCCCGGCTTAGGGGAACCGGGGATACTTGGAGAAGTCAGGTTGCCGTTTCTCAAGGAATGCGTTCTTCCCTTCCTTGGCCTCGTCGGTCAAGTAAAACAGCAGCGTCGCGTCGCCGGCCAGCTGCTGCAAGCCTGCGAGGCCGTCGGTGTCCGCGTTGAATGCGGCCTTCAGAAACCGGATGGCCGTAGGGCTCTTGGCCAAGATCTCCCGGGCCCACTGGATGGTGGTCTCCTCCAACTGGTCCAGGGGCACCACCGCGTTGACCAAGCCCATCTCCAGCGCTTCCTGCGCCGTGTACTGCCGGCACAGGAACCAAATTTCCTTGGCCTTCTTGATCCCCACGGTGCGCGCGAGCAGCGTCGCGCCGTAGCCCGCGTCAAAGCTGCCCACCTTGGGCCCCGTCTGGCCAAAAACGGCGTTGTCGGCCGCGATGGTCAAGTCGCACACCAAGTGCAGCACGTGGCCCCCGCCGATGGCGTAGCCCGCCACCATGGCGATGACCGGTTTCGGCAAGTACCGGATCTGCTTTTGCAGGTCCAGCACGTTCAAACGGGGGATTTGGTCGTCGCCCACGTACCCCCCGTCGCCCCGCACCCGCTGGTCGCCGCCGGAGCAAAAGGCCTGCGTGCCCGCGCCGGTCAGGATGACCACGCCGATGTTGCGGTCATCCCGGGCGTCGGCAAACGCGTCCATCATCTCCATCACCGTCAGCGGCCGAAACGCGTTGCGCACCTCGGGCCGGTTGATGGTGATCTTCGCGATGCCTTCCGCCTTTTCGTACAGGATATCGGTGTAGGTCTTCGCGGTTTCCCACCGAATCGACATGATTTTCCCTACCTTCCCTGAACTTCCTTTCGGTGTACTCCCTTTCCCTGGCCCGCCTCTGGGTCCCCGGGGATGTGCTGGTCCCAAAAGGCCAGCACCCGGGCGAGAAACGCCTCCGGCCTTTCCAAATGCACATTGTGCCCGGCGCCGGGCACCACCGCGGTTTCGGCCCGCGGCAGGCGCTCCGCCATGACCGCCACCAGGCCCCGGTACTTCTCATCCAGCTCGCCGGCCACCAGCAGGCACGGCATGGCCAACGATCCCAGCCGGTCCACCAGCGGCTCCTGGGCGCCGGCGCCCATGCCCCGCAGGCTGTTGGCCAAGCCCACGGCGGTGTGCTGCAACCGCTGGGCCCGCACCGCCGCCCGCACCGCCGGCGGCAGCCGCTCCTGGCTGGCAAAGAGGGGGAGTTTCTCCCAGCGCTCGACAAAGGCCGGCACGCCCTCCCGCTCGATGAAGGCCGCAAGGGCTTCGTCCTGCCGCCGGCGGGCCTCCCGCTCCTGGGGATCCGCGATGCCCGGCGAGGCCCCCTCCAGCACCAGCGTCGCCACCCGCGCCGGCGCCGCCAAGGCCAAGTGCAAGGCCACCCGCCCGCCCATGGAGTACCCCAGCACGTGGCAGCGCTCGATCCCCAGCGCGTCCAGCAAGGCCAACAGGTCCGCCACGCAGCGCTCCATGCGGTAGCGGGCGGGATCCAGCGGCGCGCCGGTTTCCCCGTGCCCCAACAAATCCGGCGCCACCGCGCGAAACCGCTGGGACAAGGCCGGCATGAGGGGCGCCCAGGTGAGCCCCGTGCCGGTGAAACCGTGCAGCAGCAAAAGGGGCGGTCCCGCGCCCGCCGCCCGCACCCGGTAGGTGACGCCGTGGACGGCCACCCGCATCAGGCCTCTGCGCCTCCTCCGGCCTTGGCTCCCGGGCCGCCGGCGCCGCCGCTGGCCCTGGCCCTATGACCCGCGCTGTCCCCGCTGGCCCCGCGTTCCGCGCCGCCGGCCCGCAATGCACGACCCGCCCCGGTCTCGCCCGGACCGCCAGTGGCGCCCGCCGCCTCGGCCAGCCGGAAACCTACGGCCGTGAGGGCCGCGGCAAACACCTGCCGGTGCAGCGGGACGTTGCGGGCCCGGTCCGTCGCCACTTCGATGACGTGGAGGCCCCCGCCCGCCACCGCCTCGGCCACCGCTGCACGGAAACCGGCCCAATCCCGGGGGCGCACCCAGCGCCCGCCGTACATTTCTACCGCCGGGCGAAAGTCCAGCCCCGTGGGCGTGCCGAACAAGGCCTCAAAATGGTCGGGGTAGGCCGCCTGGGGCAGGAAGGAGAAAATCCCGCCGCCATCATTGTTGATGACGATGATGGTGGCGTTGAGGCCGTGCAGCTTGGCGGCCAGCAGCCCGTTGAGATCATGGTAAAAGGAAAGATCGCCCAGGACCAGCACCACCGGCCCGCCGGCCGCGGCCGCGGCGCCCAGGGCCGAAGAGACGACGCCGTCGATGCCGCTCGCGCCCCGGTTGCCCATGACCCGCAGGCGCCGGGACACGGCGGGGAAAAACGCGTCCATGTCCCGGATGGGCATGCTGTTGCCCACATACAGCAGGGTCCCGTCGGGCAACAGCGACGCCAGCTCGTGGAACACCCGGCCTTCGAAGGGCTCATCCAGGGCCTCCACCGCTTGCCGGAGCCCGGCGCGGGTTGCCCGGTTCAGATCCCGCCACAGGCCCAGCCAATCCGCGGCGCCATCGCTGCCCTGCGCCCGCCCGGCCGGTCCATCCAGGGCCCGTTCCAGCGCCCGGGCCAAGGCCGCGGGGTCTGCGTAGATCATGCGGCTGGCCGCCAGGATCGGGTCCCGCCACTGGGCCCCGGGATCCACCACCCACTGGCGGCGCTCCGCGTAACGTTCCATATATAAAAGCAGCGGTTTCGAAACCGGCAGCGCGCCGAAACGCACGATGAGGTCCGGCGCCAGGGCCGCCACCGCCGATTCATCCCGCAGGAACACGTCGTAGGCGTCGATGACCGCCGTCTCCGGGGCCACGGGCGCCGTGCGGAGCCCCGACAGCGGATCCGCCAGCACCGGGCAGCCCAGCCGCCGGGCCAGGGACGCGATGGGGCCCAGGGCACCGGCGGGGGTGTCAGGACCACAGACCAGAACGACCCGGCGGGCCGCGGCCAGCTCCGCCGCCAGCGCGCCCACCTCCTCCTCGGCCAGGGCCCGCGGGCCCGCGGCCACCGCGGTGTAGGGCGCGCCGCCCGGCCGCCCCCACCAGGCCGCCGGGGCGCTGTCGGCCGCGGCGGGCCGGGGCCCCGGCAACGGGACCAGGGGCTCCCGCAAGGGGAAGTTGACGTGCACCGGCCCGGCCGGCACGTCTCGAGCTAGGGCCACCGCCCGGCTGGCCACGGCCCGCGCGTAGCGCAGCATGGGCGTGGTGGCCTCGGGCAGGGCCATGTCCACAAACCATTTCACGTGGCTGCCGTAGAGGCGCACCTGGTCGATGGTTTGGGCCGCGCCCACGTCCCGCAGCTCATGGGGCCGGTCAGCGGTCAGCACCACCAAGGGCACCCGGGTGAGGCAGGCCTCCACCACCGCGGGCAGGAAATTGGCCGCGGCGGTGCCCGACGTGCACACCAAGGCCACCGGCTGGCCCAAGGTGCGGGCCATGCCCAGGGCGAAAAAGGCCGCGGACCGCTCGTCCACATGGACCCACACCCGCAGCTCCGGGTGCTGGGCGCACAATAGGGCCAAGGGCGTGGAGCGGGAACCCGGGCCCAGGCAGACATGGCGCAGCCCGGACCGGACCAGCTCGTCCACAAAGGCCCCCACGTAGTGGTGGGTGACGTGCTGGTAGGCGATGGGCTCCGGGTTCATGGCCCTTCGGCCCCCAGGGCGGCCAGCATGGGCCGCAGCTTCAGGCATGATTCCGCGTACTCGCTTTCGGGGTCCGAATCGGCCATGATGCCGCAGCCGGCGTACAGCCAGGCGTCCTCCCCGTCCAACAGGCCCGACCGCAAGGCCACGGCCAACTCGCCCTGGCCCTGGCTGTCCACCCAGCCGATGGGACCGGCGTACCAGCCCCGGGGCGCCGCCTCCAGGCGGCGGATGAGGGCCAGGGCCTTGTCGGTGGGATGGCCGCCGATGGCCGGGGTGGGGTGCACCCGCGCCGCGAGCTCCAACACCGTCACTCCAGTGGCCGCCCGGGCCCGCACCGGCGTGTACAGGTGCTGCACGTTGGCGAATTTCAGCAGCGCCGGCGCCGCGGGGGCCTCCAGATCCGTGCACAGGGGCGCGAGGGCGGCCCGGATCGCGTCCAGCACCACCTGATGCTCGTGGCGGTTCTTGGCGCTGGCCAGCAACGCCTCCCCGAGGCGCTGATCCTCAGCGGCGCTCTGGCCCCGGCCGATGGAGCCGGCCAAGCACGCCACGTCCACTTGCCCGTCCTGCAGGCGCACCAGGCGCTCGGGGGTCGCGCCCAAAAAGCACTGGCCGCCCTGGGCCACCGCGAAGACGTAGCAGTCGGGGTAATGGGCCCGCAAGTAGCGCAAGGCCGGTCCCGGCGCAAAGCCGCCGGGCACCGTGACCTGCACCGCACGGGCCAGCACGGCCTTTTCCATCTCCCCGGCCCGGATGGCGGCCACCGCCTCCTCCACCGCCGCGAGCCACTGGGTCTTGGGCGGCACGTCCCGCCGCTGGACCAAGCGCCCGGCCCCGGCCGGCTCCACCGGCCCAGCGGGCGGCCCCTGCTCCTCCAAGACCGCCGGCACCGCGGCCAGCGCCGCCTCGGCCAGCCGCCGGGCCGCGGCGGCGGTGTGATCCGCGGGCACCTGGATCTGGGCGTGCAGCCACGCCTGCCGGCCCGCCACCTGGTACACCCACCGGGGCACCCACAGGCGCGCGTCGCCAAAGGCCTGCCACGGGCCGCCGCCATCCCCCGGGGCAAAGGCGAAACCGCCCATCAGCAGGGGGCCCCGGGCCGGTGCGCCGCGGTGTTGGGCCCCGGGAAAGCGCAGGGCCGTGGCCGTCATGGCCCGCCACTCCCCGGCCACCCGGGCAAAACGGCCGGGGCCGGCCCCAGTCAAAGTGGCCAGCGCCCCGATGCCCACCAGGGCTTCCTGCCGGTGGGGCAGATGCCACAACATCGCGTTCCAGCCGGCGCGGCGGGCCGCTTCGAATACCTGCACCGGATCGGCCACAGGCGCCGGGGCCGCCAAGCTCGCCAGCCGCGCACCGCCGTCGGGGCGGGGCATGGCCGTCGGCCCGTGGACGTCAGTGCCCGGCCGAGCCGCCACCATGGAGCGGGCCATCACTCATCCACGCCTCCTTGCGGCGAGGCGCCGATGCTGCGCAGCAGCATGGCCCGCAGCTCCGGCAACGCCTTCTCCAGGGGATCGGGCTGGCCGGTGTAGATCCAACGGGTGACCACCTCGTTGATGGCGCCCAGCCAGGCGTAGGCGGCCAGCTCCGTGTCCAGGGGCGGGATGTCGCCGTCGGCCACAGCCCCGTCCAGATAACGCTTGATAAGGCCGGCGAAACCGGCGTGCAGCTGGAACAGCTTGTCGTTGAAGGCGTGGCCCAGGCCGTGGGCCTCGATGAGCAACAGCCGGGCCAGCCGCCGGTGGCGGGCAAACTCGCCCAGCACCGTCCGCAGCGCGGCGTCCACCTTGCGGAGGGCGCCCCGTTCCCCTTCGATGGCGGTCTCCACCCGGCGCAACAGCACCGAGTACAAGTGATCGACCAGGGACAAGAAGATGCCTTGCTTATTGGGGAAGAAATGATAGAAAGAGCCCTTGGACGTATCCGAAGCCCGCACGATGTCGTCCACGGCGGTGGCGTAGTAGCCCTTTTCCGCAAACACTTCCGCCGCGGCCTCCAAGATGCGGCGCTTGGTCTCGGGCTGTGCCGCGGTGCCCACCCAGTCGCTGGCACCGGTCCGGGACGGATCCATGCGCGTTTCACCGCCTGCCGCGCCGCTGCGCGCGCACTAGACCGACGCGTCGGTCTGTTCTAGCCCCAGCATACCGCTGGCCCGCGCGGAAGTCAATGAAGCCGTGCCGGGGCAGGCGCGGCAAGTATACACCATACCTGGCCCGGTTCGAAGGACGGTAGGGGTTCCACGAAGAATCTCTGTCGACATTTATATATAATCTGGAGCATCCCATCCCGTCGCGCCCCGCTGTTTCCCGGGCACGCACATAGGAGGCTGTCCCTATGAACGTGGAGACCGCGATGGCCCACCGATCCAATCCCTTCCACAACGCCCAGCAACAGCTGTGGCAGGCGGTGGAACGGCTGGGCCTGGAGCCTACGGTGTACGAGGTGCTCAAGGAACCGGAGCGGGTCCTGGTCGTTTCCATCCCCGTCCGCATGGACGACGGCACCTTGCGCACCTTCATCGGCTACCGGTCCCAGCACACGATGGCCACCGGCCCCGCCAAGGGCGGCATCCGGTTTCACCCCGACGTGACCTTGGATGAGGTCAAAGCGCTGTCCATGTGGATGACCTTCAAGTGCGCCGTCATGCAGCTGCCCTTCGGCGGGGGCAAAGGCGCCGTCGTCTGCAACCCCAAGCACTTGTCCCGGGGCGAGCTGGAGCGGCTGAGCCGCGGCTACATCCGGGCCATCGCCCCCTTCATCGGCCCCGAGCGGGACATCCCGGCCCCCGACGTGTACACCGACGCGCAGGTCATGGCGTGGATGATGGACGAGTACTGCCGCCTCACCAGCTGCGACGCGCCGGGGGTTATCACCGGCAAGCCCCTGGTCATCGGCGGGTCGGTGGGCCGCACCGAGGCCACGGCCCGGGGCTGCGTCATCGCCGCGCGGGAACTGGCCCGCTGCCAAGGATGGGAACTGGACGGGGCCACCGCCGTCATCCAGGGCTTCGGCAACGCAGGCAGCATCGGCGCCCGCCTCCTCAACGAGATGGGCGTGCGCATCATCGCCGTGTCGGATTCCAGCGGCACCGCGTACGACCCCGACGGCATGGACCCGGTGGAGCTCCTCGCGCACAAGCAGCGCACCGGCAGCGTCCGGGGGTTCCCGGGCAGCCGCGAGATCCCGCCCGACGAGCTGCTCACCCTGCCCTGCGACATCCTGGTGCCCGCGGCCATGGAAAACCAGATCACCGCGGACAACGCCCACCAGATCCAAGCCCGCCTCATCGTGGAAGCCGCCAACGGGCCCACCACGCCCGAAGCCGACGAGATCTTGTTTGAGCGGGGCATCACCGTCATCCCCGACATCCTGGCCAGCGCGGGCGGCGTGACGGTGTCCTACTTTGAGTGGGTGCAAAACCTCAACCGCTGGTACTGGGGCGAGGAAAAGGTCAACCGGCGCCTGGAGCGAGCCATGGTGCGGGCGTGCCAGCGGGTGTTCCGCCTAGGCCAGGAGCACCGGGTCAACCTGCGGGAGGCCGCCTACATGGCGGCCCTGGAGCGGGTGGCCGCCGCGCTGCGGGCCAGGGGCTGCTTGTAAGCCGCACGGCACTACCGGGGGAGCGGGGGGCTTTGGGCCGCGGGCGCCGGGCCTCCCTTGCTCCCGGGCTACTGGTCCTCTTCGACGATGATCTTGCCCACCATGCCCATCAACTGATGGCCGCCCACGGTGCACAAGATGGGGTACTCCCCGGGCTCGGTAAACACGTAGGACCACGTGTCCCCGGGATTGAGGACCGGCGACTCAAAGAGGGGCGGCGGAGCTCCCACCCGCGAGCTCGCGCCGTGCACCACGTTGTGGGCCAAACCGTCCTGATTGGCAAACACGACCCGGGTCCCCGGCCGGATGCGCAGTTCATCGGGCAGGAAGCGCAAGTTGCGCAAAACGATGGTAATGGTGCCGTCCTGGTCGGCCTCGGCGGCCGCCGGGGCGGGGTCCGGCCGGCGCAACTGTTCCCCTTCCAGGCACCCCACCAGCAGCACGGCCAGGGCCGCCGCCAGCAGCAGGACCCGCATCGTGGTTTGCGTCAGCAAGGACGTTCACTCCTTAGCGGGAGTCTAGCAAAGGGCCGCGCGCCGCCGGGAGGTGCGGAGCTCCCCACAAAAAGGGACAAATGTCCCGGGACTTGACCGGAGGAGAAGCGCCATCTCGTCCGAATAGGTTTTAGATACACATCTTACACGACCCCCACGACGGGTACGAAGGAGTGGTTCCCCATGCCGTCCACTCCCGCCCAGCGAGTTGCCTACGCCGCCCTGGGCGCGGCGCTGGTGGCGGTGGCGACCATGTTTGTCCAGATCCCCATGCCCGCAGGCCAAGGCTACGCCAACGTGGGCGAGGCGGCAATCTTTGCCCTGGCCGCCCTGTTTGGGCCCATGGTGGGCTTGGCAGCCGGCGGCATCGGCTCGGCCCTGGCCGACGTCCTGACCGGCTACGCCGTGTGGGCGCCCTTCACCCTGGTCATCAAAGGGATCGAAGGCTGGATCGCAGGGCGCCTGGCCTACGAAGCCTTCCGGGCCCGGGGCGTCACGGCCCAGGTGCTCTTGGGCTTTGCCCTGGCCTCCCTGTGGATGATGGCCGGCTATTTCCTTGCGGGCGCGGCCCTGGCGGGCAGCTTCGCGGCCGCGGCCGCTGGAATCCCCCTCAACCTGTTCCAGGCCGCGGCCGGCATGGCTGCGGGCACCGCGCTGCTCTACGGGCTGCGGGCCGCGGTCAGAGGCGTGGCCCGCTCCGACCAGCGGCCGACGGGGCCCACCGCGGGCTGACGGCCCTGGGCCGGGCAGGCCTCCCAGCGGGCCTGCGGTGAAAATCTCCCCCTCTGCCCGCAAGGGAAAGGATGTGATCGCGATGTTCCCCGCTCTTCTCCGCCTGGGGCGCCCGTCCCGGAACGCCGCGGGCCTGCGCAGCAGGGGTCCCGGTGCCGCCCCGGGGCTGTGGCTGGTCTTGGCCGCGCTCCTCGCGGGGCCGCTGGCCCAAGTGTCCTGGGCGCCCGCGTTCGCGGCCCCGGCGGCCGCGGCGGCGCCGGCGCAGGATGTGCCCTTGATTCCCCGGCAAGTGCTCTTTGGGAGCCCCGACCGGGCCACGGTGCGGGTCAGCCCCGACGGCCGCTACATCAGCTTCCTGGCCCCCGTGGACGGCATCCTCAACGTCTGGGTGGGGCCCCTGGACGACCCGGAGGCGGCCCGGCCCGTCACCGACGACCGGAACCGGGGCATCCTGTCGTACGCGTGGACGTACTTGGCGGATCACCTGCTCTATGTGCAGGACACCGACGGCGACGAAAACTGGAAGGTCTACATCCTCGACGTGGCCACCCGGGAAGCCCGGCTGCTGACGCCGCCCGCAGGCGTGCAGGCGCGCCTCGCGGCCATCAGCCCCAACCACCCCGAGGAAATCGTCGTCCAGCTCAACGACCGGGTCCCGCAGCTCCACGACCTGTACCGCCTCCACCTGCGCACCGGCCAGCGGGAACTCATCTACGAGAACGACGGCTTCACGGGCTTCGTGGTGGACGACGACTACCGGCTGCGTTTCGGCGTCGCCCTCCAGCCCGACGGCGGCATGCGCATCCTCCAGCGGGTGGCGGACCAATGGCAGCCTTTCGCGGAGGTCCCCCCGGAGGACGTGGATACCACCGCGCCCCTGGGCTTGGACCGCACCGGCACCCGACTTTTTATGGTAGACAGCCGCGGCCGCAACACCAGCGCCCTGACGGTGCACGACCTGGAAACCGGCCGCGTCGAGGTCATCTTCGAAGACCCCAGGGCCGACATCAGCGATCTCCTGGTCCACCCTGCGGACACCACCGTCCAGGCCGCCGCGTCCAACTACGACCGGCTCCGCTGGCAAGTGCTGGATGAGCGCGTCGCGGACGACTTCGCGACCCTCCTGGCCCTGGACGACGGGGACCTGCTGATCCCCAGCCGCACCTTGGACGACCGGGTCTGGATCGTGGCCTACGACCGGGACAACAGCCCCGTCCGCTACTACCGCTACGACCGGGACACAGGCGCCGCCACCTACCTCTTCTCCAACCGCGCGGCCTTGGAAGGGCTGCCCTTGGCCCGCATGCACCCGGTGATCATCCCGTCCCGGGACGGGCTGGACCTGGTCAGCTACTTGACCCTGCCGCCCTGGCACGAGCCGGAAACCGGTTTCCGGCCGGCAGAACCCTTACCCATGGTGCTGGAAGTCCACGGCGGTCCGTGGTCCCGGGACGTGTGGGGCTACAACGCCGTCCACCAGTGGCTGGCCAACCGGGGCTACGCCGTCCTCAGCGTCAACTTCCGGGGGTCCTTCGGCTTTGGCAAGGCCTTCCTCAATGCCGGCAACCGGGAGTGGGCCGCCAAGATGCACGACGACCTGGTGGACGCGGTGCAGTGGGCCATTGACCAAGGCATCGCGGACCCCGAGCGGATCTGCATCTCCGGGGCCAGCTACGGCGGCTACGCGGCCCTGGTAGGCCTCACCTTTACGGCCGAGCTGTTTGCGTGCGCCGTGGACATCGTGGGGCCGTCCAACTTGGTGACCCTCATCGAATCGGTCCCGCCCTACTGGGAGCCCCTGCTGGAAATCTTGCACCAGCGGGTGGGCGACCCCCGGACCCCGGAGGGCCGGGAGTTCCTGTTGTCCCGCTCGCCCATCACCTACGTGGATCGGATCCAGCGCCCGCTGCTCATCGGCCACGGCGCCAACGATCCCCGGGTCAAGCAGGCGGAATCCGACCAGATCGTGGCCGCCATGCGGGAACGGGGCATCCCCGTCACCTACGTGCTCTACCCCGACGAAGGCCACGGCTTTGCCCGCCCGGCCAACCGCCTGTCCTTTTACGCGGTGCAGGAAGCCTTCCTCCACCAGCACCTGGGCGGCCGCTTCGAGCCCATCGGGGACGACTTCGCCGGTTCCTCCATCCAGGTGCTCGCGGGCGGGGAGGAAATCACCGGGCTCCAGGAGGCGCTGCGCGCCTTGAACCGGTGAGGACGGCGGTCCCAGCGCGGGCGCGGATCGCTTCGTGACCCCACCGGCCTTCCTCTCCCGCCGCCGGCACGGTCCGCCCGGTCGCTTCCAGTCTTTTCCGTCGAGGGCTGCAGCAGCCGGCGGCACCCCAGGGGGAGGATCGGGCGTCTCCGTGGAAGATCATTGGAGCGCGGGGACAGGGGAGCTTCAGATCCCGGGCGCCGCCCCGGAGGAAAAAAGGAGGCGAGACCGTGCTGGAACTGATCGGGCTCATCGTCGTCCTTTGGTTCCTGTGGGAAAAGGTTTTCCAGCAGTAAGCCCGCGGCGGGCCGGGCGCCGGACCCCGCCCGCCCGGCCCGCAGCCGCCGGCGGGCTGCCGCCTACTTCGGGGCCGGCGGGATCGACCGGGGGCGATCCCGCACCCTCGGGCCCGTCCGGGAGAGCGGGACGGCAGGAAACGGTGTGGCCCACGGGGAAACTCGGTCATAAGTGTCGAGAGGAGGCCGCACGGGGACAGGATGGCGCGCGCGGGTATCCTGTGGTTCTTGATCTTCACCCTGTTCCTCGCCGGCACGGCCCACGGGCCGGCCTTCGAGCAGGCGTGGGCCCAGGAGCAGCCCTCCGCCGCGGCCGGGACCGCGGCGCCCGACCCCGGCCTCGCCCACCAGCCCACCGTCGAGGATTTTTGGCAAGTGCAGGCCGTCCTGGCGGCCTTGGGGATGTATGAAGGGTCGTTGACGGGGATCTTTGACGCCGCCACCCGGGACGCCCTCCAGCGGCTGCAGCGCCGCTACGGCCTGCCGGCCACGGGGCTGTTGGATCCCGAGACGCTGGCCTTTTTGGGCGGGCCGGCCGCGGGCCTGGACCGGCAGGTGCGCTTCCTGTACACGGTGCAGCCCGGCGATACCTTGTCGGTGCTGGCGGCCCGGTTTGGGGTGCCCGTGCCCCGCATCCTGCGCTTCAACCCGTCCATCACCTCGATGCACCGCATCTACGCCGGCCATCAGCTGGTGATTCCGGTGGAGTTTCCCATCCCGGCCCAGTTTGAAGTGCTGCGGCTGCAGGTGCTGCCCGAGCGGTTCCTGGGCTCCTATTTGGCCGACGTCTCCTTTGCCGACGCGGACCGCCTGGCCGACGAATTCGTTCAACTGCTCAAGGCCCACGGCTTCGACGTGCAGGTGGAGCAGCGGGCGCTGGACGGCATCACCGTCCGCAACGCGGCCATCGGGCTCGGCCGCATCACCTTCAGCCCCTACCGGTCCGAGGGCCGCACCCGGGTGGATGTGGGGCTTTTGGTCGCGGGCAGCGGCGCGGCCCGCCTGTAAGCGGGCGAGGCCTCGCGCACGGCGGCCCCAGCTCGGCGGCGGGCCTGCGTCAATCCACCACCAGCTTGTAGCCAAAGCCCCGCACCGTCTGGATGAGGCCCGGATCCTCCCCTTCCGCTTCCAGCTTGTTGCGCAGGAAGTAGATGTATTTCTTGACGTCCTCCGCCGAGCCTTCGAGGGCCCGCTCGGGCCACACCGCCTGCAGGATTTCCTGGGTAGAAAACACCCGGCCGGGTTTCGACGCCAAAAGGCGCAGCAGCTCGTACTCCTTGGGCGAAAGGGAGAGCACGCGCCCGTTGAGGCGCACTTCCTTGGCCTCGTCATCCACCACCAGGGGCCCCGCGGTCAAGACGGGACCGTCCTCCCGGGCCCGGGCCCGGCGCATGACGGCCCGGATGCGGGCGTCGATCTCCTTGAGGTCAAAGGGTTTCGTCACGTAGTCGTCGGCGCCCTCGGTAAGGCCCCGCACCTTGTCGTCGGTGCTGTTGCGGATGGTGAGCATGATGACGGGCACCGCACTCATGCTGCGGATCTCCCGCAAGACGCTCCACCCGTCCATGTGGGGCATGTTGACGTCCAGCAGCACCAAGTCCGGGTCATGGGTCAAGAAGGCGTGCAGGGCTTCCCGTCCATCCGCCGCCGTCAGCGTGTGGAAGCCCTTGGCCGTGAGAAACTTGGACAAGAGCCGCAGCGCCGACGGGTCGTCTTCGGCGATCAAGATCTTGGTCATGGGCGTCCACCTCCTGCGCGTGCCGTGGGGGCCGGACTGCCCGCACCATGGGCCACGGAAACCGGCCCGTCCAGCACCTGGTGTTCGGATCCCGCCGCCGGTGCGCCGGGCAGGCGGACGACGAAGCAGCTGCCCCCGCCCGGCCCGTCCTCCACTGTCACCTGGCCGCCGTGGGCCTCCGCGTAGAGCCTGACCACCGCCAGGCCCAGTCCAAGGCCCTTTTGTTCCCCGGGTTCGTGGTCGTGCAGCCGCTCGAAGGGTTCAAAGATGCGCTCCCGGTGGTCTGGAGGGATGCCGGGCCCGCTGTCGGTGACCGCGATGCGCACATGGCCTGTGGGTTCCCTCTCCACCGCTACGCTGATGCGGCCCGCGGGCGTGTACTTGACCGCGTTGTGCAGCAGATTGATGAAGATCTGCTTGATCTTGGTCTCATCCCCATGGACGGTGTCCACATCCCCTGGGTTCACCACCAGCTCCAGCCCCTTGCGCTGGGCCAAGGGCCGCACGTGGTCCACGGCTTGGGCCAAGAGGGAAGGCAAGGGCACGGCCGTCACGTGCAGCCGGTCGGTGCCCGAAGCGTTGTAGTTGAGGATGTTGTCGATGAGGGACAACAGGTGGTTGCCCGCGGCCAGCACCGCGTGGATGTCGGCCCGCTGCTCCGCCGTCAGGGGCCCGTCCACGCCTTCCAACAGCAGCTGGCAGTAGCCCCGCACGCTGTGGAGGGGTGTCTTGAGCTCGTGGCCGATCATGGCCAGAAATTCCGACTTGGCCCGGTACGCGCTGCGCAGCTCCGCGTTGACCCGCTCCAGCTCCTCGCTGCGCCGGGCGATCTCCTCGGCCATGCGGTTGAAGGCCCGGGCCAGCTCTTGCAGTTCCTGGGAGCCCTGCACCGTCACCCGGGCGCCCAAGTCGCCCGCGCCCAGGCGGCGGATGGAGGCCATTACCCGCTCCAAGGGCTTGAGGATGGCCGAGTACAAGCCAAAGGCCAGCGCCGCGCCGATGGCCGTAAACATCGCCGTCAGCCCCAGCATCACCGCCCAGTTTTTCCGCACTTTCTCCTCCACTACTTCCAGGGAAACCCCCAGGCGCACGTAGCTCTGGCTGGATTCGCCCGGCAGCACGCGCACCAGGTCCAGGTGCAGGTGGCGGTCGGTCACGGTCTCCCGCAGGGCCGGCAGCGCCCCGGGGTCCGGCTCCACCGGGGGCAGCAGCTCCTTGGACAAGGCCGACTCCGTCACCACCCGGCCGCCCCGCACCACCTGCGCGTAGAGCACGTCACCGATGGTCAGCCGGTGGGTGAGCATGTTGAGGCTCAGTTCCCGCTCCAGGGGGTCGGCGATGGCCATGAGGCGCACCGCTTCCCCGGCCAGCTCGGCCACCAGCTGCTCCCCCCGGCTCACCACCTGTTCCCGCAAGTCCATGGTGGAGCGGTAGGTGGCCACCGCCGCCAGCGTCAGCGACAACAGCCCGCTGAAGGCCACCATGGCCAGGATAAAGGTGAATTTCAACGGTCTTGGCTGTCGTGTGCCGTGCATGCCCGCGCCCGCTTTCCGGTGCGCCCGCGCCCGTCCCGGTACGCAGGCGGACATGTTGCGCGCCTTGGGTTCGCCGTTGGACTTCTCCTCCCGCCCGGCCCCGATCCTCCCGCGGCCCGGGGGTTGACCGGGTTTCCCTCGGATTTCCACCAAATCAGCACCGAGGCGGCATCCCTCTGGAATGGCTTTCGGGGGACCCAGGTCCTACACTGAAGGTAACGGGTCAAGGGGCAGCGTTGCCCCGGCGCCTCCCCTGGAGGCAGGCAAGCAGCACGATCAGGAGGTGATGATCCCCCCAACCCGCGGCGACAGGGCAGCCTGAAGGAAACTCCCCGACCCCCGGACCCCTGGTCGCCGCTCCCCTTCGGCAACAGCGATATCCCCGCGCGCAAAGGGGCTGCCCGCACGGGCAGCCCCTTTGCTTGGTGCCTTGATTGGTTCGCTGGCGGTGCTTTCGCCGGCTTTCCGGCCCTCAGCGGGCCGCGGCCCGGGCCTCCGCCAGCCACTGATCCACCAGCTCCCGGTTGGCGTCGATCCACTCCTGGGCGATGGCGCGGATGGCCGCGTCGCTGCTCTCACCCTCGTTGATGCGCAGGGTGGCCTCGCTGATCCAGTCCAGCGGCAGCTGGACCAGCTCCAAGAGCCGGGCCGCTGCGGGGTGGCGCTCCAGGAACCGGTTGTTGGCCACCACGTGAATGTTGTTGGGCACAAAGCCCATGGGCAGCGGGTCCTCCACCGCGGTCTCAAGCCCGTGGGCCACCAGCATCTCCGGCTCAAAGTCCTGATGGGCAGGGCTCAGGATGATCTCGTCGCCGACGCCGATCCACAGCACGTGCTGGCCCGGCACCGACAGCAGGATGGTGTCGTTGGGCGTCCAGGTGTAGTACAGGGCCGGCTGGCCGGCGCGAATGCGGGCTAGGGCGTCCGCGAAGGTGGCCACGTAGTCGGCGCTCACGTGGTTGATGTGGTCCCGCAGATCGTACGCGTCCAGGTGAAACTCGATCATCTCATAGCAGCCCCACCCGGGCGGGCAGCCAAACAGGTCGGCGCGGCCGTCGCCGTTGGCGTCGAAGGCCGCCTTGACCTCGGGCCGCTTGAAGTCCTCCAATGTCCGGATGCCGTACTTTTCAATGGAAGGAATGTCCACGAGGTACCCCTCGAGGCCGCAGCCGGGGCACAGCTCGCCGATGATGGACGCGTTGCGCTCAAAGCCGGCCGGCAGCTGCGGGAGATGGTTGGGGAACCATCCGTTGGGCCAGTAGTCCAAATCGCCGTTGTAGATGGCCAAGTACGCGATGGGGTTGGAAGCAAAGGTGCTCACTTCCACCCGGTAGCCCAGCTCTTCCAAAAGGAGCTGGATGACCGCGCTCTTGGGCTCTGCCGACGTCCAGCTGGCCTTGCCGGCCCGCAGGGTCACGCCCGCGCCAGGCCGCTCCTGGGCCAGCGACAGGGGAGCCGCCAGCACGCCAACGGCCAGGACGATGGCCAAGGCCGCCACCGCCGGCCGCAGATTCCGGATCACCGTTTGCAGCAGACTTGCCACTTGCCATGCACCTCCGTCAGCCAAGGTCTGTTTCCACCGCTTTCCTACGCTGCCGGTGGCGGTTGGATCCGCCCCGGGCATGAAGCCGTAGGGTTGAACGGGCATCCCCCCTTTCCATAGGCCAATGGATACAAGCTCCGGTCCCCCGGAGGAGCCATGGGCCCGCGATGACCAGCCACGGCGGCGGCGGGTCTACGAACTGCGCTGGGCCGGCGGACCCGTCTTGCCCGCCAGCGCCTGGGTGATGCGGTCCAGCACCATGGCCAGCAGGACGATGCCGATGCCGCCGATGGCCGCCGTACCCACCTGCAGCCGGTTGAGGCCGCTGAACACCACCACGCCCAGCCCGCCGGCCCCGATGAGGGCGGCGATGACCACCATAGACAAGGACAGCATGATGGTCTGGTTGAGGCCCGCCATAATGGTGGGCAAAGCCAGGGGAAACTGCACTTTCCACAGCAGCTGCATAGGGGTGCAGCCAAAGGAGGTCCCCGCCTCCACCACCTCTTCCGGCACCTGGCGCAGGCCCAGGTTGGTCAGGCGGATGATGGGCGGCAGGGCAAAGATGATCGTCGCGATGACTCCAGGACCCGTGCCAATGCTGAACAGCATCACCACCGGGACCAGGTAGACGAACGCGGGCGTCGTCTGAAAGGCATCCAGCACGGGCCGGATCAGCGCGAAGAAGGTGTCGCTGCGGGCCGCCAGGATGCCCAAGGGAATTCCCACCACCACGCAAAAGAACACCGCGCTCACGACCATGGCGAAGGTGACCATGAGAGGCTCCCACAGGCCAATGAAACCCACCAGGGCAAAGCTGGCCGCGGCGAACACCCCGACGCGCCAGTTGGCCGCCCGCCACGCCACCGCCAACAGCACCACGAGAAACACGGGGGGCGGAACGGCCAGCAGCCCGTCCCGCACGGCCGCCAGCACCTGCTCCACGGGCCAGCGGATAGCCTGGAAAACGGGCCGGAAGTTCATGACCAGCCAATCCACCGCGTCCCGGATCCAAATGTCCATAGGCAGCCGGTACGTCTCAAACAGCTCGTACATCGTCAACCTCTCCCCCGCTACTCTGCCCGGCGCCGCCGCGGCCGGCCACGGTGTCGGCGCGGGCCGCCGCATGGGCCGTGCCGCCGGGCACCTGCCGGTTGCCCCCAGCCTCGCGGGCCGCCAGGGCTGCCAGGAGCGCGCCCTTGACGATAACGCCCCGCAGGCGCTGGGCCTCATCAACCACCGGGATGGGAATGGACGATTCGGCACCCAGGGGGATGACCTGGTCCAGCCGCGTGTCCTCGGTCACCGGCTGGAAATCCCGGCGGAGGCACGCCTCCAGGGGCCGCTGGCTTTTCGCGGCCTCGACGATGTCGTCGATGGTCAAATACCCCTGCACCCGGCGCTGGCGGTCGATGACAAAGATGCTGGAGATGCCGCTCTGCCGCATGCGGTGCAACGCGGTCTTTGGCCCGTCCCGGTCGGTGACCACCGCCTTGACGGGCTGCATGATGGCGCCCGCGGACAGGACCTTGGTCCGGTCGACGCCGTGGGTGAAAGCCGCCACGTACTCGTCGGCCGGCTCGCTGACGATCTGCTCGGGCGTGCCGATCTGGATGATGACGCCGTCCCGCATCACCGCGATGCGGTCGCCCAGCTTCAGGGCTTCGTCCAGATCGTGGGTGATGAACACAATGGTCTTGTTCATCCGGGCCTGCAAGTCCAGCAGCTCATCCTGCATGTCTCGCCGGATGAGGGGATCCAGGGCGCTGAAGGCCTCATCCATCAGCAAGATGTCCGGGTCCACCGCGAGGGCCCGGGCCAACCCGACCCGCTGCTGCATGCCGCCGCTGAGCTGGTGGGGATAGCTGTTTTCCCACCCCTTGAGGCCCACCAGCTCAATGGCTTCCATGGCCGCCTGCCGCCTTCTCCCCGCCGGAACGCCCTGCACCTCGAGGCCGAATTCCACGTTGCCCAGCACCGTGCGGTGGGGCAGCAGCGCGAACCGCTGGAACACCATACCGAACTTTTCCCGCCGCAGCTGGATCATGGCGTGCCGGTCCAGGCGGGTGATCTCCTGGCCGTCGATGCGGACGCTGCCGGCGGTGGGCTCGTGCAGCCGGTTGAGGCAGCGCAGCAGCGTCGACTTGCCGCTGCCCGAAAGCCCCATAA
Organism: Limnochordales bacterium; assembly: GCA_035304545.1. Classification (GTDB taxonomy): domain Bacteria; phylum Bacillota; class Limnochordia; order Limnochordales; family ZCTH02-B6; genus ZCTH02-B6. The sequence continues at coordinate 55,141 of DATGPV010000062.1, read as the reverse complement.
TCACAAAAGTTTCTCCCGGTTCCACGGCAAAGGACACGTCCCGCACGCCGACGACAAGCCCCAACTCCCGATGAATCTCTTCCTTGCTGGCGCCCGCAGCCAGGCGCGGCAACGCCCGCTTCGGGTTGGGGCCGAAGATCTTGGTCAACCCTTCAACGACGATTTTGCTCATGGAGACACCCTCACACGATGCAATAGTGGCGGCCGCCCCAAGGACCACCCCTTTGTCAACGGCGGAAATAGCCTGCATTAGACGGGTTTCGGACGCGGTAAGGCTCTAACCAAACGCGCCGACGCCGAGGCGCGCTAAGCCGCCATTTTACGTCGCCTTACTATACGCGAACACCGCGCCGGGGACAAACGCGCTCAGCATGGGTATCCCCAAATGAGCCGGACTCTGCTTCCGAATGCTGGCGATCCCTCCCGGATGCAGGCGATCCCTCCAGAATCCTGTCGGAGATCCTGACAATGCCTATGGTGATGGGGTCTCGGTGGCGGCCGGGGACGGCAGGACCCCTTCCCCCAATGGCTAATTGACATGGGGGAGGCGAGGCGCACCATGGATCAGCAGATGACGGATCGCCCGCGGTCCGCGGCCATCCTCGCGGAACACGCCCGCTGGGTCGCCCGCGCGAAGACGCCCCACGTCGGGTTCGCCGCCGCCCAAGGCCGGGGCGCGATATTGGTGGACGTGGACGGACGGGAATACATCGACTTTTCCGGCGGCGTTGGTTCCTTAAACGTGGGCCACTGCCACCCCAAGGTGGTGGCGGCCATCCGGGATCAGGTGGAGCGGTTTCTACACACGGACTACGCGGTGGTGCCTTACGAAAACTACGTGGAGGTGTGCCGCCGCCTGTGCGAGGCCGCACCGGGCAATACGCCCAAGAAGGCCCTGCTGTTCAACACCGGCGCCGAGGCCGTGGAAAACGCGGTGAAGATCGCCCGCTACGCGACGGGCCGACCGGCGGTCATCGCCTTTGAGGGCGCGTTTCACGGCCGCACCTACATGGCCATGTCCCTGACCAGCCGGGTCCACCCTTACAAGGCCGGCTTTGGCCCCTTCGTGCCTGAAGTTTACCGGATCCCCTATCCCAACCCGTACCGGGGCATTACCACGGACATGGTGCTGGAGAGCCTCGCGCGGCTGTTCCGGGCCGGCGTCGCGGCCACCGACGTGGCGGCCATCGTGGTGGAGCCCATCCAGGGCGAAGGCGGCTACATCGTGCCTCCCGACGATTTCCTGCCGCGGCTGCGGGAAGTGGCCGACGAGCACGGCATCGTCCTCATCGTGGACGAGGTGCAGACGGGCTTCGGCCGCACCGGGCGCATGTTCGCACTGGAGCACGTCGGTGTGGAGCCCGATCTGATGACGGTGGGCAAGTCCCTGGGCGGCGGCCTGCCCTTGAGCGGCGTGGTGGGCAAGGCCAGCCTCATGGACGAGCCCGTGCCCGGGGGGCTGGGCGGCACCTTCCCCGGCAACCCCGTTGCCTGCGCGGCCGCGCTGGCGGTGTTCGACATCCTGCAGGAAGAAAACCTCCTGGCCAGGGCCGAAGCCATCGGCCGCCAGATGCTGGCCCGCATGCGGCGCTGGGTGGAGACCTTTCCCTTTGTGGGCGACGCCCGGGGCCGGGGCGCGATGGTCGCGCTGGAGTTGGTGCAAGACAAGGAGAGCCAGCGTCCGGCCGGCGAGCTCACCCGGCGCGTCGTGCGCCAGGCGTGGGAACAGGGCGTCATCGTCCTGCAGGCGGGGCTGGAAGGCAACGTGCTGCGGTTCCCCATGCCCCTGGTCATCACCGACGAGCAGCTCCAGCGGGGTTTGGACATCCTGGAGCAGGTGCTCCAGGCGATGGCGGCGGAAGGTTAGTCCCCTGGCACACCCTGGTGCGCGGGGGCCGGCGCTGCCGCGGCCGCCCGCAGCCCCGCCTGCGGGCTCACCGCTGGATCCGCAGGGGCTCCTGGCCCGCTGGCACCGCCGCCAGCGCCACCCGCACGCCGCCCACCGCGGACCCGCCCACGTGGATCCGGGCCCGTCCCAAAAGATCGCCCGGCCGCACCGCGTCGGCGCCGCTGCGGGGCACCCAAGCCAAGACGTCCCAGCTCCCCTTGGGCACGCCCCGCAGCGTAAAGCCGCCCTGGCGCTGGGCGCGAGTCTCCCCTTGCACCCGGAAGACGCCGCCCTCCTGCCGGCCGATGAGCACCCGCACGTCCTCCAGGCCCGGCGGGTCCGCCACGGCCAGGGCCCCGTGGACGTCGAGAAAGCCGCACGGCCCGTGCACCGCGGGGTCGTAATGGGCCGGCCGGGCCGCGCCCAGGCACAGGGCCGCCTTCATCCGCTCCGGATCGGTGACGCCCGCGCCCCTGAGGAGCGCCGCCGCGCCCGCCACGTGGGGCGCGGCCATGGAGGTCCCAAAGGCGCCCGCGTACTGCTCAGGCCCCCGGGTGCGGTTGGTGCTCCAAACCGGCCACTGGCCGTCGCCGCCCGGGGCAAACAGGCCCACCCCCGCCCCGTAGCTGGAATACTCCGCCCGCTCCGGACCGGCCCCGCCGGGCCGCAGCGCCCCCACGGCCAGCACGTGGGGGTCGCAGGCCGGGAAGAAGGGGGCCGTGGACCAGCCGTTGCCCGCGGCCGCGATCACCAGGACGCCCCGGCGGTAAGCCCGCTCCAGCTCCCCGGCCAAGGAAGCGGCGGCCGCGCCTCCCGCCCGGTGGGCCTCTAAGCCCAGGCTCATGGAGATGATGTGCGCGCCGTTGTCCACGGCCCAACGCACCCCGGTGGCCACGGTTTCCAGGGTGCCCTCGTAGACCCCGGACTGCCAGCGCAGCACCTTCACCGGCATCAGTTGCACGCGGGAGGCGATGCCCGCCACGCCAATCCCGTTGTTGGTCTCGGCGCCGATGATGCCCGCTACCAGGCTGCCGTGGGCCGCCGCTGGCGGAGGCCCATCGTCCACCGGCGGGCCCTCCCGGAGCCGGAAGGCGTCGTAGGGCTTGTACCAGCGGGTGGGGTCAAAGTCGGGGTGATCCATTTGAAACCCGCCGTCCAGCACGGCCACGATCACTCCGTCGCCGCGCCCATGGCCGGCGGCCCAGGCGGCCGGCACCCGGGCCATTTCCATGTGCCAGCGCTGGCGGTAAAACTCCGGGTCGTTGGGCTCTGGCCCATGGCTGAGCCCGGAAAAGATCAAGTTGGGTTCGGCGCTCTGGCACCGTCCCGCTGCAGCACCTCCAGGGCCCGCTGCAGCTGCCACGGCGACGGTGCCCGGACGACGTACGCGTCCAGGAGGGCGTTGTAGCGCACCACCTCCAGGTCCAGCCCGGCGAGAATGGCCATGGCCCGGTCCGGGTCCACCGTGGCCCGAAAGCGCACCAAGAGCTCCTCCACTTGGGGCGGCAGCCCCGGGTCCTGCCCCGAGTCCTGCCCCAAGGACCTGGCCGCCGTCCCCCCGGCCGCCAGGAAGGAATCCGCGGCCATGGCCAGCGAATTGGTGGCCCATGGGCTTCACCCGTCATCGCCGGCATCGGTGGCTGTTGTCCGGCCTTTTGGCCGCCCTCGCGCTGGCCGCGATCGCGGGCCTTTGGGTGCAGCGCCCGCCCCAGCCCGACCTTTCCGGGCCGCCTGCGGCGCCCGTCCTCACGGCGCAGGTGCTGCGGGTCATCGATGGGGACACCATCGTCGTGGCCACCGCGGCGGGAGACCAAGAAACCGTCCGCTACATCGGCATCGACGCACCGGAAATCCGGTGGGACGCCGAGGACCCCCGGGCCGCGAGCGGCCCCGGCTGGGCGGCCCGCATCGCCAACCAGCGCCTGGTGGCGGGCCGGAGGGTGCAGCTGGAGTTGGACGCGGAAGAACGGGACGCCTACGGGCGGCTGCTGGCTTACGTGTACGTGGACGACGTGCTGGTCAACGCCCGGCTGGTGCAAGAAGGCCTGGCCGTGGCGCTGGTGGTGCCGCCCAACGTGGCCCGGGCCCAACTCCTGGTGGAGGGCCAACGGGCGGCCCTGCGGGCCGGCCGGGGCCTGTGGGGCGAGGCGGCAGGCCGGGTGGTGGACGCGCGGGCCGCCGGGGAATATGTGGGAAAGGCGGCCGCGGTGGAGGGCGTCGTGGAGCGGGTCCACGTGGATGAGGGCAGCGGCCTCGTCTTTCTCAACTTTGGGCCCAACCCCCGCCGGGATTTCGTCGTCGTCATCCGCCCGCCCTTCACGGCCCTTTTTGCCTCGCCGCTGCCCGACGGCTACCAAGGCCGGCGGGTCCGGGTGCGGGGCGTGGTGGAAGACTTTCGCGGGCAGCCGCAAATCGTGGTGCAGCTCCCGGAACAAATCGAGGTGATCGACTGATGCAGCGCCTGTTTCCTGCGGTGGGCGCCCCGGTGGATCCGCTTGCCATCTACGACGAGCTGGAGTTTCCCGCGGGGCGCGACGGCCGGCCCTACACAGCCCTCAACATGGTCAGCACCGTGGACGGCAAGACAACCTTGGACGAAAACCGCATCCGCGAGCCCATCGGCAGCCGCGTCGACCGCACCGTCATGGGCCGGCTGCGGGTGGCCTTTGATGCCGTCATCCGGGGCGCGGAAACCGTGCGGGCCGACCCCCACTACCCAGGCGTGCCCGAGGACATGGAGCACCGCCGCATCGCGCGGGGGCTGGCCCGCCAGCCGCTGGCGGTGGTCCTCACCGTCTCGGGCCGGCTGCCCCTGGACTCGGCCTATTTCCACGGCCCCCGCCGCCCCCTGGTCATCGCGACGCCCAAGACGCCCCCGGAGCGGGTAGCGGAACTCCGGTCCGCGGCCGAAGTGGTCGTCATGGATCAGCATCCCCTGGACCTGCGGGCCGTGTGGCGCCTGCTCTACGAAGAGTACGGCGTGCGGCGGCTGCTCTCCGAAGGCGGGCCCCGCCTCAATCAGGACTGCCTGGCTCTGGGCCTGCTGGACGAGATGTTTTGGACCATCGCCCCCCGGGTGGCCGGCGGCAGCAAGGACCTGACCATGGTGGAAGGGCCCACGGTGCTGGATCCCATGCCCCGCCTGGAGCTGGTTTCCGCGTATTGCCACGACAGCGAACTGTTCCTGCGGTACCGTCGGATTGACACATCTGCCGCAGGAGCCGGCGGCCCGGGCAGCGTATAGGTGCCACAGGCCCTTGGTGCCCCAGCAAACGCGGCCCGCAGGCCGCCGAGAAAGGAGTCCGCGCGCATGACCGACTTTTTTCGCATCGATGATCTATTGACGCCCGAAGAGCGGGCCCTGCGGGACATGGTGCGGGAATTCGTCGACGAGACTATCGTGCCCCACGCGGGGCGGCTGTGGGAGCGGGGCGAATTCCCGGCGGAATGGCCGGCCCTCTTTGGCGAGCGGGGCCTGTTGGGCGCCAACTTGCCGGAAGAGTACGGCGGCGCCGGCGTCAGCAACATCGCCTACGGCCTCATCATGCAGGAGCTGGAGGCGGGCGACTCGGGCGTCCGCAGCTTCGCGTCGGTGCAGGGCGCGCTGGTCATGTACCCCATCTGGAAGTTCGGCAGCGAAGACCAGCGGCGCCACTGGCTGCCCCGGCTGGCCAAGGGCGAAGCCATCGGCTGCTTTGGCCTGACGGAAACCTCGGCCGGGTCCGACCCCGGGGCCATGCAGACCCGGGCCCGGAAAGTCGACGGCGGCTGGGTGCTCAACGGCACCAAGATGTGGATTACCAACGGCAACATGGCCCACGTGGCGGTCATCTGGGCCAAGGACGACGACGGCGAAATCCGCGGCTTCCTGGTGGAAACCGACACCCCCGGCTTCTCGGCGGTGGAGATCAAAGACAAGGTGTCCATGCGCCTGTCCAACACGTCGCAGCTGTTTCTGGACGACGTGCGGGTCAGCGACGACGCACGCCTGCCCGGCGCGCAAGGCTTGCGGGCGCCCCTGGAGTGCCTGACCCAAGCCCGCTACGGCATCGCCTGGGGCGTGCTGGGCGCGGCCCGGGCCTGCTACGAAGAGGCCCTCAACTACGCCTTGCAGCGGGAAGCCTTCGGCAAGCCCATCGCCTCCCGGCAGATCATCCAGGAGCGGCTGGTGGACATGTTGACGGAACTGACCAAGGCCCAACTGGTGGCCTACCGCCTGGGCCAGCTCAAGGACGCGGGCCAGCTCCACTACACCCAGGTGTCCATGGCCAAGCGCAACAACGTGCGCCAGGCCCTGCACATCGCCCGGGAGGCCCGCACCATCCTGGGGGCCTACGGCATCACCTTGGGCCACCACTCCATGCGCCACGCCGCGAACCTGGAAACCGTGGACACCTACGAAGGCACCTACGACATCCACACGCTCATCTTGGGGCGGGAGATCACGGGCATCGGCGCCTTTTGACGGCGCCCCGCCCGCGCGGGCCCGCGAGGAGAGCGCTCATGGGCACGGGCCCGCCCAGAGGACCGCGGCGGGCCTTGCGCGGGCGCGCGGCCCGGTGCGGCCAGCAGGCCCAGGCGGCCCTATTCCCTGGAGCGGCCGCTCAGGCGGGCCGCCTCGGCCCGCTGAAAATGGCGGCAGGCGGCGGCCGCGGCCCGGTCGGGATCCCGGTCCTTCAAGGCCTGCAGGATGAGCCGGTGCTCGTGCACGGCCGCCTGCCGCCGGTCGGCGATGGTCAAGGTGGTGGACTGGCGGCTGAGGATCCGGTCCCGCAACTGGCGCAGCTGCTGGGTGAGAAACCGGTTGCGGCTAGCCCGCCAGATGGCCTCGTGAAAGGCCAAGTTGGCGTCCACCATGGCCTGCATGTCCCCCCGGGCCACCGCCGCCTCAAACTCGTCGTTGATCTCCTCCAAGGCCGCGAGCTCCAGATCCGTGGCCGACTGGGCCGCGAGGCGCGCCGCCAAGGCTTCCAACGCGTCCCGCACCACGCACAGGTCCGCCACCTCGTCCGCGGAGGGCTCGGCCACCACCACGCCCCGGTACGGGATCACCTGCACGAAACCTTCGGCCTCCAGCCGCTTGAGGGCTTCCCGCACCGGCGTGCGGCTGACGCCCGCCCGCCGGGCCAAGTCCTCCTCGGACAAGCGCTCCCCCGGGCGCAGCTGGCCGGCCGCGATCCATTCCCGCACCATCTCATACACCATCGCGCCCCGGGATAGGCTGCTGTCCTGCACCAACGGCTCTCGCTCCGTTTCCAAGCTCACGCTGGTCCTGGCTCCACGTTGCTCGCGCTTTCGGCCCCATGATGGCTCCGTTGCCGGCCCCATGAGGGCCCCCGCTTCCGCCCGTGATGGCCACGCGGCCGGCCCCGGGGCGGTCCTGGTTCCCTCCCACGGGTCCTGCCTGCAGCGTCACGATGGGGCGGCTTCCCCGCCAGCTTTGTCTTTGAGGGCCCGCGGGCCAAAAAACTTGGCCAAATACGCCTCCCGCTCAGGCGCCGACGTGGCGATCTGCAGCAGCCGGTCTTCCGCGTCCACCCCAGCTTCCAGCGGCATGGACAGGGCCTGCCGGACGGCCTCCTTGGCCATGGCCACCGCCGTGGGCGGCTGCTCTGCCAACAGGCGCGCCACCGTCAGCGCCCGGGCCAGGAGCCGCCCCGCAGGGACGATCTCCGTCACGATATGGCACGCCCGCGCCTCCTCCGCGGACAGCCGCTCGCCGCTGAGGATGAGCCAGCGGGCCCGGACGGGCCCCAGCAGGCGGGGCAGGAACTGCGTGGCCCAGCCGCCGGGAATGCCGCCCCACTGGACTTCCGGCAGCCAAAACTGCGCCTTTTCGGTGGCGATGACCGCGTCAGCAAAAAACAGGATCTCAAACCCGCCGCCCGCCGCGTGGCCGTTGACAGCCATCACCAGCGGTTTCGGAAACCGGTGCAGGGCCTGCCACAGCTCCACCAAGGGCCGGCGCGCCTCGTACTCCCGGCCCTGCCACTGCCGGCGCTCCTTCAGATCGGCGCCGGCGCAAAACACCCGGTCCCCGGCCCCGGTGAGCACCATGGCCCGCACGTCCTCGCTTTCCTCCGCCCGGGCCACCACGTCCCCGAGCTCCGTCAAGGCCAGCCGGTCCAGCGCGTTCGCGGCCTCGGGACGGTTGATGCGCACCAAAACCACGCCGTCTTCCTGCCAAACCTGCAAGCGCTTGTAGGTGGGCCAGTCCATCGCCGTGTCCCCTCCCTGCTCGTCCGCCCGCCGTGGCCCGCGGGGCGGCTCAGGTCCGCAGGATCCCAATTCCGCGCCCGCGGCCGGGCTACCTGCCGCTCCTTGCGCCCCGGCGCCCAAGGCGGTGGGTTCGTCCAGCCCATCCCTGGCCAGTCCAGCGCATCCCTGGCCATAAGTCGGACCCTTTAGGTCGGAAATAACGAAAAGTCCACTAGTGATCCGATAGCGCACAATGTGTTTACTAGGTTTCCGGCGAGCGCGTCGGTTGCCAAATAGAGGACTTAGCTCTGTATACGGCGTAATTTCCAATCCAAATTGGATCTATGCATCCAACGGCATACATTCAGGCAGGAGGCGTCGCGATGAAGATCGAGCCCATCGAAGGTTTCCCCCTGGAGAAGCCCTACTTTGACGGCAAGTCGTGGGTGTCGCCCTTCAACTTCCTGGAGGAAGTGCGGGAGCAAATGCAGTTTCCCGAGAAGGTGTACATCCACGACGTGACGCTGCGGGACGGCGAGCAGACGCCCCGCATCTCCTTCACCGTCGAGGAAAAGCTGGCCCTGGCCCAGGAGATGGACAAGATCGGCATCCCTTCCATCGAGCCAGGCCTGCCGGTGCTGCCTGAGGACCGGGAAGTCATCAAGACGCTGTCCCAGATGAAGCTCAACGCCCGCATCACGCCCCTGTGCCGCGTCAAGCAGGAAGACGTGGACGCCATTATCGAGTGCGGCGCCGACGGCATGGTGCTGGAGTTTGGCATCAACCCGTACCTGGTCAAGTACGCCTACAAGATGACGGTGGAGCACCTCATCGAGGAGATTATCCGCCTGTCCAACTACGCCAAGAACGAGACGGGCATGTACATCGAGTTCATGGGGTGGGACGCGTTCCGCATCCCCAGCCTGGAATACATCAAGCGCTTCTTTGGCGAGATTTTGGAGCGGGGCTCCATCGACCGCATCACCCTGGCCGACACCTTTGGGATGTCCCATCCCCTCACCATGCAGCACGTCTACAAGAAGCTGCGGGAGTGGTTCCCGGGCGTGCCCCTGGGGCTCCACATCCACAATGACTTTGGCCTGGCCACCGCCAACGCCCTGATGGCCGTGGCCTGCGGCGCCGACGAGATCCACTGCTCCTTCAACAGCCTGGGCGAGCGGGCGGGCAACGTGGCCACCGAAGAAGTGGCCGTGGCCCTGGAGCACCTGCTCAAGGTGGATACCGGCATCAAGCTGGAGGGCCTGGCGCGGGTGTCCCACATGGTCGCGGAAGTGTCCAAGGTGCGCCCGGGCCGCAACAAGCCCATCGTCGGCGACGGCATTTTTGAAATCGAGTCGGGCATCGTCATCCACATCCTGCGCATGTTCCAAGACACCGAACTGGGCCGCGGCGCCCTGCTGCCCTACCCGCCGGAACTGGTGGGCCGCCCCGAGGTGCAGCTGGTGGCGGGCAAGGGCACGGGCCGCAACTACGTGGAGATGCTGCTGGCGGAGCGGGGCATCCAGGCCACCGACGAGCAGGTGGCCACCCTGGTGCGGCGCATCAAGGACATGGCCATCATCCTCAAGAACGCCCTGCCCCCGTCCATCCTCGAAGGCGTCATCCAGGACGTGGTGGGCAAGGGCCGGCAGAGCTGAAGGCGCGGGCCCGGGGGAACGTTTCGGGGGAGGTTTTCGCCGGTGGTAGAGACCTTCGAACGGGGCGGCAAGCGGATCACCCTTATCGATCTCAGCGACACGCTGGACAACTCCACCAGCGACTTTGAGCCCAACCGCCACGAGATCACCTACATCGACCACAAAAAAGGAATGGAGATGGCCGTGCAGGTCTTCCCGGCCGCGGAGCCGATCCTGCCGCGCCTCTTTCCCGAGGGGCACGCGTGGGCGGTGGAAATAGTCAACCTGTCCACCCACTCGGGCACCCACGTGGACGCGCCCTACCACTACGGCCCCACCTCCGGCGGCCGGCCCGCCCGCACCATCGAACAGGTGCCCCTGCGCTGGTGCTTCGGCGACGGGGTCCTGCTGGACATGACCCACAAGCAGCGGGGCGAGGGCATCACCGCCGCGGACATCGAGGCCAAGCTCGAGGAGATCGGCTACGAGATCAAGCCTTACGACATCGTGCTGGTGCGCACCGGCACGTCCCGCTACTTCAAGGAAAAGGGCTACGACATGCGCCACGCGGGGCTGACCCGGGATGCCACCGAGTACTTGGTGGACCGGGGCGTCAAGCTCATCGGCATCGACGCGTGGGGATTGGACCGGCCCTTTGACGTCATGTTCCAGGAGGCGGCTGCGGGGGTCGAAGGGCGCTTTTGGGAGTCCCACTTCCTGGGCAAGGAAAAGGAGTACTGCCAGATCGAGAAGCTGGCCAATCTGGACAAGCTTCCCCGGCCTTACGGCTTCACGGTCATGGCCTTTCCCTTCAAGATCAAGGGCGCCAGCGCCGGCTGGACCCGGGTCGTCGCGATGTTCGAGGAAGACATCGGCTGACAGGCAGCGGCGGAAAGGCATTGCCGCCCACGGGCGCGCTCCCGGCCGGGACTGCCCGGGGGCGCCCCGCGGGCATCCTGGGAGACGCCCGTGGCCACGGAAACCGGATTCACCACTTCAGCTGGAGGTGCCAAGCATGTCCAAGTCGACCCGTCGTGAGTTCTTGACCAAGGCCGGCATCGGCGCCGGGGTGCTGTTTTTGCCCGGCATCTCCCTCACGGTCCGGGCCAGTTCGGCCCCCATTAAGATCGGCGGCTCCCTGCCCCTAACAGGCGCCTACGCCGACACGGGCTTGTGGGTGGAGCGGGGATACCGTTATTGGGCGGAGCAGGTCAACGCGTCGGACGGCCTCCTGGGGCGGCCCGTGGAGCTCATCATCTACGACGACGCGAGCCAGGTGGACCGGGGCATCAGCCTCCTGGAGCGGGCCATCACCGTGGACCGGGTGGACCTGTTGTTGGGCGGCTATCCCGGCACCACCGCGGCAGCCCAGATGGCGGTGGCCGAGCGATACCGCAAAGTGTACGTCTCCATGGGCGGGCACATGGCCTCTTTCCAGCGGGGCTTCCGCTACTCTTTCGGTGCGCCGCCCCTTATGGGCGAGTGGTGGTACGAAGGAGCGTTTCAATGGCTGGAGAGCATGGACCCCGCGGAGCGGCCCAAGCGGGCTGCAGCCATCACCGCCAACAACGCGGTGGGCATGGCCGTGCGGGGCGGCTTGGCCGACGGCCTGGCCCGGTCCAACATCGAACTGGTCATGGACGAGCTGTACGACTTGCCGTTGGCCTCGGCGGAACCCCTGGTGCAGCGGGCCAAGGCCCTGGACGCGGACATGTTCATCGCCAACGGCTTTTTTGGCGACGGCGTGCAGACGATCCGGGCCATGCGGGCCCTGGACTACAATCCCAAGCTGATCCTGCAGGGCATCGGCTCCCTGATCCCCGAGTGGGTGCAGGAGCTGGGCGAGGACGGCAACTACGTGGTTTCGGGCACGGCCCTCCACGACAAGCTGCCCTTCAAGGGCGTGGAAGAGCTGAACCAGGTGGCCCGGGAGCGGTGGGGCCTGCGCAATGCGCCGGAGTACTTCCTCTTTGGCTACGCCTGGATGCAGGCCCTGCAGCAGGGGGTGGAGGGCGCAGGCAGCCTCAACCAGGACGCCATCGCCCAGTACTTGCGCACCGAAGGCATCGACGGCATCGCCGGCCGCATGGTGTTCGACGAACGGGGGCTGCCGCCGGCCTTCAGCTACACCACCCAGGTCATCAACGGCCAGGTGGAGCTCATTTGGCCCCTGCACGTGCGCACCCACGAGCCGGTGTATCCGAAGCCGCCCTGGGGACGGTAGTGCCCGGTGCTGGTTGAGGTTGTACAGGCGGTTGTCACCGGCCTCCTCATCGGCCTCACCTTCGCGGTGCTGGCCGTCGGTTTCAGCCTGATCTGGGGAACGACGGGGGTGGTCAACATCGCCCACTCCGCCTTCGCGGTGTTGGCCGCCTTCCTTTCCCTGGTGGCCTCCCGCCAGTGGGGCCTGGACCCCATTGCGGCCCTCGTGGGGCTGGTGCCGCTCTTTTTCATCCTGGGCGTCGTCCTGCACGAAGTGCTGATCAAGGTCGCGGCCCGGCGCACCAAGGAGCTGGGCCTCGCGTCCATGATCTTCACCTTCGGGCTGGCTTCCTTTATGGAAAACGGCATGGCCTACGTGTGGGGTCCCGGACCCCGGGTGCTCAACACCGCCTACACCGGGGCGGCCGTACACCTCTTGGGGATATCGATCCCCCTCACCCACGCCTACGGGGCCTTGCTGGGCCTGGCCACCATCGGGCTGTTGTACGGGTTTTTGTACCACACGTTTCCGGGCAAAGCGGTGCGGGCCGTTTGGCAGCAGCGGGACGGGGCCGCCCTGTGCGGCATCCCCCTCCACCGGGTAACCGCCCTGACCTACGGCGTGTCCATCGCCTCGGCCAGCGTTGCGGGGGTGGCCATGGCCTTAATCTACAGCTTTACCCCGGCCACCTACATGGTGTGGTTGGTCAACGTGTTTCTCATCGTCATCGTGGGCGGCGTGGGCAGCCTCCTGGGCGCCGCGGCCGCGGGGCTCATCGTGGGCCTCGTCAGCAGCTTGAGCGTGCTGGTGATGCCCTTTGTCTGGACCAACCTGGCGCTGTTTGGGCTTTTGATCCTGGTGCTCCTGGTGCGGCCCAGCGGCCTCCTCAAGCGGTGAGGGGCGGGGCCGCCCGGGGGCATCGCCATCATGCATGAGCGGTGATACGTGGTGAACCGGCCTCGGGATTGGGTGTACGTTTTTGGCATTTTGCTGGCCCTAGGGCTATTGCCCCTGGCGCAGCCCAGCGAGTACGTGCTGTCCTTTCTGTACTTCCTCTTCTCCTACGCCGCCATGGCCGTGGCCTGGAACGTGCTGGGCGGCTTCGGCGGCTACTTGAGCTTCGGCCACGTGACCTTCTTTGGCACCGGCGCCTACGTGACGGGGCTCATGCTGGTCCACTGGGGCTGGTCCCCCCTCATCACCGCCCCTTTGGGCGGCCTGGCCGCGGCCTTGTTGGCCCTGGTCATCGGGTATCCCACCCTGCGCCTGCGGGGCCCTTATTTTACCGTGGTCACGGTGGTCACGGTCCTGATCGCCAAGATTGTCGTCCTCAACGTGCCGCTGACGGGGGCCGCCATGGGGCTGTGGATGCCCTTTCCCCCGTGGGATCCCTTCACCAGCCGCGTCATCTTTTACGAAGCCGTGCTGGTGCTGCTGCTGGCAGCGCTGCTGATGGCCCGCTGGGTGCAGCACGCGAAGTTTGGCTTTGGCCTGCGCGTCATCCGCGAGGACGAAGACGCCGCGGCGGCCATCGGCGTGCCCGCCTTCCGGCTCAAGCTGGGCGCGCTGCTCTTGAGCGCCTTTGTCTGCGGCATGGTGGGGGCGGTGCACGGGTATGACCGCAGCTACCTGCATCCCGACTTCATGTTTGACCTGCACCCCTCCATCATGATGGTGCTCATGGCCTTGTTCGGCGGCCGCGACCACTGGCTGGGCCCCTTGGTGGGCGCGGTGGCCGTCATGATCACCGACGAGCTGCTCACCGTGTACGTGGGCACCGAGGCGGCCCGCATGCTCTTTGGCCTGTTGCTCATCATCGTGGTCCTGTTCCTGCCCGAGGGCGTCATCAGCCTGCGCCTGCCCAAGAAGCCCCCGCGGGCGGCCGCCGCCGGTGAAGGGGTGTCGTCGCCGTGAAACCGCTGTTGGACATCCAAGGGGTGAGCAAGGCCTTCGGCGGGCTGCAGGCCTTGCGGGACGTGACCTTTCAGGTGGGCCCTGGGGAGATCGTGGGCCTCATCGGCCCCAACGGCTCCGGCAAGACCACCCTCTTTAACGTTATCTCGGGGTTTCTCCGGCCCGAACAGGGCGCCATTCGCTTGGGCGAGCTGGAACTGACCCGGCTCGCGCCCCACGACGTGGCCCGGGCCGGCGTAGGCCGCACCTTCCAGATCGTGCGGCCCTTCCAGGGCCTCACGGTGCTGGACAACGTGGCGGCCGCGGTGCTCTTTGGCACCGGCCAAGGCGACGTGGCCGCGGCCCGGCGCCGGGCCGAAGAGCTGCTGGCCTTTGTCGGGTTGGCCCAGCACCGGCACAGCCCCGCGGGGCAGCTCACCCTGTCCCAGAAAAAGCGGCTGGAAGTGGCCAAAGCCCTGGGCACCGAGCCGCGGCTGCTGCTTTTGGACGAAGTGTTTGCCGGCTTGAACCCCCGGGAAATCGACGACGCCATCGCGCTCATCTTTCGCCTGCGGGACGAATTGTCCCTCACCGTCCTCATGGTGGAGCACGTCATGAAGGCCGTCATGCAGACGTGCCAGCGCATCGTGGTCTTGAGCTACGGGCAGAAAATCGCGGAAGGGACGCCGCAGGCCATCGCAACCGACCCCCAAGTGCTGCAGGTCTACCTGGGAGTGGAAACCGGTGCTGGTCATTAACCAACTGGAGTCAGGCTACGGCGAAGTGCCGGTGCTGCGGGGCGTCTCCCTCACCGTCCACCAGGGCGAGCTGGTCAGCCTGGTGGGCCCCAACGGCGCCGGCAAGACCACCCTGCTGCGCACCGTCAGCGGCCTCATCAAACCGTGGCGGGGCAGCATCACCTTCCTCGGCCAGCGCATCGACGGCCGGGAGGCCCCGGACGTATGCCGCTTGGGGCTCATCCAAGTCCCCGAAGGCCGGGCGCTGTTTCCCAACATGACCGTCCAGGAAAACCTGGAGATGGGGGCCTACTTGCCCGGGGCCCGGCGGGCCCTGCGGGAAAGCATGGATTTGGTGTTCCAGCGGTTTCCCATCCTCAAGCAGCGGCGCCGGCAATACGCGGGCACCTTGTCCGGCGGCGAGCAGCAGATGCTGGCCATCGGCCGGGGGCTCATGGCCCGGCCGAAAATGCTCATGCTGGACGAGCCCACCTTGGGCGTCGCGCCCCGCCTGGCCCAGGAAATCTTGCTGGAGCTGCACCGCCTGGCCCAGGAGGGCTTGACGCTGCTGTTGGTGACCCAGGAAGTGGCGCAGTCGCTGCGCCTGGCCCAGCGGGCCTACATCTTGGAAAACGGCCGGATCGTCCTGCAGGGCCGCGGCCCGGAGCTGCTGGCCAACCCCCAGGTGGCCGGTGCCTACTTGGGCATGGGTGCGAACCCCGGCGCTTGACAATCCCAGGTTCAGCCAAAGCGGCTCTTGCGCCAGAGCATCATGCGGACGGCTTCGACTTTGCGGAAATGCTCCCGGGCCCGGCGTTCCGCCTCCTCGGCGTCGCCGGCCGCGAGGGCGTCATAGAGGGCCACATGTTCCTGGTGGGCTTCCGCCTGGCGCTCGGGCAGCGTGAGGGTGCTCACCTGGAGGCGGGAGATGAACTGCCGCAGCTGCCGCAGCTGCTGGGCCAGGTACCGGTTGCGGGTGGCCACCCAAATGGTATCGTGGAACTGGTCGTTGAACTCGATGAGGTCCTCGACCCGGCCTTCGGCCATCGCCTGCTCCATGTCGTTCAACAGCCGCTCCAGCGTGTACAGTTCGATCCGCGAGATGGAGCGGGCCGCAAGGCGGGCCGCCAGCCCTTCCAGCACGTCCCGCACCGTGCACACCTCGGCCAGCTCTTCCCCGCACGGATCCCGCACGACCGCGCCCCGGTGGGGGGTAATCTCCACCAGGCCTTCCGCGTGCAGTCGTTTCAGCGCCTCCCGCACCGGCGTGCGGCTCACCTGCAGCTGCTGGGCGATGCGCTCCTCCGACAGCCGCTCGCCGGGGCGAAACTTGTTGCTCAAGATCGCATCCCGCACTGTCGTGTACACAAATTCGGCCCGGGACAAGCTGGGCAAAGCCCGGGCAGTGGCTCCCAGGGACAGCAAGTCCGACCCTCCTTTGGCCGATCCGGTGCAGCCCTCCCTCCCGTGGGGACAGGGTGTGGAAGCGCTTTCCGAACCGCCGCCGCCATACCGTCGCTCAGTTGCAGTGTCTATCGGCATTCAATGCACAGTTCGGTCCAACAAGCGCGATTTCCTGTACAGAATATTCCGGCATTGAAACCGGCGCCGCCGCCGGCGCGCGGGGCCTCCGCCCCGGCTTACGCGCCGGCTTCCAGCCGGCCTCCCAGAAGCTCGGGGTACAGCCGCCGGTACAGCCCTGGCCGCTGGCTCAGCTCCTGATGGGTGCCCTGCTGGACGATGCGGCCCCGATCCACCACGATGATGCGGTCGGCCAGCTGCACCGTCGAGGCCCGGTGGGCAATGAGGATGACGGTGCGGCCCTGGCGGATGCGCTGCAGTGCGGCGTGGATGGCGGCCTCCGACTCGCTGTCCAGGGCCGAGGTGGCTTCGTCCAGGATGAGGATGCGGGGATCGGCCAGGATAGCCCGGGCGATGGCGATGCGCTGCCGCTGCCCCCCTGACAGGTTGGCGCCCCGCTCGCCCGCGATGGTGTCGTAGCCGTTGGGCAGGCGGGTGATGAAGTCGTGGGCGTAGGCCAGCTCGGCCGCGCGCTGGATCTCGGCCATGTCCGCTCCGGGCCGGCTCACGGCGATATTTTCGGCAATGCTGATGCCAAAGAGCACCGGATCCTGGGGGACCAGCCCGATCTGCCGCCGCAGGGAGCGGGGATCCACGGCCTTCAGGTCGTACCCGTCGATGCGCACCACGCCCGCGGACGGATCATAAAACCGGGCGATCAAGTTCACCAGGGTTGTCTTGCCGGCACCGCTGGGGCCCACCAGGGCCACGGTTTCCCCGGGCTCGATGACAAAGCTGACGTCCTCCAGCACCGGCGTCCCTGCCTCATAGCCAAAGGAAACGCCCGCAAACTCCACCCGCCCCCGGATGGGCGGCAGGCTCTGCAAGACGGCCGACCCCTGCGGCTCCGGCGCGTGGGCCAGCAGGCTGCCGATGCGCTCCCCCGCGGCGGCCGCCTTCTGAAGGAGGGCGTAGTGATGGGTCAGCGCACTGACCGGCTGCGACAGCATGCCCAAGTACGCCAAGAAGGACATGAGCTCGCCCACGGTCAGCCGCCCCGCGATGACTTCCCGCCCGCCGGCCCACAGCACCAGCACCATCCCCGTCACCAGGATGAGCTCCACCACCGGTTTCAAGGTGGCCTGGGCCTGCACCGACTTCATGCTCACGGCGAAGCTGCGCTCGTTGGCTTCCCGAAACCGGCTGCGGGACAACCCCTCCATGGTGAAGGCCTTGACGACCCGGATGGCGCCGATGGTTTCGCTCAAGAGGGCGGCCATGTCGCCGATGCGATCGTGCATGCGGGCGCTGAAAGCCCGCACCCGGGTGCCGTAGCGGTTGACGGCCAGCGCCGCCAGGGGCAGCACCACCAACGCGATGAGGGCCAGCCGCCAGTGGAGCCAAAAGATGGCCACCAAAGTGCCGGCCAGGACCAGGGTGTAGTGCAGGATCTCGCCGGTGCTGACGGAAACCGCCTGCTGCACCGCGGCCATGTCGTTGGTCATGCGGGAAACCAACTCGCCGCTACGCCGCCGGGCGTAAAAGTCCAGGGGGAGTTTCAGCAGATGATCGTACAGCAGGGCCCGCAGGTCCGTCACGATGCGCTGGCCGACGAAGTTCAAGGTATACTCCCGGGCGTAGGTGATGATCCCTTTAAATAGGATCAGGGCCACCGCCCCTGCCGCGACCACGGCCAAAAGGCGCGGGTCCTGCACCTGCAGCAGGACGTAGTCCACCACGCCCTTGCCAAAGATCAATGGAATGGCCAGCGCGATCACCGCCTGCAGCGCCACCAGCAGCAGGGAAACCGCCAGCTGGCCCCGGTATGGCCTTACCCATTGCCCGATAACCCGCAGTCGCTGCACGGGCATCCTCCCAGTTCACAGTCAAAACCATTGTAATGCCCGGTTTCGAAAGGTGTCAACGAAGGCCGTCACCAAGGCCTTTTCCAGCCCTGCCACCCCCCGCCAGCGATGGCTGCGGCCCGGGCCCCCAGAGCGCGCGGCCCCGGCGCCGGGCTCCCTGTCGTTCATTGACATTTGCCGCATCCAATTGGTACGCTGAACGTAATCGCGGCGGCGCGGCACGGGCCCGAGAAGGGCTCCGGCCCCGCGGCGCCGGCCGCAGGCCCTGGTGAGACCGAGAGCGTAACGGGAGATGGGATCAGCGACGATGAACGACGAACTCCGGCGCAAAGTGCGCGTGCTGCAGCAGTTGTCCGTCGCCGCCTACCCCGATGCCATGCTCATTTACCTGTGCGGATTGTTGATGGGCGCCGTGCACCGGGTGCATTTCGTCCGTCACCTGGAAGGCGCTCCCATCGCCATCCAAATCGCCATGGGGCGGGCCCGGGTGTGGCCCACGCCGCCGTGGCAGGCCACGGTGGGCGGCATGTCCATCCCCGATCCGTTGACCTTGGCATCGGCCCTGGCCCAGCGGGACGACCCTATCTGCGTCAAGCTGATGTTCGACGGCAGCAACGAACACGAGGACTTCCAGCGATCCCTGGTGGACAGCTACGCCGACATCGTCGCGGGGCGCACCGCGGGGGTCCAGGAGGCCGAAGACCGCATGGCGGAGCTGCGGGCCCGCATCGACCGGGCCTTGGACATCTACAACGAATGCCGCCGCATGATGGAGGAAGGCACGCCCGAGCGCCAGGCGGAGCTGGCCGCGTTTCAGCGCATGGCCCAGGAGGAGCTGCAGGCGTGCACCCGGGAATTGCGCCAGCTGGAAATGCAGTTGGCCAACCAGAAGGACTAATGCGGCGGCGACCCGCCCCGCAAGGAGGGAAAGGCCATGGACGCCCCGCTGCCTGTGGGAGTCTGGGAACCCCAGGGTGAGACGCCCCGCTTGACCGTCATCGCCATTCACGGCCGGGGCAGCAACGAAGACGATTTGCTGGGCCTGGCGCCGGCGCTGGGCCTGCCGGTGCGCTTCGTCGCGCCCCGGGGCCCCCTGCCCATCCCCTTGGGCTGGGCCCAAGGCTGGGCGTGGTACGAGTTCGCCAACGTGGGCGATCCGGAGCCGGAAACCTTCCGGCGCAGCCTGGAGCGGCTGGTGGCCCTGGTGGATCACGTGCGCGACCGCTATGGCCTGGCCCGCGAACAGCTCTTTGTTTTGGGATTCAGCCAGGGTGCCGTCATGTCCCTGGCGACAGCCTTGACGGTGCCCGACCGGGTGGGAGGCGTAGTGGCTCTGAGCGGCTACCTGCCCCGGCCGGAGGCATGGCAACCGCCCCACACCGACCTGGGCGGCATGCCGGTGCTGGTCACCCACGGCACCTACGACAGCATCTTGCCGGTGGCCTGGGGCCGGGCCGCCGCCGAAGCGCTGCGGTCCTTCAACGCCCACGTGCGCTACGAGGAATTCCCCATGGACCACGAGGTGAACTCGGCCTGCCTGCAGGTGATCCGGGAATGGCTGGCCGCCCGCCTCGACGGGGGCGTTGCCGACGGAAACGCCGTCCCAGGGAATCCTTCCAACGGGAACCCCGCCAGGGACTGAGGCGCCCCAGCCGCCACCGGCACCCGCGGCGGCGCCGTCCCCGCCCCTCCCGCCGTCCTACTGGCACCCCCCGTCCGATCGCGCGCCCCTTGCCAACCCGCTGGGGGTGTGCTAGACTCACAGTACCGAACATGTGATCCGGGAACGTACATGCGGTTGCGGGCGGTGATGGCCTTGGCGGGCACCCGGCTCATCGAGATTCAGTGCAAGTCGCTGCTCAACCGGGTCGACGCGCCCTCCATGGGCTTCTGCTGGTCGGTGAATCCCTACAGGGGATGCGCCCACGCGTGCGTCTATTGCTATGCGAGGCGCTACCACGAGTACCTGGAGCTGGGGCCGGGCAAGGACTTCGAACAGCAGATCCTTGTCAAGGTCAACGCCGTGGAGGTGCTGCGGCGAGAGCTGGCCCGCCGCAGCTGGAACCGGGAGTTGGTGGCCATCGGCACGGCCGTCGATCCTTACCAGCCCGCAGAAGGCCGCTACCGCCTGACCCGGGGCATCCTCGAAGCCCTGGCCGATTACGCCACGCCCGCCTCCGTCGTCACCAAGAACTCCATGATCTTGCGAGACCTGGACGTCCTGCAGCGCCTGGCCCAGGGGCCGGGCGTCACCGTAGCCTTTAGCATCACCACCCTCAACGCTGCCGTGGCCCGGCGCATCGAGCCCGACACCCCGCCCCCGCTGCAGCGGCTCCGGGTGATGCAACGGTTGGTGGAGGCCGGCGTCCGGGCGGGGGTGCTCATCGCGCCCATCCTGCCGGGACTCACCGACGACGCCCACTCCCTCAATGCCGTGATCCGGGCGGCACGCGATCACGGCGCATCCTTCGTCAGCGCCGGGGTCCTGCGCCTGCAGGGCAGCGTCAAGGAGGTCTACCGCCAGTTCCTTGAGGAGGAAGTCCCGTGGCTGCTTCCCCTCTATGAGCGACTCTATCCGGCCGCCTACGCGCCCCGCGCGTACCAGGACCGCATCCTGCGGCGGGTGCAGCAGTTGAAGCATCGCCACGGTTTTCGCAGCCGCGAGGGCACCGCCCCGCGGAGGACGGCGGGCCATGACCCCCAGGGCGCCGCACCGGTGCAGCTGACTTTGTTCGCCTTCGACGGGCCGCAGCCGTCCCCGCCGGCTGTCGGCGCCAGGCGGACCGTGGGCGCCGCGCGGCCCTTGGCCGCGCCGGTGCCGTGACCCCGTTCCCCAGCGGACCGTCGCCCCATCGCCGACGCCCCGCCGGCATGGGCGCGGATCCCAAAATCGCGGGCGGAATCCGATTCCATCGGAGAAGGGGAAAGGAATCCCCGGGTGGAGCCAGAACTTTTTGCGGATGGATGCCCTGGGGCCGCCGGCAAGGCTGCGGACAGCCCGCCGGCGCAGGGCGATGCCCGGGGCCGCAGGGACCCGCGTTCCGGTTTCTCCGGGTTGCACAGCGACCGCAAAGGGGGCAGGAAAGCAATGGCAGTCCGAGGGCGTGCAGTGTTGACCGGTGTCTGGGTGCTGGCCGTGGCGGCGGCGCTCTGGCTGGCGCTGGGCGGCCATCCCGCGGCGGCCGCCGGCCGCTACGCGATCGTGTTCGCGACGGGCGGGCTGGGCGATCAGTCCTTCAACGACTCGGCCTATGAGGGCATCCAGCGGGCCAAGGCCGAGCTGGGCATCGAGTTCGACTACGCCGAGCCCACCGCCATCGCCGAGTACGAGCGGCTGCTGACCCTGTTCGCCCAGAGCCGCCGGTACGACCTGATCATCTCCATCGGCTTTGACCAGGCCGACGCCGTGGCGGCCGTGGCCGACCGGTTCCCCAACCAGCGCTTCGCCATCGTGGATACCGTGGTGGAGCGCCCCAACGTGGCGGCCTATGTATACCGGGAGCCTGAGCGGGGCTTCCTCCTGGGCGTCATCGCGGGGCTGATGACCCAGCGGCAGGACGACCCCAAGATCAACGCCGCCAACGTGATCGGCGTTGTGGGCGGCATGGACATCCCCCTGATCAACGCCAACATCGCAGGCTACATCGCCGGCGCCCGCTACGTTAATCCCGAGGCCGACGTGCGCTACTCCTACGTAGGCCACTGGGCCGATCCGGCCCGGGGCAAGGAGCTGGCCCTGGCCCAGTTCGATCAGGGCGTGGACATCATCTGGGGGGCGGCGGGCCAATCGGGCCTCGGGGTCATCCAAGCCGCGCAGGAGGCCAACAAGTACGTCATCGGCGCCGACTCCGACCAGGGCCATCTGGCGCCGGAGCACGTGCTGACCAACGGAATGAAGCTGGTCAACAACACCGTGTTCTTGGCGGTGCAGAGCGTGGAGGAAGGCCGCTTCCAGCCGGGCATCCACCTGCTGGGCGTGGCCGAGGGGGCGCTGGGCTACAGCCCGAGCCTGGTGCCCGACGACATCCGGGCCGTGGCCGATGACATCGCCCAGCGCATCGCCCGGGGCGAGCTGGTCCCGCCCGACACCATCGACGCCGTGGACGCGTGGCTGGCGGCCCACCGCTGACGGGGCGCGGGGTCTGCCGGGGCGGGCACCGCCCGCCCCCACGGCACGGGCCGCCATGGCCCGGCGGACCTACCCCGGGGGTGCGGCCGCGCGCCCCCGGGCTGGACCCCTAGGCAGTACCGCCCGCACGATGGAGCGAGGCACGATCCCATGACCGCGACCGGCACCGAGCCCTGGATCCTTGAGATGATCGACATCCACAAGCGCTTCGGCCCGGTGGTGGCCAACGACGGCGTCCACCTGGCCGTGGCCCGCGGCGAGATCCACTGCCTGTTGGGGGAAAACGGGGCCGGCAAGAGCACCCTGATGAAAATCCTCTACGGCCTTTACTCGCCCGATCGCGGGGAAATCCGCATCCGGGGGCAACGGGTGGCCATCCGCAGCCCCCGGGACGCCATGGCCGCCGGCATCGGCATGGTGCACCAACACTTCATGCTGGTGGACCGCATGACGGTGGCGGAAAACCTGGTGGCGGGCATGGAGCCGGTGCGCCGCGGCTTGTTGGACCTGGACCGCGCCCGGCAGCAGGTCCAAGCCATGGCCGCCCGCTACGGCCTCCAGGTGGATCCCGACGCCCGGGTGCAAGACCTTTCCGTGGGCCAGCAGCAGCGGGTGGAGATCTTGAAGGCCCTCATGCGCCGGGCGGACATCCTCATTTTGGATGAGCCCACGGCGGTGCTGACGCCCCAGGAAGTGGACGAGCTGTTTCAGGTCATGCAGCAGCTCAAGGCCGACGGCAAGACCGTCATCTTTATCACCCACAAGCTTCGGGAAACCATGGCCTTCTCGGACCGGGTGACGGTGCTGCGGGGCGGCAGGCACGTGGGCACGGTGCGCACCGCGGACACAAGCCCGGAGGCGCTGGCCGAGATGATGGTGGGCCGGCAGGTGATGCTGCGGGTGTCGCGGCCGCCGGCCAAGCCCGGCGAAACCCTTTTGGAGCTGGAGCGCGTCTCGGTGGTGGACAGGCGCGGCCAGCCGCGGCTGCGGCACGTGACCTTGTCGGTCAGAAGCGGCGAGGTGCTGGGCATCGCGGGCGTGGAGGGCAATGGCCAGCTGGAGCTGGAGGAAGCCATCGCGGGCTTGCGGCCCCTGGCCGGCGGCCGCATCCGCATCGGGGGCCGGGAGCCGGCGCAGCCCGGCCCCCGGGGCCGGCGGGCCCTAGGCCTGGCCCACATCCCCTCCGATCGGCTGCGCCGGGGCCTCGCGGCGCCGCTGCCCGTGGCCCGCAACGGCATCTTGGGGCGGCACTGGCAGGCGCCCTTCGCCCGCCGGGGCCTCTTGCGGGAAAGGGCCATCCGGGACCACGTAGGCCGGCTCCTCGCCAGCTTTCAGATCCGCGGGAGGCCGGACGCGCCCGCCGCGACCTTGTCCGGCGGCAACCAGCAAAAGCTGGTGGTGGCCCGGGAGCTGGCGGACTCGCCCCGGGTCATCTTGGCCTGCCAGCCCACCCGCGGCGTGGACGTGGGTGCCATCGCGCAGATCCACCGCGAGCTGCTGCAGCGGCGGGCCGCCGGCGCGGCCATCCTGCTCATCTCCGCGGACCTGGACGAACTCATGGCCTTGAGCGACCGCATCGCCGTGCTGTACGAAGGTGAGATCGTCACGGAAGGCCCCACCGAAGCCTTCACCAAGCAGCAATTGGGCCTGTGGATGGCGGGCCAGCGGCCGGTGCCTGCGGCCGCGAAGGACTCGGCGCCGGCCAAGGAGGGTGCCGCCGGTGCTTGACGGGACCCCGGCGGGGAACGCCCGCGGCTGGCTGCGGGAGCTGGCGCAGTCTTTGGGCGCCATCGTCCTCGCGCTCCTCGCGGGGGCAGCCCTGTTGGCCGCGGCCGGCTACAGCGTGCGGGACGCCTACTGGAGCCTGTACCAGGGCGCCTTCGGCAACGTGTACAGCATCGCGGATACCTTGCTCAACGCGATCCCGCTGCTCTTTACAGGCCTCGCGGTGGCCTTGGCCTTCCGGGGCGGCCTTTTCAACATCGGCACCGAAGGCCAGATGTACGCAGCGGCCCTGGCCACGGCCCTGACGGCCCTGGCCCTGCCGGGCTGGCCCCCGCTGCTGCTCATCACCGCGTCCCTCCTGGCGGGCGCGGCCGCGGGGGCGGCCTGGGGGTTCGTGCCCGGTTTCCTGCGGGCCCGCACCGGCGCCCATGAAGTCATCACCACCATCATGCTCAACTACGTGGCCATCCTGTTGACGACCCACCTGGTCAAGACCCGCTTCAAGGCGCCGGGGCCAGTGGACCAGACGGCCCTCATCCCGGCCGCCGCCCGCCTGCCCGAGCTGGTGCCCGCCACCCGCCTCACGTGGGCCATCGTCGTGGCCGTGGCCCTCATCGCCCTGGTGGACTGGGTGCTGCGCAAGAGCTCCTGGGGCATGGACCTGGAACTGGTGGGGCAAAACCCGTCCGCGGCCGCCTACGCGGGCGTGCCGGTGGCCGCCCGCACCGCCCTCACCATGGCTGCCAGCGGCGCCATCGCCGGGCTGGCCGGCAGCACCCTGGTGCTGGGGGTGTTGCACCGGTTCATCACCCACTTTTCGCCGGGATACGGCTTCACGGGCATCGCGGTGGCCTTGGCGGCCCGGGCCCGGCCGTGGGGCGTGGTGCCCGCGGCGCTGCTCTTTGGCGCCTTGCAGGCCGGCGGCCTGTCCATGCAGCTGTTTGCCCGCATTCCAGCGGATCTCATTACCGTGATCCAGGGACTAGTGATTTTGTTTGTGGCAGCACCGGGGCTGGCGGCGCTGTTCCGCCGCCGTGCCCGCGGGCCGGTGCCGGTGCTGCCGCGGGAGGGGACCCGTTGACCGACGCGTGGGAGGTTATCTTCCATATCAATACGTTGACCGCCGCCCTGCGCCTGGCCACGCCCATCGCCCTGGCCGCCTTGGCCGGCACCCTCAGCGAACGGGCGGGCGTCATCAACTTGGGGCTGGAGGGAAAGCTGCTGGCCGGCGCCTGGGCCGCGGTCTACGCCACCTACCTGACGGGCGCGCCGTGGGTGGGGGTGTTGGCGGCGGTAGCCGCCGGCATGCTGGTGGGCGCCCTCTTGGGCCTGTTTGCCGTCGGCCTGCGGGCCAACCACGTGGTGGCGGGCGTGGGCCTCAACATTCTCCTCCTGGGGCTCACCACTTGGCTGATGCAAGTGGTCTGGGATTCGCGGGGCACGTCGCCCACCGTGGCCGCCCTGCCCCGCTGGACCATCCCGGGCCTGCGGGACGTGCCGTTGCTGGGGGACCTTTTGGGCAGCCACTCGCCCCTGGTCTACTTCACCCTCCTGGCGGCGCCCCTGCTGTGGGTGGTCCTCTTTAAGACGCCCGTAGGCCTGCGGGTGCGCATGATCGGCGAGCACCCCGAAGCCGCGGACACCCTGGGCATCCCCGTCCACCGTCTGCAGTACTTGAGCCTGCTGGCGGCCGGCGGCCTGGCGGCCTTGGGCGGCGCGCAGCTGGCCCTGGGGGATCTGGCCTGGTTCAGCCAAAACATGTCCGCGGGGCGGGGATACATGGCCCTGGCGGCCAACGTCTTTGGCCAATGGAACCCGCTGGGCAGCCTCCTCGCGTCGCTGCTGTTTGCCCTGACCGACGCGATGCAGATGCGCATCCAGACCCTGCCCAACCCGTGGCCCACGGAGCTGGTCCAGATGCTGCCCTATCTCCTCACCATCGCCGTCTTGTCGGGCGCGGTGCGCCGCAGCCGGCCGCCGGCGGCCCTGGGCCGCCACTACCCCCCGGAGCCCGGCGCCGGCGCGCCTTAAGGCCTGTGGGCCCGGCGGCGGACAGTGCGGACGACCCGGCCGCCGCCCCCCAAGCCGGCGGCACCGTCTTAACCGCAGCGCAGGAGCACCTTGAGAACGCCGGGCTGGGCCGCCCGGGCCAGGGCCTCATCCCCCCGCTCCAGGGGGAACTCCGCATCCACCATGGGTTCGGTCGCGATCTGGCCCCGGGCCAGCAGGCGCAGGGCCGGCGGGAAAGGACCGCAGCGGGAACCGACCACCGTGACCTCCCGCACCACCAGCGGCGCCAAATCGGCGGTGATGGGCTGCTCCACCGTGGTCTTGAGCACCAGCGTCCCCCGGGGCCGCACCAGCGCCGCCGCTTGCGCCAGCCCGCCAGGCCGGCCGGTGCACTCCACCACCACGTCCAACTGTCCGGCCAGGCCCGCCGCGGGCACCTCCTCGGCCAACAGAGTCTCGATGCCCCGCTCGGCCAGGAGGGCCAGCTTGCGCCGGTGCCGCCCGACGGCCACCACTTGCGCGCCGTAGAGGGCCAACACTTGCGCGCACAACAGCCCCAAGCGCCCGTCGCCCACTACCGCGACCCGGTCGGCCGGGCCCACGGGCACCTGTTCCAGGATTTCCAGGGCCGCGGCCAACGGCTCGGTGAACACCGCCCGCCGGTCCGGGACTTCCTCGGGCACCGGGTGCAGGTTGGCCTCGGGCAACACCATCCACTGGGCAAAGGCGCCGTCCCACCCGCTGATGCCCAGGACCCGGCTGCGGCGGCAGTGGCGCCCCAGCCCCCGCCGGCACATGTCGCAGTGGCCGCAGGCGACGGTGATCTCCCCCACCACCCGCCGGCCGACCCAACGGGCGTCATCGGCCTCTTCCACCACGCCCACAAACTCGTGGCCCAGGATGCCGGTGAAGCCCATATAGCCCCGCACCAGCTCCAGGTCGGTCTGGCACACGCCCGCCAGCGTCACGCGGATCAGCGCGCAGCCCGGAGGCCGCACCGGCCGCGGCCGCTCCTCCAGCACCACCTGGCCCGGTTCCTTCACCACCACTGCCAGCACCGCGATCCCCCCCTGGCCTGCCTCGCGCGCATGGCCGCCGCCGGCGCCCAAGCCTGGCGCGCATTCCCACCAGGTTCCGCCCGGCACCGAACAGTCCATCCCGCGAGGAACCGCACCCTGTCCGGTCGAAGTTCGCCGTAAGCGCAGGCGAAACCTGCGCAAGCTACCACCGGGGCCCGCAGGCGGCCCGCCCGGCGGATGCGCGCGGGGGTCCTGACCGGGCCGGCGCGCCGGGGCCGGCGGTGAGAAAAGGTGGCGGATGACGATGCGAAGGAACCAACTGGTGCGCCTTGTGGCGGTGGCGGCGCTGCTGGTGGCCGCGGGCGCCCTTTTTGCCCTGGCCGCCGGCGACAGCGGCGTCATCTACGAAGAGCAGGGATCAGCAGGTTGGCGGTGGCGGGAAGCCCCGCTGCCCGACCAGTACCTGGCCTTGGTGGTGGATGAAGCGGATCTGCACCTGGTGCAGCTGGCCTTGCCCGATTACGTGTGGGCCCAGCACGCGGAGCAGCTGACCCAGTGGGTGCAGTCCGGCAAGGCGGCGGTGGTGGCCTACCTGGGTGAGGCCCCCACCGGAGGCTACGCCATCCGTGTGCGCCAGGTGCGGGTGGACGCCCAGATCCCCCGGCCGGTCGTCACGGTGGTGGTCGACCGGCGCAGCCCTGGGCCAGGAGAATTTGTCACCATGGCCATCACCCACCCCATCGACTTGGTGCCCGTGGAGCGGGAGCGCCTGCCCGAACCGCCCTTCCTGGTCCGGTTCGTGGACCGCAGCGGGCGGCGGCTGGCGGAGCAGCGGGTCCTCGCGGCCGCGGCGCCCGTGGCGGCCATGGCCCCTCGACCCGAGTACACCGGCGAGCTGCGGGTGGTGGGCTACGGGGAAGTGACCGTGGCCCCCGACCGGGCCACGGTCGGCTTCGCGGCGGTGGGCCGGGCCGACACGGCCCCCGAAGCCCAACAGATCATGAACGAGCAGCTGGCGGCCGTCCTCACTCGCCTGCGGGACTTTGGGCTGCCCGACGCGAACATCCGCACCCGGCAGTTCAGCCTTTCGCCCCGCTGGCGCTACGACGACGGCCAGCCCATCTTGGTGGGCTACGAGGCCCGCACCCAGATGGAAGTGCACCTGGACGAGTTGGCGCGGCTGGGGGACTTGGTGCAGACGCTGGTGGACGCCGGAGTGACGGAAGTGAGCCGCATCCAGTACGGCCTGAAAGACGTGCGGGCCGTGCAGGAGGCTGCCTTGCGGGAGGCCGCCCGGGACGCCCGCTGGCGGGCGGAAACCTTGGCGGAGGCCTTGGGCCAGCGCCTCGCGGGCGTCATCGAAGTCCACGACCAGACCCGGGGCACAGCCCAGCCGGTGCCGTTGACCATGCGGGCCGCCGTGGCCGCCGACCAGGCGGTGGCGGCGCCCGAGTTCCTGCCCGACGAGCTGTCGGTGCGGGCGGAAGTGGTGGTCATCTTCCGGGTCACGGGACAATAACGGGATGGGCGGACGGGTGGGCCGCGGCGGCCGACGCGGCGGCCCACGCCTCCACCGCCGCCGGACCCACCAGCGCGGTGCGGGGAAAGATCCGGGCCGTCAACGCCGGCGCGGTCCCGGTGCCGGCGGCAGCCTGGATCAGCGCGGCCCGCAACAGGCAGAGCAGCTGGCGGCTGCGCCGCCCCGCGGCCCGGGGGTCGTCCTCCACGTCGACGGCCACCACCTGCCGGAAGCCGGCCAACACCCGGCCCAATTCCCGCGGCCAGGGCGCGAGGACCCGCAGGTGCAGCGCGGACACAGCCAGCCCCCGGGCCCGCAAGTGGGCCACGGCTTCCTCCACCGGTCCGCGGGTGGCGCCCCAGCCCACCAAGAGCACCTGCCCCGTCTCCCCGCCCACCGGCCGCGGCGGCCGCACCAAGGACGCGAGGGGCGCCGTCCCCAGGCCCAGCCGGGCCAGCAGCCCGTCCACCGCCGCCCGGGTGCCCGCCGCCCGTGCCCCAGCCAGGGCCGGAGCCGGTCCCGCCGCCGCGTCCCCCAGCCACTCGGACCAGATGGGCGCCTCCCGGGCAGCGTCCCGGCGGTGCCAGACCTGGACCGCTCCCAACAAGGCCGCGTCCACCAGCACCACGCAGTGGCACCGGTACTGCTCCGCCAGCCGCCGGGCCACGCCCATAACATGAAAGCATTCCTCCACCGTCGAAGGGGCCAGGAGCACCGGCCGCGGACTGCCCGGGCAGCCCATGGCCGCCGCGAAGGGGTCGGCGGCCAAGGCCCCAAGGCCCTCGTCGGTTTCCGGCACCCGCTCAATGCGCAAGGTCACCCGGGGCCCGTCCACCAGGCCGTCTCCCGCGGCGCCGGCCGCCTCCACCAAAAAGGGCACGGGGGCGCCAGGCTGCCCGCCGGCCATCGGGCCCGGAGCGGCTTCCCATGCCGCCCGCACCCGGCCGCCCAAGGCCTGGAAGGTGCCCAGCCAGCGCTGCACCGCCGGATGGTCCGTCGGGGCCACGCAACAGGTGAAGCCCGCGGTGAGGGCCCCTAGGGCCAGGGCCTCCTGCCCGCTCATGACCTCGAGGCGGCCCCGGACGCCCTTGGCCCCGCAGGCGCGCCCGCCGGCCCGGGGCGTTTCCCGCCCGGCGGCCGCCGGCGCGCCGGCAGGGGCCACGGGCCTGCCCAGCGCGACCCGGCCCGGGACAAAGCGGGGCGCCTCCCGCCAGCCCAGCTCCAACAGGCGCAGCGCGGCGCTCACCAGCCGCCGGCCCCGGGCCGCCAGCCGGTTTTCCAGCAGGCGGCGCACCAGGTCTGGGTCGTAGCCGAACATCCACGTCAACACACCCAAGACCACAAAACGGTGGCCGTCGGGAAAGAGGGAGATGCGGCTGGCCAGGGCCCGCCACGGGACCCGGTACACGGCCAAGCCGGGCCGGGAATCCAGCCCCTGCGCAGGGGAGCGGAGTTCATCCACCAGGAGGAAACTGTGCGGGTGAAAGGCGTCGGCCGCGAGGCGCCCGGGCAACAGCCCCGGATCCAGCACCACCCCAAAGCGGGCCTGGTCGCCGCCGCTGTAGACGGGCCCGCGGCCCACCCGCACCCGGCATACGGCGCGGTCTTCCTCGGCCACGCAACCCATCCACACGTTGTCGCCCATGCGGGCGGCGGCCTGGGCAAAGAGCGTGCCCACGTCGAGGCCGTCGGGCCACGCGTCGCCGATGATTTCGAAGGCCAGATCAGAGACAGCCAGGCTGCCCGCCGCGACGTTTCCCGGGGACGACGAAGGCGGGCGCGCCGCCGGCCTCCCCTCCGCTCCTTGCTGCATAGGCTGGTGAAGCCGCGTCGCCCGGGTCGTCACACTGCTCACCCCGCTGGCTGCCTGGCACGGTCTGCCTCTATTGGGTACCAGTATACGGGGCGGCGAAATCTCTTGTCAAGCGAAAATTCGCTAGAAGTGGTTTGTCGCTGCCAGCCAACCCGCGCCGGCCCTTGCCTTGACGCTCCCGGGCGGATTATGGTAAGTATGGCTCGAAGGCTTGACGCGGACGGTGGGCAGCGCGGCGGAGAGGAGCAGGGGGGCGGGCCATGGCGTTCAATCCCATCCACATTATCTTTGGCCTCAAGCTGCGCCAGGCGCGGCTGGCCAAAGGCTTGTCCGTCACCGAGCTGGGAGAACGCTCCGGCCTGTCGCCGTCCTACATCACCGAAATCGAGAAGGGGCGCAAGTACCCCAAGGCCGACAAGATCCTGCGTTTGGCCGAGGCCTTGGGCTACGACTACGACGAGTTGGTTTCCCTGCGGCTGGAGCCGCCCTTGTCCTTCCTGGAAACGCCCCTCACGTCCCAGCTGCTGCAGGACTTCCCCCTGGAGCTCTTTGGGGTGGATCCCAGCACCATCATCGAGGTGCTGACCCGCTCGCCTGCGGAGATGAGCGCGCTGGTCAAGGCGCTGCAGGACATCGCCCGCGGCTATGCCATCCGCGAGGAGCACTTCTACTTGGCCGCCCTGCGGTCGTACCAGGAGTATCACCAAAACTACTTTCCCGGTCTGGAGGAGGCGGCCCAGCGCTACGCCGCGGAAGAAGGCGTCGGCCAGCGGGCGCCCATCGCCGAGGACGCCCTGCGGCGGGTCCTGCAAGACCGCTTCGGCTATCGCATCGAACCCATTCCCGTGGAGGAGCACCCCAGCCTCGCGGCCTACCGGGCCATCTACCTGCCGGGAAGCCGGCCGCGCCTTTTGCTCAACGCCCACCTGCTGGGCTCCCAGCGCAAGTTTGTCCTGGCCCGGGAAATCGGCTACCGGGTGCTGGGGCTGGAAGAGCGGGCCCTGACCAACTCCCCCGACCGGGTCGACTCCTTTACGCAAGTGCTCAACGACTTCAAGGCCGCCTACTTCGCCGGCGCCCTCCTCATGCCCCAGGAGCAGGTGGTGGCGGACCTGCGGGAGCTGTTCGCCCTGCCCACCTGGCAGCCGGAGCGCCTCGCGGCCATGCTGGACGCCTACGACGTCACCCCGGAAACGCTGCTCTACCGGTTCAGCGAGCTGTTGCCGCGCTTTTTCGGCCTCAAGGTGCACTTCCTGCGCTTCAACGAGGTGGGCGGCAGCTACCGCCTCTACAAGCAGCTCAACATGAGCCAGCTGTCGCTGCCCACCGGCTTTGACCTGCGGGAACATTACTGCCGCCGCTGGCTCACCATCCGCCTGCTGCGGGAGCTGGCCGAGGCCGAGCAGGGGCCGGCCGCGGCGGAGCACAGGCCGCTGCCGGGCATCCAGCGGTCCCGCTTCCTGGAGTCGCAAAAGCAGTTCCTGTGCCTGGGCTTTGCCCGCCGGGACAACCTGCCGCCCTACTTGCGCACCAGCGTCATCCTGGGGATGCGCATCGACGACGAGCTGGCCCAAGTGGTCCGGTTCGCCAGCGATCCGGCCATCCCCGAGGGGCTCCTCAACGAAACGTGCGAGCGGTGTCCCCTGTCGCCCCCGGAGTGCAGCGAGCGGGCCGCACCTCCCACCCGCTGGCAGCAGCAGCAAATGATTGAGGAGCGCCGCCGCGCGCTGGCGCTCCTCATGGAAGAACAATCCCCGGCCGCCTCCCAGGCGGTCTGAGGCGCCGCCGGTGCCCCAGGCAGACGGCGGCTACCGCACGACCCCTTCGGCCGCGAGCCGCTCCACGTCCTCCGCCGTGTAGCCCAGCAGCTGCTGCAGCACTTCCGCGGTATGCTGGCCCAAAGTGGGCGGCGGTCCCCCCGGGCGAGCCGGCGTCCCGCTCATGTGCTGCAAGGGACTGCCCACCAGATCCACCCGCCCCGCGGTGCTGTGTTCCACCGGCCAGCGCATGCCCCGGTGGCGGGCCAGCTCCGACTCAAACACCTGCTGGAGCCCCCACACCGGCGCGGCCGGCACCTTGGCCTCGGCCAGGGGCGCCAGCCACTGCGCGGTGGGGCGCTCCCGGAGCACGGCCTGCAGCAGGGGGATGAGCACGTCCCGGTTGGCCACCCGGGCCGGGTTGGTGGCAAACCGCGGGTCCTGCGCGAGCTCGGGCCGGCCGATGACCTGACAAAACCGCTCAAACTGCTGGTCGTTGCCCACCGCGAGCACCATGTAGCCGTCGGCGGTGGCAAAGAGCTGGTAGGGCACGATCTGGGCGTGGGCATTGCCCAGGCGCTTGGGCTCCCGGCCCGACACCAGGTACGCCTGGGCCAGGTTGGCCATGGCCGCCACCCCGGCATCCCACAAGGACATGTCCACGTACTGGCCCCGCCCCGTCAGCTCCCGGGCCCGCAGGGCAGCTTGGATGGCCACCACCGCGTAGAGCCCGCACAAAATGTCCACCCACGCCACGCCCACCTTCATGGGCGCTCCGCCGGGCTCGCCCGTCACGGACATGATGCCGCACATGCCCTGCACCGCGAAGTCGTAGCCGGGCAAATGGCGCATGGGGCCCGTCTGGCCAAAGCCGCTGATGGACACGTAGACGAGGCGCGGATTGACCGCCGAGAGGCTGGCATAATCCAGTCCGTAGCGGGCCATGTCGCCGGGCTTCAAATTCTCGATGAGCACGTCGCTCTTGGCCGCCAGCTCCCGCACGATGCCCTGGCCCGCCTCGGTCTTGATGTTCACCGCGACGCTGCGCTTGCCCCGGTTGACCGAGAGGAAGTAGGCGCTCTCGGTGCCGGCAAAGGGCGGCCCCCAGTGCCGGGTTTCGTCGCCGCGGCTGGGGTCCTCGATCTTGATGACATCGGCGCCCAAATCGGCCAAAATCTGGGTGGCAAAGGGCCCGGCCAGCACCCGGGACATGTCCAGCACCCGCACACCCGCCAAGGCCTGGGGCGCGTCCTGGGGCGGCGCGTCCTGGCCGCCCCGCTCCCGCACCGCATCCATCACGCCACAACCCGCCCGTCCTGCGCCAAAGGCTTGCCGTCAATCAGGAACGTCGCGTCCCGGATGACCATGTCCAAATGCACCCCGCACGCGTGGGTGCCGCCGTAAAACAGGTCGCTCCCCAAGGCCACGTGCACGTTGCCCGCCGCCTTTTTCTCTTCTTCGAAATCGTTGTTGCGCAGCGCCATGGGATTGAGGCCGAGGCCGATCTCGGCGATGTGGTCCGCGCCCGGCACCGTGTCCAGGATCTGCTGGAGCCGCCGGGCCCGCTGGCCGCCTTTTACGGAAACCACTTTGCCCCGGCGCACTTCGATGTAGATGGGGTCGTCCCCTGCCCCGATCTTGGCCACAGGACCATCGATGACCAGGGTCCCCTCAGCGGTGCCCGCCAGCGGCCGCTGGGAGATTTCGCCGTCGGAGAAGGCCGCCTCCCGGCCCGGCTCCCGGGCGATGCCGCACTCCACGATGACCGGGTGGCCCATGACCGGTTCCTTGGTGACGCCCGCGGTAAACTGGGTGCCCATGGCCGAGGTCACCGTCACCTGCGAGCCCGCGGCCCACACGTCGGCCAGCCGGTGCCCCAGCCGGTCCAGCTCCTCGTAGTCGGCCAAGGCCGCGCCCCGGGTCCAGTTGTCCATGGAGCGCATGACCATGGACAAGGCCCGCAGCCGCTTTTGCCCCAAAAGCTCCGCCACCTTGCGGGAGTAGGTGGGCGCGCCCGACGCGCCCGTGAGGCCAATGATGACGTCGGTGCGCTCCAGCCCCGCGTCCAAGATGGCCGTGAGCTCCGTGGCGCGGTCGTTGTGCCGGGCCGGCATGACGGCCAGGGTAAATTCCCCGCCCGCCTCCTGCACCGCCCCCGCCAGCGCCCACGCCATGGCCATGTCGGTCACGGGATCGGCCACCAAGAGCACCTGCTCGCCGGGCTGGACGCCCAGGTGGACCCGCACCAGCTTGTGGGCCATGGCCACTGCTTCGATGACCCGCAACTGTCGCACCGTGTTTCACTCCTTGAACGTGGTACTGTCCGGCACGGCCTGTCCGCTGTCGCCTTGCTTGAAGTCGGTGAGTCAGGGCAGCACCGGCCCCGGCGGAGCCCGCGGGCGCCCGCCCCGTCAGCCGGCCACCACCGTGGAGCGAGCCGCCTGGGCCGTGCGCCACTGCGTAGCCGCGACCAGGGCCATCAGCGCCAACCCCAGCACCCAAAAGCGGGGCTGCATGCTAAACATCGCAGCGGTGGCAACCAGGAGCAAGATGACCTGCCACGGGCGCACCGCCCCGAAGAAGTAGCGCTGCAGCACCCCGCCCAAGGCGGTGATGCCCAATACCGCCGCCATCACGCTGAGGATGATCTCCCCCGGGCTGCCCTGCAGCAGCAGCGCCGGGTTCGTCAGGAACAAGAAGGGCACCGCGTACTTGGCCATGCCAAAACGGAAGGCCTCGAGCCCCGTGCGAAAGGGATCCGACTGGGCGATGCCCGAGGCGGCAAAAGCCGCCAGCGCCACCGGCGGCGTCATGTCGGCGATGACGCCGAAGTAAAAGACGAAAAGGTGGGCCGACAAGATGGGCACGCCCATGGCCACAAAGGCCGGCGCCACCAAGGTCGCCTGGATGACGTAGTTGGCCGTGGTGGGGATGCCCATGCCGAGGATCAGCGACGAGACGGCCGCCAGGGGCGCCGCCAGCCACAGCTGCCCGCCGGCCAGGTCCACGACGATGCCGCTCAGGCGCAGGCCCAGCCCGGTCATGGTCGTGACACCGATGATGATGCCGGCCGCGGCGCAAATGATGGCCACTTCCACGGTGTTGACGCCGCCGTCCCG
Source organism: Limnochordales bacterium (assembly GCA_035304545.1). GTDB lineage: Bacteria > Bacillota > Limnochordia > Limnochordales > ZCTH02-B6 > ZCTH02-B6. The sequence goes on along the minus strand of DATGPV010000062.1, from coordinate 20,108 downwards.
CAGCGCCTGCACCAACTGCCCGAGGGTTTCCTTAAGCTGGCCTCGCCGCCAACCCACGACGATCACGATGGCCATGGTGAACAGGATGGTCCAGAACACCGCCCGCTCGGGCGAGTACCCCCTGAGCAGGAAGTAGAAGAGAACGATGAGGGGCAAAAGGAAGTAGCCGCCTTCCCGCAGCACCTGGCCCAGCCGGGGCAAATCAGGCCGGGGAATGCCCCGCAGGCCCGACACGGCCGCCATGAAGTCCACTTGCACGAACATGGAGTAGAAGGCCAGCAAGGCCGGAATGATGGCCGCGATGACGACAGTGAGATACGGCACGCCGATGTATTCAGCCAGCAGAAACGCGGCGGCCCCCATGACCGGCGGCGTGATCTGGCCCATGGACGACGCGGACGCTTCGATGCCGCCGGCCGCCTCAGGCTTGATCCCGATGCGTTTCATGAGGGGGATGGTAAAGGTGCCCGTGGTGGTCACGTTGGCCACCGAGCTGCCCGACATGGTGCCCATGACGGTGCTGGACAACACCGCCGCCTTGGCGGGGCCGCCCCGGGTGTTGCCCGCCACCGCCATGGCCAGGTCCAGGAAAAACTTGCCGGCGCCCGTGCGCTCCAAGATCGCGCCGTACAAGATGAACAGCAGCACGAACTTGGCCGAGACGCCCAAGGGGATGCCAAAGATGCCTTCGGTGGTCAAGTACAGAAAAGGCACCGTGCGCTGCAGGGGAAAGCCCCGGTGCGCCAGGATCGCGGGCAAGTAAGGCCCTACGAAGGCAAAGACGAAGAAGGCCGCCGCGACGATGACGATGGGCCAGCCGGTGCCCCGCCGCGCACCTTCAAAGACCACCAGCAGCATCATGATGCCAAAGGCGATGTCCCAGCGATTGTAGGCGCCGGCCCGGGTGGCCACGCTGTCGTAGTTGATCAGCACGTAGCTGGTGGCCGCGATGGTCAGGCCGACAAAGACCAGCGTATAGACGAGCTTGGGCCACGTCAGCCGCTTTTCCTTGAGGACCGTGTGCACCAAAAACAGAATGGTGCCCATAAACAGCAAGTGCAAAGCCCGGTGCTGCAGGGCAAACAGGGGGTACCAGTAGGCCGCGTACAAGTGGTACACCGACGCGGCGATGCCCAGGACCGTCACGATGGCGGAAGCTGCCCGCCGGACCGACTCTTGCGTTTCCGCTTTCATGGCCTCACCTCCAGCGCCACGCGCCGGCCATAGTCCGCGAGATCTGCCAAGGCAACGGTTTCATCGCCCACCGTGACCGTCTGCGCCACCGTCCCCGCCACCCGCAGCACCAGGCGGCCGATGGCCCGGGGCCCGTGGACGACGACCCACTCGCCGTCCAGGACGACCCCCCGGTCCCGGCGGTATTCCAAACCGGCCCCATACCATAAGTACCGCTCCAGCTCCAGCACAAGACCTTCCGGCGGCGGCGCCACCCGCAAGAGGCTTTGCACCGGCGTCTTGTCCGCGGAGTGGGTGTAGGCGTACCACACCGCGTCGCCGGCGTGGGCCGGCGCCCACCACAGCTCCTGGCCGGTTTCCACGTCCACGAGGACGACCCGCCAGGCCTCTGCGGACGCTCCGTCGCCCCCAAGCGCCATCCCGGCGCTCGCCCGCCCGGCCGCGGGCCCAAGGAGCCCCACCGCGGACCCAAGGAAGCCCGCCAGCACCCACGCCGCGAGCCGCCGCCCGCCCCGCGGCCGCTTACGCCGGAGCCGGTTGGCCGGCCGCTCAAAGGCCAAGGAGCGGACGCCCGGCCGGCGCCCGCTCCCTGTTTCCGTCATGCCCCCCTCACTCCAGCGCGCCCACTTCGCGGAAGTACCGCTCCGCGCCCGGGTGCAGCGGGATGGGCGACAGCACGCCGTTCTGCGGCGTCAGCTGCATGGCCACCGGGTGCACCGGGTGCAGGGCCTCGGCATTCTCAAAGATGGTCTTGACGATCTGGTAAGCCACGTCCTCGGGCATCGACGCGTGGGCCACGATGACGTTGGAGTCGCCCAGGGCCAGCACGTCGTAGTCCACGCCCCGATAGGTGCCGGCCGGGATCACCGTGGGGACGAAGTAGGGGTACTTCTCGATGATCTTCTCCAGCATGTCGGGCTCCAGCGAAACCAGATCGATGTCCCGCACCGTGGCCATCTGCTCCACAGCCGCGCCAGGATAGGCAAAGTTCAGGAACACCGCGTCCACGACGCCGTCCACCAGGGCTTCCGCCGACTCGTTCTGGGACAGCCGGGCCCGGGTGAAATCCCGATCCGGGTCAATGCCAAAGACGTCCAGGATGGCCAGGGCGATGGTTTCGGCACCGCTGCCCGGCGCCTCGGTGGACACGCGGCGGCCCCGCATGTCGTTGACGGACTGGATCCCGGAACCCTTGAGGGTCACGATGTGCTGGGGCGCCGGGTACATCTGGAACAGCGCGACGATGTCCAGGGGCTGGTCAAAGGGCGGCAAGCCGTGGCGGGCGTTGTAGGCCACGCTGCCCAGCACCATGCCCATGTCCGACAAGCCGCCGCCCACCAGGCGGGCGTTCTCCACCGACGCGGCGGTGGATTCGGCCGTCACGATGACGCCCTGCAGCTGCCGGGTCAAAAGATCCGCCATCGCGCCGCCCAGGGGGAAGTACACGCCGCCGGGGCCGCCCGTGGACAAGCTGAGAAACCGGGTCTGGGCGCCGGCCACCGCCGCCCACAGGCCGACGGCCAGCACCGCCACCAAAGCTATCGCAAGGCCGCGAACCCTCAAGTTGCGCACGCTGTCAGCCTCCTCTTGGGTTTTCGTCCTTCGAAGCTGAAACCGCGTTTCCGTCCTGCGCCGCTGCACGGGAATGCTGCCTTCCCTGCACCGGAATCAACCGCCGCTCCCACTGTGCCTCTTCCCCGAAGCCATCCCCCCTTGGCCCGTAGTCCAGCTCCGCATAGAGCTGCCGCTCCCGCCAGAGCGCCTCCCGCTGGCGCAGGGCCTGCATGGTGCGGGCCTCGTCGTGCAGCGCCACGCCCAGGATGAGGGCGTTGACGACGCTCAGCGGGGCCGCGAAGGATTCGATGAAGGCGTTGAAGTCGGTCATGGCCGGCAGCGTCACGTCGGCAAAGGCCGCCAAGGGCGACACCGGGCTGTCGGTCAGCACGATGGTGGGGATTTGCCGTTGGCGGACGGCCCGCAGCATGTCCATGGTCCAGCGGGTATAGCGGGGCACACTGATGCCCACCACCACGTCCTCGGGCCCGGCCATATCCAGCTTTTCCCAGAAATCGCCGATCCCCAAGTCGACCCGGACCGCATCCTTGCCCAAGTAATGCAGGGCGGTGGTCAGCAGCAGCGCCACGCAGGCCGACGTGCGCAGGCCGATGACGTAGGTGCGCCGGGCTTCCGCGAGCATGGTCACGGCCCGATCAAAGTCTTCTTTGGACAAGTTTTGGAAAGTGCGGTTGATGTTGGTGACATCGTTGCGCCAGACAGCCTGCAGCGTATCGCTGAGCTGCCGCACCGCCTCCCGGCCCGCCTGCATGCGCTCCACGGTGGACAGCCGCTGCTTCAAGGTTTCCTGCAGGGCCCGCTGCATCTCGGGGTATCCGGGAAACCCCACCGCCGCGGCAAACCGGACCACGGTGGATTCGCTGACGCCCACCCGCCGGCCCAGCTCCCGGGCGGTCAAAAAGGCGCAATCCTCGGGGTGGTGCAGGATGTAGTCGGCGATGACCCGTTGATTGCGGCTCATGCGAGGCTGCAGCGACTGAAAGCGTTCCAGCAGCGACAACAACCGAGTGTCCCCCCGGCCAGAATGTCCCCCCCGGCATCGACTAGCGACGGAGCACTTGCATGCTTCTTCGCACATGCAGCATTTCCTGCATCATCTCGCGATTTTATCGCGAAAAGATCCGCCTATTGGGACCAGGGGCGCACCGCCCACGGGCGCCAAAAGGGTTCTGGCCCGGAATGGCCAACTTTTGCGGAAAGGAGGGATGAACGGCGTGCTGATCGTTTTGCGGATCGCGTTGTACCTTCAGGTGCTCCTGGGTTTGGCGCGCTTTTTCGGCTTCATCACCAACCAGCGGGTGTGGGAAACCCACATCTCCCTGGGCGTCCTCATCGCGGTGCTGGCCCTGTTGGCCCTCGGGCCGCATCCCCGCGTGCGCCGGGACGGGGTGCGGACGCTGGCGCGGTTCTTGCCGTTAGTTACCCTGCTGGTGGGGCTGGCCATGTGGCAGGGCCTCGTTGTGGGCACCCAAGTGGTCATGATCCACATGCTGTTGGGCTTGGTCTCGGTGGGGCTGGTGGAGCGGGCCGCGGCCCAGCAGAAGCGGGCCCTGCAGGGCGGCTACGGCCGCTGACGGCGGCTGGAGGGCGGCCGGCCGCGGGCTCCCGTCTAGGCAGCAAAGGCCTGCGGCTCAGGCCGCCTCCTCCAGGCGGCGAACGGCCTGGTCCCGCAGCCGGCCTTCCCTCAGTTTCCGCCTTGGCGCTGGAACCACGCGACGGTGCGGCGGATGCCTTCGGCCAGCGGCACGGTGGCCGACCACCCCGCCTGCTCCAGCCGCTGCGGGTCGATGACGCTGCGCTCCAGGTCCCCGGGCCGCGGCGGCGCGGGCTCCACCCGGGCCTGCACGCCCAAGGCCGCCTCGATGGCCGCCAGCACCTGGCGGGTGGTGCTGCCGGTGCCGGTGCCCACGTTGTAGCACCCGTCGAGGCCCCGCTCCACGGCCAGCAGGTTGGCCTGCACCACATCGCCCACCCACACGTAATCCCGCACGCAGCCGTCATCGCCGGGCTCTCGGCGGGCAAAGAGCTGTACGGGCTGGCCCTTGAGCAGGCGGCCGGTGAAAATGGCCACCACGCCCGCTTCGCCAAAAGGGTCCTGCCGCGGGCCGTACACGTTGGCATACCGCAGCACCGTGTAGGGCAAACCGAAGTTTTGCCGGTACACCTCCAGGTACTGTTCAAAAGCGGCTTTGCTGGCGCCGTAGGGGCTTTTGGGCCGCAAGGGCCAGTCTTCCCGGGCCCGCTCCCCTTCGGGCACCTCGCCGTATATGGCCCCGCCTGTGGAGGCAAAGACTACCCGCTCCACGCCGGCGCGGCGGGCCGCGTCCAGCAAATGCAGGCCGCCCACGATGTTGATCGCGGCGTCGGCGGCCGGATCGTCGACGGACACCTTTACCGACGCCTGCGCAGCCTGGTGAAAGATATGGGTCGGCCGAAACGCGGCCACCGCTTCGTACACGCGGGCCGCGTCCCGCAAATCCACCGGCATCAATTCCACGCCGTCGGGCACGTTGTCCCCGCGCCCCGTGGCCAGGTTGTCCAGCACCGCGACCCGGGCTCCCCGGGCCACGAGGGCGTCCACCAAATGGCTGCCGATGAAACCGGCCCCGCCGGTCACCAGCGCCCGCATTCTCCCGTAAAATTCCGCGTCCATATCCCGGTTTGGGGTGGTCCTGTGGGCTTGCCCGCTGCGCTCCGTGGTCATGGCCGTCTCTGGCAACCTCCGCCTCCGCCGTGGTCTCGGCTCCAACGTCGTCCCGTGGACTGCCTGCCAACTTCCTCCCGGCCCTGGGCGGTTCCTCCCCGTCCTCGCGCCGGCAGGAATCCCGCCGGGGCCGTGGAAGATTCTGCTCATTAAAAAGAGGATGATCCTGTGGCTCACCTTGGTGATGTGTGGGTACGGGCCCGCCGAGCGCTGATCCCCGATGGCTTTGTGGCTGGCGTCATTTTTATCTTGATCGCCTCCCCCATTATGGCCCTGGGCCTTTTGATCACCATCAGCACGCCCTGGGGCGTAGGCCCCTGGGACGTGCTCCACCTGGGGCTGGCAGGCAAGACGGGGCTCACCATCGGACGGGCCAACCAGCTGACCGGGCTGCTGGTGATCCTGCTCACCCTGCTGTTGGGCGGGCGCACCGTGACCCTGGTCACCCTGATGAACGTCACGCTGGTGGGCACGTGGCTGGACCTTTACAACAGCTGGAACGTGGTCCCCTACGTGTCCGGCCCCGCGGGGCTGGCCTACCTGGCCCTGGGCGTGCTGGTGGTGGGCTTTGGCATCGCCCTCTACCTGCACCCGGACCTGGGGGCCGGGCCCCGGGACGGCCTGATGCTGGTCCTCACCCAGCGCACCGGCCAGCCGCTGTACCGGGTCAAGGTGGCCATGGACATCACGGCCATGCTCACCGGCCTCGCCTTGGGCGGTCCCGTGGGCATCGGCACCATCGTCGTCGCGCTGGGTCTGGGACCGGCCATCCATTTCTTCCGCCGCGTGCTGCGGGCCTTGGACCCCCGCATCGCCCGCCGCGCGCCGGAAGGGCGCGCGGTCAAGCTGCGCCAGGTTTCCGAAGGGCAGCTGAGCGACGAATCCCAGCAAAGGAGGATGGCCCCATGACGCAAGCGGCAGCGTCCCAGAGCGCAGGCACCGCCACCCATGGCCTGTTCATCAACGGCCAGTGGACGCCGGCCAAGACCGGCCGCACCTTTGCCGTCACCGATCCGGCCACCGGCGAAACCTTGGCCACCGTGGCCGACGCGGGCCGGGAGGACACGCGCGCGGCCATCGAAGCGGCCCACGCGGCCTTTCCCGCCTGGTCCCGCACACCGGCCATGGCCCGGGGCCGCATCCTGCGCCACGTCGCGGCCCTGATGCGGGAGCGCAAAGAAACGCTGGCTCGCCAGCTGACCCGGGAGATGGGCAAGCCCATCACCGAAGCCCGGGGCGAGATCGAGTACGCCGCCTCCTTCCTGGACTGGTTTGCCGGCGAGGGCGAGCGGGTGTACGGGGACATCATCCCCCAGGCGGTGCCGGGCAAGCGCCATCTGGTCCTCAAGCAGCCGGTGGGCGTCGTCGCGGCCATTACGCCGTGGAACTTCCCCGCGGCCATGGTCACCCGCAAGGTCGCGCCGGCCCTGGCCGCCGGCTGCACCGTGGTGCTCAAGCCCGCGGAACAGACCCCCCTGACCGCGATTTCCCTCATGGAGCTGTTCGCCCAAGCGGGCTTGCCGGCTGGGGTCCTCAATCTGATCACCGCCCAGGACCCCCGCCCCGTAGGCGAAGAGATGCTCCAAAACCCGCTGGTGCGCAAGATCACCTTCACCGGCTCCACCGAGGTGGGCAAGTACCTGATGCGGGAAGCCGCCCATCAGGTCAAACGCATCTCCCTGGAGCTGGGCGGGCACGCGCCCGTCATCGTCTTTGATGACGCGGACCTGGACAAAGCCGTGCAAGGAACCCTCGCGTCCAAGTTCCGCAACATGGGGCAGACGTGCGTGTGCGCGAACCGCGTCTACGTGCAGCGGGGCATCCTGGAAGAGTTCAGCCGGCGTTTTGCCGCGGCGGTGAGCCGCTTGCGGGTGGGCAACGGCCTCGACGAAACCGTGCAGGTGGGCCCCCTCATCGACGCGGCTGGCCTGGAAAAGGTCAAAGCCCACGTGGAAGACGCCATCGCCAAGGGCGCCCGGGCCCTGACGGGGGCCAAGGTGCTCACCGGCGACGGTTTCCGCGGCGGGTGCTACTACGCCCCCACGGTCCTGGTGGACGTGCGGGAAGGCATGCGCATTATGGAAGAGGAAACCTTCGGCCCCGTCGCCCCCATCATCGCCTTTGACACGGAAGCCGAGGCCTATGCCCGGGCCAACGACAGCCGCTACGGCCTGGCCGCCTACGTGTTTACGCAAAACTTGGACCGGGCCATCCGGGCGGCGGAGCATCTCGAGTACGGCATCGTAGGCATCAACGAAGGACTGCCGTCCACGGCCCAGGTGCCCTTTGGCGGTTTCAAGGAGAGCGGCATCGGGCGCGAAGGCGGTCCCTACGGCATCCACGAGTTTTTGGAGATCAAGATGGTGGGCCTGGCCATCGACGAAACCGTGGCCGGGGCGTAGGCCGCGCCTGGAGGAGCGCGCTTTCTCGGAGGTGGCCGCGATGGAGTACGTCAAGCTGGGGCGCACCGGCCTCAAAGTCTCCCGGCTCTGCCTGGGCTGCATGAACTTCGGCTGGACCACCGGCGAAGCCGAGTCGGTGCGCATCATCCACCGGGCCTTGGACGCCGGGATCAACTTCCTGGACACCGCCAACGTCTACGGCCAGGGCGCTTCGGAAACCATCGTGGGCAAGGCCTTGAAGGGCCGGCGCCATGAGGTCGTGGTGGCCACCAAGTTTTCCCGGCCCGTGGGCGACGGCCCCAACGACCGGGGCAACAGCCGCTGGCACATCATGCGGGAGGTGGAGGGCAGCCTCAAGCGTCTGGGCACCGACTACATTGATTTGTACCAGGTGCACCGGCCCGATCCGGACACGCCCCTGGACGAAACCTTGAGTGCCCTCACGGACTTGGTGCGCCAGGGCAAGGTGCGCTACATCGGCACCTCCACCTTCCCCGCGTGGCAGCTGTGCGAGAGCTTGTGGATCTCCGACCGCATGAACCTGGAGCGGTTTGTGTGCGAGCAGCCGCCCTACAACATCCTCAACCGCAGCATCGAGCGGGAGCTGCTGCCCTTTGCTCAGAAGCACGGGTTTGGCATCATCCCGTGGAGCCCCCTGGCCGCCGGTTGGCTCAGCGGCAAGTACCGCCGGGGCCAGCCGCCGCCCCCGGATTCCCGGGCCATCCGGCGCCGCTGGGACCTGGAGTCGGAGCTGAGCGCCCGCCGCTTTGACGCGGTGGAGCGGCTGGAGGCCCTGGCCCGGGAGGTGGGCAAGAGCATCAGCCAGGTGGCCCTCAACTGGCTCCTGCAGCAGCCGGCCGTCACCGCGCCCATCATCGGCCCCCGCACCATGGAGCACCTGGAGGACAACCTAGGGGCGCTGGGGTGGGCCTTGAGCCGGGAGCACCTGGACGCCATCGACCGCATCGTCCCGCCGGGGACGGAGATTCATCCGATGTATTAGCGCGCCGCTCCTCACCCCCCGCGGCGCCGCGGCCCGCTGGCGTCCTGGCGCGCCTAATCCAGCACGTCCTGGAACATGAGCCCGTCCCGGCGCACCACGGCGCCGGGGGTGTGGGCCACGGGGCGCGAAAACACGGGACCGTCCCAGACAAAGGTGTGAAACTCCCCCCGCTCCCCGCACGGATCCACGCCCGGCGGCAGATCCGCCAGCAGCCGGCGGTCGTACCGCCGGCCGATGAAGGTTTCCTTTAACTGGGCCGTGTCCACGCAGACCAGGCGGGCTGCGAAACCCAAGTCGATGAACTCCTCGGCCACCTCGCGGGTGTCCCGCCCCCAGAGGGGGAACACTGCTTCCATTCCGGCTTCGGCCAGCCGCTCTTCCCGGAAAGCCCGCACGTCTTCCAAGAGGATGTCGCCGAAGGCCACCGCGGTGACGCCTTCGGCTCTGGCCGCTTGGAGCGCGTCCGCCATGCGGGCAGCGTACTCCTCGTTGGGGCACGGCACCGGCAGGACCACTTCCACCACGTCCAGCCCCACAGCCGCGGCCTGGCGGCGCAGGAGCGGGCGTCGCAGGCCGTGCATGGACGTACGCTGGTAGACGTCGGTGACGGTGGTCAGCAGGCGGGTCACCCGCCACCGCCCGGACCGCTGCAGATGATACAGCGCGAGGGCGGCGTCCTTGCCCCCGCTCCACGCCAGCCAGCAATCCTTACGCACTGAGGAACTCCACCCGCACCGCCCGGTGTCCGTCCCGCTCGATGCGGCTGTGGACGCCGAACACGTCCTGAATGAGGGCCTCATCGAGAACGGTGCCCGCCGGGCCGCAGGCCGCCACCCGGCCCCGGTAAAGCACCAGCAGCCGGTCGCACCAGCGCATGGCCCAATTGAGGTCGTGGATGGCCATGACGATGGTCCAGCCGTACCGGTCCCGCAGCCGGCCCACCAAGCTCAAGATTTCCAGCTGGTAGCGGACGTCCAAGTTGGCGATGGGCTCGTCGAGGAACAGCACCCGGGGCGCTTGGGCCAGGGCCCGCGCCAAGAACACCCGCTGCCGTTCGCCGCCGGAAAGCTCCGTGATGAGCCGGTCCCGCAGGTGGGCGACGCCCGTGGCTGCCATGGCCCCTTCCACCGCCGCCCAGTCGTCGGGCCGCCACTCCTGCAGCCGGCCCCGGTACGGGTAACGCCCCATGGCCACCACATCCCGCACCGTAAAGCCGAACCCCACGTGGGGATTTTGGCTCATGAAGGCGATATGCCGGGCCCGTTCCCGGTCCGACAGCCGCGCCAGGGGCCGCCCCTGGTACAGCACTTGCCCTTGGCTGGGCCGGGCCAGGCCCGCCAAGATGCGCATCAAGGTCGTCTTGCCCGCGCCGTTGGGGCCAATGACGCCCAGGCATTCCCCCGGCTGCACCGCGACGGTGACGTCGGCCAAAATGGACCGGCCGTGAATTCTGTACCCGACCCCTCTCGCCTGGAGAAGCTCCCGGCCCATTTCCCCTGGCACCATCAGCTCCACCTCACCATATCCCGCCGCTTGGCCAAGAGGTACAAGAAGAAGGGCACGCCGCACAAGGCGGTGACGATGCCGGTGCGCAGCTCCACGGGGCTGAAGGCGGTCCGGGCCACAAGATCCGCCAGGATGAGAAAGCTGGCCCCCAAGAGGCCGCTGGCCGGGATCAGCCACCGGTGGTCGGGCCCGATGAGCAGCCGCATGATGTGGGGCACGATGAGCCCCACGAAACCGATGACGCCTGCCACGGACACGGCGGCGCCGGTGGCCAGGGCCGTCAGCACCATCACCCACCGCTTGGTGCGCTCCACGGGCACGCCCAGGGAGCGGGCGTCGTCCTCTCCGCCCAACAGCAGGTTGAGGTCCCGGGAAAACACCCACAGGCCAAAGCTGCCCACGGCCACCATGGGCGTCATCACCGCCAGATGCTCCCACGTCTTGCCGCCCAGGTTGCCCATGAGCCAGTACACGATCTGCCGCAGCACTCCGTCGTCCACGAAGTGGTAGAGCAGGGCGATCAGCGCCCCGGCCAAGGAGCTCACGGCCACCCCGGCCAAAAGCAAAGTGGCCAGGTCCGTGCGGCCGGCCCGGGTGGCCAACGCGTAGACCAGCAGCAGCGCCACGAGCCCGCCGGCGAAGGCGGCCCCCGGCACCAGCCACGGATTCACCTGCGGCCAACCGAGGAAGATGCCGATGACCGCGCCCACGGCCCCGCCCGACGACACGCCGATGATGTCAGGGGACGCGAGGGGGTTTTTGAAAATGCCCTGCATGGCCGCCCCGCTGACGGCCAGGGCCAGGCCGACGACGCCGGCCGCCAGCACCCGGGGCAGGCGCACGCTCCAGACAATGGCTTCATAGGTGGGATCCACGGCCCCAACGAGCCCCAGCGCCTTGGCCGCAATGACCCGCGCCGTCACCCCGTAGGGCAACTGCACGGTGCCTACGGCCGTGGCCGCCGTCACCGACGCGGCCAATAGCCCCGCCAGCCCCAGCAGCAGCGCGAGGGGAGCCATGGCCGATGCTGCCGGCCGCCGACCCGCCGCGGCCCCGGGTCCTGAGGCAGGCCCAGCCCCCGATCCGGCCGCCGGCCTGGCCTCCGATCCGGCCGCCAAACCCGCCCCAGGCCCCGCCATCGCCCCGGGCGCCGCTGCGGCCCCCGTCACATCCAGCCGCTGCCGGGCCGCCGGGCGCAAGGCGCTCATGGCGCGAAGGCCTCCGGGTGAAAGAGTCGGGCCATCTGCTCGATGACCAGGATGTAATGGTGCGAGTGGATCCCGATGTGATCCACGGGGTAGATGCGGCCCGCGCGCCCTGCGGGCACGGCCTGCACCACCGGGTGGGCCCGGAGCTGCTCCACCCACTCCGCCCCCTGGGGCGTGATGATGATATCGGGATTCATCGTCAGCACCGCCTCGGGATCGATGGGCTGCCAGCCCCGGATGCCGGCTTCGGCGGCCGCGTTGACGCCGCCGGCCAGCTCGATCATGTCGTGGTAGGCCATGCCGGGCCCGGCGGTGGCCCACCAATCGTCGAGGTATAGCACCCGCGGCCGGGGCCGCTGGCCGATGGCCGCGGCCAGCTGGTCCACGCGGCGGCGGAAGTCCGCCACCAGCGCGGCCGCCGCCTCATCGTCGCCGGTGATCTCCCCGATGCGCAGCACCATGTCCAGCGCGTCCTCCACCGAATCGAAACCGGTGAAGGTATACAGGGGAACGCCCAACTCCCGCAGCTGCCGCACCACATCGGGATCGTTCCAGTCAGTGACCAGCACGATGTCGGGCTGACCCGCCAGCACCTGCTCCGCGTTGAGCCGGTCTACGATGATCATGTGGTCGGCCACCTGGTCCACGACAAAGGACGACTCCGGATCCAGGGCATACCGGGTCACCCCCACCACCCGGGCCGGATCGGTGATGGTCAGCAGGACATTGTCCATGGCCAGCCCGGCGGAAAAGATGCGCTGGGGCGGCTCCTCCAGCACGATGGCCACCCCCAGCTCGTCCACCACCGTGCGGGGAAACCCTTGGGCCGCCCACGCCCCGCGGGCACCGGCCAGCGCCAAGCCCAGCGCCAAGCCCAGCGCGACCAACATCCCAAAGGGCCGCACCCGCCGCGGCCGCCGATGCCCCATCCCCTGCCGCCAACTGCCTCCCAAAGCCCAACCATGCACTGCGCCTGCCTCCTCTGGTCGTTGGCTGTGGGCAACCGACGGCCCGCGGGACGCCGGTTCTTGCGCCGCGGCCGGCTCCCGCCGGGCACCCGACCAGGGGAGCGTAAACGGGAACAAAAAAACCTGCCCAAAAAGCGGACAGGTGACAGGGACAGCACGCGCGCTGCCGTTCCCGTACCCGCCCCAAGCCCGAAGGCGTGCACGTCGCCGCTGACGCAGGCAGGTTTCCTGGCTTCCGGCAGGGTTGCGACCGCAGCCTTCCCGCGCAACGCGCAGTGACCGCGGTCCCCATCACACGCCGGTTACAGTGGCGGGTCCGCTCGGGATTTGCACCCGATTCCCTTTTACCCCTCGGATGAGGGCACCTGCGTCAGTTTCAGTTGTCGGTTGCCTGTAACGGCATCATACACCAATGGGCGTGCGGTGGCAAGAGTTGTCAGTTTCGTCCCAATCCGCGGGCAGCGGCCACCAGTTGCCGGCGCGGCGCGGGTCCCTGCGCCGCGGCCCGCCCAGAAAAGCCCGCCGCCCCACAGGAACTCGCCGGCCGGCCGGCGTAGTGTGAAAGATACATGCCAGCGACCGCCGGCCCCCAAGGCCAGCAGGGGCCCGGCAAGGAGGGAAGCCCCGTGGGCGACTTGACGGCGGAAAAGTGCGTGGCCTGCCGCCCCGACGCCCCGCCGGTGACCGCTCGGGAGATGGCCCAGCTGAAACCGCAGATCCCCGACTGGGAGCTCATCGAGGAAGACGGCATCCGCAAGCTGGTGCGCACCTTTGCCTTCCGGAACTTCGCGGACGCCTTGGCCTTTACCAACGCCGTGGGCGCCCTGGCCGAGGAGGAAGGCCACCACCCGCGCCTCGTCACCGAGTGGGGCCGGGTGCAAGTCGGCTGGTGGACCCACAAGATCCGCGACCTGCACCGCAACGACTTCATCATGGCCGCCAAGACCGACGCCGCGTACCGGCAGTTCCAGGGCGCCTAGGCGCGGCTTCGCAAAGGAGTTGCACACCGATGCGCGGTTTCGAAACGGGACTGGCCCAAAAGGTGGCCATCGTCACCGGCGGCAGCGAAGGCATCGGCAAGGCCACGGCCCAGCTGCTCTACGATCAAGGGGCCCACGTGGTCATCTGTGCCCGCCGGCCCCAGGTACTGGAGGCCGCCGCCCGGGAAATCGAAGCCTCCGGCGGCACCGGCAAGATCCTGGCCATCCCGGCCGACGTGACCCAACCCGCGGACATCCAGCGGGTGATCGACGCCGCCGTGGACGCCTTCGGCGGCATCGACATCCTCATCAACAACGCGGGCACCATGCAGGCCGGGCCCTTCTTGGAGATGACCGACGAGGAGATGGCCGCGGACCTGGACTTGAAGCTCTTGGCCGCTGTCCGCTTCAGCCGCCTCGCGGTGCCGTGGATGATGCGCCGGGGCGGCGGCCGCATCGTCAACGTCACCGCCATCTCAGGCAAGCACCCGGGGGCCAGGACGGTCCCCACCTCCGTCTCCCGGGCCGCCGGCATCGCCCTGACCAAGGCGCTGTCCAAGGAGTTGGGGCCCTACAACATCCTGGTCAACACCGTCTGCATCGGCAAGGTCAAAAGCGCCCAGCAAGATCGCCGCTGGCAGTCCACCCACCCCGAGCTTTCCCGGGACGAGTACTACCAGCGCCTGGCCCAGGACGTGCCCCTGGGCCGCTGCGGCGAACCCGAAGAAGCGGCCCGGGTCATCGTGTTCCTCGTCTCGGACCTGGCCTCCTACGTCACCGGCTGCGCCATCAACGTGGACGGGGGCTTGTCGCCGGCGATATAGTTAGTCTACGGTTCAGCTGGGAGCGCGATCTGAAACCGGGCTTCGGTGGCCGCCTGCACCTCCTTCAGGGTGACCCCCGGCTGCAATTCGGTCAGCACCAGGCGGCCGGCGCCGCCTTCGCGGAGCAGCAGGGCGGGCAGCCGGCTTATATGGTGTCGGGAAACCTTAGATCTTTGCCCTACCGACCGCGGCCAGCACTTCCTCCAGCTCCGCCCGGGTGTCCGGGTCCATCGTCATGGCCGGGGGGCGGACGCCGGGGTGGGGGATCGCGCCGCGGCGGTAAAGGATCTCCTTGCGGATGGCCAGGCCGATGCCCGGCTGGCCCTCGTAGGCGAGGATGGGCAGGTGGCGGTAAAAGACGGCCCGCGCCCCTTCCCGGTCGCCCATTTGGAAACGCCGGTAAATCTCCACCAGCACCTCGGTGAAGGCAAACCCCGTCATGGTCCCCACCGCGCCCCGGCACAGTTCGTAGTAGAACTGCACGCCGCCCAGGCCGCCAAAGACGCCGACGGGGCGCTGGGCCTGGGCCAGCACCTGCCCCACCTTGCGGGGCGTGGGGGCCTCCTCCAGCTTGATGTAGCGGCAGCCGTCGATCCCATCGGTGATGCGCACCAACAGCTCCACGGGCATGAGGACTCCCGTGTGCACCGGTTCGTCCTGCACCACCACGGGCAGCCCGCCTTCCTCCGCCAACCGCCGGAAATGGTCAAAGATGGCCTGGGGGTTATGCACCCGGTAAGGCGGCGCCGCCATCACCGCGGCGGCCCCGGCCGCGGCCGCTTCCCGGGCCCACCCCACGGCCACATCCGTGGAACTGTGGCTGACCGTCACCACGACCGGCACCCGGCCCGCCACGGTTTCCATAACGGTTTCGATGATGAGGGCTCGCTCGGCATCCCGCAGCTTGTGGGCTTCGCCCATGATGCCCAAGATGACCAGGCCATGGGCCCCCGCCCGCAGCTGGAACTCCACCAGGCCCCGCACCGCCGCCGCGTCCACCGCGCCGTCGGGTGTAAAGGGCGTCGCCATGATGTTGAACACACCCGCCAAGGACAAGCCTTTCACCGCCCCTTCCATACATCGTGCCCGGGTCGTTCATCGTTGCCATCAGCCCGGCGGAGGTGTCCGCCGCTCCACCGTCGCATTATACACATCGGGAGTTGAAGCCCATGAGCGCATCGCCACCGGCCGGCAGCCCCGCGCTCCAGGCCTATCGGACCTTGAGAGAATTCCGGTCCGCCGAGATCGTCATCAAACGGTCCCGGTTCATCGGCTGGGGCAGCCCCGTCGAAACCGAAGAGGCCGCGCTGGAGCTCCTCAACCAGATCCGGGCCGAGCACCCCCAGGCCACCCATCACTGCTACGCGTACCGGGTAGGCTTGGGCACCGAAACCGTTCGCTTCAGCGACGACGGGGAACCCGCCGGCACCGCCGGCCGCCCCATCCTGGAAGTGCTGCAGCGGGAAGACCTGCGCAACGCCCTCATCGTGGTCACCCGGTACTTTGGCGGGACGCTCCTGGGCGCGGCGGGCTTGGTGCGGGCCTATACCCAGGCGGCCCGGGCGGCCATCGACGCCGCGGGCATCGTGCGCCAGCGGCTGCACGCCCGCCTGGCCGTAGTGCTGGACTACGAATGGCTGGGCAAAGTCCAGCATTGGCTGCAAGAACAAGGCGCCGTCATGGAGTCCGGGGATTACGGCGCCAAGGCCGCGCTGCAGTTCCTCGTCCCAGAGCCGACGGTGGAGCGGGTCCGCACCACCCTGCTGGAGCTGACCAACGGCCAGGCCGCCCTTGAGCTGCGGGGCCAGCTGTACTGGCCCGTGCCCGACCAGGCGCAGGCTGCGGAATAATGCGGGATCCGGTTTCCCACCGATTTCCCAGCCGCGCGCAGCGGCGCCGGGCCGGGAACCCAACCACCGACGCCACTGGGGCGGAGACGAGGCCTCCGGCGCCCCCGACGGACGGCAAAGGAGGTGCACCCGATGCGGGTGGCCATCAACTGCGATCTGGGCGAGGGCTTCGGGCGCTGGGACCTGGGGCCCGATGCGGAGCTGCTGGAACTGATCACCGCCGCGAACATCGCCTGCGGCATGCACGCGGGCGACCCGCCCCGCATGGCGGCCACCGTGCGTCTGGCCGCCGCCAAAGGCGTGGGCATCGGCGCGCACCCGTCCTATCCGGACCTGCAAGGGTTCGGGCGGCGCTACATGGACATGGCCCCCGAGGACGTGCGGGATTTCGTCACTTACCAGGTGGGCGCGCTGCAGGCCTTCGCCCGGGCCTGCGGCGCCCGGGTGGAGCACGTCAAAGCCCACGGCGCCCTCTACAACCGGGCGGCCGACGACGAAGCCACCGCCCGGGCCATTGTGGAAGGCGCGCTGCAAGCCGACCCGGACCTGGTCATCGTCGTCCTGGCGGGGAGCCGCTTGGAACAGGTGGCCCGGGCCATGGGCGCCCGGGTCGCGTGCGAAGCCTTTGCCGACCGGGGCTACGACGCGCGGGGGCGGCTGGTGTCCCGCCGCGAACCCGGGGCCGTCATCCACGACCCCGACGCGGTGGCAGAACGGGTCTGGACGATGCTGCGCGAAGGCCGCGTCCGGACCGTCACCGGCCAGTGGGTGCCCGTCCGGGCCGACACCATCTGCGTCCACGGCGACAGCCCCGGCGCCGTGGACATCCTCCGGCGCCTGCGCCAACATCTCCTCGATCAAGGCGTCCAACTGGTTTCCATCGGGCAACTGGCCTGATGGGGAACGGGTCATGAAAACACGATGGTCTTGTTGCCAAACACGATGACCCGGTCCTCCGCGTGCAGCTGCACCGCCCGGGCCAGCACCAGGCGCTCGATGTCCCGCCCTTTGCGGCGCAGGCTCTCGGGGTCATCCCGGTGGTCGACCCGGATGACGTCCTGCTCGATGATGGGCCCCTGGTCCAGTTCCTCCGTCGCGTAGTGGGCCGTCGCGCCCACGAGCTTGACGCCCCGGGCGTGGGCCTGGTGGTACGGCCGCGCCCCCACGAAGGCGGGCAAGAAGGAATGATGGATGTTGATGACCCGGTGGGGATATTCGGCCAAGAAGGCCGGCGTGAGGATCTGCATGTAGCGGGCCAGCACCACGAAGTCCACCTTGCCCCGCAACAGCTCCAGCATGGCCTGTTCCTGGCGCTCCTTGCCCCCGGGCTCGATGGGCAAGTGGTAAAAGGGCACGCCAAAGGGCCGCACCCGTTCCTCCAGGTGCGGGTGGTTGCTGATGACCAGCGGGATCTCCACCGGCAGTTCCCCCGCCTGCCAGCGCCAGAGCAGGTCCAATAGGCAGTGCTCCTCCCGGGAGACCAGGATGGCCATGCGCTGGCGGGGCAGGACCGGTTTCAGCTCCCACTCCATCTGGAACGCCTGGGCCACCGCGCCGAAGTCCTGCCGCAGCTGGCCCAATCGCTCAGGCAGACCCGGCAGGTCAAACTCCACCCGCATAAAAAACCGCCCACCCCACGGGTCGGTGGAGTACTGGTCCGAGTGGATGATGTTGGCCCCGGCGGCAAACAAAAACTGCGACAACGCAGCGACAATGCCCGGCCGGTCCGGGCACGACACAACGATCCGGCCTCGATTGTGCAATGTCCCATCACCTTGTCCCGTTACTGCGATATTTGTCCGTGATGACCCCGTGGGCGCCCAGGCCGATGACCCGGTGCATCGCGGCGGCATCGTTAACGGGCCCCACGTACAGCTGGACGCCCTTGTCCCGCAGCAGCCGCTGCAAGCCCACGGTGGCCATGGGCGCCGGCCCCCACCCTTCGGCTACGGACATGACCTCGGCCGCCGGCGGAACAAAGGCGCCCAGGCCCACCTTTTGCAGCAGGACCAGCCGCCGCGCTTCCTCCATGGTGTACGCCGTGGGCACCGCGGGCGCCAGGGCCCGCAACTGCCCGATGACGGCATCGTGTTGGGAAAACACGATAACCCGGTCCCCGAAGGCGGGCAGGGTGTTTTGGGGCGCCAAGCCGGCCGCCCCCCGGTGGCCGATGACCAGCACCCCCTCGTGGTCCGCCGCCGGCCGCGGCACCACGGGCACCGCTCCCTGCACGTACAGCGTGCTGGCGGCCACCAGGACCAACAGCGCCGCCGCAGTGGCGAAGTAGTGCTGCACATAGCCCCGCATCACCCCGTCCAGCCGGGGCGCGGGCGCGTCACCGGCCAGGCCCAGCCGGCGGAACAACCAGGGCGCCGCTGTAGGAGGATCAGCGCCCCGCACAGCACCGTCAGCCAGCGGCGGCGAAACGCGACGGCCAAGTACCCCCACAGGGCCATGGCGCCCATGGCGTGGCCCGACGGGAAACCGGGGCTCGTCTCGGTGGCCAGGTGGCGCACCAGCGCCGGGTCCGGCCGGGGCATGACCAGGTATTCCTTTGCCAGGCCGTTGAACCACATGGTGGCCAGCACCAGCCCCGTCGCCCGCCTAGCCGCCTGCCGGTCCACGCACCAGTAGAGGAACAAGAGAATCAGCATGTAAGCGTAATGGCTGCCCAAGTGGGTGACCGACAGAAAGAAGCGGTCCAGCCGCGGCGTGGAAAAGGACTGCAGCCACTGGATGAGGCCCACGTCAAACATTAAGCCCGCTCCCTTGCCGGCGCCAAGGCTCCCCCACCCGGCCCGCGCCCGGGTGTCCTGGAGCTTTTCGCCAGCCGCGGCTTGGGTTCCTTGCTGTCGGGACGGTCGGGGCGCGCCGGTGCCGCGGGTGGCGCGGCGGGTGGGGCAGTGGGTGGCCCGGCGGGTGGAGCAGAGGGTGCAGCGGCGGGTGCAGCGGTGGGGGCAGCGGTGGAGGGGAGCGGCGGGGTGGGCAATGGGTGGAGCGACGTGCGAACCGGTGGCGGCCGCGTCAGGGGCCCGCGCGCGCAGGGCGCCTGGCCGCTGGTCCTTCCGGCGGCCAGGCGCCCATCAGCCCTCGGTCAGTACTCCGTCCCCTCGTGCGCGATCGTCGCCCGGGTCAGCACTCGCCCCTGAGATGCTCCCGGCATTCCACCACCAGCACCGTGCACGGCATGTTGGCCACCAGCGACTGGGTGACGCTGCCCAAAAGCAGCCCCGCGGCCCGGCCCATGCCCCGGCTGCCCATCACCAGCAGGTCGTAGCCTTCCCGCTGGACCACGTCGAGGATCTTCCGGACGACGGGCCCCTCTTCGGCGTGGCAGGCCACTTTGCTCTCCTCAATGCCCGCATCCCGGATCCGGGCCACGGCCTCCCGCAGCAGGGCCCGGGATTGGGTTTCCCCTTCCTTGAGCTCCCGCTCCATGCGCCGGGCCAGGTTGAGGTGGTGCATGGCCAACTCGTCGAAACCGTACGCGTGGGACAACGTCGTCAGGGACGGCCGCACGTGGACCACGCCAATGCGCTCGGCACCCACGCCCTTCGCGAGGGCCACGGCGTGGGCCAAGGCCTCCCAAGCGTTGGGCGAACCGTCCACCGCCACCAAGATCCGCTTAAACACTCATGACCCACCCTTTCCGAGCGGCGCACCCGTTACGATTCGGCGGTAGACTTCGCCGTTTCGTGGCCGGTGGCCTCCTTCTCGGTCCGGGACTCCACGACCATGACCGAACAGGGCAAGTTGGCCACCAGGGACTGGCTGACGCTGCCCAGGATGAGCCCGGCCGCCCGGCTCATGCCCCGGCTGCCCATGACCAACAGCTCGTATCCTTCGCGGCGCACCAAATCCAAGATCTTGCGGACCACGGCCCCTTCTTCCGCA
>DATGPV010000061.1:0-68895 GCA_035304545.1 Limnochordales bacterium | reverse complement strand
AACCTTTGGCCTGCTGGGCCCCAACGGCGCGGGCAAGACTACGACGCTGGAAATCATCGAGGGTTTGCGCAAACCCGACCGCGGGCGCATCGTCATCGAAGGGATTGACGCCCTCGCGGAACCCGAGCGGGCCCGGGCCCTCATGGGGGTTCAGCTGCAGGAAGCCGGCCTTTTTGATCTGTTGACGGTGGCGGAGACCGTCCGGCTCTTTTCCCGCTTTCATCGCCGCCGGGTGGATGTGGGGGCGCTGCTGGAAAGGCTGCAGCTGACGGAAAAGGCCAATGCCCGGGTGAGGACGCTGTCGGGGGGCCAGCGCCAGCGCCTGTCCATCGCCCTGGCCTTGGTCAACGACCCGCAAGTGGTGTTTCTCGACGAGCCCACCACCGGGCTGGACCCCCAAGCCCGCCGCAACTTGTGGGACGTCATCCGCTCCATCCGCGACGAGGGACGCACTGTGGTGCTGACCACCCACTACATGGACGAGGCGGAAGCCCTTTGCGACCGGATCGCCATCGTGGACCAGGGCCGCCTCATCGCGCTGGACACGCCGTCCCAGCTCATCCGGCGCCACGCCCCCGGGGTCAAAATCCACGTGACCCCCGCGGCTGTTGGCGACGGGACCCTCGAGCAACTGGTGGAAACCTTGGCGCCCTTGCCGGGGGTGACGGCCGTGACGGCCAACGGCCAGGGCGAGGCGGTGCTGTACAGCGACGCCTTTGAGGAAACCATCGGCGCCCTGGTGCGCATGGCCAAGGAGGGGGCCATCCGCTACCACTCTCTGCGTGTGGAAGCCGCGAACTTGGAGGACGTGTTCTTGAAGCTGACGGGACGGCGGCTGCGGGAGTAGGAGGACAGGCGGTTGCTGGCAGGCATCTTGACCGTGACGGAAATGGCCTTGCGCATCTTTTGGCGGGACAAGCACGCCCTCTTTTGGGGCATCGCGTTTCCGCTCATGCTCATGGGCCTCATCGGCACCGTGTTCAGCGACATGGACAACCTGGTCCTGCGCACGGCGGTGGTGATCCCCGACGGGGGCAACCCCCTGTCCCAGGGCATGCTGGCCGCCCTGGAGGATGTGCGGGCCCTGGAAGTGGTGGTGGAGGACGAGGCCACGGCCCTGGCCGCGCTGCGCCGGGGCGATCGCAGCCTGGTGGTGGTGCTGCCGGGGGATGAGGCCACGGCCGCGCTGGCCGGCGGAGGAACGTCAGCGCCCGTGCCCGTGCGCGTCTACTACGACGAAGCCCGCATGCAGGTGGCCCAGGCGGGGCTGGCCATCGTCAACGGCATCGTGCACGACATCAACCAGCGGGTCACGGGCCGCGCCGACGTGCTGGCCGTGGAGGCGGCGGGGGTGGCCGCGGAGCAGCTGTCCATGTTTGACTTCCTGCTGCCGGGCATCCTGGCAATGGGGCTCATGCAAAGCGGCCTGATGGGCGTATCCGCCGTCATCACCGCCTACCGGGAGCGGCTGCTGCTCAAGCGGGTGCTGGCCACGCCTTTCCCGCCGGCGGCCTTCTTGGCCGGCCTGATCCTGCGCTTTACCATCACCAACGTGATCCAAGGGCTTATCATCGTCCTGGTGGGGGTACTGGTCTTTGGCGCTCGGGTGGTGGGCAGCTACGTTCATCTCCTGTTCCTGGTGCTCGTGGGATCGGTGGTCTTTTTAACCATCGGTTTCGCCATTTCCACCGTGTCCCGCACCGCGGAAGCCGCCAACACCATGGGCAGCGCGGTGGCCTTTCCCATGATGTTCCTGTCGGGCACCTTCTGGCCTCGGGAACTGATCCCCCAAAGCCTGCAGCCCCTCATCGATGTCTTGCCCCTGACGCCTCTGGTGGAAGCCATGCGGGCCGTGGTCACCCAGGGCGAATCGCTGGCGGCCCACGCCGCCGGACTGCTGTACCTGGGCGCGTGGGCCGTCGCCGCGGCGGTGGTGGCGGTGCGGCGGTTCCGCTGGGAGTGAGGCGGCCGTGATCCAGGCGCGGGGATTGGAGAAGGTCTACGGCGGCCGCCCGGTGGTGCGAGGGCTCACCTTCGCGGTGGAGCCCGGCGAGGTGCTGGGGCTGGTCGGTCCCAACGGCGCGGGCAAAACCACCACCTTGCGCATGCTGGCCACGACCCTGCGGCCCACCCGGGGCACGGCTACGGTGGCCGGCTACGACGTGGTCCGGGAACCCCTCTTGGTGCGGGCCCACGTGGGCGTGCTGCCCACGGACCCGGGTTT
Source organism: Limnochordales bacterium (assembly GCA_035304545.1). Classification (GTDB taxonomy): domain Bacteria; phylum Bacillota; class Limnochordia; order Limnochordales; family ZCTH02-B6; genus ZCTH02-B6. The sequence goes on along the minus strand of DATGPV010000061.1, from coordinate 66,671 downwards.
GTACGGCCGGCTGACGGCGGCCGAGAACCTGCGCTTTTACGGGCATTTGTGCGGCCTCGAGGGCGCCCCTTTGGAGCGGCGCATCGATGAGCTCTTGGAGTGGCTGGGGCTGCGGGAGGCCAAACACCAGCGAACGGAAGAGTTTTCCAAGGGGATGCGGCAAAAGCTGGCCCTGGCCCGGGCGGTGATCCACGATCCGCCGGTGTTGATCCTGGATGAGCCCACCGCGGGGTTGGATGTCCTCTCGTCCCGGGCCGTCATCGACTTTATCCGGGAAAGCCGGCAGGCCGGCCGCAGCGTGCTGTTTTCCAGCCATTATCTGCTGGAAGCCGACCGGGTGTGCGACCGGATCGCGATCATTGTGGACGGGGAAATCTGCGCCCTGGGCACCCCGGCGGAGGTGTGCCGCGCCGTGGGCGCGGCGACGCTGGAGGACGCCTTTGCCGCGTGGGTGGCGCGGCGGGCCCCGGGGGTGGCCACCCGTGTGGTTTAAGATCCGGGCGGTGTGGCGGCGGGAACTGCTGGACAGCGTGCGGGACAAGCGCACCCTGTACATGATGGTGCTCTTGCCCATCGTGCTCATGCCCGGCATCATGCTCCTGGGTCCCGTGATGGCGGTGCGCCAGCAGGAGTCCCTGGCCGGCCAGGTGCCGGTGGCGCTGGTGGCCGGCGGGGACCAACTCCCGGGCCTGATGGAATGGATCAAAGCGACCGGTGCCTTGGCCATCGAGACCGCGCCGCCCGGATCCGGCCCCGAGGAGTGGGCCCAGCGGCTGGGCGCAGGGGAAGTGCAGCTGGTGGTGGAGCTGCCCCCGGACGCCAGGGACCGGGCCGCCGCCGAGGAACCCGTGACCGTGCGGGTCGTTGTGGCAGGCGGCAACCCGCGGTCAGCCCGGGCGGCAGCGCTGTGGGGCGCCCTCCTGGAGCGCTACAGCCGCGAGGTCATCGCCGGGCGCCTGCAAGCGCGCGGGCTGTCGCCCGGCCTCCTGGAGCCTTTCGTCGTCGAGGAGCACGACATCACGCCCCCCGCCCAGTGGGGCGGCCGGATCCTGGGGATGCTGGTGCCCTTCTTCATTGTGGTGTGGGCCGTGGCGGGCGGCATGTACACCGCCATCGACGCGGGGGCCGGCGAAAAGGAGCGCAACTCCCTGGAAAGCCTCATCATGACCCCCGTGCCCGGGACGGTCATCGTGGCCGGCAAGGCGCTGGCGGTGGCCACCATCGCCATGGTGGCGGTGCTCTTGCTGGTCTTGAGCACGTCCGTGTCCATGCTCTACCTCTTGCCGCGGATCATCGGCGCCCAAGGATGGCTGCCCGTGGAGCTAAGCCCCAGCGGCTTGCTGGGCCTGTTGGCGACCATGACCCTTTTCGTCGCGTTCGTTTCCGCGGTGCAGCTGGCCTTCAGCGTCTTCAGCAAGAGCTTCCGGGAGGCCCAAGCCTACGTGACCGGGCTCATGTTCGCGGTCATGCTGCCGGCCGTGTATCTCATGTTTGTGGAGGAGACCGGGGCCGCTTTGTGGATGTACTTGGTGCCGGTGCTCAACGTCCTGCTGGTGTGCCGGGAAGTGCTCCAGGGGACGGCAGGCCTGCCCCAGCTGCTGCTCACCTTAGGATCGCTGGCGGCCGCGGCGGGCTTGGCCTTTGCCCTCGCGCTGCGGGCCTTTGCCAGCGAGCGGGTGCTGTTCCGCACGTAGCTTCACCATGATGGCGGCGGCGCCACGGCGGCGCCGCCGCCACGGTGCGCCGCCGTGGCGTCACCATGATGACCGACACCTTGATTACTGATGGATTCCCAACCCGCAGCCGCCCATGGGGTTGCCGCAGGCGCAGGCGGGCGCCCCTTCGCCGTTGGCCGAGGGCGAGAGCACGGTCAAAGTGTACATGCCGAAGTTTTCCTTGAGCGACTGGCTGTGGCACTGGGGGCAGCGGGTTTCGCCCTTGCGGGACCAGGAAGTTTCCACCTCAAACTGGTGGCCGCACGACTGGCACGAAAAGGCGTAGGTCGGCACCGGTCATCACCTCCGTCAAGGCCATGGCCGCGTGGGCCTGACAAAAAGCGGACGAGGCTCCCGCGGGCGGGAGCCGGCCAGCGGCCTCCCGCCCGGGGCGAGGACGCGGGCGTCAGCCGCCCAGCGCCTTGATGATCTCCCGGCAGAAGGCGGGCAAGTCCGGGGGCGTCCGAGACGTGATCAAGTTGCCGTCCACCACCACTTCCTCGTCCACGTAGGTGGCGCCGGCGTGGATGATGTCGTCCTTGATGTTGCGCACGCAGGTGGCCTTCTTGCCCTTGAGGATGCCCGCCGACGCCAGCACCCACCCGGCGTGGCAGATGGCGGCCACGACCTTGCCCGCCCCGTGGGCTTCCCGCACGATGCGGATCATGTCCTCGTTGACCCGCATGTGGTCGGGCGCGTACCCGCCGGGGACCACCACCGCGTCGAAGTCCGTTCCCTTGACATCCGCGGCGTTGACGTCCACCTTGGCCGGGTAGCCCTCCTTGCTGCGGAACACGTCGGCCCGGCCGGATCCCACCACCTGGACCTCTGCACCGGCTTCCTTGAAGCGGAGCAGGGGGTACCACAGCTCTAGGATCTGGTAGTTTTCTTCCGCGAAAATCGCGATGCGCTTGCCTTGCAAGCTCACCGGCCATCCCTCCTTGAGTAGGCTAGCTGCGATGCGCTTCCGTCAAGCCGGCGCCCGCGCGTCACGGCGGCGCCGCGGTCGCGGCGCGTCAATCGGTGACGGCGCCTTGGGCCGCCGACGACACCAGCCGGACGTACTTGCCCAGCACGCCCCGGGTGTAGCGGGGCGGCGGCGGTTCCCACTGGGCGGCGCGGCGGGCCAGCTCCTCATCGGACAGGGCCACCGACAGCTCGCCTTTGTCGCTGTCGATGGTGACCATGTCGCCGTCCTGCACCAGCGCGATGGGGCCGCCCACCTGGGCCTCGGGCGCCACGTGGCCCACCACCAGGCCGTGGGTGCCGCCCGAGAAGCGGCCGTCGGTGATGAGGCCGATGGACTCGCCCAGCCCCTTGCCGACTACGATGGCGGTCACCGACAGCATCTCCCGCATTCCGGGGCCGCCCTTGGGGCCTTCGTAGCGGATGATGACCACGTCGCCCGGCTTCACTTCGTCGTTGAGCAGGGCCTTGGTGGCCTCCTCTTCCGAGTTGAACACCCGGGCCGGGCCTGTGATGCGGGTCACCTTGAGCCCGGCGATCTTGGCCACCGCGCCCTCGGGCGCGAGGTTGCCCCGCAGCACCACCAGGGGCCCCGTCTCCCGCAGGGGATTGTCCAAGGGCCGCACCACGTCCTGGTCCCGCTGGAGCTCGGGCCAGTCGGCCAAGTTCTCCGCCAGCGTCTTGCCGGTCACCGTCAAGCAGTCGCCGTGCAGCAGCCCCGCCGCCAAGAGCTCCTTCATCACCGCCGGGACGCCGCCCACCGCGTGCAGGTCCTGGAACACGTAGCGGCCGCCGGGCTTCAAGTCGCCGATATGGGGCGTGCGCTTGCGGATGCGCTCAAAGTCGTCGTAGGTGAGATCCAGGTCCAGGTAATGGGCGATGGCGATGAGGTGCAGGAACGCGTTGGTGGAGCCGCCCAGGGCCATGACCACCGTGATGGCGTTTTCGAAGGCTTCCTTGGTCATGATGTCCTTGGGGTAAATGCCCCGCTCCATCAGGTGCATCAGGGCCCGGCCCGACGCCTCGCAGTCCTGCAGCTTCAGCGGCGATTCGGCGGGGTTGGAAGAGCTGCCGGGCACGCTCATGCCCATGGCTTCGATGGCCGCGGCCATGGTGTTGGCGGTGTACATCCCCCCGCAGGAACCCGGTCCGGGGCACGCGCGGCACTCGATGGCGTGCAGCTCCTCGCGGTCGATGTCGCCCCGGTTGTAGCGGCCCACGGCCTCAAAGGCGCTGACGATGTCGATGTCCCGATCCTTCCAGCGCCCCGGGCGGATGGTGCCGCCGTAGAGGAACACCGCGGGCAGCCCCAGCCGGGCGATGGCCATCATGCAGCCGGGCATGTTCTTGTCGCAGCCGCCGATGGCCACCAGGCCGTCCAGCCGCTCGGCCTGGACCACGGTTTCAATGGAGTCGGCGATGACTTCGCGGCTGGGCAGGGAAAAGTGCATGCCCTCGGTGCCCATGGAGATGCCGTCAGAGACGGTGATCGTATTGAAGATGAGGGGCGCGCCGCCCGCCTCCCGCACCGCGGCCTTGACCCGGCGGGCCAGTTCGTCCAGGTGGACGTTGCAGGGGGTCACTTCGCTCCACGTGCTGGCCACACCGATCATGGGCTTCTTAAAGTCTTCGTCGGTGAAACCCACGGCCCGCAGCATCGCCCGGTTGGGGGCCCGGGTTTCGCCTTCGCTGATGACGATGCTGCGGGTCCGCAAATCCTTTTGCACGGCTGTGTCGGACATGGAGCGTGCCTCCTCGTCGCGGTTTCCCAAGGGTTTTGCCAAGGAAAGGCGGAAATCCTGTCCGGGAGGTGGATCGGATGCTGGCAATTCGCGTTCATCAGCCGGGTGGGCCGGAGGTGCTGGTGCCCGAGGAGGTGCCGCTCCCTGAGCCTGGCCCCGGGCAAGTGCGCATCAAGGTGGCGGCGGCGGGGGTCAACTTCATCGATGTGTACCACCGGAAGGGGCTGTACCCGCTGCCCTTGCCCATGACCCCGGGCAGCGAGGCCGCGGGGGTGGTGGATGCCGTCGGGCCGGGTGTGGAAGACTTCCAGCCCGGAGACCGGGTGGCCCACGCCATGTCCATAGGGAGCTACGCCCAATACCAGGTGGTGCCCGCGGACCGGCTGGTCAAGGTGCCCGAGGACGTTTCCTTTGAGGACGCCGCCGCGGCGATGCTGCAGGGGATGACGGCCCATTACTTGGCCTGCAGCACCTTTCCGCTGGCGCCGGGTCACCGGGCGCTGGTGCACGCGGCCGCGGGCGGCGTGGGGCTTCTTTTGGTGCAGATGGCCAAGCTGCGGGGGGCAACGGTGTACGGGACGGTGTCCACGGAGGAGAAGGCCCGCCTGGCCCGGGAAGCCGGTGCCGACGAGGTCATCATCTATACGGAAACCGACTTTGAGGCCGAAGTGCGGCGCCTCACCGACGGCAAAGGGGTCGACGTGGTCTACGACTCGGTGGGCCGCACTACCTTTGCCGCCAGCCTGCGGTGCCTGAAGCCCCGCGGGTACCTGGTGCTGTTTGGCCAGTCCAGCGGGCCCGTGGAGCCCATCGATCCCCAGGTGCTCAACCAGCACGGTTCCCTGTTTCTGACCCGTCCTTCCCTGGCCCATTATACGCTGGATCGCGCGGAACTCTCGTCCCGGGCCGGCGAGCTGTTTGAGTGGCTGCGCACGGGCCGGGTGCGGCTCCGCATCGACCGGACGCTGCCCTTGGCCCAGGCCGCGGAAGCCCACCGCCTGCTGGAGGGCCGCGCGACGGCGGGCAAGCTGCTCCTGATCCCGTGAGGCGGTGAGGCCCATGCGGCGTTGGTGGCAGCGGCTGCGGGAGGCCCTGGGGGCGGGGACCGGCCCCTCCCGGCCGGACAGGGCCAGGGAAGGGGCGCCGGGGGCCTTTTCACCGCCGGAGCTTTCCCCGCCGCCTGGCCCTCCGGCCGCCGGGGCGCCGCCCGGGCCCAGGGCCCTGGTGGAAGCCCTGGCGCACCCCGATCCCAACGTGCGGGCCGCGGCCGCGCGCAAGCTGGGGGAGTTGGGCCCTCAGCATGCCGGGCTGGCCGTGCCGGCCCTGACAGGCGCCTTGTCCGATCCCGATGAAGCCGTGCGCTCGTCGGCGGCGCTGTCGCTGGGCGCCTTTGGCGCCGGCGCCGCGCCCGCGGTGCCGGCCCTCATCGAGGCTTTGGGCGACCCCGACGATGATGTGCGCTCCTCCGCCGGCATCGCCCTGGAGGACATCGGTCCGCCGGCCCGTGGGGCCCTGGAGGGGGCCTTGGGCCACGCCAACGCCCTGATCCGGGCTGAGGCCGCCATCCTCCTGCGCCAGTTGGGGGCGGACCGCGGGGAGCCTTGAACTTCGCGGGACACGCCGCGCCCGGACAAGGGTCGCGTGGCCCCTAGGGGCCGGGACGAATGTCCCGAAGGGACGGGACGAAGGATAGGCTTTGCCTGGATGGGCTGCGGCCGCAGCTGGCGGCGAGAGGATGCGCTCCGGCGGTGGAGAACCACAAGCCAGAAGGCGCAGCAGCACGCCCCAGGACGCGGATGCCTCCCGCCATGGGGCCGCGTCGTGCCCGCAAGACAAAGGTCGGGGAAAGGGAAGGCGAGGGTAGGGCATGACGAGGGGACTCAAAGGGGTGGTTTGGGTCTCGGTGGTCGGCATGTTCGTGGTGCTGATGGCGGGCGCGCTGGTCACCAAGACCGGATCCGGAGAAGGCTGCGGCGCGTCGTGGCCGCTGTGCCACGGCGAATGGCTGCCGGCCTTGGAGACGGCTTCCATCATCGAGTACAGCCACCGGGCCGTGTCGGGCATCACCGGTTTGGCGGTCCTGATCTTTTCTGTGGTGCTGTGGCGCAACTACGGGTGGCGGCCGGAACTGCGCTGGCTGGCGGGCATCTCGGTGTTCTTCCTCATAGTACAGTCGGCCCTGGGCGCGTGGGTGGTGCTGGCGCCGCAGCCCGACTGGATGCTGGCGCTGCACTTTGGCATTTCCCTGGCCTCCTTCGCGGGGGTGGCGCTGGCCGGCGTCATGCTGTACCAGCTCCACGGCGGCGGCACGGGGCGGGCGCGGCCCGTGTCCGGGCGGCTGCGCAGCTGGGCGTGGTTCAGCCTGGTTTATGTCTACGGGGTGGTGTACACCGGGGCCTACGTGCGGCACACCAACTCCAACCTCGCGTGCCTGGACTGGCCTTTGTGCAACGGGCAACTGATCCCCGAGCTCACCGGCCCGGTGGGCATCCAGTTTGCCCACCGCCTGGCGGCCGCGGGGACGGTGCTGGTGTTGCTGTGGCTGCTGCGGCTGGCCTTTGCCGAGCGCCGGGCGCGGCCCGACATTTACCGGGCCAGCCTGTGGGCGGTGGCCCTGGTGGCGGGCCAAGTGCTCAGCGGCGGCCTCTCGGTGCTGACCCAGCTGTCCCTGCTGGTCATGATGCTGCACAGCGCGATCATCACCGTGATGTTCGGCGTCGTGGCCTACATCTGCCTGCAGGTGACGCCGGAACCTGAGGCGGTGCAGGCTCCTGAGGCGCGCCTTCTGGCGCCGTCGCCGACCCGGTAGGCGGCGGGAGGCGGTGGCCAGGTTGGGGGGGCTTCCGGACGCGAGAAAGGGCGGGATGGTTCCCGCCCCTTCGGTCCGTTGTCCAGTCGCTGGGTGGTCGTCAGCCGATGACGGTCACATTGCCGGCTTGCGGGCCCTTCTGGCCCTGCACGACCTCAAAGGTGACCCGCTGGCCTTCCTCCAACGTCCGAAACCCTTCGGCGTTGATGGCCGTGAAGTGCACGAACACATCACCCTCGCCGCTGTCCGGCTGGATGAAGCCGTAGCCCTTCTCCGCGTTAAACCACTTGACCGTTCCTTCCTGCAAAAACGTAGACCTCCTCACGGATGTTGCCACCCCGGGCCGGGGTGTGGTGCAACTATATCACAGTTGCCTACCTTTGTCTACATGCGATTTGTCAAACGCATTGCGCCGGGCGGGGAGGGGACGCTGGGCCGGGGAGGGACCGCCCCACCGGCCACCGAAGCAATGGGGGGGCCGGCGGGGCCGTGGGGGCCTGGAGGGCCGGCCAAAAACTGAGGCGGGGCAGGAGGATGGGCATGGCCACGTGGGCGGATTTCCAAAAGCTGGACATCCGGATCGGGCGGGTGCTGGAGGTGCACGATTTCCCGGAAGCCCGCCGGCCGGCCTACAAGCTGCTCATCGACTTCGGCGAGCTGGGCGTGAAGCGTTCCAGCGCGCAGATCACCGATCTCTACAGCAAGGAAGATCTCGTGGGCCGGCTGGTGGTGGCCGTGGTCAACTTCCCGCCCAAGCAGATTGCGACGTTCATGTCGGAGGTGCTGGTGCTGGGCGCCATGGACCCGGGCGGCGTGGTGCTCCTCGCGCCCGACCGGGAAGTGCCGCCGGGCACGCCCATCGGCTGACGCGGCCCAGGGCCCCGGCCCTTAGGCGGCGCCCGGGACCTTTACGCTGGATTTGCCGGAGGAGGGAAACCGTTGAGCGGGGGCAACGATAAGGACTTTACGCTGGAGCTGCTGCGGGACTTGACCAGCGCGGCGGGCGTGCCCGGTTTCGAGCGGGAAGCGCGCCAGGTGATGGAGCGTTACTTGGCGCCCTTGGCCGAGGTGACCCGCGACCGGCTGGGCAGCGTCATTGCCCGCAAGGGGGGTGCCGCGGACAGCCCCCGCATCATGCTGGCGGGTCACCTGGACGAAGTGGGTTTTCTGGTGTCCCTCATCACCGACGACGGCTTCTTGCGCTTCCAACCCTTGGGGGGCTGGTGGGATCAGGTGCTGCTGGCCCAACGGGTGGTGGTCAAGACCCGCCAAGGCGACGTGCCGGGCGTCATCGGCTCCAAGCCGCCCCACGTCATGTCGGCGGAGGACCGCAAAAAGCCCGTGGAAAAGAAGGACATGTTCATTGACGTGGGCGCCGCGAGCAAAGAAGAGGCCCTGGCCATGGGCATTCGCCCCGGCGATCCCATCGTGCCCTACAGCGAGTTTTCGTTGATGAAAAACGAGAAGCTGATCATGGCCAAGGCCTTGGACAACCGGGTGGGCTGCGCCCTGGCCGTGGAGGTGCTGCGCCGACTGCAGGACGTGGCGCACCCCAACACCGTGTACGGCGTAGGCACGGTGCAGGAGGAGGTCGGCCTGCGGGGGGCCCAGACCAGCGCGCATGCCATCGAGCCCGACGTGGGCATCGCCCTGGAGGTGTCCATCGCCGGCGACGTGCCCGGGATGAAGCCCGAAGAAGCCCAGAGCAAGCTGGGCCAGGGGCCGACGGTGCTGCTGTACGACGCGACGCTGGTGCCCAACGTGCAGCTGCGGGACCTGATTATCGACGTCGCGGAGGACGAGGGCATCCCGCTGCAGTTTGACGTCATGCCTGGCGGCGGCACCGACGCGGGGCGCATCCACCTGTTCGGCCAGGGGGTGGCGGCCATCTGCATCGGGGTGCCGACCCGCTACATCCACAGCCACGTGGGCATCCTGCACCGGGACGATTTTGAGGCGGCCGCCCGCCTGGTGACGGCCCTGGTGCAGCGGCTGGATCACGACACGGTGCGGGCGCTTTACGACTGAAGGGGGATGGGCGTGGCCGGGGTCTTGGACCTGGGCGCGGTGCGCATCCACTGGCTGAGGGGCGGGCGGTTTCGCCTGGACGGCGGGGCCATGTTTGGCCCGGTCCCCAAACCCTTGTGGCGGCGGCGGTATCCGTGCGACCAGCACAACAGCATTCCCATGCAGGCGTACCCGCTGCTGGTGCTCACCCCCAAGGCGCGCCTCCTCATCGAAGCCGGCATCGGCCACGGCCTCAGCGACAAGCAGCGGCGCAACTTCCGGGTCGAAGCCTTGCCGGCGCTGGAGGAGGACCTGGCGCGGCTGGGGCTTAAGCCCGCCGACATTGACTTTGTGGTGTACACCCACATGGACTGGGACCACACCAGCGGCGGCGTCCGTAGGGACGGGGGCGACCTGCGGCCGGCCTTTCCCCGGGCCCGCTACGTGGTGCAGCGGGCCGAGTGGGTAGCGGCCACCAACCCCGATCGCCGCACCCGCCACGGCTACTGGCCGGAAAACTGGCAGCCCCTCTGGGCGGCGGGCCAGGTGGAGCTGGTGGACGGCGACGTGGAGCTGGTCCCCGGGGTGCATCTGCACCTGACGGGCGGCCACACCCACGGCCACCAGGCGGTGCGCATCGAGGCGGGCGACAGGACGGTGCTGCACCTGGGGGATCTGCTGCCCACCCATGCGCATTTGAACCCGCTGTGGGTCATGGCCTACGACAACTTTCCCCTCACCAGCGTCGCCCAAAAGGAGCGCTGGCTGGGGAAGGCGCAGTCCCAGGGGTGGTGGCTGACCTTTTACCACGATCCTTTTGTCCTGGCGGCGGTGTGGGACCAGGCGGGCCAGCTCACCGCCCACGTCCCGGGCGAGTTGGGTTTCCCGCCGCCGCTGGATTGACCGGGCCGGCGCCGCGCGGCGAGCCCGGCGGGTGCGGGGATTCGCTCCGGCAGGGGACGGCGGCTGGGGCATGGTAGCGGGACCCGGCCAGGGGAATATTAGGTTTCAAAGGCCGGGCTCGGGAAGGAATCGTCTCTCTGCGAAGCGAAACGACTATAGGTGTGCCGTAGTGTGCCAAGGCGTGCCGGGGAGGTCTCGGGTACGACATGAGCAGTATATGGAGATACATCACGTCGTCGCGGCTGTGGAAATCCATCTACCGCAATCCTTACCCCCGCGACCGGCGAACGCGGGCGATGGTGATCCTCAACAGCCTCGCCTTGCACTTGCACCCGGTGCGCGTGCCGAAGCGGGCGACCCGTGTCACCTACACCTGGGGCCTGGGCGGGCTCGCCACCTGGACCTTCGTCATCCTGACGGTCACCGGTGTGTTCTTGATGTGGTATTACATCCCCACTACACAGGACGCCTACTGGACCATCGTCCAGCTGGAAACCGGAGTCACCTTTGGCGCGTTTTTGCGCAACATGCACCGGTGGGCGGCCCACGCCATGGTGCTGGCGGTGTTGGCCCACATGACCCGGGTGTTTTATACGGGCGCGTACAAGCCGCCCCGGGATTTCAACTGGGTCATCGGCGTCGCTCTGCTGTTGGTGACGTGCCTGCTGAGCTTCAGCGGCTACCTCCTCCCCTGGGACCAGCTGGCGTACTGGGCTATCGCGGTGGGCATGGAGATGGGCGGCGCGACGCCCTTCATCGGGAAGCAGGTGCGCATGGCGCTCTTGGGCGGTTTTGAGATCGGCCAGCAGACGCTCATCCGCTGGTATACCCTGCACGTCATCTTCCTGCCCCTGGCCGCCATCCTGCTGATGGCCACCCACTTCTGGCGGGTGCGCAAGGATGGCAACATCTCCACGCCCGTCTACGAAGATGACGAGGAAGAGACGCTGCGTGCGGTGGAGACGCGGCGCCGGCAGCAGCAGCTGGGTCAGTAGGGAGGGACACGGTGTCCATGGCGACGGAAGTGCAGCAGCCCTCGCCGGGTGAGGGCACGGATGACTTGCTGAGGACGGTGGACGAAAAAGAGCTGCGGCCAGTACACGTGTGGCCGCACCTGGTCAGCATCGAGCTCATCGGTGCGCTGACCATCACCCTCCTCTTGTCCATCATGGCCATCTTCGTGCGGGCGCCCTTTTACCGGATGGCGGATCCCGAGCTGACCCCAAACCCCTCCAAGGCGCCCTGGTACTTCCTGGGTCTGCAGGAGCTCTTGTTGCACATGCACCCGGCCCTGGCGGGCGTCGTCGTGCCCACGGCGGTGCTGGTGCTGTTGGCCGCGATCCCGTACATCGACCGGAGCAAGAAGGGGACCGGCATTTGGTTTTACAGCAAGAAGGGCGTGCCCATCGCGGTGTTCTCCGCGATTTACACGACCATCTGGAACGTCGGCCTGATCCTTATGGACGAGTGGCTGCCCGCGGGCGGCAGCTTCGGGATCGCGCCCTTCCTCAAGATGCACGGGTTTTCGGACGCGTTCGCGGAGATCTTCGTGCCCATCGTTTTTATGACGTTCATTCCCTTCTCCTTGTGGGTGATCGTCAAACGGCGCTGGCAGGCGGACGTGCGGGAGTGCATGATCGCGATGTACACCTTCTTCCTCGCCTCCTTTATCGTGCTCACCATCATCGGCACGGCTTTCCGGGGCGAGGGGATGGCGTTGTCGTGGCCGTGGGACATCCCGTATCCGCCCATCGGCAAGGAGTAAGTCGAAGAGGCACGTTGAAGAGGTGAACTGGCATGGCGGAGGCCGAGGGCAAGGAGCAGCAGCAGGCGGCCAAGGACCAGCAGGCCATGAGCCGCCGCGGCCTATTGCGCAACGTGATGTGGGCATCCGCGGGGCTGTTCGCGGTGCAGGCGGCGGTGACGGGCTTGGCCATGTTTTGGCCCCGGAAAGTGGAGGGCTTCGGTACGGTCATCGACGCGGGGCCCATTGAAAACTACCCCGTCGGGACGGTGACCCGCATTCGCGACGGGCGGTTTTACATCTCCCGCTTGCCGGAAGGCGTCATCGCCCTGTACTGGCGCTGCCCGCACCTGGGCTGCACGGTGCCGTGGGTGGATGCCCAGGGGCTGTTCATCTGCCCTTGCCACGGTTCGGTGTATGAGCCCACGGGGCAAAACATCGCGGGTCCGGCGCCCCGGCCTATGGACTACATGCGGGTGGAGATCCGGGGCGGCCGGCTGTTGGTGGACACGGGCGACATCCGGGAGCGGGATCGCCACCGCCCCGATCACGTGACGCCCGTGTAAGGAGGGCTGGAGGGTGTACCACGTATCCGACGCGGTCGAGCTCTTGTTGGTCTTCACGACCTTTTTCTTGACCCTTGCCATCATGTATTTTGCGCAGAAGTGGATGGACCGGGACGAAGGGGCCGCGGATGACGAAGACTGACGGCTTGGCCCTCGGGTGAAAGGAGTCGTTCCCTTGTGAGCGGGAGAAGGTACATCGTCGTCCTCGTGCTGGTGTGGGCACTGATCATTACTTGGGGTCTGTACCTGGCCTTTGAGGGAACCCGCATGGCCAGAGCCGAGCAGGAGCACTACGACGACCTCATTCATCGGGGAATGCTCACCTACGCGGAAAACTGCGTCGTCTGCCACGGGGCCGCGGGCCAGGGCTTTGTCGGGCCTCCCCTCAACCGGGAGGAGTTCCGGGGCCATCCCGCTGAGGATAAGGACACCTTTGAATTTATTGTGAGCACCGTTCGGGACGGGCGGCCGGGCACCACAAACCCCCGCTGGGAGCGGCTGGTGACGGGCGAGTGGGCGTCCTATACCGCCATGCCCACCTTTGGCGCGGTGCACGGCGGGCCCTTGAACGAGCTGTACCTGCGGGCCGTGGCGACCTTTATCATGATGGGCGACTGGAGCCAGGTGTCGGCCCACATCCCGCCGCCGGAGATCCCCGATGACCGGGAAGTGCTGCTGAGCCGCCTTCCCGACGCGGCCGGCTTGACGCCCGAGGAAAACCGCCGCGCCAAGGAGATCTTCCACGACCGGGGCTGCATGGCGTGCCACAGCATGAACGGCATCGGCGGCAATGTGGGTCCCGACCTGACCGTGGTGGGGGCGTGGACCCAGCTGCTGCCGGTGGAGGAGTGGGAGGCCTTCCTTTACCGGTGGGTCGAGAACCCGCCGGCCATGGAAAACCGGGCGCCTGTCTACTGGTCCAACTACAGCGGACCGCTGCCCTACGCGGCGGCGGGCGCTGCCCAGCGGCGCACCGCGGCGGCCCAGGCCGCACCGGTGGGCACCGCCGGTGCCGGCGGCCCCGACGATGATCGGTGGGGCAGCGTCTGGGAGCAGCTCGCGTTGCCCAACCCGGTGCCGCTGCCGCCGACCCAGATGCCGCCCATGCCCATGACCGACGAGGAGCGGGCGGAGCTGGTGCGCTGGCTGGCCCGGCTCGGACGGTAGGAGCAGGAGGAAGGCGCGGTGGCCCGGGCGGTCCCCCTGCTGGTGGTGGCCTTTGCCGTCGGCAGCCTGTTCCGGCTCTACAACGAATTTGGCATCGGCTTTTTCCGGATGTTCGGCACCTTGGGGATCGCCGTCATGGGGATGATGGCCTCCCGCCTCTTGACCAGCTGGCAGCTGGAGGCTGCGGTTAAGGAGTTGCAGCGGCAATTGGCGGCGTTGCCCGAGGGTTGGCGGGTCAAAGCCGTCCGAGGCAGCGGGCCTACCATGTGGCAAGGATACTTGGTGGGCCCCGACCGGACCTGGGCGGTGGTGACGTCCCCGGTGGCCAACTACAGCCGGGGCCGGGGTTTGGTGCGGGCGCTGCGGCAGGCGGCCCAGCGGGCCCGGGCACTGGCGGCCGAGGGGCAGCAGTTGGGCCCTCAGGGAGCAGTGGCCCCCTGCGTGGTGCTGTTGCGCCGCCGGGCCGACGAGGGGGCCCGGCGGGCGGTGCCGGGTATCTTGGTGGTGGACGTGGAGGGCCTGGCGGCCGCGGTGGCGGGGGCGGGCGCCGCAGGCCCGTTTGGCACGGAAGCGTCGTCTTTGTTATAATGCCCCTAAGCGTGGGACCTGGAGTCCCTTGGGGAGGGCGTAACGTTGGCGCACTTTATTACCGACGCGTGCATCGGGTGCACCGCTTGTGTCAAGGTGTGCCCCGTGAACTGCATCTCCGGCGAGCGCAAGCAAGTCCACGTCATCGATCCGACACGGTGCATCGACTGCCACGCGTGCAGCTACGCCTGCCCGGTGGAGTGCATCGAAGACCAGTTCGGCAACTTGCTGCCCCGGATCGCCGGGCGCAGCAACTGGCCCAAGCCGGTGGTGGACCCGGACCACTGCACCGGGTGCACCTTCTGCGTGGACATTTGTCCCTTTGACTGCCTGGCGCTGACGGGGCCCTCCTTCCACGGCATCGCCGAGCTGGTGGACCCCCGGTCGTGCGTGGGCTGCAAGCTGTGCGAGAGCGTGTGCGCGAAGGGTGCCATCGTGGTGGTGCCGCCCAGCGAGGCAGACAAGGCCTTCGCGGCGTGACGGCCTGCCGAGGCCGGCACCCCCTCCCCGGCCTGGCCGAGGAGGGGGTTTTGTTTTTGGCCCGGGGATGGGCCGTCGGGGACAAATCCTAGGGAAAGGGTGGATGGAACGTGCCCGCGGGACATGAGGTCATGACGCGCGCGGCCGCGTGGGCGCTCTTGACGGAGTACACCAAGAGCGAGAGCCTGCGGCGGCATGCCCTGGCGGTGGAGGCGGCCATGCGGGCCTATGCCCGCCGCTTTGGGGAAGACGAGGACCGGTGGGGCATCACTGGGCTGCTCCACGACTTTGACTACGAGCGCTGGCCGGACCCGCCGGACCACCCGCTCAAGGGCGCGGCCATCTTGGCGGAGCTTGGCTATCCCGAGGACGTCATCTACGCCATCAAGAGCCACGCCGACTACCTCAACCTGGAGCGCCGGGACAAGATGTCCCAGGCGCTGTACGCCGTGGACGAAATGTGCGGCTTCGTTATGGCGGTGGCGCTGGTGCGCCCCAACAAGAGCATCCACGAGGTGGAGGTCAAGTCCGTCAAGAAGAAGATGAAGGACAAGGCCTTCGCCAAGGGCGTCAGCCGGGACCAGCTGGTGGAGAGCGCCGCCGCGTTGGGCGTTCCCCTGGACGAGCACATCCAGGTGGTGATCGATGCGTTGCGCGAGGTGGCGCCGGCCTTGGGCCTGGACGGACAAGCCCAGGGCCCCGGCGCGGCCTCGTGATCAGAAGGCGGGGCCCGGGCCATGCGGGAGGCGGCCAAGCCCTTCCAGCTGGAACAGCTGCCCACGGTCAGTGAGGCCCGCCGGCGCCTGCTGGAGGCCCTGCCTCCTTACCGTCCTGCCGAGGAGCAAGTGGACCTGACGGAAGGTGTCGGCCGCGTGTTGGCCCGGGAGGTGCGGGCCGGCGGGGCATTGCCCGGCTTTGCCCGATCCACGATGGACGGGTACGCCGTGCGGGCCCGGGATACGCGCGCCGATGCGCACGGCGCTGCCGGGCCCGTGCTGCGGGTGCGGGGCCGGGTCCGCATGGGACGGGCCCCGGAGGTGACGGTGGGGCCGAGTGAGGCCGTCTGGATTCCCACCGGGGGCATGCTGCCCCAGGGCGCGGACGCGGTGGTGCCGGTGGAACAAACCGCGCCCGCCACGGCGGATTCCGGCCAGATCGTGGTGATGCGGCCGGTGGAACCCGGCGAAAACGTCTTGCCGGCGGGGGCGGATCTGGCCGCGGGCGCGGTGCTGCTGCGGCCGGGCCACCGGCTGCGGCCGCAGGACGTGGGCGCCCTGGCGGCGGTGGGCTGCGTGGCCCCGTGGGTCTACCGGCGGCCGGTGGTGGCCATTTTCTCCACCGGCGACGAATTGGTTCCGCCCCATCGGCAGCCCGGGCCGGGGCAAGTCCGCGACGCCAACCTGTACTCCCTCGCGGCCGCGGTGCGGGCCGACGGCGGCGTGCCCCGCCTGGGCGGCATCGTGCCCGACCGTCCCGACGGCTGGCGGGCGGCCCTGCGGGAGGGGCTCCAATGGGACATGGTGCTGCTGTCCGGCGGCAGCTCGGTGGGGCTGGACGACATCGCGGCCGACATCATCCGGGAGCTGGGCCCCCCCGGCATCTTGGTGCACGGCGTCCGCGTGGCGCCGGGCAAGCCGACCTTGCTGGCCCTGGTGGGCGATCGGGTGGTGTGCGTGCTGCCCGGCCACCCGGTGTCGGCCCTGGTCACCTACGAGCTCTTTGCCCGCCCGGCGCTGTACTGGCGCATGGGGCGTCGGCCGGAGGATCCTTGGCAGGCCACGGTCCGGGCCCGCCTCGCGGCCGATATCCAGGCGCCCGCCGGACGGGAGCTGCACGCCCGGGTGCGGCTGGCCGTGGAGGACGGGGAACTGGTGGCCCATCCCCTGCGGGGCGGATCGGGGCAGCTGACTACCCTGGTGCAGGCCGACGGGCTGGTCACGGTGCCCTTGGCGCGAGGCCGGCTGCCGGCGGGGGAAAGGGTGGAAGTGCGCCTGTTTTGCTGAAGCGCGCGGTCCTCGGCTTGCATATTCATGCATGGCAATGTAAGATCATTCATCATACCCGCGAGTAGGTGACCCCGTGAAAAAAGATGTGCTGTCCCTCAAAGACATGCCCGCGGAGGAGATCCGCGCCATCGTGGAAACAGCCCGCGCCGTGAAGCGGGATCCGCAGCGCTGGGCCCAGGCGCTCACGGGCCGCAACCTGCTAATGCTCTTTCAAAAGACGTCCACCCGGACCCGGCTCTCCTTTGAGCTGGGCATCCAGGAGCTGGGCGGCCGGGCGGTGGTGATGGACTGGGACAAGTCCAACTTCGCCATCTCGCCGCTGCGCTACGAAGCCCGCTACGTCTCCCGGCACGTGCACCTGATCATGGCTCGCCTTATCCGCCACCGGGACCTCCAGGAGCTGGCCGCCGCGGCGGACGTGCCGGTCATCAACGGCTGCTGCGAGCGGTACCACCCGACCCAAGCCCTGGCGGACCTCCTGACGATTTACGAACAGACGGGCACCTTCGACGGGGTCACCATCGCCTACGTCGGGATCCACAACAACGTGGCCAACTGCTTGACCGCGGGGGCCACCAAGGTGGGCGTCCGGGTGATCCTGGTGACGCCTGAGGTCAACCCCGCTTCTTGGGATGAAGAGCTCATGGCGCAGGCTGCGGCCACGGGGCGCCTGGAGGTCACCAAAGACGCCCGGGCGGTGCAGCGGGCCGATTTTGTCTACACCGACACTTGGGTGGACATGGAGAACTTCCACAACCCGGACTACGCGGAAGAAAAGGCCCGCCGCCTGGCGGTGATGGGGCCCTACCAGGTAAACCGGGAACTGCTGGGCGGGCACAATCCCTTCATCATGCACGACATGCCGGTGCATCCCGGCTTGGAGATCGCCGAGGACTTGATCGAGTCGGAGCGGTCCCTCATTTACCAGCAGGCGGAGAACCGCCTGCACGCGGAGAAGGCCCTGATGCTTCACCTGTTGGGCGCCGCCGGGTGAGCCGCCCTTGGGACCGGACAGGCGGCGCCCTTAATCAAACCAGAACCGTTGACCTCCGTTCTTCCACGGGTCGCCGTAATTGTGGTACCCTCGCTGCTCCCAGAAGCCGGGCTTGTCGACCCGGGAAAACTCCACGCCCCGCACCCACTTGGCGCTTTTCCAGAAGTAGAGGTGGGGGATGACGGCCCGCAGGGGCCAGCCGTGTTCGGGTGTCAAGTCGGCGCCGTTGTGGCGGAAGGCCAGCAGGCATTCGTCCCGCAGGCAGTCTTCCAGTGGGATGTTGGTGGTGTAGTCATTCTCCGCGTGGAGGATGACAAAGCGGGCTTCGGGCTTCACGCCGGCCAGGCGGGCCAGTTCGCTGAAGGGCACGCCTTCGAACACGTTGTCCAGCTTGCTCCAGTGGGTGACGCAGTGGATGTCGCAGCGCACCGTGCGGGTGGGCAGCTGCCGGAACTCCTCGTAGGTGAAGACCAGCGGCCGCTCCACTTCGCCGAACACCCGCAGGTCCCAGGTGGCCGGGTCAAAGGCGGGGACCGGGCCTTCGTGCAGCACGGGCCAGCCGGTGGTCACCGTCTGTCCCGGCGGAATCCGATTACGAGGCTGGGTCATGACGACACCTCCTGGGCAGGGATGGCGGGCGGCTCGGCCCCCCGTATTATAACACCCCGCGCGTCCTGTTCACCAGGCGGCGGGCATAGGCTGTAACAGAGCCCGCGGGGGATGTGGCGCCGGGCGGGCGGGTGCAGACCGCGCGGCGGACGGGGTTGACGCGCCCGGTAGATTGCCGGCGGTTCCTGGGGTATACTGAAGATGTCACCGGTGCTTCCGGTCGTCGTCCATTCGTAGGCCCGCCCGGCCACTGGCCCAGGGCCGGCAGGCGCCGCTTCCGGACTATCCATCGTCAAAAGAGGCACTTCCCCTGGCACGCGGCGGGGTTGCCCGGGCACCGGCACGGCGGGGGTCCGCCCGGGGCCCACCGGCCTCGCGCAGGAAAAGCCTGTTCCGCGCAGAAGTGAAGAGGCAAGCAAGTGGAAATTTGTGCTGGGGGTAGCAACAATGGGGGATTGCGGCGGCGCGCGTCCTGGGGCCCTCCGGCGGGTCGCCATCGGGGCGTGGGTGGCGTTTTTGTGCCTGGCTCTGGCGGTCGGCGCGGCCGCCGCGCCCTCGGTGGAGGACGTGATGGCCAACATCCAACACGCCCTTGGCCAGCTGCCTCCGGACATGGGGTTTCGCCAACACGTTGTGCTGCAGGTGCTCCTTTTCTCGTGGCGGTTTCACTCCGACGTGGTGCGCCGCGGCGGAGAGTACTTCGTGGAAACCCGCGGCGCCCCTAGCTTCCTGCCCCCCGACGTGATGGCGAGCTTGGTGCAGGTGCACCTAGGGCTCGACGACTACGACCTGGACGTGGTGGGCGAGGAAGTCAACGGCAACGGCGAGCCCGTGTACGTCCTGGCGGGCCGGCGGCGGGGGCCGGGCCAAGGCGCCGTGGGGGGCGCGCTGTGGGTCAACGGCCACACGTGGCTGGTGGAGAAGGCCGTGCTGGACTACGACTGGGGCACGTTGGAGGTGCAGCAAGAGTTCCACCGAGTGGACGGGTACACCGTCCTGCGCGCCCAGCGGGCGGCCGCGAACCGCTTGGGGGCGCGCCTCACGGTGGAATACGCCGACTACTGGTTTGGCAATGTCGAGATGATTGCGAGGGAAGACCATTGAACAGCGGCTTCCTGACCGATAAGGTGCGGCCGGCCCGCGCGGCCGCCACGCGGATGGACAACGAGACGTACCGCATCCGCGTGGAGGACCTGTTCCGGGAGCTGGTGGTCGAGGACGGGACCGTGGATGAGGAGGTGCGGGCGCAGCTGGAGCAGCTGGCGTTGCTGCCCCGCAAGACCCGCTACTTCTTGCGGGTGCTCAACGACCAACCCACGGAAGTGCAGGTGCCCTTCTACCGCCTCATCCTCAGCCGGGTCAAGGACAAGGACTTTTACGGAGAGCTGGAGCGCCACATCCGCCACCGGTTTTACGAGGCCCGGGACCAGATTAAGGAGATCTTGGGCCAGCTGGCGGACTCGGAAGCGGTGCCGGCCTTGATGCACGTCATCGCGTTGACCGACGAAGGGTGGCTGGCAGGGGAGCTCATCCGCATCGTGCTCTCCTACGATCCGGAGATCCTGCGGGACCCGGTGGAGCAAGCCCTGCATTCGGGGGACTACCAGCTGCAGTGCCTCGGCATTTACTTGGCGGGCAAGAGCAAGAGCGACCCGCTTTTGGATGTGCTGGCCCAGTTTTACCGCCGGCCCTTTGGGGAAAAGCTGGACCGCCTGGAGCGCAAGTCCTACGATGCCTTGATGGAAGGCGTGGAAGGGGCCTCCGACGGCCTCATGCTGCGCTGGCTGCGGGACAGCAGCGCCCGCGTGCGGGAGCTGGGCGTGGTGGCCGCGGCCCGCCGGCGGCTCAAGGCGTCGGTGGCAGACCTGGTGCGGCTGGTGCTGGTGGATGCCAAGACCCGCAGCCGGGCCGCCCAGACGCTGCTGGACTTTGAGGAAGAGGGGCTCCTGGAATTTTCCCCCACCGACGAGGGCGGCGCGGCGGTGCAAGAGATCCTGACGACGGCCAAGCGCGAACCGCTCATCAACACGCTGAAGGATTTGACCCGGGAGGAGAGCGGCGCCGTCCGGGAAGTGGTGGCCAAGATGATCCGGCTCTTGCCCGATGCGGGGGCGCTGGCGGGTGCGCTGGTGCGGGTGGCGGTGGAGGACCGGCAGCGCAGCGTGCAGCTGGCGGCCTTGGAAACGTTGGCGCAGATCGACCAGGAGCGGTTTATGGACGCGGCGGCCGACGTCATGGCGGAGACGGCCGGCGCGCTGCAGCCAGAGGTGGCCGAGGGCTTGGAACGCCTGGTGGCCGCCACCTTGAGCAAAGCCCAGCAGGCGGAGTTGGAGGCCGAGACCGAGCGCCGCCGCAGGAAGCGGGAAGAGGCGCTGGAGAAATTCGCCGGCACCATCGAGTCGTGGCGCCACGACCTGGAGTAAGCGTGGGCCCGCCCCTGGGCAAGGGGGCGGGCCCTTCTTGTCGGTGGATCCTCTGGCGTTTCCTTGTCGCTCTCTCCGCTTAGCTCTCTGCCGCCGTGGGCGGCGGCTCCGCCGGGGGCGGCTGCCACGGCACTTCTTCGGCGCCCGTCCGGGCCGCCACCGCCCTGGCCAGGACAAAGAGCAGGTCGGACAATCGGTTGAGGTAGCTGACGGCCACCGGCGCGCCGGCCCCTTGCCGGTGAAGGGCCACCACCCGCCGCTCCGCGCGGCGGGCGACGGTGCGGGCCACGTGCAGCAGCGCCACGGGCCGCGGGCCCGCGGGCAAGATGAAGGACCGCAAGGGCGGCAGCTGGCTTTGGTGGCGGTCGATGGCGGCCTCCAGCGCGCGCACGTGGTCCGGGCCGACGCGGGGCGCCTGGGCTGCGCGGCGGGATCCGGGCGGGGTGGCCAGGTCGGCTCCCAAGGTGAACAGGTCGTGCTGGATCTGGGCCAGCAGCTGGTCGACGTCCGCGGGCAACGCCTCCGCCCGCACCAGGCCCAGGACGCTGTTGAGTTCGTCCACGGTGCCGTAGGCTTCGACCCGGGGATCATCCTTGGGCACCCGCTGGCCGGAAAACAAGCTCGTCTCCCCGCCATCGCCGGTGCGGGTGTAGATGCGCATCCCAACCCTCTCCCTTACATTTCCAGCAAGCGTTCCCGGGGGCCCTCCACCGGCGTGCGGTCCCGGATCATCTCGGTGATCTGCCGCTTGCCCTTGCGGCCGCCGATGAACACCGCGCCCACCAGCCGGTTTTCCCAGAAAAACAGGCGCCGGTACGCTTTGTTCTCCCAGTCGACGCGGCTGATGGACTCCAGGTCCGGGCGGCTGTCGGGCGTCATGCCCACCACGCTCAAGGTGGAGCTGAACAGGGTGCTGCTGTACGCGGGCACCTGCTCGTAGGTTTCCTCCCGGCCCAGCATGCCCGCGGCCGCGATCTTGCCGTGGGAGGACGCGTTGTTCCAGGTGCCCAGCAAGTTGTAGCCGCCTATCGTAACGTCATAGAACTCACATACGTCGCCGGCCGCAAAGATGTCGGGCACGCTGGTGCGCAGGCTCGCGTCGGTGACGATGCCCTTGCGCACTTGCACGCCGGTGCCCGCCAGCACTTCGGTGTTGAGGGTTTGTCCGATGCCGACGCCCACCATGTCGGCTTCCACCGTGCGGCCGCCCTTGGTGATGACCTTGGTGACGACGCCGTTTTGGCCCACCACCTGGGCCACTTCTTCGCCGTAGAGCACTTGGACGCCGGCTTCCCGGGCCAGCAAATCCACCAGCTGGCCGCCGTCTTCGTCCAAAATCCGGTGGAGAAACCGGGGGCCGCGGATCAGCCAGGTGGTTTCCAGCCCCCGGGCCCGGAAGGCGTCGGCCAACTCGTAGGCAATGTAGCTGCCGCCCACCGCCACCGCGGTGCGGCTCTCCAGTACCCGTTCCATAATGGCCTTGGCGTCGTCCAAGGTTTGGAAGTTGTACACCCCATGGATGTCGGCGCCCGGCACGTTGAGCCGGTTGGGGCGGCCGCCGGTGGCTACCAGCAGCTTGTCGTAGACAAACTCTTGTCCTTGGTCCGTCACCACCGTGCGCTTCTCCACGTCCACCTGCACGGCCCGGGTTTCCAGGTAGAGCTCGATGCCCATGTCCCGGTGCCAGGCGGCGTCCTTGAGCATCACCTTGTGCAGTGGCGTCTCCTGCTTGAGCAGCCGCGGCAGCGCGAGCCGGTTGTAGAGGGGATAGGGCTCGGCGGCGATAATGACGACGCGGCTCGCGGGATCCTCCTTGCGCAGGCGCTCGGCGGCATTGGTGCCGGCCACGCCGTTGCCGATGATGACATAGGTGCGGTTGACCGAGGTCACGGTTTGTCCTCCCTTTGGTGCGGCGGTCCGCCAGCGGCGCTGGGGCGCGGTGCCGCCGGCGGCGGTGCCAGGATGGTGTGCCGGCGGGCGGCGGGCTTCCCCCGGACAGCGGTCAGTTCGCGCTTTTCCTGGAATTATAGTGTACGCGTTCAGAAAATGGAAGTGGACGCGTTTCCTTGCCATACCCGGGAGGTGTATTATAATGGTAGCGGATTCCCCTGGCCCCGGGGGCCGGGGCGCTCACCCACTACCAGGCCGCGCCGGGGTCCCCCGGCGAAGGCGGCCAGGATACAGGAGGTCGTTGCCAATGGCTGCGGTGCAGGCCGTCACCGATGCCGAGTTTGACCAGAAGGTGCTGCAGGCCGAAGGGCCGGTCGTCGTAGATTTTTGGGCCCCCTGGTGCGGGCCGTGCCTGCGCCTGGCGCCCATCCTGGAGGAAGTGGCCCAGGAGCTGGGTGACAGCGTGACGGTGTACAAGCTCAACACCGACGAGAACCCCCATTCGCCGGGCAAGTTCGGGGTCATGAGCATTCCCACCCTGATCGTGTTCCGCAACGGACAGGAGGTCGACCGCATCGTGGGGCTGCTCCCCAAGGACGCCTTGCGGGAGAAGCTCCAGGCGGCCGCGAACTGAGGCAGGAGGAGCCGCCATGGGCGACGCGCTGCGGGAACTGCGGGAGATCATCGCCGATGTGGCCGCCCTCCGGGCGGCCGACGCTGTGCTGGGCTGGGATCAAGAGACGTACATGCCCGCGGGCGGTGCCGCAGCCCGCGCGCGTCACCGGGCTGCCCTGGCCCGCATGGCCCACGAGCGGTTCACCGCGCCCCGCGTGGGCGAGCTCCTGGACGCGTTGCGGGACCGGGAGGGGAACGCGCCTGACCTGGAGGATCTGGACGCGCAGCTGGTGCGCCGCACCCGGATCTTGTATGAACGGGCCCGCCGGCTGCCGCCGAATCTGGTGCAGGAGCTGGCCCATGCGTCGGCGCTGGCGGTAGACGCGTGGCGGGACGCCCGCCAAGCCGCGGACTTTCGCCGCTTGGCCCCCCACCTGGAACGCCTCGTCGCCCTGACCATCGAAAAGGCCGAACACTTGGGGTACCAGGACGACATCTACGACGCGCTCTTGGATGAATACGAGCCGGGCATGACCACGGCGGAAGTGGAGCAACTCTTTGCCGGGCTCAAGGCGCGGCTGGTGCCCTTGGTTCAGGCGGTGGCCGGCGCGCCCCAGGTGGACGACGCCTTCTTGCGGCAGCCCTTTGACCCGCAGCAGCAGTGGGCCTTCGGTATGGACGTGTTGCGGGCCATCGGATTCGATCTCGTCCGGGGGCGGCAAGACCAATCCGCTCACCCGTTTACCACCAGCTTTTCCCAAAGCGACGTGCGCATCACGACGCGCCTTCGCGCGGACGATTGGGCGTCGGGCTTCTTTGCGACGCTGCACGAGGCCGGCCACGGCCTGCACGCCCAAGGCATCCCGCCGGCCCTGGACGGCACGCCCCTGGCCTGGGAGACGTCCCTGGGCGTCAGCGAGTCCCAGTCCCGCCTGTGGGAGAACGTGGTGGGCCGTTCCCGGGGGTTTTGGGAATTTTGGCTGCCGCAGCTCGCGGAACGGTTTCCCCAGCAGCTGGCGGGCGTCGACCTGGACCGGTTTTACCGGGCCATCAACCGGGTGGAGCCATCTTTTATCCGGGTGGAGGCCGACGAGCTCACCTACAACTTGCACATCTTTGTCCGGTTTGAGCTGGAGCGGGCCTTGGTGGCGCGCCGCCTGGAGGTCCGGGATCTGCCGGCCGCGTGGAACGCCAAAATGGAGGAATACCTGGGCATCGTGCCCGGCAACGATGCGGAAGGCGTGTTGCAGGACATTCACTGGTCCATGGGGGCGTGGGGATACTTTCCCACCTATACGCTGGGCAACGTCCTCAGCGTTCAGTATTTTGCGCAGGCGGTACGGGAGCACCCCGAGATCCCCGCGGAGATCCGGCAGGGGCGCTTTGACACACTGCGGGTGTGGACCCAAGAGCGCATCCACCGCTGGGGCGCGATGCTCAATGCGGCGGAGCTGACCCGGCACATCACCGGCGGGCCGCTGGACAGCGGGCCTTACGTGCAGTACTTGGAGGAGAAGTACCGGGAGATTTACCGCCTGTGACGCGGAGGGACACCATGCGGGCTGCCGCATTGCTGTTGGGCCTGTTGTGCGCGCTGGGCCTGGCCCCGGGGGAGGCCCGGGCCGAGGAAGTCTTCGGTGTCAACTTGCTGGAGAACGGCGACTTCGAGCTGGGGACGGCCGCGCCCGCGGGCTGGCGGGCGGTGGGCGCCCACCAGGCAGGCCGGGACAGCCGCGTGGCCCGCAGCGGCACCGCCAGCGGGCGCTTGTCGACGGGCAGCGGGGAAGGCGAGGCCTACTGGCGCCAAGGGGGCCTGGAGTTGGTGGCCGGCGGGCGGTATGTGCTGTCGGGCTGGGTGCGGGCGGACAGCCCGGCGGTGGCCACCTTGGGCATCGAATGGGACGATCCCAGCGCGGGCAGCCACCGCATTCACCGGGGCATTCCCCCCGACGGCCGGTGGCACCGGGTCGAGCTGGAGTTCGTCGCGTCGGGCACGGCCCGGGCCGCGGCGGTGGCGGGCGGCATTATGCGGGGGTCCGTGTGGTGGGATGATGTGTCCCTGGTGCGCATCGACGACCGGCCCCAGCAGCTGGCCGCCCACTGGGAACGCCTCTTGGCCCAGTACGGCCCCGTGTACACGGGGCTGGTGGTGGATGCCCGGGGCCTGGGCGTCGTGCGGGGCATGTCGCCCCGCATCGTAGACGAACAGGGCGGGCTGGTGTATACCGGCATGGAGGCCGACGCCAGCATGGTGATCGGCCGCGGCATCGTGGCCTACGTGCGGGATCCCGACGAGGCCATCCGCCACCCGCGCCTGGCGGTCAGCGAGCTGTACCCGTACCGGTTGCCCCTGGTGGTGACCGCGGTGGACCGGGTGGACGACCTTTTCCGGGCCAGCGTCGTCGTCAGCGGGGCCGACGCGGACCGCATCCGGCGGGAACTGGCGAAGTACGACTTTCTGGGGCGCTACGCGGTGGTCTTCATCATCGACTGAGGGCCCACGGGGCCGCGCGGGGCGGCCAACACCGACGCAAGGAGGCGGGGCAAGGCCTTGGATCCTTTGGCGGGAGCGGGCGGGCCGCCGGCGGGGTCGCCGCCGGAGGAGCCGCCCGTCATCGATTTGCGCAGCGACACGGTGACCCGGCCCACGGCCGCGATGCGGGAGGCGATGGCCGCGGCGGCGGTGGGCGACGACGTGCTGGACCACGACCCCACGGTGCGGCGCCTGGAGGAAGCGGCCGCGGCCCGCCTGGGCAAGGAGGCGGCCCTCTTTGTCCCCAGCGGCACCATGGGCAATCTCATCGCGCTGCTCAGCCACACCGTCCCCGGACAAGAGGTGTGGCTGGAAGAGGACAGCCATATCTACTACTACGAAGCGGGCGGCGTGACCCGTTTGGCGGGCCTGTTTCCCCGCCTGTTCCGCGGCCGGCGGGGCATTCCCGCGCCCGGCCAGCTGAGGGATCTCGCGCGTCCCGCTGGCCTGCATTTCCCCGTGCCAGGGCTGTTGTGCCTGGAAAACACCCACAACCGGGGCGGCGGTACCGTTATGGCGCCGGACCGGATGGCGGCCCTGGCGGACACCGCCCGGGAGCTGGGACT
Organism: Limnochordales bacterium; assembly: GCA_035304545.1. GTDB lineage: Bacteria > Bacillota > Limnochordia > Limnochordales > ZCTH02-B6 > ZCTH02-B6. Next base: position 40,348 of record DATGPV010000061.1, on the reverse strand, counting down.
CAAGGTGCATCTGGACGGTGCCCGGATCTTCAATGCCGCGGTGGCCCTGGGCGTGGAGGTGCAGGCTTTGGCCGGGCCCGCCGACTCGGTCATGGTGTCCCTGTCGAAGGGGCTCTCCGCGCCGGTGGGTTCGGTGCTGGCCGGCAGCCGCAGCTTCATCGCCCAGGCCCGCCGCGTGCGGCAGCTGTTGGGCGGCGGCATGCGGCAGGCAGGGGTCTTGGCGGCCGCGGGGTTGGTGGCCCTGGAAACGATGGTGGACCGGCTGGCCGACGACCACCGGGTGGCCCGGGCCCTGGCCGAGGCCTTGGCGGCCATCGACGGACTGGTTCTCGATCCGGCCCAGGTGGAAACCAACATCGTCATGTTTGAGCTGCCGGAAGGGTATGAAGCCGCGGGCTTCCTCCAGCGGCTGGCGGCCCAGGGGGTGCTGGGCATCCCCTTTGGCCGCCGGGTGGTGCGCTTCGTCACCCACCGGCACGTGACCGCGGACATGGTGCCGCGGGTGGCGGCCGCCGTGCGGGCGTGTCTTTGACGGGCGCCGGCGGGGCCGGCCGCGCGGCCGATGCCGATCCCGCCCGCCCGTTGAGCGCGGCCAGCGCGGCGGCGATTTCTTCCCGCACTTGCGGGTCCGCTTCCTGGTCCCGGGCGGCCAGCAGGGCGGCCTGGGCCGCGGGGCCGCCGATGCGCCCCAAGGCCCACGCGGCGTGGCCCCGCACCACCGGTTTCGGGTCGGAAGCCAAGGCTTGAGCCAAGGCCGGCACCGCCGCTGGGTTGCGGGTGTTGCCCAGGGCCACGGCCGCGTTGCGCTGCAGCGTCTTCTTGCCCCGCCACCCGGCCGCGGTGGGCCCGAAACGCCGCCGGAACTGGCCGCTGGTCATGGTCAGCATCTCGATGAGGGACGGCGCGGTGCCCACCTCGGGCCGGGGGCGGAACTCAGGCCGGTCGGCCACGATGGCGTCCTCGTTCCACGGGCACACCTGCTGGCAGACGTCGCAGCCAAACACTTTGAGGCCCATGGCCGGCCGCAGCTCCCGGGGGATGAAGCCGGGCATCTGGGTCAGGTGGGAGACGCACCGGTGGGGGTCCACGTAGAAGGGCTCGATGATCGCGCCCGTGGGACACGCCCGGATGCACCGGTCGCAGTCGCCGCAGTCCAGGCTGATGGGCGGGTCGGCCGCCAGGTCCAAGTTGGTGAAGATCTCGCCCAAGAACACCCACGAGCCGTAGCCGGGCACATACAGGCAGGCGTTTTTGCCGTACCAGCCCAGCCCGGCCGCGGCGGCCGCTTCCCGGTCCACCGGCGGGCCCGTGTCCACAAAGGCCTGGGCTTCCAGATGGGGGACCCGCTGGGCGAGAAAGTCGATGAGCTTTTGCATGCGCTCCCGCAGCACCGGGTGGTAGTCTTGGCCCCACGCGTAGCGGGACAGCTGGCCCCGGGGGTCGTCACCGGCCCGGGTGGCCCGGGAGCGGTGGGGGGTCAAATAGGACACGCCCAGGGCGATGACGGAGCGGGCCGAGGGCAGCAGCCGCCGGGGATCGCAGCGCAGGGCGATGTCAGGCTCGGTGAAGGCGGGGTAGCGGCCGTGGGCCCGGCGCTCTTCCAGCACCCGGCGGGCGCGGGGGTAGCTTTCCGCCCGGCCGATGGCCGCCACATCAAAGCCGATCTCCCGGGCGTAGGCTTTGATTTCGGCTTCCAGGGACACCAGGGTCCGCCCGCCTTTCGCTGAAGTAGATCAGGAGCACACTGATTATATCACGGCCCGCCCTGGGCCGGGGGCGCGGCCGTGGACAGCCCCGGCAGGCTGTGCTAGGATGAAGCTGCGTTTGCCCGTGGACGCGGCTCAACGTTACGCAGAGGCTGGAGTGATCCCACCATCATCGGGGACGACGCGGCCGGCGGGCCGGTGGCTGCCGGCATCACGGCATACAGGGGCAAACAGCTGGATCCGTTCCAGCAGGAGGCCATCGCCTGGATCCAGCGCCACCACAGCGTGCTGGTGTCGGCGCCTACGGGTACCGGCAAGACGCTGGTGGCCGACTACCTGATCGAGTCCATGGCCCGTCAGGGCCGGCAGGTGGTCTACACCGCGCCCATCAAGGCCCTCAGCAACCAAAAGTACAAGGAATTCAAGCGCCTGTTGGGTGAGGACCAAGTAGGGATCATCACCGGCGACGTGGTGATCCGGCCCGACGCGCCCATCCTCATCATGACCACCGAGATTTTCCGCAACATGCTGCACCAGGCGCCGGCCCGCCTGGGGCCGGTGGCCTACTGCATCTTCGACGAGATCCATTATATTGACGATCCTGCCCGGGGCAGCGTGTGGGAGGAAAGCCTCATCTTTATGCCGCCCCACATGCGCTTTTTGGGGTTGTCGGCCACCATCCCCAATGTGGATGAGCTGGCCGCGTGGGTGACCCAGGTGCACGGCCATCCGGTGCAGGTGGTTCACCATCCCCAGCGGGCGGTGCCCTTGACCCACTACATGTTTGAGGTCACCGCTGGCATCACCACCTTTCGCAAACTGGCCCAGCGCTACCAGCGCTACGCGGAGCGGCTGCGGGTGCGGCCCAACGGCCGGCTGCGCCTGGAGTTTCCCCGCACCACCCATGTGGATCTCATCGAGGAAATCCGCCGCCGCTATCTGCCGTGCCTGTTTTTCACCTTTAGCCGCCGCCAGTGCGAGCTTAACGCCGTGGAGCTGGGCGAGCGGTTCGATTTCTTGACCCGGCGGGAAAAGCAGCGGGTCAAGGAAATCGTCGACGGGCACCTGGAACGCTGGCACGGCGGCACCATCCCCCGCCTGGGCACCTTGACGCGGCTGCTTTTGCGGGGCATCGGCTACCACCATGCGGGCCTCTTGCCGGTGGTCAAGGATATCGTGGAAGACTTGTTTGAGCAGCGCCTCATCCGGGTGCTCTACTGCACGGAAACCTTCGCGGTGGGGCTCAACTTCCCGTGCCGCACCGTTTGCTTCGACGGCATGACCAAATGGGACGGGGAATCCTTCCGCCCGCTGACCAACCGGGAGTATTTCCAGATGGCCGGGCGGGCCGGGCGGCGGGGCATCGACGAGCGGGGCTACGTGTTTACCCTGGTAGACTTCAACCGCTTCGTCCCCGACGAGTATCCCACCATGCAGGAGCAGGACGTGGAGCCGCTGCGCAGCCGCTTCACCTTGAGCTACAACAGCGTCCTCAACTTGGTGCGCAGCTACGCCCAGGACGAGATCCGGAGCATCCTGAGGAAAAATTTCGCCACCTACCAGGCCGAGCGGGAGCGGGAGCGGCTGGAAGCCGCCTTGGCCAAAGCCCGGGCCCGGCTGGCGGAGCTGGAGGGCACCCAGGGCAAGTCCCGGCGCCAGGCGGCCCGCCGGGTGCGGCAGCTGGAGCGGCAGCTGGCCGAGGTGCCGCCCGCGGAGCGGTTCATCCGGGAATTCGAGGCCAAGCGGCAAGTGCTGGAGGAATTGGATTTCGTGCGGGGGGACACCCTCACGGCACGGGGCGAATTTGCCGCCCGCATCAACATCCAGGAGCTTTTGGTGACGGAGCTGTTTTTCGCGGGCTGGTTCCACCGGCTGGATCCCGACCAGATCAACGCGCTGGCGGTTTCCATCGACTACGAACCGCGCCGCGCCGAAGGCCGCCACCCCCACAACGCCTTTGACGTGGCCGCCGTGCAGGCCCACGTGCGGGAACTGGAAGAAGTGGAGCGGCGGGTCCTGGGGGTTTCCACGGTGCGGTTCCATGACCATGTGGCCGCGCTGGCCTACCGCTGGAGCCGGGGCGAAGCCTTCAGCCGCCTGCTCCAAGGCGCGTACCAGGACGAGGGCGACATCGTCTACGCGCTGCGCCGGGGCATCGACCTGCTGCGCCAGGTGCGCTTTGCGGCCGCGGAAGACCCCATCCTGCGGGCCAAGCTGCAGGAGTGCATGGACCGCATGGACCGGGACGAAGTGGCCATCGTGCTGTGAGGGGGCGGTGCATCCATGCACGCACAATTTGAGACCATGGCCATCGACCGGGGGTTTCACCTGCACGTCGCGCCCACGGACAAGTTCAAGACCACCACCATTAAGCTGGTGCTGCGGCGCAGCCTCCGGGCCGGTGAGCACACCCGCACCGCGGTCATCCCCTTCGTCCTGCGCCGGGGGACCCAGTCCCTGCCCACGGTCCGGGACATCGCGCGGCACTTGGAGAACATGTACGGCGCCGGGTTCAGCGTGGACATCGGCAAGATCGGCGAAACCCAAAACATTGAGCTGTTTATGGAAGTGGCCCACGATCGGTTTCTCCCGGAAAAGCTGGGCCTGACGGAAAGGGCCCTGGCTTTTCTCGGGCAGGTGCTCTTGACCCCGGCCACCGAGGACGGCGTCTTCCGCCGGGAGTATGTGGCCCAGGAAGCCGAGCATCTGCGCCGGCGCATCCAGAGCACCATCAACCACAAGCCCCAGTACGCCCTCAAGCGCCTCAGGGAGGAGATGTGCCGGGGCGAACCTTTCGGGCTGCACAAGTACGGCGATGAGGCGGAGCTGGGCCAGGTCGGGCCCGGCCAGCTGTATGAGCACTACCGGCACCTTTTGGCCTCCAGCCCGGTGGACGTGTTCGTGGTGGGGCCCGTGGAGCCCGGGGCGGTGGCCGGCTGGGTAAAGGAGCACCTGGCGCTGCCCCGGGGCCAGGTGGAGGGGGCGATCCCCGCGGTGCAGGGGCCGGACCCGCAGGGGCGGCCGGAGCAGGTGGTGGCCGAAGAGCAGCCCGTCCAGCAGGGGGTGCTGGCCCTGGGGTACCGCACGGGCACCCGCTATCCGGACGACGACTACCCCGCCCTGCTGGTGTACAACGGCATCTTGGGCGGTTTTCCCCACTCCAAGCTGTTTGTCAACGTGCGGGAAAAGGCCAGCTTGGCCTATTTTGCCTCGTCGCACCTGGAAGCCAGCAAGGGGATCATGACGGTGGTGGCCGGCATCGCGGCGGAAAAGTACCCGCAAGCCCTGGCCATCATCCGGGAGCAGGTCGCGGCCTTGGCCGACGGCGCCATCGCCGACCAGGAGCTGGAGCATACCCGCAAAGGGCTCATCAACGCCCTGCTGTCGGGCCGGGACAGCCCCGGGCGCATCATCGGCGGGCGCGTGGTGGGCCTCATCAACGGCCGGGTGCGGCCGGTGCCGGCGCTGATAGAGGAGATCCGCGCCGTCACCCGGGACGACGTGGTGCGGGTGGCCCAGCGGGTGCGGCCGGACACGGTGTACTTCTTGCGCAGCCCCGCGGCGGGCGCCGAGGAGGAGGGGCACTGATGGCCTGGCAGACCATGTACAGCCAACTTTTGGAAGAGCGGGTCGTCTTCACGCGGCTGCCCTCGGGGCTGGAAGTGTTCGTCATGCCGCGGCCCGGTTTCCAGAAGCGCTACGCGGTGTTTTCGGCCCGCTACGGGTCCATCGACAACCGGTTTCGCCGTCCGGGCACCGGCCAGGAGCTGGAGGTGCCCGACGGCATCGCCCATTTTCTGGAGCACCAGCTGTTTGAAGACGAAGAGGGGCATGTGTTCAACAGCTTCGCGGCCCTGGGCGCGTCGGTCAACGCCTACACCAGCCACACCATGACCAGCTACCTGTTTTCCACCACCGACAACTTTGAGGCCGCGCTGGACCGGTTGCTGGACTTTGTGCAGGCGCCCCACTTCACGCCCGAGGGCGTCCAGAAGGAAATCGGCATCATCGAGCAGGAGATCCGGATGTATCAGGACCAGCCCCGCCACCGGCTGGGCATGAACCTGCTGGAGGCGCTGTACCACGCCCACCCGGTGCGCATCGACATCGCGGGCACGGTGGAGTCCATCCGGCGCATCGATCCCGAGACGCTCTACGCGTGCTACGACACCTTTTACCACCCCAGCAACATGGCGGTGTTTGTGGTGGGCGACGTGGACCCCGAGGCGGTGCTGGCCCAGGTGGAGGCAGACGTGGGGCCCCGGGGGTACGCCCCCCGCCCGCCGGTGGAGCGGCTGTACCCCGAGGAGCCCCCGGGGGTAGCCCAGGACCGGGTGGAGGCGGTGCTGCCGGCGGCCCGGCCCTTGTACGCCCTGGGCTTTAAGGACGCGGGCGCGCCCGCCGGCGGTCCGGCATGGCTGCGCCGGGACGTAGTCACGTCGCTGGTGCTGGCCGCGGCCCTGGGCAAGAGTTCCCGGCTGTACCAGGAACTCTACGACGCGGACCTGGTAGACGACGGGTTTGGGGCCCGCTATCAGGCGGGGCCGGGCTACGGGCACTCGGTCATCGGCGGTGAAACCCGGGATCCCGACGAGCTCCACCGGCGGCTCATGGAAGGGCTGGCGCGGCTGGCCGGCGAAGGCTTGGCCGAGGAGGACCTGCGGCGGGTGCAGCGCCAGGCGGTGGGCGAATTCGTGCAGTTTTTCGATTCCCTGGAGTTTATTGCCAACGGCTTTCTCTACTATCACTTCCTAGGTGCGTCCCTGTTCGCCTACTTGGACCAGCTCCAGGAGGTGACGGTAGAAGAGGCCAACCGGCGGCTGCGGGAACATTTCGACCCCGACCGGGCGGCGGTGTCCATCGTGCGCCCAGCTTAGGAAAGATTCGGCTCCAACGGCCGGAACGCCCAGGGCCGGCCCGGGGTGCCAGGGATGTGGCGGGCGGGCGGCCCGCGCGGCAGGGGAGGGGAGGACGTGGGCAGGGCGGAAACGCCTCGGCACATTTACGCGCTGATTGCCCTGGGCGTGGTGGCCGTGTCGTCGTCGGCGGTGCTGGTCAAGCTGTCCAGCACTCCCCCCGTGGCGCTGGCCTTTTACCGTCTTGTGCTGACGTGGCTCCTGCTGGCCCCCGTGGTGCTGGCCCGGCAAGGGAGAGCCCTGTTGGCGCCGGGCGCCCGGGACGTAGGCGCGGCCGTCGCGGCCGGGGTGTTTCTGGCGCTGCACTACGCCGTGTGGTTCGCGTCCTTGCGGCTGACCAGCGTGGCCAGCGCGACGGTGCTGGTGACCACCCAGCCCATCTGGGTCATGCTCATGGCCTACCTCCTGTGGCGGGAGAAGACGGCGCCGGCTTCCCTCTTAGGCATCGCCATCGCCCTGGGCGGCGTGTACCTCATCGGCGCCGATGCCCTGGAGGCCGCGGGCGGGCGGCTGCTGGGCGACGCTCTGGCGGTGGCGGCGGCCATCCTCGTTTCCGTCTACCTGCTCATCGGGCAGCGGGTGCGGCGGCGAGTGCCGCTGTTGGTATACGTTTTCTGGCTCTACGGTGCGGCCGCGGCGACCCTGGGGGTGGCCGCCTTGGTCATGGGGGTCCCCCTGACCGGGCACGGGCCGTCCGAGTGGCTCATCTTTTTTGGCCTCGCGGTAGGGCCGACGCTGTTAGGGCATACGGTGTTCAACTGGGCGCTGCAGCACGTGCCAGCTTCGGTGGTGGCCGTCAGCGTCCTGGGCGAACCGGTGGGCGCGACGCTGCTGGCTTTGCTGGTGTTGGCGGAAGTGCCCGAGCCCATCCAGGTGGCCGGGGGCGCCTTGATCTTGACGGGCATCTTGGTGTTCCTGCGCTGGCGGGGCCCGGAGGAGGCGCCGGTGCCGGCCTCAGCGGAGACGGGGGGCCGGACGGGGTAGCCGGGGACGGGCCGTTGCCCGCGCCCTGTTGCGGCGCCCGGCGGGCGGCGCTGTGCCCGGGAGCCTGGGGCATGGCCCAGGGGATTTGTTTCCCCGGCGCTGGGGCTCTGGGGGCGGCGCGCTGGGGGCAGAGCTCCGCGCTGGAGGGTGCGGACCCGGCTCCCTTGGGGGCAAGGCCCAGGGCCGCGGATGGAGAGATCCTATGCAGGACGCAACCCGTGGACAGCGCCAGGATCCCGGGTCCCCGCTGGCGGGCAAGGCCTCGTGGCGCCGGCTGCTGGCGGCCCGCCGGCGGGCCGTGGACGCGGCGATGCGGGCCGCGTGGGGCCGGCGCATGGCCGACTTCTTTTTCTCGGTGCCGGAGTTGGCTGCGGCCCGGCGTGTGATGGTGTACGCGGCCGCGGGCAGCGAGGCGCCCACCCAACCCTTGGCCCAGCGCCTCTGGGCAGCGGGGCGGACGGTGTGTTTTCCGCGCCTTGTGCCGGGGCGCCCCGGCGAGATGGACGCGGTGGCGGTGGCCAGCTGGGACCAGCTGGTGCCGGGGCCGTACCGGGGCATCCTGGAGCCGCCCGCCGGAGCGCCGCCCATGGACCCCGCCGGGCTGGACGCGGTGGTGGTGCCCGGCGTCGGGTTTGACCGGGCCGGGCGGCGGCTGGGCCAGGGGGGCGGGTATTACGACCGGTTCCTGGCGCGGCTTTCCCGGCGGGCCGTGCGGGTCGGGTGGGCCTTTTCCGTGCAGGTAGTGGACGCGCTGCCGGAAGACCCCCACGATCAACGCGTCGACCTGGTCATCACCGAACGGGGCGTCCTGCGTCCTTCCCAGGATCCGGCGCCGCCGTAGCTGCGGGCGCCCGGACCCGCTGGGGGCCAGGGTTTGAACCGGAGCGCAGCGAATACCACCGATGCGGTGCTCGCCTGTGGCGCGAGCGTCCTCGGACGACACCGTGGGAATTGCCCGACAAGGAGATGTGCCTATGACAAAGCGAGTGGTGGTCGTCGGCGCCGGCATCGTGGGCCTTTGGATTGCCTACGAGCTCCGGCGGCGGGAGCTGGACGTGGTGGTCATCGACAAGGCCGAGCTGGGCTCGGGCTCCTCCTTTGGCAACGCGGGCTGGGTCATCCCCGCCCGGGCGCTGCCCTTGCCGGCGCCGGGCTTGCATTGGGAAGGCCTCAAGATGATGATGCAGCCCGACAGCCCGCTGTACATCAAGCCCACCGCGCTGCCCCGGCTGACGGGTTGGTTCACCCAGTTCCTCAAGTATTGCAACCCCGAGGCCTATCGGCGGGGGTGCGAGGCCACCGCCAGCCTCACCCGGATGGCCCACGCCGGGTACGATCAGCTGGTGGAAGACGGCCTGCAATTCGAAATGCACCACCGGGGCCTGCTCAGCGTCTACCTGGACGAGAAGGCCTGGGAGATCGGGTTCAAGGACCACCAGACCATGGCCGAGCTGGGCCTGGGCGAGCCCCAGCGGCTGTCGGCCCAGGAAGTCCGCGCCATGGAGCCTGAGCTGGGCCCGGGCGTGGTGGGCGGCGTGTTCATCCACGAGGCGCGCCACGTGGACCCCGGCTCGGTGCTGCGGGCCCTGGCCGACCGGCTGGCCGCCGACGGCGTGCGGCTCCTGTTTTCCACCGAAGTGACCGGGTTTGAGCGGCAGGGCGACCGCTTGACGGGCGTCAAGACCAAGACCGAGACGGTGGCCGCGGACGACGTGGTCATCGCCGCCGGCGCGTGGGCCGGCGAGCTGGCGAAACCTTTGGGCTACTCGTTGCCCATGCAGGCGGGCAAAGGCTACAGCCTCCAGTTTTCCACGGCCAATCCCCGGCTGCAGACGGCCTTGTTCCTGGCTGACGCGAAGATCGCGTGCACGCCCCTGCACCGGGGCACCCGCTACGCGGGCACCATCGAGTTTTCCGGCATCAACCTGCACATGGAGCGGGCGCGCATCGAGGCGCTGCACAGGAAGATCCCCGAGTACTTGCCCAACTACGACCGGGGCCTTGAGGCCGTGGAGTGGGTGGGCATGCGCCCGGTGACGCCCGACGGGTTGCCGGTCATCGGGCCGGTGCCGGGCTTTGCCAACGCGTTCATTGCGTCGGGCCACAGCACGGCGGGACTGCCCTTGGCTCCCGGTACGGCGAAAATGATCGCCGACTACGTCACCGGAAACCCGCCGGCGGGGCCCAATCCCTTTGATCCCGCCCGCTGGAGCCCATGAGCGAGCACTACTTCAGCGCCCAACCCCAGGCGGCCCGCCGGCCCCGCACCGTGACGGTGGCGCTGCGGGGCCGCGAGTACGTCTTCGTGACCGACGCGGGCGTGTTTTCCCGGGGCCGCGTGGACAAGGGGACCCGCCTGCTCATCGAGCACCTGCCGCTGCCCGCGGCGGGCCCCGTGCTGGATCTGGGCTGCGGGTACGGGCCCGTGGGCGTGGTCGTCGCGGCGGAGTCGCCCGCGGCCCGCGTCCTGATGGTGGACGTCAACGAGCGGGCGGTGGCCCTGGCCCGGGAAAACCTGGCCCGCAACGGCATCGGCAACGCCTCGGCGGTGGTGGGCGACGGGTTTGGGCCCGCCGCCGGGCGCAAGTTCTCTCTCATCGTCTCCAACCCGCCCATCCGGGCCGGCAAGCGGGTAGTGTACGGGTGGGTAGAGGAAGCCTACCGCCACCTGGAGCCCGGCGGGCGGCTCCTTATGGTGGCCCGCACCAGCCAGGGCGCCCGCAGCCTCGCCCAGCACATGGCGGCGGTGTTTGGGAACGTGCGGGAAGTGGCCAAGGGCGGCGGCTACCGGGTGCTGGAAGCGGTGCGGGAGGAACAAGGCGCCCCGGTCGGGGAGGAAGCGGACAGCCCGGCCTGGAACGAAGCCCGCGGCCAGGCTCGAGAGGGAGAGGGCGGCCCGGCGGTCTAGCGGTCAGCACCGGCGAATAAGCTTTTCCAGAACCGGCCTGCAGGGGTGGGATGGGGCTTTTGCGGGGACCGCTGCTGGTGGTCATCCCGGGGCGCCGCGTGGCCATCCGGCTCGCGGCCGCGAGCGTGGCGGCCGGCCTCTTTTTGGGCTTGGCCGCGTGGTGGCTGCGGCCGCAGCCCGCGGCCGCACCCTTCGCGGAGACGGTGCCGGGCCGGGTGGTGGCCATCGACCCGGGCCACGGCGGTCCGGACCCCGGGGCCATCGGGGTAACCGGCGTGCGGGAAAAGGACATCACGTTGGCCATCGCGCGGGAGCTCCAGCAGCTGTTGCACCGGAGCGCCGTGTACACGGTCATGACCCGGACCGGCGACCATGACTTGATCCAAGGCGAGCGGGTGTCCCACCGCCAGCGGGAAGACCTGCGGCGGCGGGCGGCCCTGGCCAACGAAGCGGGCGTGGACGTCTTTGTCAGCCTGCACGCCAACAGCTTCCCCAGCCCCGTCTGGTCCGGCGCCCAGACCTTTTACCGGGACGGGGACGAGGAGAGCCGCCGCCTGGCCGTGGCCATCCAGACGGCGCTGGTCCAGCAGCTGGGCCCCAACCGCCGCACGGCCCGCCCGGCGGATCTGGCCATCCTGCGGGCGGTGGAGGCCCCCGCGGCCTTGGTGGAAGTGGGGTTCTTGTCCAATCCCCAGGAGGAGCAGCTTTTGAAAGACCCCGCCTACCAGCGGCGCCTGGCGGCGGCCATCGCCCACGGCATCTTTGTATTTCTCAGCGGGCAGGCGGCACCGGCAGCCGCGACCGCGTTCGAACCCGCGGGGGACGGGCCGCGGGCCTACCCTCTGCAGGGGCCATAAGTCCTGGAACGGCCGGCGGGACCTAGCGCGAAGGGCCCGGGACCTACAAGAACTGGCATGGCAGGGAGGAACTTGGCAATCCGCGCCGAAGATACCGCCGTCATGGGTATCGTTTACCAGGCAAGAAGCAACCCTATCGTGTCCGTGGCTCCCCGTTTGCTGATCCGGGGCCGGGTGAAACGGGACGGCCGGGTGCGGATATCGGGCGCCAAGAATTCCGCCGTGGCCCTGTTGCCGGCGTGCCTGCTGGCCGACGGGGCGTCGGTCCTGCAAAACGTGCCGGACATCGCCGACGTGGCCGTCCAGCGGGAAATTTTGAACGCTCTAGGTGCCTCCGTGGTCCCGTCGGGCGACGGGGAGCTGCAGGTCATGACGGCAGGCCCCATCGGGCACGAGGTGCCCTACCCGCTGGCCAGGCGCCTGCGGGCGTCGGTGCTGCTGCTGGGTCCCCTGGTGGCCCGCCTGGGCCGGGCCCGGGTGCCTTTGCCGGGCGGGTGCAACATCGGTTCCCGGCCGCTGGATCTGCACCTTAAGGGTCTGCGGGAGCTGGGCGCCGAGGTGGACATCGAGCACGGTTACATCGAGGCCGAGGCCCGCAGCCTGCTGGGCACCGAGATCTACCTGGACTTTCCCAGCGTGGGCGCGACGGAAAATGTGATGATGGCGGCCACCGCGGCCCGGGGCGTCACGGTCATTTACAACGCGGCCAAGGAGCCCGAGGTGGTGGACCTGGCCAACTTCCTCAATGCCATGGGCGGTCGGGTGGTGGGGGCCGGCACCGACACCATCAAGATCGAGGGCGGCCACCCCTTGCGTCCCGTGGAGTACTCCATCATCCCCGACCGCATCGAGGCCGGCACCTACCTGCTGGCCGGGCTCGCGGGCGGCGGCAGCGTCACGGTGGAGAACGTCATCCCGACCCACCTGGAGGCCCTCCTGGCCAAGCTGGAGGAGGCCGGCGTGGAATTGGCCGACTGCGGCGACGCGATCACGGCCCGGCTCGCGGGCCGGCCCAAGCCCCTGCAGGTCAAGACGCTGCCCTATCCCGGTTTCCCCACGGACTTGCAGCCGCAACTGTCGGCCTTTTTGCTGCTCGCGCAAGGGACGAGCGTCATCAGCGAGCGCATCTTCGAGGACCGCTTTGGCCACGTGGACGAGCTGCGCCGGTTGGGCGGCCGGCTCAAGACCGATGGGCGCACGGCCTTGATCGAAGGCGTGGAGCGGCTTACGGGGGCACCGGTCACCGCCACCAATCTGCGCATGGGCGCGTCCCTCATCGTGGCCGGCGTCGCGGCGGAAGGGGAAACCGTCATCGACGGCGTGGAGCACATCCAGCGGGGATATGAGCGCCTGGTGGAAAAGCTGGCGGGGCTGGGCGTGGCGGTGGAGTGGATCGAATAGCCGGCCCTGCCCGGGCGCATCCATCGACGCGGCGGTCAACAACACCGGCGGCACGGCCCCGGTGATTTTTTTGTGCCGGGGCGCCCGCGGGGATTGCAATTTTATTCATGCCGATAGTATAATCATCCTATGTGGGCTGCCGGCGCCCCGCGGGCGGCCCGGTGCGAGCAGGACAGGAAAGGGGTTGGCCTCGATCATGACCGTGCGGGTGGGGATCGTCGGGGGCACGGGCTACGCCGGCGGCGAACTCATGCGCATAATTTCTCAACATCCCGGGGCCCAGGTGGTGTACGCCGCCTCCCGCAACCAGGCGGGCCAGGCGGTGGCGGCCACCCATCCGGGCTTGGCGGGCATCGTGGACCTGGAGTACGAGCCCATCGATACCGCCGCCATGGCGGCCCGCTGCGATGTGGTGTTCTTGGCGGTGCCCCACGGCGCCTCCATGTCGCTGGCCGCGGAGCTGGTGGCCCAAGGCGTCAAGGTCGTTGACATCGGCACCGACTTCCGCTTCCGGGATCCCGCGGAGTACCGGCGGTGGTACGGCCGGGACCATCAGCAGACCGAGCTCCTGCAGGAAGCGGTGTACGGCCTGCCGGAGCTGCACCGGGAGGCCATCAAGGCGGCCCGCCTGGTGGCCAACCCCGGCTGCTATCCCACCAGTGTGCTGCTGGGCATCGCGCCCTTCGTCCACGGAGGCGTCATCGACACGGCCGCAGTGGTGGTGGCCGCCATGTCGGGGGTTTCGGGCGCGGGCAGCACCCCGGGGCCCATGTACCATTACCCGGAGGCCACGGAAAACGTGCGGGCCTACGGCGTGCCGGGCCACCGCCATACCGGCGAGATGGAGCAGGGCATCCGCCACCTGTTGGCAGCCCGGGGCGGCGGCGAGGTCATGGTCAGCTTTGTGCCCCACCTGGTGCCCATGAGCCGGGGCATCTTGGCCACTTTGAACCTGCGCTTGACGCAGGCGTTGACCACCCAGGACGCGCTGCACCTCCTGCGGGAGTATTATCGGGGCGAGCCCTTTGTGCGGGTGGTGGGGGAGGACCGCCTGCCCCAGACCAAGGCCGTGCTGGGCTCCAACTTTTGCGATGTGACGGCCCGGGTGGACGAGCGCAGCGGCCGCCTCATCGTGCTGTCGGCCATCGACAACCTGGTCAAGGGCGCCGCGGGCCAAGCGGTGCAAAACATGAACCTGATGTTTGGCCTCGACGAGACCCTGGGCCTGCAGGCCCCGGGCCTGTACCCGTAGCGGCAATCTGTAGACAGGAGGGTGACTGCCCATGGCCGTACCGTTGGAACAAGCCGGAACCCCATCCTACAAAGAAGTCCCGGGGAGCGTCGCAGCCCCACGGGGCTTTCGCGCCGCCGGGCTGCACATCGGCCTTAAGCGCTATCGGAAGGACTTGGCCTTGATCGTGTCCCAGGAACGGGCGGCCGCGGCGGCCACCTTTACCACCAACCGGGTCCAGGCCGCACCGGTGCACGTGACCCGGGAGCACGTGCAGGGCGGTTTCCTGCGGGCCATCGTCTGCAACAGCGGCAACGCCAACGCCTGCACGGGCCCCCAGGGCATGGCCGACGCCCGGCGCATGGCGGAGCTGACCGCGGCGGCGCTGGGGGTGGCGCCCCAGGAGGTGGCCGTCGCGTCCACGGGCGTCATCGGCGTGCCGCTGCCCATGGATAAGATCGCTTCGGGCATCCACAAAGCTGCCCAGCTCTTGAGCACCGAGGGCGGCCGCGACGCAGCGGAAGCCATTATGACCACCGACAAGGTGCCCAAGGAGCTGGCCATCGAGCTGGAAATCAAGGGGCGCCCGGTGCGCATCGGGGCCATCGCGAAAGGCTCCGGCATGATTCATCCCAACATGGCCACCATGCTGGCCTTCGTCACCACCGACGCGGCCATCGAACCCGCGGCCCTGCAGGCGGTGGTGCGGGGATCGGTGGAGCGGACTTATAATCGTATCTCGGTGGACGGCGACACCAGCACCAACGACATGGTGGTGGTAATGGCCAACGGCATGGCGGGGCATGCGCCCCTCACCCTGGAGGACCCGGAGCTGGAGACCTTTGCCCAAGCCCTGGACTACGTCAACGGCGCGCTGGCCCGCTCCATCGTGCGGGACGGCGAAGGGGCCACCAAGCTGGTGGAAATCCGCGTGGTGGGCGCCCGCAGCGAGGAGGACGCGGTGCAGATCGGCCGCTCCATCTCCCGGTCCAACCTGGTCAAGACCGCCATCTATGGCGAGGACGCCAACTGGGGCCGCATTTTGTGCGCGGCCGGGTACGCGGGCGTGGAGTTCGACCCTAACCGGGTCGATGTGTACATCGGGGAACTGCTGGTGGCCCAAAACGGCGCCGGGCTGTCCTTCGACGAAGCCAAGGCCAAGGAGATCCTGCACGAGCCCGACGTGGTGCTGACGGTAGACCTCAAGGCGGGCCCCGCGGCGGCCACGGTGTGGACGTGCGACCTGACCTACGAGTACGTCAAGATCAACGCGAGCTATCGGACGTGAAGGAGGTCCGGCGGTGAACAACGAGCAGCTGGTGGACAAGGCCCGGGTGCTCATCGAGGCGCTGCCCTACATCCGCACCTTCTTTGGCAAAACCTTCGTGATCAAATACGGCGGCAGCGCCATGACCGACGACGAGCTCAAGAAGGCGGTTATCCTCGACGTCATCCTGCTGAAGTACGTGGGCGTCAACCCGGTGCTGGTGCACGGCGGCGGACCGGAGATCTCCCAATGGATGCGCAAGGTGGGCAAAGAGCCCCGCTTCGTCAACGGGCTGCGGGTCACCGACGCGGAAACCATGGAGATCGTCCAGATGGTCCTGGCCGGCAAGGTCAACAAAGACATTGTCGGCCTCATCAACCGGTACGGCGGCAAGGCCATCGGCTTGTCGGGCCACGACGGCAACTTGATCACCGCCCGCCAGCTCGGGGGCGATCTGGGCCTGGTGGGCGAGGTGGAAACCATCAACGCCGGCCTCCTGCACTTGCTGAACCAGGAGGGCTACATTCCCGTCATCGCCTCCATCGGCGCGGGCTACGACGGCGAGAGCTACAACATCAATGCCGACGCGGTCGCGGGGGACTTGGCCGCCGCCCTCAAGGCGGACAAGCTCATCATGTTGACGGACGTGGAGGGCATTTTCGCCGACGAAGGAGATCCCCGCTCCCTCATTTCCGCCCTGGAGGTGGACCGGGCCCGGCGCATGATCGCCGAAGGCCGCATCTCCGGCGGCATGATCCCGAAAGTGGAAGCGTGCATCAAAGCTTTGGAGAGCGGCGTGCCCCGCACCCACATCATCGACGGCCGCCGGCTGCACTCCTTGCTCTTGGAAATCTTTACCGACAAAGGCATCGGCACGATGGTGGTGAGCTGATCATGGCGCGGACCTTTTCTGAAATCCAGGCCTTGACGGATCAGCACATCATGCGCACCTACGGCCGGCTGCCCCTGGCTTTGGTCCGGGGCCAAGGCGCCCGGGTGTGGGACACCGAAGGCCGCTCGTATCTGGATTTTGTGGGCGGGCTGGCGGTCAACAGCCTGGGCCATGGCCACCCGAAGGTGGTTGCGGCCATCCGCGAGGCGGCCGGGTACATCCTGCACACGTCCAACCTGTACCATATTGGCCCCCAGGCGGAGCTGGCGGCCCGGCTTGCGGCCTTGTCGGGCCTGGATCGGGTGTTTTTCGCCAACAGCGGCACCGAGGCCAACGAGGCGGCGATCAAGCTGGCCCGCCGCTGGGGCCGGCGGCAGGGACAAAACCGCTACAAGATCATTACCGCCCTCAACTCCTTTCACGGGCGCACCTTGGGCTCCCTGGCCGCCACGGGCCAGCCCAAGTACCACGAGGGGTTTGCGCCCTTGCCCGCAGGGTTCGTCCACGTACCCTTCAACGATCTGGAAGCCCTCCGGGCCGCGATCGACGGCGAGACCGCGGCGGTTATGCTGGAACCCGTGCAAGGGGAAGCAGGCGTCTACCCCGCGGATCCCGGGTACTTGCGGGGCGTGCGAGAGCTGTGCGACCGGCACGGCCTGCTCTTGATCCTGGACGAAGTGCAGACGGGGCTGGGGCGGACCGGCCGGATGTTTGCCTATGAGCATTTCGGCGTCAAGCCGGACATCCTCACCTTGGCCAAGGCCCTGGGCGGCGGCATCCCCATCGGAGCGATGCTGGCCCGGGAGGAGATCGCGGCCGCCTTCGCGCCCGGCGCCCACGCCTCCACCTTTGGCGGCAATCCCTTCGCGTGCCGGGTGGCCCTGGCGGTGCTGGACGCCCTGGTGGGCGATGACTTGGCCCAGGCCGCCGCGGCCGCAGGCCAGCACCTGCGGGGGCGGCTGGAGGAGCTGGCCCGCCGGCGGGGGTGGATTCGGGAAGTGCGGGGCCTGGGCCTGATGCTGGGCGTGGAGCTGGACGGGGTTGACGCGCCGCGGGTCATGGCCGCAGCCCAGGAACGGGGCCTGTTGGTCAACGCCATCGGCCAGTCCATTTTGCGGCTCTTGCCGCCGCTGATCGTCACCCGCGAGGAACTGGATGAGGCCGTCGGGATCCTGGAAGCGGCCCTCGCGGCCGTCGCGGGCTAGAGGTGAAGGCTTTGCCCAAGGACAAGGGTTTGAGGAAAGTGTGCGTCATCGGCTCCGGGCCCATCGTCATCGGCCAGGCCGCGGAGTTCGACTACGCGGGGACGCAGGCGTGCCGCGCCCTGCGGGAGGAAGGCGTCGAGGTCGTCCTCATCAATTCCAACCCGGCCACCATCATGACCGACACCCACATCGCGGACCGGGTGTACATCGAGCCCCTCACGCCCGAGCTGGTGCACCAGGTGCTGGAACGGGAGCGGCCCGATGGGCTGCTGCCCACCTTGGGCGGCCAGACGGGGCTCAATCTGGCGGTGGAGCTCAACCGCCGGGGGCTTTTGGATCACCTCGGCGTGCGCCTCTTGGGTACTCCCCTGGAAGCCATCCAGCGGGCCGAAGACCGGGATCTTTTCAAGCGCACCATGATGGAGCTGGGTGAACCGGTGCCCGAAAGCCGCATCGTGTCCAGCCTGGCGGAGGCGCGCGCGTTCTTGGACGACATCGGCCTGCCCGTCATCGCCCGGCCGGCCTACACCCTGGGCGGCACCGGCGGCGGCATCGCCAATACTGAGGCCCAGTTTGAGGAGATCGTGCGCCGGGGCTTGCGCAACAGCCCCGCGGGCCAGGTGCTCCTGGAGCGCAGCGTGGCCGGGTGGAAAGAAATCGAGTTTGAAGTGATCCGGGACGGCGCGGACAACTGCATCGCGGTGTGCGGCATGGAAAACATGGATCCCATCGGGATTCACACCGGTGACAGCATCGTGGTGGCGCCGACCCAGACGCTGACGCCCGAGCAGTACCGCCTGCTGCGGGACGCGGCGGTGCGCATCATCCGGGCCTTGGGGATCGAGGGCGGCTGCAACGTCCAGTTCGCCCTCTCGCCCTACAGCAACGATTATTACGTCATCGAAGTCAATCCCCGGGTGAGCCGGTCCAGCGCCCTGGCCTCCAAGGCTACGGGGTATCCCATCGCCCGGGTGGCGGCCAAAATCGCCATCGGCCTCACCCTGGACGAGATCCGCATCGCCCCGGGCAGCGACGCGACAGCCCATTTTGAGCCGCAGCTGGATTATGTGGTGGTCAAGATCCCCCGCTGGCCCTTTGACAAGTTCGTCACCGCCGACCGGGTGCTGGGCACCCAGATGAAGGCCACTGGCGAGGTCATGGCCATCGATCGCACCTTGGAGGGGGCCCTGCTCAAGGCGGTGCGGTCCCTGGAGGTCGGCGCGTCCGGGCTGCGCCTCAAAGGCGTGGACCAGTGGTCCGGGGAGGAGGTGCGCCGCCGCCTGCCCGCGGGGGACGACGAGCGCCTGTTTGTCCTAGCCGAGGCCTTGCGCCGGGGCATGTCCGAGACCGAGGTGGCCCGCGCCACCGCCATCGATCCCTACTTCATCGCCGCCATCGGGCGCATCGTCGCCATGGAAAAGGAGCTCCTGGCCTTGCGGGAGCAGGGCCCCTGCACCGCGTGGGACGAAGCCGCGTGGGAGCGGGTGCGAGCCGCGAAGGCCATGGGCATGGCCGACCGGGAGATCGCGTCCCTCGCCGGCGTGGCCGAAGGCGATTTGCGCCGGGCTCGCCAGGACCGGGGCATCGCGCCGGGCTACAAAGCGGTGGCCACCCATCCCGCGGGGCCGGGCGCAGCCAGCCCCTACTACTACTCCACCTACCGCGGCGGGGACCCGGTGCCGCCCCTGGACGGCCCGTCGGTGCTGGTGTTGGGTTCAGGACCGATCCGCATCGGGCAGGGGGTAGAGTTTGACTACTGCTCGGTGCACGCGGTGTGGGCCTTGCGGGAGGCAGGCTACAACGCCATCATCATCAACAACAACCCGGAAACCGTCAGCACCGATTTTGACACCGCGGACAGGCTCTACTTCGAACCTTTGACCGTCGAAGACGTGCTCAACGTGGTGGAAAGGGAGCGGCCCAAGGGGGTCATCGTCCAGTTTGGCGGCCAGACCGCCATCAACCTGGCGGGGCCCCTGGCCCGGGCCGGCGTCCCGGTGCTGGGCACCTCGGTGGAGGCCATTGACCTGGCCGAAGACCGGGAGAAGTTCGGCCAGCTCCTGCGGCGCCTGGGGATCCCCCAGGCCGAAGGGCGGACGGCCACCTCCATCCAGGAGGCCATGGGCATCGCCCTGAAGCTGGGTTTCCCTCTGATGGTGCGGCCTTCGTATGTGCTGGGCGGGCGGGCCATGGAGATCGTCCACGACGAGCAGGAGCTCTTGGAATACATGAAATACGCCGTGGAAGTGACGCCCGAGTACCCGGTGCTGGTGGACCGCTACCTTCCCGGCAAGGAGCTGGAAGTGGACGCGGTGGCCGACGGCGAGCGCGTGTTGATCCCCGGCATCATGGAGCATGTGGAGCGGGCCGGGGTTCACTCGGGCGACAGCACCGCGGTGTTCCCGCCCCGCAGCCTCACGCAGGAGCAGATCGATCAACTGGTGGACTACACCCGCCGCATCGCGCTGGCGCTGGACGTGCGGGGTGTCCTCAACATCCAGTACGTGCTGCACGAAGGGCGCCTGTACGTCCTCGAGGTCAACCCGCGGGCCAGCCGCACGGTGCCCGTCATGAGCAAGGTGACGGGCGTGCCCATCATCGCCCTGGCGACCCGGGTGAGCCTGGGCCAGCGCCTGGCGGATCTGGGCTATCCTGAGGACGGCCTTTTGCCTCCGCCGCCTTACATGTCGGTCAAGGCGCCGGTATTCTCCTTTGAGAAGCTGGGCCGCGTCGATGTGTTTCTGGGGCCGGAGATGAAGTCCACCGGCGAAGTGCTGGGCATCGATCCGGACCCGGCCCACGCCATGTACAAGGGGCTGGTGGCGGCCGGATCCGTGATCCCGACCCGGGGCACGGTGCTGATTACCCTGGCGGACAAGGACAAGGCGGAAGGGGCAGCCCTGGCCGCGGGCTTCGCGGAGCTGGGTTTCCGGGTGCTGGCCACCGCGGGCACCGCCCGGTATCTAAGGGAGCAAGGCCTTGAGGTGGACACGGTCTACAAGATCGGGGAAGGCCACCCTGACATCGTGGAGCTAATCCGCGACGGGGAGATCGACCTCCTCATCAACACACCCACCCGGGGGCGGCTGCCGGCCCGCAACGGTTTTCGCATGCGCCGGGCCGCGGTGGAGTTCCGGGTGCCCTGCGTCACGTCCCTGGACACGGCCAAGGCTTTGCTGGACGTCATCCGCGCCTTGAGCGACGGGCGGCAGGTGGGGGTCCGGTCCCTGGGCGAGTACCTCCAGCTGCGGGAGGGCCGGCCCCTGCAGCCCAGCGGCAACCCGATGCCGTAATGGGGGACCATGGGCGGAAGGGGTGCAGGACCGGCCGCCAGAGCGGTCTTGCCCGCCGCGGCGCAGGCGAAGGGCCTGCCTATCGGAGCTAGGGCTCGACGGTGATGTGTCCCGCCGGGCCCTTTTCTACTTGTCCGATGACGGCTTGGCTGATGGTCCCCGCGTCCCGCAGCCCGGCCAGCAATTGCTCCAGCTCGGCCGGCGGGCAGGCGATGAGGAGGCCGCCCGAAGTGACCGCATCACAGAGGATCATGCGCTGGGGTTCGGGGACGGCGTCGGAGAAGGTGACCCACGGCTCCACGAACCGGCGGTTGGCGCGGGACCCGCCTGGAAACACGTTTTGCTCGGCGTACTTATAGGCCGCGGGAAGGACGGGGACTTGTCCCGCCGAGATCCGCAGCGCCACCCGGCTCTCCCGGGCCATTTCCGCTGCATGGCCCAGAAGTCCAAAGCCGGTGATGTCGGTGGCTGCCCGGACGCCGGCCCGGTGCAGCACGTCGGTGACGTTGTTGAGGCGGCGCATGACGTCCACGACTTCCTCGATCTCGTCGTCGGACGCGAGCCCCCGCTTGATGGCGGTGGTGATGGCGCCGACGCCGATGGGCTTGGTCAAGACCAGCACATCGCCGGGCCGCGCCCCGGCCTTGGTCAACAGCCGCTGCGGGTGCACGATTCCCAACACCGCCAGGCCGTACTTGGGCTCCGCGTCGTCGACGCTGTGGCCGCCGATGATCACCGCGCCCGCTTCGCGCACTTTGTCCGCGCCGCCCCGCAAAATGTCGGCCAGCACCTGGGCCGGCAGCTTGTTGACAGGGAAGCCGACGATGTTGAGGCAACTCAGGGGCCGGCCGCCCATGGCGTACACGTCGGACAGGGCGTTGGCCGCGGCGATCTGGCCAAAGGCATACGGGTCGTCCACGATGGGCGTGAAAAAGTCCACCGTCTGCACCAGGGCCACATCGTCCGACAGCCGGTAAACCCCCGCGTCATCGGGGGCATCCAGCCCCACCAGGACGTTGGGATCCGGTATGGAAGGAGGCAGGTGGCGCAAAACTTGCGCCAGGTCCCCAGGACCGATTTTGCACCCTCACCCGGCCTTGGAGGTCATCTGCGTCAGGCGCAGCTCTTCGCGCGTGCTCACGGCCCCGTCACCTCCTGATCCCAATCTGGCTCCTATTGTACAACAAAGTGAACGACAGGATCGCCCAGGGAGAAGTTGTGGTCAGAGGGAATGCCGCGAAGGACGCGGCCTTTGCCGTCCGGAGCAAGGGCCAACGCTGCGTCCACGGGGTTTGCTGCCACCATGCCGGAATGGTGGCGATGATCACCACGCGCCGTGGCTTGACGCCATCCACCGGTGAAAAAACCGTTGACACGGTGCCGATCCTTGGCTATGCTAGTAAGCAATATCATAGCGGTAAGTCAATGGCGATGAAGGGAAGCAGTAGGCGCCAGGCGGGCCAAGAGAGCCGGCGGTGGGTGCGAAGCCGGTGCCGCAGCCAGTGCCGAACTCGTCCCGGAGCTGCCGGCCCAACGTCGGTCCGGCGTGCCGTTGCCCGCCGCGTACAGCCTATGCGCGACCGCGGGCGGCGGTGCCGGGGCCGATCATTAAGCCAGGCCGGGAGCCGCTGGTCCGCCAGCGCACCCGTTATCAAGCCAGCTCACGCCTGCCGCGGCGGGGAGTCCCGCCGGCGGCCGGCGGACCTTGGTGGGGCGTGAGCGCCGGAGGCTGAGGGCCGCGAGGCCGCAGCGAAGCAGGGTGGTACCGCGAAGGCGTTTCCCTTCGCCCCTGGCAACCTGTGCCAGGGGCGAAGGGTTTTTTCGTATGCGGCCTTGGCGGCGGGCACCCGCGGGTGCGGCGGCGTCGCGCCCCGACGGGACCCAGCGCGTCTACACGACCGGAGGAGGGATTTTGGGATGTCAGCCATCGACCTGGCCGTGCAGGGCAGCGGCAAGAAGCCGTCCCCCGTCCGCATGACGGGCGCCCAGGCGCTGGTCGAGTGCTTGAAGGCCGAAGGCGTCGAGTACATCTTTGGCATTCCCGGCGGCGCGGTGCTGCCGCTGTACGATGCTCTGTATGATTCGGGGCTGCGCACGGTGTTGTGCCGCCACGAGCAGGGCGCGACCCACATGGCCGACGGCTACGCCCGGGCCACCGGCCGGCCGGGCGTGGTGCTGGCCACGTCGGGTCCGGGGGCTACCAACCTGGTGACGGGTCTGGCCACCGCCTACATGGACTCCATCCCGATGGTGGCCATCACGGGCAACGTGGCCCGGCACCTCATCGGCCGGGATGCGTTCCAGGAAGCCGACATCACGGGCATCACCCTGCCCGTCACCAAGCACAATTTCTTGGTGCGCAGCGCCCGGGAGCTGCCGTGGGCCATCAAAGCCGCGTTTCACATCGCGACCACCGGGCGGCCGGGGCCGGTGCTGGTAGACATTCCTAAGGACGTGGGCCTTGAGGAGCTCAACTTTACCTATCCCGAAACCGTGGACCTGCCCGGCTACAAGCCCACCTACAAGGGCCACATCCGCCAGATCCTCGCGGCGGCCCGGGCCATCATGAACGCCCAGCGCCCCCTGTTGTACGTGGGCGGCGGCGCCATCGCGTCGGGGGCCCATGAGGAAGTGCGGGCCCTCGCGGAGAAGTGCGACCTGCCCGTGACGATGACGTTGATGGGCCTGGGCGCGTTCCCTGGAGATCACCCCCAGTCCTTGGGCATGCTGGGCATGCACGGGACCGCCTACGCCAACTACGCGATCCAAAACTGCGATGTCCTCATCGCCGTGGGCGCCCGCTTTGACGACCGGGTGACGGGCAACCTCAAGACCTTTGCCCCCCGGGTGGAGCAGATCATCCACATCGACATCGACCCGGCGGAAATCGGCAAGAACGTGGTGGCCCACGTGCCCATCGTCGGCGACTGCCGGGCGGTGCTCTCGGTGCTGTTGGAAAAGGTCAAGGAAAAGAAGCACCCCGAGTGGTGGCAGCAGATCGAGGAATGGCGCCGGGAGTACCCGCTGCAGTACCGCAAGGTGGACGGCCAGCTGCACCCCCAGTACGTGTGCGAGGCCATCTACGAGGTGACCAACGGCGAGGCCATCGTCACCACCGACGTGGGCCAGCACCAGATGTGGGCCGCCCAGTACTACAGGGTCAAGCATCCCCGCCACTTCCTTTCCTCCGGCGGCCTGGGCACCATGGGCTTCGGTTTTCCGGCGGCCATCGGCGCCAAGCTGGCCCGTCCCGACAAGGAAGTCTTCGTGGTGTCGGGCGACGGCAGCTTCCAGATGAACATCCAGGAGCTGGCCACCGCGGCAGACCTTAACGTCGGGGTCAAGGTGGTCATCATCAACAACCTGTACCTGGGCATGGTGCGCCAGTGGCAGGAATTCTTCCACGGGCGGCGCTACGCCGACAGCTATCTGGGGACGCCCGATTTCGTCACCATCGCCAAGGGCTACGGCGTCAAGGGGATGCTCATCACCGATCCCGCCGACGTGAAGCCGGCCCTGGAGGAGGCCCGGGCCCACGACGGCCCCGTGGTCATGGACTTCCGGGTCGTGGAGGAGGAGAACTGCTTCCCCATGGTGCCCGCGGGCGGTTCCAACAGCGAGATGCTGGGTCCGAAGGGATGGATCGAGTGATGCAGGCGTCCAGGGAACGGGAACATACCCTGTCGGTGCTGGTGGAAAACCGGCCCGGGGTCTTGAGCCGGGTGGCGGGCCTGTTCAGCCGGCGGGGATTCAACATCGAAAGCATTGTGGTGGGCACCACCGAAGACCGGCGCTACTCCCGCATGACCATCGTGGTCACCGGCGACGAGGCCGAGGTGGAGCAGGTCACCAAGCAGCTGCACAAGCTCATCGAGGTCATCAAGATCTCCGAGCTGGCGCCCCAGGAGATGGTGGAACGGGAGCTGGCCCTGATCAAGGTGTCGGCGGACCGCAGCAACCGGTCGGAGATCTTGCAGATCGTGGACATTTTCCGGGCCAGCGTCATCGACGTCAGCGAGCGCTCGCTGGTGGTGGAGGTGACGGGCGACACCGACAAGGTCAAGGCCATGATCGACCTCCTGCGGCCTTTTGGGATCAAGGAGATCGTGCGCACGGGCCGGGTGGCCATGACGCGCGGCCCCCGGGCGGTCAGCCCGGACGCGGCCCGGCCGGCGGGTGGCCTGCAGGCGGTCAGCGGGTAAGAGACGGACCGGCGGCGCCCCGGGCCGCCGGCAGGCTGCGCCCGATTGGGAGAGCCAACAAGCACGTGCCAGAAGGAGTGGAAATGCCCTCATGGCGGTCATCTACTATGATCAGGACGCGAATCTCGATGTGCTCAAAGGGCTGACCATCGCCATCATTGGCTACGGCAGCCAAGGCCACGCCCACGCGCTCAACCTGCGGGACAGCGGGCTCAACGTCATCGTGGCCAACCGGCCCGGCAGCGACAACTACCGGGCGGCGGTGGCCGACGGCTTCCAGCCCGTGAGCGCGGCCGAAGCCGCGGCCCAGGCCGACATCATCGTCATGCTGGCGCCGGACCAGGTCCAGCCGCAGATCTACGAGAACGACATCAAGCCCCACTTGACCGACGGCAAAGCCCTCGTGTTCTCCCACGGGTTCAACATCCATTTTCGCCAGATCGTGCCGCCGCCCAACGTGGACGTTTTCATGGTGGCGCCCAAGAGCCCGGGCCACCTGGTGCGGCGCATGTACGAAGCGGGCCAGGGCGTGCCGGGGCTGCTGGCGGTGTACCAGGATGCCAGCGGCCAGGCCAAGGAGCGGGGCCTGGCCTACGCCCGCGGCATCGGCTGCACCCGGGCGGGCGTCATCGAGACCACTTTCCAGGAGGAAACCGAGACAGACCTGTTCGGCGAGCAGGTCGTATTGTGCGGCGGCGTCACCGAGCTCATCCGGGCGGGCTTTGACACCCTGGTGGAGGCGGGGTATCAGCCCGAAGTGGCCTACTTCGAATGCCTGCACGAGCTCAAGCTCATCGTCGACCTCATCTACGAGGGCGGCATCTCCTACATGCGCTACTCCATCAGCGACACCGCCGAGTACGGCGACCTGATCGCGGGCAAGCGCATCATCACCGAGGAAACCCGCCGGGAGATGCGGCGGATCCTCGACGATGTCCGCTCCGGCCGCTTCGCCCGGGAATGGGTGCTGGAAAACCAGGCGGGCCGTCCTGTGTATTCGGCCCTGCGGGAGCAGGAGCAGAACCACTTGATCGAGCGGGTCGGTCGGGAGCTGCGGGCCATGATGCCCTGGATTCAGCCCAAGAAGCGGGGCAGCGCCCACGGCACCCAGACCGGCGCGCAGCAAGCGGCAGCGGGGCAGGAATAGGGAGGCAGCACGGCGTTGACGTCCGAGCAGCAACACTTGCGCATCCCGGGGCCGACCCCGGTGCCGCCGCGGGTGACGCGCGCGGCGGCGCGCGCCATGGTCAACCACCGGGGCGCGGCTTTTCGGGAGCTGTACAAGCAAGTCACGGCCCAGTTGCGGGACGTGTTTGAAACCCAAGGTGAGGTCATGCTCCTCACCGGTTCGGGCACCGCGGCCATGGAAGCCGCGGTGGTCAACTTGGTGTCGCCCGGCGAGAAAGTGCTGGTGCTGGTGGGCGGCAAGTTTGGCGAGCGGTGGGGCGAGATCGCCCGCGCCTTCGGTGCCCGCGTGATCGAGTACAGCTACGACTGGCGGCAAGGCGCGGACCCTGAGGAGGTGGGGCGGCGGCTGGCCGCGGACCCGGACATCGTGGCCGTCTTTGCCACCCACAACGAATCGTCCACTGGCGTCCTCAATGACATCGAGGGGCTGTCCCGGGCCCGGGAGCTGGCGGGCGGGCGCCACCGGGCCCTGCTGGTGGTCGACAGCGTCAGCGGCCTGGGCGGGGCGCCCCTGCCCATGGACCGCTGGGGCGTGGACGCGGTGGTCACCGGGAGCCAGAAATGCCTGATGGTGCCGCCGGGCTTGTCCTTTGTGGCCTTGGGCCCGGCGGCCCTGGCCCGGCTGGACCAGGTGACCACCGGGCGCTACTACCTGGACCTGCGGGCGTACCGCAAGGCCGCGGCGGTGGGCGAAAGCCCCTACACCCCCGCGGTGACGCTGGTGTTCGCCCTGCAGGAGGCCTTGGCCATGCTGGCCGAGGAGGGATTGGAGAACGCCTTTGCCCGCCACCGGCTGCTGCGGGACATGGTGCGGGCCGGGATCCGGGCCTTGGGCCTGCCCCTGTTTACGGAGGAACGCTGGGCTTCGCCCACCGTCACCGCGGTGGCCGGCCCCGAAGGGCTGGACGTGGAGGCCTTCCGGCGGCTGGTGCGGGAGCGCTTTGGCGTGGAGCTGGCCGGCGGCCAAGGCGAGCTCAAAGGCCGCCTCTTCCGCATCGGGCACATGGGCTACGCCAGCCCCCTGGACATGATCGCCGCGTTGGCCGCGGTGGAGCAGGGGCTGGCCGCCAGCGGCTATCCGGTGAAACTGGGAACCGGCGTCGCCGCGGCCCAGGAGGTTTGGGCCCGGTGGACTTGAGAGTGCTGGTGGCCGACCCCATCTCCGAGGAAGGGTTAGCGCTCTTGCGGCAGCAGGTGGGCATCCAGGTGGATGTCTGCCCGGGGCTGACCCCGGCGGAGCTGGTGGACTGCATCGGCCAGTACGACGGGTTGATCGTGCGCAGCGCGACGCGGGTAACCGCGGAGGTGATCGCCGCGGCCAGCCGGCTGCGGGTCATCGGCCGGGCGGGCGTCGGCGTGGACAACATCGACGTGGACGCGGCCACCCGCAAGGGCATCGTTGTCATTAACGCGCCGGAAGGCAACACCATCGCCACCGCCGAGCACACCATCGCGATGATGTTCGCCCTGGCCCGC
This sequence comes from Limnochordales bacterium, assembly GCA_035304545.1. Lineage (GTDB taxonomy): Bacteria > Bacillota > Limnochordia > Limnochordales > ZCTH02-B6 > ZCTH02-B6. The sequence goes on along the minus strand of DATGPV010000061.1, from coordinate 12,822 downwards.
TGGATCCCCCAGGCCCACGCGGCGGTGAGCCGCGACCGCCAGTGGGACCGGCAGCGGTTTATGGGGATGCAGGTGCAGGGCAAGGTGCTGGGCGTCATCGGCCTTGGCCGCATCGGCAGCCAGGTGGCTCGCCGGGCTTTGGCCTTGGGGATGGAAGTGTTGGCCTACGACCCCTACATTTCGTCCGAGCGGGCCAAGGAGTTGGGCGTGGAGCTGGCGGACGTGGACGACATCTGCCGGCGGGCCCACGTCATCACGGTGCACACGCCCCTGACCCGGGCCACCGAGAACCTCATCGGCCGGCGCCAGTTTGAACTTATGCAGCCCGGGGTGCGCATCATCAACTGCGCCCGGGGCGGCATTATCGACGAAGAGGCGCTGTATGAGGCGCTGGAGGAGGGCAAGGTGGCCGGGGCGGCCCTGGACGTGTTCCGCCACGAACCGCCCTGGGACAGCCCGCTGGTGGGCCACCCCCGGGTGGTGGTGACGCCGCATTTGGGCGCGTCCACGGCCGAGTCCCAAATCCACGTGGCGGTGGACGTGGCCGCCCAGCTGGTGCGGGCGCTGCGGGGCCAGCCCGTGCGCAATGCCGTCAACCTGCCGGCCCTGTCGCCCGAAGAGATGGAGAAGCTCGCGCCTTTCCTGGACCTGGCCGAACGGTTGGGGCGGCTTTATACAGAGCTGGTGGGCGGTGGGCACCGGCGGCTGGAGATCGTCTACAGCGGCCAGCTGGCCGAAATGGACTGCGCCCCCCTGACCCGGGCGGTGCTCAAAGGGATGCTGGACCCTATCCTGCACGAGGCGGTCAATTACGTCAACGCGCCGCTGGTGGCCCGGGAACGGGGCATCCAGGTGGCGGAAACCCGCCAGGGGGACGCGGGCGACTACCAGAGCCTGATCACCCTGCGGGGCACCAACGGCCACACTGGCGACCGCACCGTGGCGGGCACCCTGACGGGCCGGAACGTGCCGACGCTGGTGGGCATCGACGGCTACCGGGTCAATGTGGACACGTCCGGGTACCTGCTGGTGGCCCGCAACGTGGACCGGCCGGGCATGATCGGCCGGGTGGGGACGCTGCTGGGCGAAAGCGCCATCAACATCGCTTTTATGCAGGTGGGCCGCAAAGAGGTAGGCGGCCACGCGGTGATGGTGCTGGGCGTTGACGACCCGATTCCCGGGCCTGTCTTGCAGCAGCTGGAACAGATGGAGGACTTGTGGGACACGCGGCTGGTGCGCTGGTGACCGGCGGGGCCGGCTCAGCCCGGTCCGCAGGCGGCCGCGCAGACCGTCGGGCGGGCCCGCTCCTGGGACGGCGGGCTGCGCAAAAGGGTAAGGAGGTCGGCAGTATGCGGCGGATTCGGTTTTTTGACACGACGCTGCGGGACGGCGAGCAGTCGCCCGGCGTCAACCTCAACGCCCAGGAAAAGCTGGAGATCGCCCGGCAGCTGGCGCGCCTGGGGGTGGACATCATCGAGGCGGGGTTTCCGGTGGCCTCCCCGGGCGACCTGCAGGCGGTGCAGCTCATCGCCAGGGAAGTGCGGGGACCGGTCATCGCCGCTTTGGCCCGGGCCAACAAGCTGGACATCGAGAAGGCGGCGGAAGCCCTGCGGCCCGCGGCGCGCCCCCGCATCCACACCTTCATCGCCACTTCCGACATCCACATGCGCCACAAGCTGCGCAAGACGCCTGACGAAGTGGTGGCCATGGCGGTCGCGGCCGTCAAGTACGCGCGGGAGTTTGTGGACGACGTGGAGTTTTCCGCCGAGGACGCGACCCGCAGCGACTGGGATTTCCTGTGCCGCATCTTTGCCGCCGCCATTGAAGCCGGCGCCACCACCATCAACATCCCTGACACCGTGGGCTACACGACGCCCGGCGAGTACGCGGCCCTGATCCGCTACGTCAAGGAAAACACGCCGGGCATCGACGACGTGGTCATCAGCGTGCACTGCCACGATGACCTGGGCCTGGCCGTGGCCAACTCCCTGGCCGCCATCGAAGCCGGCGCGGACCAGGTGGAAGGCTGCATCAACGGCATCGGCGAGCGGGCGGGCAACGCGGCCCTGGAAGAAATTGTCATGGCCCTCAAGACCCGCCATGACCACTACAAGGTGGAGCACGGCATCGTCACCGAGCAGATCTACCGCACCAGCCGGCTGGTGAGCACGCTGACGGGCATGCAGATCCAGGCCAATAAGGCCATCGTGGGCGACAATGCGTTCGCCCACGAGTCGGGCATTCATCAGGACGGTTTCCTCAAGGAGCGGACCACTTATGAGATCATGACGCCCGAATCGGTGGGCATCAGCCAGAGCCGCCTGGTCCTGGGCAAGCACTCGGGGCGCCACGCCTTCCGGGTGCGCCTCAAGGAGCTGGGCTACGACTTGAGCGAGGAAAAGATCCAACGGGCCTACGAGCGCTTCGTGGAGCTGGCCGACCGCAAGAAGCAGGTGAGCGATCGGGACATCCAGGCCATTATCGAGGAAGAGGTGGTCCGGATCCCCGAACTGTATGTGCTGGACTACCTGCACGTCACGTCCGGCACGGCGGCGGTGCCCACCGCGACGGTGCGGCTGCTCAAGGGCAGTGAAGCGTTGGAGGAGGCGGCCATCGGCGACGGGCCGGTGGATGCGGTGTACCGGGCCATTGACCGGGTGACGGGCCTGGAAACGCAGCTGGTCAGCTACACCTTGAACGCGGTCACCAGCGGCAAGGACGCCTTAGGCGAGGTTACGGTGCAGGTGCAGGACAACGGCAACGTCTACGTGGGCCGGGGCACCAGCACCGACGTCATCGAGGCCAGCGCCCGGGCGTACCTGCAGGCCCTCAACAAGCTGGTCTACGACCGGCAGAGGTTCGCGCCCGGCATGGCGGGCTAGAGGGACAACCCGGGAGGGAGACTGCAATGCAACCGCGCACCATGTTTGAAAAAATCTGGGACGCCCACGTGGTGCACCAGGAGCCGGGCAAGCCGGCCCTCCTGTACATCGACCTGCACCTGGTCCACGAGGTGACGTCGCCCCAGGCCTTTGAAGGCTTGCGGCTGGCGGGGCGCCGGGTGCGCCGGCCCGACTTGACCTTTGCCACCATGGACCACAACGTGCCCACGTGGGACCGCAGCCTGCCGGTGACCGACGAAATCGCGGCCCGGCAGATGGAGGCCCTGGCCAAGAACTGTCAGGAGTTTGGCATCACCCTGTTTGACCTGTTCAGCCCCGACCAGGGGATCGTGCACGTCATCGGCCCGCAGCTGGGGCTGACGCAGCCGGGCAAGACCATCGTGTGCGGGGACAGCCACACCTCCACCCACGGGGCCTTTGGCGCCTTGGCCTTTGGCATCGGCACCAGCGAGGTGGAGCACGTGCTGGCCACCCAGTGCCTGCTGCAGCACAAGCCCAAGACCATGGAGATCCACGTGGCCGGGGACTTGCCTTATGGCGTCACCGCCAAGGACGTCATCCTCGGCATTATCGGGCAGATCGGCACCGCCGGCGCCACGGGCCACGTGGTGGAGTACACGGGCAAGTGCATCCGCAACTTCAGCATGGAAGAGCGGATGACCATCTGCAACATGTCCATCGAGGCAGGCGCCCGGGCCGGCATGATCGCCCCCGACGCGACGACCTTTAAGTACTTGGAAGGGCGGCGGTACGCGCCCAAGGGCAAGGACTTCGAGCGGGCCGTAGCCGAGTGGGAAAAGCTGCCCACCGATCCCGGCGCCCGCTTTGACACCCGGGTGGAAATCGACGCGGCCAAGCTGCAGCCCATGGTCAGCTGGGGCACCAACCCGGGCCAGGTGGTGCCGGTGACGGGCGTCGTGCCCGATCCCAGCTCCTTTGACGATCCCAACGAACGCAAGGCCGCGGAGCGGGCCCTGGAGTACATGGGCCTGGAGCCCGGCACGCCCATCCAGGAGATCCGCATCGACCGGGTGTTTATCGGCTCCTGCACCAATGCGCGGCTGGACGATTTGCGGGCCGCGGCCGCGGTGGTCAAGGGCCGCCGGGTGGCGCCCCACGTGCGGGCCATGGTGGTGCCGGGTTCGCAATGGGTCAAGAAGCAGGCGGAAAAGGAAGGCCTGGACCAGATTTTCAAGGCCGCCGGCTTTGAGTGGCGGGAGGCCGGCTGCAGCATGTGCCTGGGCATGAACCCGGACATCCTCGCGCCGGGCGAGCGCTGCGCGTCCACGTCCAACCGCAACTTCGAAGGCCGCCAGGGCCGGGGCGGGCGGACCCATCTCGTCAGCCCGCAGATGGCCGCCGCGGCCGCCATCGCGGGCCACTTTGTGGATATCCGCGAGTGGGATCTGGCCGAGGAGTTCGCGGGGTAACGCGGCGGGGGACCGGGGCGGCCGGCCGCGGGAGCCTTTAGCCGCCCCGGGTGGCCTCCCCGGGCCGGGCGGCCGTTCCCGGCGCCGGGTTGGGGCCGGGCCGCGGCCCGCCTGCGGGGAAATGCAACGGGAGGTGCGGTTTTTCATGGAACCCTTGCGCGTGCACACGGGGCTGGTGGCGCCCTTGGATCGGGTGAACGTCGACACCGACCAAATCATTCCGAAGCAGTTCCTGAAGCGCATCGAGCGCACGGGATTCGGGCAGTTCCTCTTTTTTGACTGGCGGTTTCTTGAGGACGGCACGCCCAACCCGGATTTCGTCCTCAACGAGCCCCGCTACCAGGGTGCCAGCATCCTGCTGACCCGCAGCAACTTCGGCTGCGGATCGTCCCGGGAACACGCGCCGTGGGCGCTTCTGGACTACGGTTTCCGGGTCATCATCGCGCCGTCCTTCGCGGACATTTTCTATAACAACTGTTTCCAGAACGGCATCTTGCCCGTGCGCTTGCCCGAGGAGCAGGTGGATGAGCTGTTCCGGCGGACCTGGTCGCAGCCGGGCTACCGCCTGACGGTGGACTTGGAAGCGTGCCAAGTGCGGGACGACGCCGGGCTGGCGCTGCCCTTCGAGGTGGACCCCTTCCGCCGTCATTGTCTGCTGGAAGGGCTGGACGACATCGGCATCACCCTCCAGTACGAGGACAAGATCCGGGCCTTTGAGCAGACGCACCGCATCTGGGGCATGACCGGGACGGAGTAAGGGGAGGGGCAGGGCAGAGCATGGCACAAGCCGCAGAACGCATCCAGCTCTTTGACACGACCTTGCGGGACGGGACCCAGGGCGAGGGCGTGTCCTTCTCGGCCGAGGATAAGGTGCGCATCGCCCAGCGCCTGGACCGGTTTGGCATCGACTACGTCGAGGGCGGGTGGCCCGGCTCCAACCCCAAGGATGTGGAGTTTTTCCAGCGCATCCGGGACGTGCCCCTCCACAGGGCGCGGGTTACCGCCTTCGGCAGCACCCGCCGGGCGGGGGTCGCGCCCGAAGATGATCCCAACCTGCAGGCCATTTTGGCCGCGGGCGTGGGCGTGGCCTCGATCTTCGGCAAGTCCTGGGACTTCCACGTGACCCACGCGTTGGGCACGACGCTGGAAGAGAATTTGGCCATGATCGGGGACAGCGTGCGCTACCTCAAGGCCCATGGGCTTGAGGTCATTTACGACGCCGAGCACTTCTTTGACGGCTACAAGCGCAACCCCACCTATGCCCTGGAAACCTTGCTGGCCGCCCACGAGGCCGGCGCGAGCGTGCTGGTACTGTGCGACACCAACGGCGGCACCATGCCCCATGAGATTTTCGAGATCGTGACCGCGGTGCGGGAGCAGGTGCCCGGCGTCATCGGCATCCACGCCCACAACGACTGCGGGTTGGGCGTGGCCAACAGCCTGGCCGCGGTGCGGGCCGGCGCCCGCCACGTGCAGGGGACCATCAACGGCTACGGGGAGCGGTGCGGCAACGCGGACTTGATCCAGGTCATCCCCAACCTGCAGCTCAAGATGGGCTACCGGTGCATCGACGACGAGCAGATGCGGACGTTGACAGACCTGTCCCGGTTTGTCAGCGAACTGGCCAACAAGGCCCCCAACGACCACCATCCCTTTGTGGGGCGCAGCGTCTTTGCCCATAAGGGGGGCATCCACGTCAGCGCCGTGCTCAAGCACCCCGAAACCTACGAACATATCCCGCCGGAGCTGGTGGGCAACGAGCGGCGGGTGCTGGTGTCGGAGCTGTCGGGGGGCAGCAACGTCATCTACAAGGCCCGCGAGCGGGGCATCGAGCTGGACAAGGATTCGCCGGCCCTCAAAGAAGTGGTGGCCACCATCAAGCAATTGGAGCACCAGGGGTACTATTTCGAAGCGGCCGAAGGCTCCTTTGAGCTGCTGCTCAAGAAGGCCGTGGGCCAGTACCGGCCCTACTTTGCCCTGGAAGGGCTGCGCCTCATCATCGCCAAGGACGACATGGGCGAGGAGCCGTCGGCGGAGGCCATCATCAAGGTGCGGGTAGGCGACGCCGTGGTGCACACGGCCGCGGAAGGCAACGGCCCCGTGAACGCCTTGGACAACGCGCTGCGCAAGGCGCTGGTGGACATCTACCCGGCCCTGGCCCGCATCCACCTCACCGACTACAAGGTGCGGGTGCTCAACGAAGACGGCGGCACCGGCGCCAAGGTGCGGGTGCTTATCCAAAGCGCCTGCGACGGGCGGTCGTGGGGAACGGTGGGCGTGTCCACCAACATCATCGAGGCCAGCTGGATCGCCCTGGTGGACAGCGTCGAATACGGCTTGATGATCTGCGGCGTGGAGCCCCGCACCGCATCGGTGTCCGCAGCCGCGGCCCGCGGCTGAGGGCCGTCATCCCGAGGGCGGACGGGCCTGAGCCCCGCGGCCGGGGGCTCAGGCCTGGGCCTGCCTGTAGCGGTCCTTGGCGTCCGCGATAACCTGCCAGGCGACTTCCCGATCTTTCCAGCCGCCGACGCGGGTTTTCTTGTCTTCTAAGTCCTTGTACACCTGGAAGAAGTGGGTGATCTCCCGCAGCAGGTGCGGGGGCACGTCGGACAGGTCTTTGACCCAATTCCACTGGGGGTCGCTGATGGGCACCGCCAGGATCTTTTCATCGGGGCCCTTTTCGTCCCACATCTCAAAGACGCCGATGGGGCGGGCCCGGATGACGCAGCCGGGGAAGGTGGCTTCGCCCACCAGGACCAGCGCGTCCAGGGCATCCCCGTCTTCGGCCAAGGTGTCGGGAATGAAGCCGTAGTCGGCGGGGTAATGCACCGCGGAAAACAGCATGCGATCCAGCACGAAACGGCCCAGTTCCTTGTCGTACTCGTACTTGTTGCGGCTGCCCCGGGGGATTTCCACCATCACCAGCACGTGGTCCACGCCTTGCCCACCTCGCTTGTCCTTGCTCGAAGGTTCCGCGGGGGCCGCCGAATATCCTGTTGGCCGCGGCGGGGGGCCGGCCCAGGTTAGGGGCGGCGGCTCGTCCCCGGCCGGGACCGCCGCCCCGGGCAGAACCCTTGTCCGGCCCCGGCCGTTTTGTTAGACTGAGACCAGAACGCCAGGAGGGAGCGTCGGCCCATGGATCCCCGCAAGCGCAAGGTGACGGCAGCCCTCGCGCTGGTGGGCGTCATTCTCGTATACCTGATCGCCACCGCCGCATCCAACACGACCATGTACTATCTTACCGTCGACGAGGCCCTGGCGCGCCGGGACAGCTTGCAGGGACGCTGGGTCCGCATCGCCGGCCAAGTGCCCGGCGACACCATCCAGTGGGATTCCCGGGACTTCATGCTGACCTTTGACGTGGTGGAAAACGGCCACCGGGTGCCCGCGGTGTACCGGGGCGTGCGCCCGGACAACTTGATCGACGGCACCAACGTCGTCCTCGAGGGGACCTTTAACGCCAGCGGCGTGTTTGAGGTGGACCGGCTGCTGGTCCAGTGCGTGTCCAAGTACGAGGCCGCCGACCGGCCCGACGGCGCCGCGCCCCACTACGAGGAAATCGACGGGGTGCTGTACGAGTCGTACAGCTCGGGCTGGCGCGGAGGGCGCTAGCTTGCACGTTGACCTGCGGGCCGTGACGCGGCGCGTCGATGGGCGCCGCCTGCTGGACGCCGTCACCTTGTCGGTGGAGCCGGGCCAGACCTTGCTGCTGTGCGGGCCCAACGGGGCCGGCAAGAGCACGCTGCTCAAGGTGATGGCCGGGCTGTTGCCGCCCACCGGCGGCGAGATCTTGTACGACGGGCGGCCGGCGTCCCGGTGGGGTCCGGCGCTGCGGCGGCGCCTGGGCGTGGTGCTGCACGAGACGCTGCTGTACGATGAACTGACGGTCGTGGACAACCTGGTGTTCGCGGCTCGCCTCTTTGGCGTTCCCGATGCCCGGCGGCGGGCGGAGGGCATGGTGGATGCTGCCGGCCTGCGCTTGGTGGCCCGGGAGCCCGCGGGACGGCTGTCCCGCGGAATGAAGCAGCGGTTGGCCTTGGTGCGGGCCCTCTTGCACCGCCCGTCGGTGCTGCTGCTGGACGAACCCTACGCGGGGCTGGATGCCCGCTGGAGCGCTTGGCTGACGGATCTTTTGGCCGCGGAGCGGGCCCGGGGCACCAGTGTCATCCTGGTGGCCCACGAGTGGCGCACCGCGTGGCCGGTGGCGGACCGGGCCGCGGTGCTCCTGCGGGGCCGCCTCGCGCGCCTGTTGGATACCGCCGCCTGGGACCCCGACCGGTTTGGCGGAGAATACGGCCGGTTGCTCCACCCGGAGCGCCCGCAGGCGGCCGGGCCCTCCGGGGCAGCGGTGGGCGCGACGGCTGCGGTCCTGTCCGCCGGGGCGCCGGAGGGGGAATCGGGCCCGTGAGCTGGGCGCGGGCGCTGGCCGCAATCGTGTGGAAAGACCTGCGCTTGGAGTGGCGCACCGGGGAAGCGGTGCTGACGCCGGCCTTGCTGGCCTTGCTGCTCCTGCTGGTCATCGTCTTCGCACTGCCGCCCGCGGCGGCGCGCCTCGAGGGCGTGTTTACGGCCAGCCTGTGGACGGCGGTGTTCTTCGCGGGCACCGTGGGGCTGGGCCGCAGCTTCGCCCGGGAGCGGGCCGAGGGGCGGCTGTGGGGGCTCTTGCTGGCGCCCGTCGATCGCAGCGCGATTTTTCTGGCCAAGGGCTTGTCCGCGTTTCTGTTCCTGGCCATGGTGGCCCTGGTGACGATGCCGGCTTTCTTTGCCGTGTTTGGGCAGCGGCTGGAGGCCCCCCTTTGGCTGTGGACCGCGACGGTGGGGCTGGTGCTCCTGGCCTACAGCGGGGTGGGCACCCTTGTGTCCGCCGTCGCCGCGCAGCTGCGGGCGGGGGACGTCCTGTACCCGGTCCTCCTGTTTCCGCTGCTGGTGCCGGTGGTGCTGGCCGCCGTGCACCTGACCGACGCGCTCTTGGAGACGGGCGGCTGGGGGACGGCGCGGTCCTGGGTGCATCTGCTGATCATGTACAACCTTTTGTTTTGGGGCGTTCCCTACCTGATCTTTGAATACGTGGTGGAGGTATGACTGTGCCGACGACCCGCCCAAAAAAGACCGCCGCCGTCTTGCTGGCCATCGCCGCACCTGCCGTCGTCTTTGCCATGTACATGGCCTTGATTTGGGCGCCCGACGAGCGGACCCTGGGCACCGTCCAGCGCATCTTTTACATCCACGTGGGCTCCGCGTGGAACGCCTACTTGGCCTTTCTCATCGTGTTTGTGACCAGCATCGGGTATTTGCTGCGCCGGCGGCCCGCCCTGGACGCGGTGGCGGCCTCGGCCGCGGAGATCGGGATCCTGTTTACCACCCTGACCCTGGCCACGGGCAGCTTCTGGGCCCGGGCCGTGTGGAACGTCTGGTGGACGTGGGATCCCCGCCTGACGACGACCCTCATCATGTGGTTCATGTACATCGCGTACTTGCTGGTGCGGGCCGCGGCTGAGGGAGAGGAACGGCGGGGGCGGCTGGCGGCGGTGTTTGGCATCGCCGCTTTCGCGACGGTGCCCCTGGTGCATTTTTCGGCCACCTGGTGGCGGGGCATGCACCCCAACATCGTGCAGTTTCAGGGCGGGACGCCCCGGATGAACATGGATCCGGAAATGATCGTCACTATGTTGGTGGCCGTCGCGGCCCTGACCCTGGTCAACGCCGCCCTGTTGGCCTACCGCGTCGATCTTGAGCATTTGAGCCGGCGGGTGGCCCTCCTGCGGGAGCGGGTCCGCTTGGAGGTGGAGTCCTGACCATGACCTTCTTGTTTCTGGGATACAGCGTGTTTTGGCTGCTCTTGGCCGCGTACGTGGCCATGCTGGGCGCGCGCCAGCGGCGCTTGGCCGAGGAGGTGGCGGATCTGTCCGCCGCCCTGGACAAAGGCGCCGGGCGGAGGATGGGGTGATGGCTGGCCGTGATGCCGGAACAGGTGACGTTCCCGCTGGCCTTTGCCGCGGGCGTGGTGTCCTTCGTTTCACCGTGCGTGTTGCCCTTGATCCCGGCCTACGTCACGTTCTTGACGGGCAGCAGCCTGGATGAGCTGAGCCAGGGAGATGGGGGCCAGCGGCGCCGGCTGTTGCTCAACGGCGTCTTCTTCGTGCTGGGGTTTTCCATGGTGTTTGTGGCCATGGGCTTGGGCGCGAGCGCCCTCGGGCGGTTTCTTGTGGGCAACCTGCCCCTGCTGCGGCGCCTGGGGGGCCTGGTGGTCATCGCCTTCGGGCTCTACATGATGGGCATCTTGCGGGTGCTGGCCTTTGACCGGGAGCGGCGGCTCCACGTGCGGGTGCGTACGCCGGGACCGTGGAATTCCCTGCTCTTGGGCGCCACCTTCGCCGCGGGCTGGACGCCCTGCATCGGCCCGGTGCTGGCCAGCGTGCTGGTGCTCGCGGGGACGGCGGAGACGGCCGTTCAGGGGGGCCTGCTGCTCCTGGCCTACGCGGCGGGCCTGGCGGTGCCCTTCCTGCTGCTGACGGCGTTCCTGGGGCGCATGCGGGGGACGCTCCAGCGCCTCCTGCCCTACGCGGAGCGCATCCGCTTTGCCAGCGGGGCCCTGCTGGTGGTGCTCGGGGTGATGCTTTACACCAACACCTTCGTGCTCCTCAACAGCTACTTCGACTGGGGGTTGTAGCGGGGTGGCATGGCCCGTGGGCCGCTGGGCGGCACCGGTGCTGTTTGGGATCGCGCTGGCCGTTTGGGGCTGGGCCACGGTGCGGGACACGGTGTCCCAGGGCCTGGTGATGGGGGAGCGCGCGCCCGACGCGGTGCTGCTGGATCTGGCCGGCAACCCGGTGCCCTTGTCCCGGTGGGCGGGCAAGCCCCTTATCGTGCGTTTTTCCAGCCGCACGTGCAGCTACTGCTACGACGATTTTGGCTACCTGGAGGAGCTGCAGCGGGAGCTGGGCGAAGCGGTGCAGGTCATCGCGGTGGAGGTGGGCGCGCCGCCCGACTTGGTGCGGGAGGCGGTGCGGGGCCGCAACCAGAGCTATCCCGTGCTGGTGGACTGGTCGGGGGCCGCGGCCGAAGCGTACCAGCTGCAAGGACTGCCCCAGGTTTATTTCATTAACGCGGCCGGCCAGCTCATCAGCCGCCTCCTGGGGGAACTGTCAGAGCAGGATTTCCGCGCCCACCTGGCCCAGATCCTGCGCCCTGACGGCCAGGCCTTCGCCAGCCTGGAGGCGGAGGTGCGGGCCATCGCCCAGCAGGTGCGCTGCCAGGAATGCCAGGGCCTGTCGGTGTGGCAGTCCCAGGCGGTGTCTGCTTGGGAGATGCGGGACGAGATCCGGCAGCTCTTGCTGGCGGGCATGACCCGCCAAGAGGTCTTGGACGAGCTGGTGGACCGTTACGGCGTCTGGATCTTGATGTCGCCGCCGGCCAGCGGCCGGTTCCTATGGGCCTACGTGATCCCCTTTGTCGCCCTGGCCGCGGGCGGCCTTTGGATCTACTGGCGGCTGGGGCGCCGGGCCCGGGCGCCGGTGACCGCGGCAGAAACGCCTGTCCCTGAGGAACTGGACCCGGAAACGGAGGCCCGGATCCGGCGGCGGCTGCAGGAGTACTTGTGACGGGGCCGGCGGGGGCGGCCGGGCCGCAAGGCTCGGAGCCGCTGGGCCGGCGGAACCGGTTGGGGGTTGTGCCTTGAACCTCGCGTGGGTTGGCCACGGCGCGCTGGTGGCCGCACTGGTGGTGGCGCTGGCCGGCATCGCTTTGGCGGTGGCGGCCGTCGCGGGCGGCAAAGCCGCCGCGGCCCGCTGGGTGCGGCGGGCCGCGCTGCTCTTTTTCGTCCTGGTGTCGGTGGCGGCGGGGGCGCTGCTGTATGCCCTGCTGACCGATGATTTCCGCCTGGCCTACGTGGTGCAGCATTCTTACCGCCTCCAGCCGGTGGCCTTCAAGATCGCGGCCCTCTGGTCGGGCCAGGCCGGGTCGCTGCTGTTTTGGCTCTGGCTCCAGGCGGGCTACGCCTGTTTGCTGGCCCGGCAGCGGCCGGAGCGCATGGGGAGCCTGCAGGCGCCCGCGGTGGGCATCCTGCTGGCCGGCGGGGCCTTTTTTGCTGGCTTGACGGCCTTTGTGGCCAGCCCCTTTGAGCAGCTGCCCGCGGCGCCCCCCGACGGCCGCGGCCTCAACCCGCTGCTGCAGAGCTTTTGGATGGTATCCCACCCGGTGCTGCTCTACTTGGGCTACGTGGGGCTGTCGGTGCCCTTTGCCGTGGCCATGGCCGCCCTGATCGTCCGGCGCCGGGGCAATGACTGGATCCGGCTCACCCGACGCTGGACCATGACCGCGTGGCTGTTTTTGAGCTTGGGGATCATTGTCGGCTCCCGCTGGGCCTACGAGGAGCTGGGCTGGGGGGGCTACTGGGCCTGGGATCCCGTGGAGAACGCCTCCTTTATGCCGTGGCTGACGGCCACCGCCTTTCTCCACTCGGTGATGGTCCAGGAGCGCCGGGGGATGCT
>DATGPV010000060.1:0-50698 GCA_035304545.1 Limnochordales bacterium | reverse complement strand
AGCGTGGCCCGGGCCTGAACGCCCGGGGTTTCCCCAGCAGGCGCACGGCCCGATCCAGAGGCGCTGCTTGGATCAAGGCGCCGGGTCGCACTTGGTCCAGCAGGGCCGACACGACGGCGTCTCGGAGCCCGGCGGCGTTGTCGACAACCACTTGGCCCCAGCGGCCTTCTACCACCGCGAGCTCCACAACGCCGTCCACCACTTCTTGAGGAGGTACGTACGCGGCGGCGAGGAAATACCCGTGGCGGCGGTAGAAGCGGGCCACCTGGGCGGCGGCCTGCTCCAGCTGCGCCAGGGTCAGCTCCCGCCCGGCGTACGCGGCCAGCTGCCCCGCCAGTACCTCTGCGGCGAAAGCCGTGTTGCCGCTAAAGCGGTAGGCGACCACATACAGCCGCGGCTCCTCAGCGGGGGCGGGTGCGCCGCCCTCGCCGGCTGCGACCGACACGGCGACGGCAGGCCTCAAAGCCTCACTCTCTCCGGTGGCAACGGATGCGGCCGTGCCGGGACCCGCAGGCCCCGCAGCCGCCTGGGCACCTTGGGCCGAAGCCGGTCCGGGTCCAGCAAAGCTCAAGGCCAGGAAAGCTGCCAGCAGCAGGAGACAACGGTTCCACCGGGCACCTCCCAGGCGGAACCGCTCCCCCGAGGACCACCGCATCGCTTCTCCCTCCTCCCTCGCAGGTCATGGACTCGCTGCCGGGCCGCGGGATGGAGGCGGGCCAAGAGCGCACCCTCGTCCTGCGCGCCCCGCCGGGCCGCGATTCGAGGGACGGCGAGCCATGTACAGGCGGGGTTCCCAGAACCGACGTTGTTGCCGTACTGCCGGCGACGATCCGGCGTATAGGGCATGGTAGCACATCCGCGCTTACACGCCGCCTTCGCCGCCCTCTCCGGGCGATTACACGCGCCAACACGCGCGTTACATCTGCATTACAACGGGAAGCGTTGCCACCGAAAGGCTGCAGACGGAGGCGGTTCCGCCCCCGGCAGGAGCGACCTCCGCCAACGTCCAGCCGCCGACAACGCCCGGGGATGCCACAGCGCGGGAGCATGGGCAAAGACGGAGTCCCGGACGGGCAGAATCGGGCGGCGCAAAGGTGTAAGAAAAAAGGTGCGCTTAAGGCCCCGCCGGCGGCCGGAACGGCTTCGCCGCCGGGACCTTGGCGCACCTCCCCCCCACTTGGCGGAGACGCATGCGTTCCACCATGTCCCCCGTTTGGTACTAACTATACACGATACCCCGCTTACATAGGGAAAACACGGCGGTTACAGCGCAATCAGACGGCGCTTACAGCGCGGTGCGTTCCCGCGGGCCCTGCGCCCAGGGCAGGCCAGCGGGATCCCGCCGGGAAGGGGCGCCTGCAGGCCGCCCGCACCCCGCCCGCGCGGCGGTGCCCGCAGGACATCAGCGCCCCGCCGGCCAGCCGGCCTTGGCACCATCGGGACGCGCTGCCAACGCCCGATTACACAGCGATAATTTTCCGATTACACGGCGCTCACTTTATCCGCCCAAGCGGGAGGGTTCCGAGAAATAGCTGGAGAACAGCTAAACACTTCGCCGTTTTGGGACGGTCGGGGCGGGTGTTGGGCTGCCTCGCAGTCGCGGTGTCTCGTTTCGGAAGGGAGCCCAGAGATGGCTTACCGGCTCCTAATGCTGGGGCCTCCGGTGCTGATGCGCGGCTCGGAAGTGATCGCATTCCGGTCGCGGAAGGGCCAGGCCTTCTTGTGGTACCTGGCGGCCCAGCCGGATGCGATGTTTCCCCGGGACCACCTTTACCAGTTGCTGTGGGACGGAATTCCGGCCGATTCGGCCCGCCGGGACTTCAACACGATGCTCTCACGCCTGCGGGCGGAAACGCCGGCGGAGTTCTGGCAGCAAAGCTGGGACCGCCTGGGCTGGAACCCTGCCGCCCCAGTCGCCACCGACCTCGCCGACTTTCTGCGCTGGACGGAGCAGGCCGGGCTGCCCCTCGACCTGGGCACTCCCCCGTACCCGACGCTGCCCGAAGACAAGGAGCTGCTCTACCAGGCAGCGGCCCTTTGGCGGGGCCCGTTCCTCGACGGGTTCACCTGCGACAGCGCAGCCTTTGAAAAGTGGATGGCCGGCGAACGGCACCGCTGGCAGCTGAGGATGCTGGCTGTGCTGTCCCGGCTGGTGGAGGCCGAGCGGGCCGAAGGCCGTTGGGCGCAGGTTTTGGCCGTGGCGCGGCGGGCCCTGGAGATCGATCCGCTGCAGGAGCCCTTCCACCGGGCCATCATGGAGGCCCTGTACCGGCAAGGAAACCGCTCGGCGGCCCTGGCGGAGTTTGAACGATGCGCCAGGCTCTTGCGGGAGCGGCTGGGGACGGCACCGGACGCGGCGACGCTGGCCCTCGCCGAAACCATCCGCCGGGCTGCGCACCCCGGAGCGGCCGCGCCGGCGGAGCAGGCGGCGAATTCCACGGAGACAACGGCCTTGCCGTCCCGCGCCGTGCTGGCCCCGGGGTGGAGTCGAACCGGCTCCGCGCCGCCCCTGATTGGCCGCACCGGGGAATGGGACCGGATCCTCCAGGCCCTTCGCGGCGCCGCACGCCCGGACTTCCGCCATCTGATCCTGCTGCAGGGCGAAGCCGGCATCGGCAAAACCCGCCTGTTGGCAGAAGTCGTGGAGGCAGCGTCCCGGGGTGCGGCGGGAGACGCAGGATTTGCAACGGTCTTGGCCGGCGAGGGGTACGAATCCATGGCGGGCGTACCCTACGCCCCTATCGTCGAGGCGCTGACCCCGGTGGTGCCCGAACTGCTGGCCGGCCACATCCTGCTGCCCGACATCTGGCTGCGGGAGCTCGGCCGCCTGCTGCCGGACATCTACGCCCACCGGCCCGAACTGTACCCGCCTCTCCCCATGACGTCAGCCGATGACCGGTTGCGCCTTTTCCAGGCGGCCGCCCGCCTGTTGAGCAGCCTGCCCCAGCCGGTGCTTTTGGTCCTGGACGACCTGCACTGGGTGGACGCCTTGACCATGAGCCTGCTGGACTACCTGCTGCGCCAACCGTCCGCAGAGCTGCGGCTGGCCGTGGTGGCCGCCGTGCGGGAAGACGAAGAGAGCGATGCGCTGCGCCAGGTTCTCACCGGGCTGGAGCGCGAAGGGTGCCTCACCCGAATGCCCCTCGCCAACCTTACCGAAGCCGACACCGTGGCCCTGGTCGAAATCTTGTCGCCGGCGGGCGGCCCGCTGCTGGGCCGGCGCATCTACGCCCAGACCTTGGGACATCCCCTGTACACCGTCGAGCTGGT
Organism: Limnochordales bacterium; assembly: GCA_035304545.1. GTDB lineage: Bacteria > Bacillota > Limnochordia > Limnochordales > ZCTH02-B6 > ZCTH02-B6. The sequence continues at coordinate 47,428 of DATGPV010000060.1, read as the reverse complement.
GGCCATGCTGCTGCAGGCCGGCGAAGACGGCCCTGTCGCTCAGTCGCTGCCCGTGCCGCCGACGGTGCAAAACGTGGTGGTGGACCGCCTCACGCGCCTGGGCGAAGCTGCGATGGAGGTGGCCGAGACGCTGGCGGTCTTCGGGCGGGGGGCCACGGTGGACCAGCTCACCCGCGCGACAGGCCGCGATGAAGGCGCCCTGGTGGCCGCCCTAGGGGCGCTGAGGCGGGCAGGGATTACGGTCGAGAATGGCCCGGGCGTGGGCTTCCGCCACGATCTGTTTCGGCAGGTGGTACTGGAGCGCATGCCCTCGTCCCGCTTGACGTCGCGCCATCGCCAGGCCTACGCTGCGCTGGCGGAGACGCTGCCTGCTCCAGCCCACGCGCAAACCGGATCCCCTGGCCCATGGACGGGTCCGAATCCCGCGCCGCATCCAACGGAGCCGACGCCGACGGCGCAGTCCATGGAGCCGGCGCGGGCGACGCAGCCCTTGCCGCCGGTGCAGCCGGAACCGCCGGTGCAGTCGAAGCAGGAATCGGTGCCGCAGCCCGCCAATCTGCAGCTGCTGGCCAGCCTCGTCGCCCATGCGGTGGGGGGCCAGTTGTGGGCCCAAGCGGTGCACTGGGCCCGGAGGGCGGCGGCGGCGGCCCAGGCCGTGTATGCGTTTCGCGCGGCAGCAGACTACCTCAATACGGCCCGGGACTGCCTGGAGCGGCTGCCGCCCACCGACGCCTACCTCCGGCAGCGGCTGGACATCGAACTGGATCTCGCGCGGCTCGACCAGTGGTCGCCGCCCGCCCAGCGGGACGACCGGCTCGCGGCCGCCTTGCGCCTGGCCCAGGAGATGGGGGCGGTGGAGTACCTGCCCCGCCTCCACATGGCGCAAGCGGACTCCCTGGTCCTTCAGGGCCGCCTGCCGGAAGCCTCGGCTCTTCTGGAGCGGCTGGCGCCCTGGGCCGAGCAGGATCCGCGGCTGGGCCTGGTGTTTCACGCATGGCAAGGCGCGATTCACACGCTGATCGGCGACGTCCGCAGCGCCATCCACCACTTCCTGAAGGTGCGCAGCGCGGCGGACGCCGCGGTCTTGAAACCCGGCACCTCCTTGGACGGCGGGCTGGCCGCGTGCTGGGCTGCGGCCGGCGACTTCGCCCAGGCCGACGCGGCCCTGACGGCCATGGAGCGGGACGAAAGGGCCCAAGGGTATCCCACCCTGACCAGCAAGTTCCTGGTCATCGCCGCCACGGTAGAGTACTTGCGCGGCCGCTGGCGCGAGGCCGCGGCCATGGCCGCCCAGGGCCTGCACACGGCCCGGGAGGCGCAAGATACGGCCAACGAAGCCCACTGCGCGCTGTGGCTGGGCGCTTCCCTTTTGGAACTCGCGGAAGCTGCCGCCTGTACGGAGGAGGAGCACGGACGGCACGACGGCGAGCACGCCCAGCTGGTGTGGGACGGCCGGCCGCTGGCTGCCACGCCGACGGAAGCCATCGGTTTCCTTGAGATCGCGCTGGCCGCGTCGGAACGGGCCCAAGCCTACACGCGACGGGAGTTCATCTACGCCTTCCTGGGCGCGGCCTATGCCCGGGCGGGAGAACCCGAGAAGGCGGACGCCGCCGTGGCCGCGGGCCTGCAATTGGCGGACCGCTTCGGCTTCCGGGAAGGCCGGGCGATGTGCACGGAGGCCCTGGGCCGCATCGCTGCCTGCCGGGGCGACTTGGAGGCCGCCCGCCGGAGTTTGGGCGATGCTGCGGCCCAGTTTGAAGCCTTGGGGAATGTGGCCGGCGCCCGGCGGTGCCGGCAGCGGCTGGCCCGGCTCTGAAGCAGGCACCGCGGCATCGGCCGCCGCGGCTCTGGAGGGGGTGCGCCATGGGTTACCGCCTACTGCTGTTGGGTCCCCCGGTAATCCTGCGCGGCACCGAGACGGTGACGCTCAAGTCCCGCAAGGGGCAGGCCCTGCTATGGTACCTGGCCTCGCATCCCGCTCGGATGTTTCCGCGGGAACACCTCTACAGCCTCTTGTGGGACCGCCTCCCGGCGGACTCCGCCCGCCGGGACTTCAACACCATGTTCTCCCGCCTGCGGGCCCAACTCCCGCCCCACTGCCTGCTGGCCGTCGCCGGCCAGCTGGGCTGGAATCCCGAGAACGGCATGGAGACCGACCTGGCCGAATTCCTCGACTGCCTGGAGCGGGGCGGTCTCAATGCGGAAGGCGCCAGGCCGCAGGGGCGGCCTTCCCCGGAAGAAGAGGAAGCCTTGCGGAGGGCCGTGGCCCTGTGGCGGGGGACGTTTCTGGAGGGGTTCTCCTGCGACAGCGCCGCGTACGACGACTGGCTGAACGCCGAGCGCAGCCGGTGGGAGATGCGGGTGACCGCCGCCCTCGCCCGCCTCGTGGAGGCCGAGCGGGCCCAAGAGCGCTGGGACCAGGTGCTCTCGCTGGCCCGCATGGCGCTGGACATCGATCCCTTGCAGGAGCCCTTTCACAGGGCGGCCATGGAGGCCCTCTACCGCCAGGGAAACCGTTCGGCCGCGCTGGCCCAGTTTGAGCGGTGCCGCAAGATCCTCCTTGAGCAGCTGGGGGCCGAGCCCGAAGCCGCCACCATAGCCCTGGCGGAAACCATCCGGGGAGCCGCGGCCGGCACGGAGCCGGCGGGAGCGGCGGTTTTCCCGGGGGCCCGCCCGGACCCAGCGGCTGCACCGGAACCGCCGCCCGGCGGCGCACCTCCTTCCGACGGACCGCCCGGCGAGTCCTCCGCGGCCGCCGCGAAACCGCGAAGCGATTCCTACCAGATTTTGGGCCTCACCCGGATCATTCCGCCCCTGGTCGGCCGCAGCCGGGAACTGGAGCAGGTCGCCTCAGCCATCGGACCCGCGGCCCGGTGGGGGCCCAGCCACATGGTGCTGCTGGAAGGCGAGGCGGGCATCGGCAAGACCCGGCTGCTGGCGGAAATCATCGACCTGGCTGAACGCGGCGCCCTGGCGGACGTGCACTTCCCGACGGTGCTGCTGGGCCGGGCCTACGAGTCCATGTCCAGCGTGCCCTATGCGGTCTTTGTCGACCTGCTGGCATCCGCCGTGTCCGCTCCCAACGGGCTCGTCGCGCCGCTGCCCGACATCTGGCTGCGCGAACTGGGTCGCCTGCTGCCCGACATTTATGTCCACCGGCCGGACTTGTACCCGCCTTGGCCCATGGAGTCGGCCGACGACCGGCTGCGGCTCTTCCAGGCGGTGGCCCGGCTGCTGGGCAGCTTGCCCCAGCCCGTGCTGCTGGCCGTCGATGACCTGCAGTGGTCCGACCCGTTGACCGTCAGCCTCCTGCACTTCCTATTGCGCCAGCCGCCGACCCAGCTGCGGTTGGCTGTGATCGCCGCGGTGCGCGAAGGCGACGATACCGACGCCCTGCGCCATGCCCTCCACCTCGTCGAACGGGAGGGCCGCCTGACCCGGGTGCCTTTGACCAACCTGACGGAGGAAGCCACCCTCGCCCTGGTCCAGAGCCTGTCGCCCGCGGGCGGTCCGCTGCCCGCCCGGCGCATTTACGCCCAAACTCTAGGCCACCCCCTCTACACCGTGGAACTGGTGGCCATGCTCCTGCAGGGCGAGGCCGAACGCCGCGCGGACGAAGCGGCCACAGCTTCAGGCCAGCAGACACCTCTGCCCGGCGACGACCCGGGAGCCGACCGGCCCGCAGCCGGCGGCGCGGCAGGGTCCGGCTCGGCTCCGCTGCCGGTGCCGTCCACGGTGCAAAACCTGGTGCTGGATCGCCTGGCCCGCCTGGGCCCCGCCGCCATGGAGGTGGTCGAGGCGCTGGCGGTCTTCGGCCGCGGGGCTACGCTGGACCAGCTCACCCGGGTCACGGAGATGCCGGAGGCCCAGGTGGTGGCCGCGCTGGGCGCCCTGGCGCGGGCGGCCATCACCGTGGACGCCAGCCCGGCGGTTTCCTTCCGGCACGATCTCCTCCGTCAAGTGGTCTTGGACCGCCTCCCGCCGTCGCGCCGCGCCTACCGGCACCGGCAGGCCTACGCGGTCCTCGCGGCCCAGTTGCCCGATCCCACGGCGGCCGGCGCGGCACCCCATCTCCGGCAGGCGGACCCGCAGCTTCTGGCCAGCCTCGTCGCGCACGCGATAGGCGGGGAGCTGTGGAAGGCCGCGCTCCGCTGGGCCCGGCAGGCGGCCGCGGTGGCGGAAAGCGTGTACGCGTTTGCCGCCGCGGTGGAATACCTCAAGACCGCCCGGTACTGCCTGGCGCAGCTGCCGGAAACCGATGAGAACCGCCGGGAGCAGCTGGAGATCGAGCTGGACATGGCGCGGCTGGACCGGTGGTCGCCGCCGGCGGAACGGGACCGACGGCTGGAGGAGGCCATGGGCCTGGCGCATGCCATCGGGGCCCTGGACATCATCCCCCGCCTCCAACTTGCCCGGGCCGAGTCCCTCACCCTCCAGGGACGCTGCCTCGAAGCCGCGGCGCTCCTGGAGGAGCTGGCGCCGCTGGCTGACCGGGAGCCCCGGCTGGCCCTGGGTTTCCACGCCTGGAAAGGAGGCATCCTCTCGGTCACCGGGGACCTGCGGGAAGCCATCGAGCACCTGAGCCGCGTGCGCGCCGCGATGGGTGATCAGATAATGAAACCGGGCTGGTCCATTCATGGCGGTCTGGCCAACTGCTGGGCGGCGGCGGGCAACTGGTCGGAGGCGGAAGCCGCCTTGGACGCCCTGCAGCGGGAGGAGCAAGCCCTGGGCTACGACACGCTGACCAGCAAGTTCCTGGTCGTGGCCGCCACCGTCGCCTACCTGCGGGGCCAGTGGCGGGAGGCGGCGGATCTGGCCCAGCGGGGGCTGCGGGCGGCCCGCATCGCCGACGATCCCTACAACGAAGCCTTGTGTGCGCTGCTTTTGGGCGCGTCTCTGCTGGAGTTGGCTGAAGCCGGTACCGATACCGCGCAGGAGGAAGGCGCGGAGATGCCGGCGACAGACGCGATAACCCTGGCGGCAGGCGCGAAGACACCGGCGGTGGACGCGAAGGGCTCGGCGGAAGGCGCAGAGACCGCGCGGGAAGCCGGCGGGAATTCCCTGGAGGCTGGCGCGAAATGCCCGCCGGAGCACGCGGCCCGCGGGCTGCCGCCGGCCACGCCGGAGCAGGCCCTCCAAATCCTCCAGGAGGCGCTGGCCGCTTCCGAACGGTCCCAAAGCTACACGCGGCGGGACTTCATCTACGCCTTCCTGGCTGTCGCGTACGCCCGCACGGGGGACATGGACAAGGCCCGCGCAGCGGTGCAGGCCGGGCTGACGCTGGCCGCCCGCTTCGGCTACAAAGAAGGCCGGGCCATGTGCATCGAAGCGGAAGGGCGCATCGCGGCCCACCGCGGCGACTGGGTAGAGGCCCGGGAACGGCTGAACGCGGCGATCGCGGCGTTTGCAGCCCTGGGCAACGTAGCCGGCGTGCAGCGCTGCCGCTGGCGGCTGGCGGAGCTGCAGCGCTTCGCTGCGGATGCGGCCGGACCTGTTCCGGCCGGCTGAGCCGGCCGCCCTTCCCGAGATCAACGCCGCTTTTGCGTCACGGCCGTTCCTGACGTCACCCCCGCTCGTGACGTCACCGGCGCTCCTGCCGTCGCCGCCGCTCCTCTCCCCCGTTGGTGCTGGGGCCGCGCAGGACGGTGGCGGTAGGGCCGCGGCAGTAATTCCGACTTCCCGGTGTGAAACGGGGACCATGCGCACCGGAAAGGAGCAGGGCTGAAGCGATGGCATGGTTTGTGACCCATCTTGAGTGTGTGGCCTGCGGGCGCCGCTACGAACCGGCGCCGGAGCTGTACGTGTGCCCCGAGTGCGGGATGAAAGGGATTTTGGACGTCAAGTACGACTATGAGCGTCTGCGGGCAAGCCTGAGCCGGGACCACTTTGCCCGGAACCCGGAGCGGTCCCAGTGGCGGTACTTTGAGCTGCTGCCCTTGCGCCGGCGGGACACCATCCAAGACCTGCAGGTGGGGTGGACGCCCCTCTACCGGGCCCGGCGCCTGGGCGCGCATGTGGGTTTCCGGAACTTGTACATCAAAGACGACGGCCGCAACCCCACGGGATCCTTCAAAGACCGTGCGTCCGCGGTGGGCGTCGCCCGGGCCTTGGAGCTGGGCGCCCCGGTGGTGGCGTGCGCGTCCACCGGCAACGCGGCGTCGTCCTTGGCCGGTTTCAGCGCCGCGGCGGGCTTGCGATCCTACATCTTCGTTCCGGCCACAGCGCCGGAAGCCAAGGTGACCCAGCTGCTGGTCTACGGCGCCAACGTGCTCTTGGTGGACGGCACCTATGATCAGGCCTACTACCTGTGCAACGACGCATGTGACCGCTGGGGCTGGTACAACCGCAACTGTGCCATCAATCCCTATTTGATGGAAGGCAAGAAGACCGCAGGCTGGGAGATCGCCGAGCAGTTTGGCTGGGATCCCCCGGAGTGGGTGTTCATGGCGGTGGGCGACGGCTGCTCCATCGCCGGCGTGGCCAAAGCCTTTGCCGAAGCGCGGCGGCTGGGCCTCATCGAGCGGGTGCCCCGCCTGGTGGGGGTGCAGGCGGAAGGCGCACGGCCCCTGGTGGACGCGTTTGAAAGGGGCGGTCCCGTGGTCCCGGCACGGGCCGAAACGCTGGCCGACAGCATCGCGGTGGGCGAGCCCCGCAACGGCATCAAGGCCCTCAACGCGGTCCGGGATTCCCGCGGCCTCATGACAGCCGTATCCGATGCTGACATCGTCGAGGCCATCCACGAGCTGGCCCGTTTCACCGGCGTCTTTGCGGAACCCGCGGGCGCGGCGGCCTACGCGGGGTTCAAGAAGCTCCTTCAAGCCGGCGCCATCGGCGCGGACGACCGGGTCCTGATCCTGGTCACCGGCAACGGACTCAAGGACATCAAGAGCGCGCGGCGGGCCGTAGGGGACGGCCGCACCATCGCGCCCGACCTGGAGCAGCTGGCCGGGATCATCGAGGGGGCTCGCTAAAGGCGGCACCCTCGTCCAAGGGAGGGCGCCGGCCGCCTGATGAGGCGGCCGGCTCGCTGCAGGGTGGCCAAGGAGGGCAGCCGCGGTTTGGCCGTCAGCTGCCCGCCGCAGCCGTCTCTCGGATCACGCCCGCAGCGGGACTGGAGGGGCTGGCCTCGTCCCGCACGGGCATCCGCCCGGCCAAATAGGCCTGGCGGCCCGCCACGACCCCGTACTTCATGGCCGCAGCCATCTTAGGCGGGTCTTGGGCCAGGGCGATGGCGGTGTTGATGAGGACCGCATCCACGCCCATCTCCATGGCCTTGGCGGCATCGGAGGGCACGCCCAGGCCCGCATCCACTACCACGGGCACGCTCACCCGCTCCACGATGCGGCGAATGCCCACCCAATCCAGCAGTCCCTGACCGGTGCCAATGGGGGCAGCCAAGGGCATGACGGCCGCGGCGCCGGCCTCTTCCAGCCGGATGGCGGCCACCAGGTCAGGGCTGGTGTAGGGCAGCACCACGAATCCTTCCTCCACCAGGACGCGGGTGGCTTCCACCGTCTGGGCGGTGTCGGGCCACAGGGTACGGTCGTCCCCGATGACCTCCAGTTTGATCCAATTGGTCCCGGTGGCTTCCCGGGCCAGGTGCGCCATGCGCACCGCCTGCTTGACCGTGGTGGCCCCGGCAGTATTGGGCAACAGGTGGCACTGGAGGGGAGCCAGGTAATCCAAGACGCTTTCCGCGCCGGGATTGTCCAGGTTCATGTAGCGCACCGCCACCGTCACCATCTCGGTACCCGACGCCTGGATGGCCTTCACCATGGTCTCAAAGGACGGGTACTTGCCGGTGCCTACAAAAAGCCTTGACGAGAACGTGCGGTCCGCGATGGTCAGCCGGTCATCCTCCGGCTGCCCGTGGGCCTGCGGCTGGGCCTGCTTCGTCATGGGCGCAACCTCCTTCAACACCCCTGATGGTATGGGCAAAGCCTGCTGGGGCCTGCCTCCGCGCCTTGGGTCTAGCCCTCGGCAACCCGTGCCCGGTCCACCCGGTCCAAGGGGGTCACCCCCCGGCCACCACCCGAATGATTTCCAGCACGTCGCCGTCGGCCAGGCGGGTGTCCCCCAGCCGTTCCCGGGGGACGATGTGGTCGTTGAGGGCGACGGCCACCCGCCGGATGTCGATGTCCCGGGCTTCGAGAAACGCGCGAATGGTGGTGCCGGGCTCGATGTCCTGGGGCTCTCCGTTCACGGTCACCCGCATCTGCCGTCCTCCTTCCGTCCCGCCGTCCGGCCTTTCTTCGCGCCCGCCGCCGGGCCGACGGGCGGCGCCGGGCGCGGCGCGCGATCAATGGCTTCCCGCAGGGCGGCCGCGGCCGCCGCCGGATCCGGAGCGTCCCGGATGGCCCGGATCACGGCCACCCCGGCCGCGCCGGCCTCCACCGCTTGGGCAGCGTTGGCGGGCGTGATGCCGCCCACCGCGATGACGGGCACCGGCGCCGCGGCCGCCGCGCGGGCCAGGGCCGCCACCCCCCGGGGCGGCAGACCGGCTTTGGAAGCGGTGGCAAAGACGTGGCCGAACATGACGTAATCCAGCTGTTCCGTCCCCGGCAGGGCAGCCGCGGCCGTGGAGTGAATGGCCCGGCCCACGGCAAAGGGCCGCGGCGCCGCCACGTCGGTGGCAGCCTGCGAGGCCGCCTCGGGCCCATCCCCCGGGAAAGCCTCGGCAGCCAAGGCCGCCAGCTGCCGGCACCGCTGGGCCCACGGCGGCGGCCACCCGCTTTCCGGCAGGTGCACGCCGTCGGCGCCGGCCAGCAGCGCCACATCCAGCCGGTCGTTGACCAGCACGGGCACGGGCAGGCCCACGTCCCGCAAGGCGTCCATCACGAGGCAGGTGGCCCGCAGCAAGTCGCCGGCGCCGAGCCCCTTGCCCCGCACCTGGATGGAATCGACGCCGCCCCGGGCGGCGGCCGCCGCAATGTGGGCCGCCTTGTGGGCCGCCAGCCCCGGGAGATCCAAGATGAACTGCAGATGCACGCGGTCCCATCGCAGGGCGGGCCTCACCGGCGGCCAGCCTCCCGCCCGGCGCCCGCCCCGGGCGCGGCCCTGCCCCGGGCCAGCGCGGCGGCCACCACCTGCGCCAGTTCCCGGGCCGCCCCGGCGGGATCGGGACTGGCCGCGATGCAGGAAATGACGGCCACGCCGCAGGCGCCGGCCTCGATGACCTGGGCCGCCGTGGCCGCGGTGATGCCGCCGATGCCGATGACGGGCACGTCGACACTGCGGGCCATGGCGGCCAAGGGCGCGGTGCCGATGGGCGCCCCCGCGTCGGGCTTGCGGGTGGTGCCGAAAAGATCACCCACGCTGACATAGTCCGCCCCGTCGGCCACCGCCTGCCGGGCCAGTTCCAGCACCGCGGTGGAGAAGCCGATGATGAAGTCGGGCCGCCCCTGGGCCTGGGCCAGGCGGCGCGCCGCGGCCACGGGGATGTCTTCCTCGCCCAGATGCACTCCGTCGGCCTCCAGGGCCAGGGCCAGGTCGACCCGGTCGTTGACGAAAAAGGGGATGCCCGCCGCCCGGGTCAGGCGCCGCAGCTCCAGGCCCAACTCCCACTGCCGATGGGCGGGCAGGGCCTTGGCCCGCAGCTGCAGGGCGGTGACCCCGCCGGCAATGGCCGCCCGGGCCGTCTCCACCACGCTGCGGCCGGTGGCCGCCGCCAGTTCCGGGTCGGTGAGCAGGTACACCGCCAGGCGGGAGCGCAGATCCCGGTGCCGGCCGGGCCCAGCGTCAACCGGCTGCGCCATCGCGGACCCCTCCCCCGGGCGCTGCAGGCGAGAACCGCAGCAGGTGGTTGGTGGGGCCATGCCCGTGACCCAAGTCCAAGGCGTACTGAATTGCCCGGGTGACAAAGCGCTTGCCGGCAATGATGGCATCCAGCGGGTCCAGGCCCAGGGCCAGCGCCGCGGTGATGCCGGCCGAAAAGGTGCAGCCGGTGCCGTGGGTGTGGCGGGTGTCAAAAAAGGGGCTTTTCAGCCACGTAAACCGGCGGCCGTCGTACACCACATCCAGGGCCCAGCGGCCCGGGATGGCCGGTGAAGCCGCAAAGCCCGCCGCGGCCTGCAGTGCGTCGCGTCCCCCATCCTGCCCGTCGTCCGGCTCCACCGTCACGACAGGATCCGCCAGGGCCGCCAACGCCTCCTCGGTTCCGGGGGCGTCCGCCGGATCCCAGGCCAGGTGGCCGCCGGTCACCACCGCCCAGCGGCATCCCATGGAGACCAACTCGCGGGCTGCCCGCCGCATATCGGCCACCGAACGGATCGGCTCGTCCGTCAACGCTTCGGCTTCGGGGATGTTGGGGGTCAGGATCAAGGCGTGGGGAATGAGCTCCCGCCGCACGGCGTCGACGGCCTCGGGGTCCAGCAGGCGGTCCCCGCTCGCGGCCACCATGACGGGGTCCACCACCAGCCGGGTGAGGCCGTGTTCCTGCAGGGACCGCACCACGGTCCGGACGATGGCCGCGTTGGCCAGCATGCCGGTCTTGGCGGCGTCTGCGCCGATGTCCTTGAGGACTACCCCGATCTGCTCCGCGACCATGGCGGGATCCAGCACGTCGACGCGGGCGACGCCTAGGGTGTTTTGGGCGGTGATCGCGGTGATGGCCGAAACGCCAAAGACCCCAAAGGCCGTGAAGGTCTTGAGATCCGCCTGGATCCCGGCCCCGCCGCCGCTGTCGGAGCCGGCCACCGTCATGGCCACCGGCACCGCCCGCCGGCCCTGGCCGGCGGGCCCTGCCCCGCCGGGCGCGGCCCGGCCGCCGGAAGCCCCTTGGAAATGCGAAAAACCGCCCCCGGAAAGGAAGCGGTCTTGGTACGTCATGTCCTGCTCACTTCCCTCCGCTGGTACTAACCAGATCAGGTTCAAAGGGTTGAGGGCACGCCCTCTCTCAGCCCCGCACCGGGGCACCCCTAGTGACGCATCGGCTATTCAGTTGTACCCGCTTGCGTTCAGACTAGCACAACCTGCCGCCCCTGTCAAACATCGCCATCGAACTTCTACGCTTGGCTCCCGGGGTGCCCCCCCGGATTACTCTATCGCTTTGCGACCTTTCGCTACGGGTCGGGCTGCGCGGGATCTGTGGGCGCCCTCAGGCGGGGCAACGCCAGGGCCGCCGGTTTCCCATGGACGTCGCTCCTGGTGGTCAGGGGGCGCGCCGCAGGGCCCGGCCCCACGTCCAGGCAATGCCAGTGATCAAGATCCACGACGTTAGGCACCAGACGCAGTAGGCCCGGATGACGAAGGCTTCGACCAGGGTGAGATATAGGGAAAAGAGGGCACCGGCCAGCGCCAGGGCGAATCCGTACTGGGACAGGCGGGTGGCCGGCCGCCGCCACGTCACCAGCGACAGGCCCGTCAAGGCCCCGTACATCAGCATGCCCAAGAGGGCCACGGGCACGCCCAGCACCTCGGAGAAGGCGCTGGCGTTGACGGTGACGCAGTCGCCCACGGGCCCGCAGACCAAGGAGGCCGCGCCCACCTTGGCCTGCCACAAGTAGGCCGAAAGGATGGCCCCAGCCAGGCTCAGCCCGGCCAGCGCCAGGGGCCAGCGGGGCCGGGTCTCCCCGTCAGCGGGAAGCCGCCGCGAGGGCCCGGTCGACGGCATGGAACACATCCTCCCACGAGGACAAGCGCAGCACCTGGCCGTTGACGACGAAGGTGGGCGTACCCTGCAGGCCCATGCGAAGCGCGCGTTCGTAGGACTGCTGCACGTACTGCAGGGATTCACTGCCGTCCAGGCATTCCCGGAACGCCCCGGTGTCCAGCCCCAGCTGCCCGGCGTACTTGATCAGGTTGTCCCGGCTGTAAGTGCCGTTGTTGCCCAGGCCCTTCTTGGACATGAGCACGGCTTGGTAGGGCCAAAAGGCGTCCATCTCTATGGCGCAGTAGGCTGCCTGGGCCGCCAGCACCGACTCGGGACCCAGGATGGGGAAGAACCGGTACGTGAAGGACACCGTGCCCGCGGCCACGTACTCGTCCAGCAGCCGCTTCACCACCACCTCGGACGCGGTGTGGCAGTGGGGACACTGGAAATCGAAATACTCCTCCACATGGACCGCCGCGTCGGGCGAGCCGATGCGGGCGCCGTCCACCTCAAACTGGTCGTAATAGAGGGCCGCCGCCTGGATGACGCTGGCCGTCTGGCGATAGTTCCACCACTGGGCGCCGATCAGCAGGCCCACCAGCACCAGCGCGATGGTGAGCGGCCACCGCATGGACCCGGCCTGGCTCCTCCGGGTTCGGGACGACTTTCTGGCTGACTTCCTGGCCACGCGCATCTCCCCACAACGACTTTTTCCCTCTTTCCTCGCTGCAAACACCCTTCGCCGGGGCCAGGGCCCTTCCTCCCAGGTGCCCGGGCCGCCCACCGGTGCCCGCCGCGCCCACCGGAGCCGGTGGGGCCGCGGAGGAACTCCCGCGGCGGTCTTGGAACTATCATTATGGATAGACGCCTGAACCCGGCGCTGGGTTCAACGAGGGACCGCGCCGGGCCCGCAACCAAGAGCTCATGGCAGGAGAAGACGGGTTGTCGCAGGAGAAGATGGCTTCGTGAACGCCAACGCCCAAACCGGTCTCCTTTACGGGCTGGAGGACCGGCCCGACCCCGTGCGTTCCTTTTTTTACGCCCTGCAGTGGATCGGGTTTACGCTGGCCAACGTCATGGTGGTGCCCATCGTCATCGGGCCCTACCTGGGCCTGGACGCGGCCAGCGCCGCCCAGCTGCTGCAGCGGGTCTTCTTCTTTGTTGGCCTGGGCTCGCTCCTGCAGCTGTATTGGGGCCACCGCCTGCCCATCGTCGAAGGCACCGCGGGCATGTGGTGGGCTATTTTCATCAGCCTGGGCTCCACGGCCATGGCCACCGGCAAGCCCCTGGCCATCCTCCGCACCGATCTGGAGCTGGGCTTGATGGCCGCGGGCGCCGTCACCCTGCTCTTGGGCGCCACGGGCATCATCGGCCGGATCCTCCAGCTGTTTACGCCCGCGGTGACGGGCACCATGATGGTGCTCTTGGCCCTGGAGCTCAGCAGCAACGCCGTGCCCAACATGCTGGGATTGGGGCTCTTGGGCGACGCCATCCATGGCCCCACCGCGCTCCTTTCCCTGCTGGTCCTGGCCTGCGTCGCGGCCGTCTCCCTATACGGGCCCCGCTACTTGCGCAGCTTCGGGATCCTGGTGGGGATGGCGCTGGGCTGGGCGGCCTTCGCGGCGCTGGGGTTGGCGGACAGCGGGTGGGCAGGCGCCTTGAACCACGGCGGGTCCAGTGCGGACGCCCTGGCCGCCGCGGAGCAGGCTGTCCGGGCCGTGGGCTTTGCGTGGCCCCTGGCGTGGGGCAGGCCCACCTTTGATCCCGGCGTCGTCTTGGTCTGCGTCATGACCGCCTTGCTGGTGACGGCCAACCAGGTGGCCGCGGTCCAGGTGATGGGCGAGGCCGTGGGCCGTCCGGCGGGCCCGGCCACCTTCAACCGCTCCCTGACCATCACCGGCGTGGCCAATGTTTTGTGCGGCGCCAGCGCCTGCCTGGGGTTGACCCCCTTTGCCAGCGCGGCGGCCATGGTCAACCTCTCGGGCGTGGCCGCCCGGGCGCCTTTTCTGCTCCACGCGCTGCTGCTGATGGTGATGGGCATGGTGCCCGGGCTGTCCATGGTCCTGGCCCAAATCCCCCAGCCCGTGGGCAACGCGGTGCTGCTGGTGGCCGCGTGTCAGCTGTTCCTCATCGGCGTGCGGCACTATGCCACCATGGGACTGTCGCAGCGGGACACCTTTGTGCTGGGGGCGGCGGTGCTGGGCGGCGCCGGCGTCATGTTCCTGCCCGCGGAAGCGTTGACGGCGCTGCCCTCCACCCTCCAGTACGTGTTCGGCAACGGCATGATGACGGGCATGCTGGTGGCGGTGGCGGCCGACCGCCTGCTCCCTGAACCCCAGGAGCCGCCGGGGCAGCCTGCCTCCAGGCCCGCATCGCCCGGGCAGCCACCGGGGAGCCCACAGGGCGCCAGCGTCCCCGAAACCGAAAGCTCCTCCCAACCCGGAGCCAGGGAAAGGGGGTAAACCCGTGGCCCACCGGTCCCTCGCCACCGCGGTCCAGGGGCCCGACAGCGGCCTGTACATCCTCTGGCTGACCCTGCCCCGGCCCATCCGCATCCCGGTGGGCCGCCTGGGAACGCTGGCCTTGCCGGCCGGGCTCTACGCCTACGTGGGCAGCGCCCAAAGGCGGCGCTCCGCCCGCATCGCCCGGCACCTGCGGCCCGACAAGCCCCGGCGCTGGCACATCGACTACGTGCGGCCCTACGGCCGGGTCGTGGCGGTTTCCCTGGTGGACGGCAGCCGGGAGGAGGAATGCCGGCTGGCCCAGCGCCTGGCGGACCTCCTGGGCGCCCGGGTGGCGGCGCCCCGCTTCGGCGCCAGCGACTGCCGGTGCCCGGGGCATCTGCTGGTTCTGCCCGCCCCCCGGACCGCCAGGGAGTGGTTTCCGGCGCCCTTATCCCCTATCTCCCCGGCCGGCGGCCGCGGCGGGCGCGGCGGCGGGGACTGGCCGCGGCCGATCCGGCAGCGCCACGGCGATGCCGAAACCGGCCAGCAACAGCAATCCGGCGATGAAAAAGGCCAGGTCCATTCGCCCAGTCAGCGCGGCCAGATAACCCGTCACGTAGGGCGCCAGCACCGATGACGCCATGCCGGCAAAGTTCAGGAAGGCCATGGCCGTCGCCATCCGTTCCCGCGGCGCCCAGTCGGACGTGAGGGCCACCACCAGGGGATCCACGGCCAGCTTGCCTACGAGCCCGTACAGGATCAGGCAGGCAAACAGCACGACGCGGCTTTGGGAATAGGCGATGCCGGCGATGCTCAAGGCCGCGAGGACCAGGAGCGCCCGCACCAAGTGCAGGCGCCGGCCGGTCCGATCCGAGATCGCGCTGACCAACAGCGCGCCGGGGATGGACGCCCACGGCACCAAAGAGGAGATGACGCCCGTCGCCTCCGCCGGGAAGCCCCGTTCCACCTCAAGATAATAAGGAAGCCAGGTCAGGATCACGAAGAAGCCGTACAAGGACGTGAAGTTGACGGCATACAGTCCCAGGAGCCGGCGGGACAGCACCGCCTGCAGGGACGGGGCCTGCGGTTCTCGCGCCTTGTAGCCTGCCCGGCCGCCCGCGCCTTGCTGCTCCCCCGGCGCCGCCGGCTGCTCGTGCACATACCGCGCGAACAGCAGCGCCGCAAGGACAATCGGCACGGCCATGACCAAGAAGGGCGCCCGCCAGCCCCACTCCAGCCGGAACGTGGTAAAGCTGGACACCAAAAGACCCAGGGAGATCCCAACGGCCATGCCGCTGTTGATGACGGCCGAACCCAACGCCCGGCGGGACCGGGGAATCACGGCCGACGACAGCGCGTACTGGGTGGGATAGTACGTTCCCTGCCCCAGCCCCGCCAACGCGCCCAGCGCGAGGAACACGCCGTAGCTGGGGGCCATCCCGCTCAGGCCCGTGGCCATGCCAAACAGGAGGAAACCGGCCACCAGCAGGCCTTTGCGCCCGAACCGGTCGGCCAAAAGGCCCGTGGGGATCTGCATGGCCGTGTAGGCGAAAAAGAACACAGACGAGATGAGGCCCAACTGGGCCTCATCCAGCCTCCACTCCGCGCCGATGGCACCCAGCACCGGCGACAGGATAGTGCGCCCGCTGTACAGGAACACCCATCCCAGAAAGGACAGGACGACCACCACGACCCAGTAGGGCGGGGGGACCATCCCCCGGCCAAAACGCATGGGATGCGTCACCTCACGACCCGACCGTGTTGACGAGCCGGCCGAGGCCGTCGCCTTCCACGGCTACCGTATCGCCCACCTGCAAAAAGCGCGGCGGGTCGAAGGCAAAGCCGCATCCCGGGCCGGTTCCCGTCGCGATGATGTCACCGGGTTCCAGCGTAATGTTGCGGGCGATTTCCGCCACGATGGCGGCAATGTCAAACACCATGTCCCGGGTGCGGAAACGCTGGCGCTCTTCCCCGTTGACGGTTACCCGGATCTCGATATCGGGCTGGGGCACCGCCGGGTCCGCGAGGAGAATCCACGGCCCCGTGGGGCAGAACGTGTCGCACGACTTGCCCAAGAACCACTGGGGGCCGCGCTGCTGCAAATCGCGGGCGGTGACGTCGTTGAGGAGCATGTACCCGAACACGTGCTCCGCCACCCGCTCGGGCGGAATGCCGCGCCCGCCTTTGCCGATGACGACGGCCAGCTCGCCCTCGTAGTCCAGGCTGTCGGTGTTGGGCGGGCGCCGGATGGCCTCACCAGGCCCGATGATGGCGGTGTGGGCCTTGGTAAAGACAACGGGCGCTTTAGGGCGGTGGCGGTCGTCGCCCCACGCGCGGGCGCCTTCTTCAATGTGGTCCAAGTAGTTTTTGCCGACGCAAAAGACGTTCTTGGGCGGGCGGGGGATGGGCGCCGCAAAGCGCACCGAGTCCGCCGGCTGCCAGGCGTCATCGGGCGCGGCCGCCACCACCGCCTGCAGCTGTTCCATCGCCGCGGCGCCTCCCTGCACCAGCCGGAGGACGCTGGCCGCCCAGTCCGCGCCCTGAGCCCGGGCCGTCACGTCCAAGACCCGGCCCCCTTGCACCACGGCCAGGTGGGGCGTACCGTCGGCACCGGCCTCCAAGGGCTTGATCATTGCGACTTTCATGTTGTGCATCAACCCCGTCCCACGTTGTAGGCGCGGCCGCCCCTCGGCCCCGGGGGCGGCCGCCTGACGCATGCGATTATTGTGTTGTATGGTGCAACATGCCCGGTGCCCGTTGCGCCCTTAGGGCCGGTAGCCTTCGGGCGCGGCAATCGTGGACATGTCCACTGTCGCCAAGTTTTCGGCGGTCACCAGCACCGACGCCGTCCTGATGTCCGTCTCATAGGGCTCGCCCATGAGCAGCTTGAGGGTATGCTGCACCGCCAGGCGCCCTTGCAGCACCACCTGCTGGGCGGTGTTGGCATAGATCTTGCCTTCGGCCAGGTACTGCCGGCCGATCTGGCTCAAGTTGGAGCCCGTCACCACCACTTTCCCGGTCAGGCCGGCGGCTTCCAGGGCGTCGGCGGCGCCGGCCGACAAGTCATCGGTCGCGCCGTACACGCCCGCCAAGTCCGGGAAGCGGGCGATCCAGTCTTCCATCAGCTGCAGGCCCGACAGGCGGTCGCTGTTGGAATACTGCTCGGCCACGATGGTGATGCCGGGATACTGGGCAATCGTGTCCCGGAACCCGGCCCGGCGGGCCTCCGCCCAGCTGGCCCCCGCGGGCCCCGCCATGATGGCCACTTGGCCCCGGCCACCGAGGGCTTCCGCCATGGCTTTGGCCTGCAAGACGCCCATATCGTAATGGTCGGCGCCCACGCGGATGGCCAGCTTGTCCGTGGCCGGCAGGCTGCTGAGCCCGATGACGGGAATCCCCCGCGCGGCCGCAAACTCCACCACGTTGGCCACGGCCTCCGCGTTGGTGGCGCCCACCAGCAGGGCATCGACCCGCCGCTGCACCAAGTCCTGGATCTGCTGGATCTGGCGAAGCGTATTGTTGTAGCCGCCCGCGTCCAGGACGATGATCTGCACGCCCTGGCGCTGGGCTTCGTCGACGACGCCGTAGTACATGTTCACCCAAAACTCGGTGTTGAGGGCCGGCGTCGACAAGCCGAGGACAATGTCCTCCTTGGCCTTTTGCGCCAGCGCTGCTCCGGCCGCCATGAGGACCGCCGCCATCGACCAGACGACAACCGTGATCCATCTCCCGCGCAAAGCCTTCACGACACCATCTCCTTCCGTCATCTTGGGCGTGGACGTTTCCCCGACCCCCACCAAGAAGAGTTTCCAACTCCCCTCCGACGGGCCGATGGCTCCCTTCCGGGCACTATCGTCCTCGCTCCCCACCTCCCTCCGGGGTTCCCGGCGCCGGCAGGGCACGGGACGGCCCGCCGGCGCCCCGCCGCAGGACAAGCTGCAGCCGGTCCTGGAACCGGTAGATGAGCAGCGACAAGATGAGAAAAATGCCCAAGACGATCTGCTGGGTGTAAGGCTGCACGCCGGACAAGTTCATGCCGTTGCTCAGGGTCGTAATGACCAGGGCACCCCACACGCCGCCCAACGCGCTGCGGTTGAGGCGGCTGGAAGCGCCGCCGATGACGGCCGCGGCGATGGTCTGCAATTCCAGGCCGCTGCCGATGAGCTGGTTGCCGCCGCCCGACTGGGCCATCCATACCAGGGCCGCCATGGCCCCCGCCAGCCCGCTCAGGGCAAAGGCCAGCACCTTGAGGCCAAAGACGTTGACGCCCATCATGCGGGCCCCCTGCTCGTCGCTGCCCACGGCCTGGAGATGCACGCCCACGTCCGTATAGCCCAGCAGGTACTCGGTGAGCAGAAACGCCGCCAGCCCCAGCAAAACCGGCGCCGGGATGCCCCACAGGTCTCCCCACCCCAGCCAAAAGACCGAGAAGGGGATGCCCACCAGCGGCTGTCCGTCGGTGACAAGAAACGCGAGGCCCCGGGCGCTGCTCAGCATGGCAATGGTGACGATGACGGGGCTGATGCGGTAGCGGGCCACCACCCAGCCGTTGACGGCGCCCAAGGCCGCGCCGACCGCCAGTCCCAGGAGAACGCCCCAGGCGGAGCCGGTGCTGATGGCGCCGTAGGCGGCCGCCATGGAGGAGAAGGCGGCGATGCCGCCGATGGAAATGTCCAGCCCACCGACGGTCATGACCAAGATCTGGCCGCAGGTGGCGATAATGAGCGGCGCGACCTGGATCATGAGGTTTTGCAGGTTGGCCAGGTCGGCGAAAAAGGGCGCCCGCGCGATGAAGGCAAAGTAGACGTACAAGAGCAGCACCATGCCCAGCGGCGCCCATGCGTTGACCCAGCGGGCCGTCCGCCAATCGCCGCCCGCACGGACCTGCCCGGCCCGGCTGCGCGCTGCCGACATCCTCACGCGCCCCCTTCCGCCCCGGCGCCCGCGGCCTGCCGCCGGCGGGACCAGAGCTGCCGCCCTACCCGCCGCCACATGCCGTAGGCGCGGCCTTCCTGCTCGCCGCCGGCCACCAGGGCTGCGACGGTCACGACACCCACCGCAACCATCTGCCAATACGTGGACACGTTCACGATGTTCAGGGCGTTTTTCACCACGCTGAGCAAAAGGGCCCCGACGAACACCTGGAACACGGTCCCCTTGCCGCCCCGCATGGACACGCCGCCCACGGCCACCGCCGCGATGGCGTCAAACTGCAGGGTCGGCGCCAGCTCCGGCTGGCCCGAGTTGACGCGCGAGGAGAGGATCACCCCGGCCACGCCGGCCAACAGCCCCGCGATGACATAGGCCAGGGCCTGCACCCGCCGCACGTCCACGCCGGAAAGCTCCGCCGCCCGCCGGTTTCCCCCGATCATGAGGATTTGGCGGCCTAGGGTGGTGCGGGTCATAAATAGGTGCGACAGCACCAAGAGGACGAGGGCCGCCACAAAGGGGATGGGCACCGATGCCAGGCTGCCCTGACCGAGGAAGTTGTACCCGGCCGGGGGAAACTCGATGGACTGCCCGCCGCCCACCGCCAGCGCGAGGCCGTGCCCGTAAGTCAAAGTGCCGAAGGTGGCGATGAAGGGCGGGATCTTCAAGTACGCCACCATGAAGCCGTTGATGATGCCAAAGGCCAGGCCCACCAGCACGCCTGCCAACCAGCCCACCGGCGCACTCCCTGCGGCCTGTCCGGCCAGCACGCCCAGCATGCTGACCATGGCCACCACTGCCCCGGTGGACAGATCGATGCTGCCCGTAAAAATGACGATGCCCATGCCGTAGGCG
The DNA here is from genome assembly GCA_035304545.1 of Limnochordales bacterium. GTDB lineage: Bacteria > Bacillota > Limnochordia > Limnochordales > ZCTH02-B6 > ZCTH02-B6. The sequence continues at coordinate 27,610 of DATGPV010000060.1, read as the reverse complement.
GCGATGGCCAAAGGCGCCGCCTGACGGAGCACCGCCGTCAGGTTGCGCTCCGTTAGAAAGCGGGGTTCCAGCACCCCCACCACGATGACGACGATCGCGAGCACCAGCAGCATGCCGGCGCCGGGAAACCGCCACCAGGGCCATGTCTCGGTCCGACGGCCCGGGACCGCGGATGCCTCCATGCTCACGCTGCCTCCCCTCCGATGGCCAGGGCCAGCAGCCGCTCCTGTGTGGCTTCGCTGGCCGGCATGCGGCCCACGATGCCGCCCCGCCGCATTACCAAGATCTGGTCGCTCAAGCGAATAATTTCCTGGAAATCCGAAGACACCACCACAATGGCCACGCCCTGCGCCTTGAGCTCTTCCAGCACCGCGTAAATCTCCTCCCGGGCCCCCACGTCCACACCCCGGGTCGGCTCCGCCACCACCAGCACCCGCAGACCGGGCTGGATCCACTTGCCCACCACCAGCTTTTGCTGGTTGCCGCCGCTCAAGGACTGGGCGGGCGCGCCGATCCCCGCGGTCACCACCCCCAGCCGCTGGACCAGCTGCCGCACGGCCTTGGCCTCGGCCCCGAGGGAAAGCACGCCGTAGCGGCTGTAGCGGTGCAGCTGGGGCAACGTGACGTTATGGGCCACCGGGGCGATGGTCACCAGCCCGTCGTTCTTGCGGTCTTCGGGGATGAAGCCGATGCCGGCGCGGATGCAGGCCATGGGCGAGGCGGGCGTAAAGGGCCGCCCATCCAGCGTGATCTGCCCCGCGTCGGGCGGCGGGTCGCCAAAAAGGCTGTGGGCGAGCCCGATGGCCCCTGAGCCGACCAGCCCGGCGATGCCCACGGTTTCCCCGGCGCGCACCGCAAAGTCGATGTCGCGGAACACGCGGCCGTAGCCGAGCCCCTGCACCTGCAGCACCACCGGGCCCTGGGGCGTCGCCTTGGGTGCCTGCCGCGCCTTTACTTGCCGCCCCACCATCATGGAAACCATCTCGTCGACGGTCAGGCCGGCGGCCGGCCGGGTGCCCACCCACTGGCCGTCGCGGAACACCGTCACGCGGTCCCCCAACTGGTGCACTTCCTCCAGCCGGTGGGAGATGTAGAGCACGGCGACCCCTTCCTGCTTGAGCCGGCGCACCGTCTCAAAGAGCTGGACGATCTCGCCTGCGCTCAGGGCGGCCGTGGGCTCATCCATGATGAGCACCCGGGCCTTGCCCATGAGGGCCCGCCCGATCTCCACCAGCTGGCGTTCGGCGATGGACAGGCTGTAGACGGGCGCATCGGGGTCCAGATCCGCCCCCAGCCGGTGCAGCACTTCCCGGGCGCCGTCCCACAACCGCCGGCGGTCCACCCGCCGCAGGCCCCGCAGGGGCAGGCGCGGCAGGTGCAGGTTTTCCGCCACAGTGAGGTGCGGCGCAAGACTGAATTCCTGATAAATGGTGGCGATGCCCAGCTCCCGGGCCCGGGCCGGGCTGCCGATCTGGACGGGCGCCCCGTCCACCTCGATGGTGCCTTCGTCGGGCACCTCGACACCGGACAAGATCTTGACCAGCGTCGACTTGCCCGCGCCGTTTTCGCCCAAGAGGACGTGCACTTCTCCTGGCACCAGGTCAAAGTCGACGCCCCGCAGGGCTTGCACACCACCAAAGCGCTTCACGATGCCACGCATGCGGACGACAGGCGCCGCGCCCACGGCAACTCCTCCCCAGGCCCGCGATCGAGGCGACAGCGGGCACGAGACTCCCCGTCAAGCCTCTACCTGGATGTCCACCTTGTCCTGCTCATCGGTTTCGGGGAACGGCCCCATCTTGATCTCGATGAGCTTGGTATCTTCGCCCACAAACTCGATGGAATGGCCTTCAAACAGCAGGATCAGGTCGTCCTCCTTGAGGTCGACCGTGTCGATGTACTCGCCCTCCTTGGTGTAGACGCCGATGCGGGCAAGGCCCCGCTGGCAGATCATGATCTGGTGCCGGGTCGGCGTCTCAGGCAGGCCGTCGTTGCGGTGGTAGTGGGGATTGACGAAGGACCCCTTGTCCCGGTTGAGGACGACAATTTGCAGGGGCCAGTCGTCGGGCGTGAGATGGGCCTTGGTCTCCCGCTCCCGCTTGGGATCTTTGAGCTTGTACGCGGTTTGCAGGTGGGCGATCTCCCGCTCATCCTCGGCAAAGGGCGGGAAGCTGGTGTAGTCGTCAAACTGGCCGCTCACAAACATGGCCACGACCCGCCCGTCGCTGGATTTGTAATGAATGACCTGTCCCTTGCCAACCGGTTCTTTGGGCATTTGGCGCACCTCCTGTCGGCTTTGGCGCCCCTTGCGGGGCGATGGATCCAGTCGTATACGCCCTTCCCGGGGGGGCGTCTCCAGCGGCCTGGCCGCTGGGCCTCAAAGGGTCTCTTCCAGGTCGATCTCGATTTCGGGCGCGACCCGGTGCACGATCCCCTTGTGCACGTTGTCCAGGTGTTGGATCATGGCCTGGACGGCAGCCGGCCGGTCCCGGCGGCGGATCGCGTCCAGGATGTGCTCGTGATCGGCAATGGACTGCTGCACCACCGCGTCCAGCGGCGCGCCCTGCCGCTGGGTCTGCACGACGATGCCCCGGACCGCCCGCAGCATTTGGTACAGCACCCGGTTGCGGGCCGCACGGGCGATGGCCATGTGGAACCCCACGTTGGACGAGACGAAAATGTCCGCTTCGCCGGCATGGTCCCGCATGCGGTCCAGCTCCGCCTGCATCTGCTCCAGGTCCTCGTCGGTGGCCCGCTCCGCCGCGAGGCCCGCCAGCTCCGCTTCCAGCGCGCGCCGGGTTTCAAACAGCTCATCCAGGGTGATCTTTTTCAGAGCCACCATGTAGGCGAAGGGCTCCACCAGGAACTTCCGCTCGTCCATGCGCACAAAGGTTCCCTCGCGCGTCCGCTCCACGAGGCCCAAGGCCGCCAGCGCCTTGAGGGCCTCCCGGACCGAGGGACGGCTCACCCCAAACCGCTGGGCCAGCACCGTCTCGGAAGGCAGGCGCTGGCCCGGCTGCAGATCACCGCTCAGGATCAATGTCTTGAGCTGCCGGACGATCTCATCCCCCACGGTGACCTGGGGAATGGACTGGAAGAGATCCTCCATTTGGGCCTGCCGTCCCCCTTTTCTGTTATCGTGCAGCGGCCGGCCGGGCCACACCCTGCCGCGGGGTGCTTGTGCCGTGGGGCGCCGTCATGGGCGGCTGCGCCGCTGGATGGTGTGTGAACTGGTCAGATTGGCTGATGCTAGATGTCAGTTGTCTGACAATCCTATTCGCACCGGTTGATCATATTCCTGCCAATGCATCGCGTTTTTTTCTGCGGATGCAGCTTCGGGTGAACTTCCGCAAGCCGCCCTACGATTCCGCCGGCGCCGACCAGGCTGTTCAGTGGGCCAACGTGGGCGTTTTGGCCTCGCCCCGCAGCCGGCGGTACAGGACGAAGCCCTCGACCGCTTCGCCGATCACCAGGGCCACGGCCCCCAGGACGCTGGTCTCGCCTACCCCTAGGCCAAGGCCGGCCAGCATCACCGCGATGATCACGACAACGTTGGTCGTCTTGCCTCGCGTGATGGCGCGCGTGTCCCGCCGCTGCATGAGCACACCCCAGCAATGCTCCCGCCACGCCCGGGCCAGGGGCATCAGCGTAAACAGCTGCAGGGTGCGGCGGGTCGCCTCCATCAACGCCGGCGTCGCGCCGCTCCATGCCAAAAGCCCGCGGCCCACCGGCGAAAACGCGATGACGGCCGTAAAGACGGAGAGGGCCAATCCGACGGCCAGCGCGAAACGGGCGGTGCGCGCGTAGGCCGCCGGCGTCCCGTCGCGGGTAAAGGCCAGCGAAGTTTGATGGAGCATGTTGGCGGGACCGATGATGAGCATGGCCAGCGCCCACGCCACGGAAAACGCGGCCAGCTGCGTTTCCGCATCCGCGGTGCGGCCCACGCCCGCCTGCACCAACGGGATCGTCAGCGCCGTCACCAGGGTCGTGCCCATCAAGGGGACATAAAAGTCCAGCACTTGCCGGGCCGTAAGGGACGACGGGGAGCTGCGCCGTTGCCGGAGCCGCTGCAGGGCCGGCCGGCTGACCCAAAACAGCACCGCCGCCTCCACCAGCATGGTCAACGTGAACGCAAGGGCTCCCATGGCGCCGCCGGGCAGGGGCTGCCAGCGCACCAGCACCGCCAACAAACCGGCCAGCGCCAGCAGGCGCATAGTGGTGGCCAACGGCACCAAGTGGTTGGCCCGGGCCAAAATGGCCAAGCCCTGTCCCAAGTTGCGATTGACGGAAAAGAAGGGGAATACCGCGAAGACCCGGAGGCCCAGCACCGCGTGGCGCAGCGCCTCGCCCTCCAGGCCCATGACCGCGCGCAACAGCTGGGCGCCCAAGGGCGTCCAGCCGAGAAACGCGATGGCCCCCGCCATCACCACCATGAGCCGGTAGATGACCCGCCGCACCAACCGGTACGACGCCTCGTCGACGACCAGGGCCGTGACCACTTGGCGCACCATCAGGGTGGGGTTTTGGGCCAGCTGCATGATGCTGCGGGCCACGGCGTACCCGGCCAGGGACGCCTCGGCGCTGGGCAGCCGGGCCAAGGCGCCGTTCACCAGGGTGTGGGAAAAGGTGATCAGCGAAAACGTCAACGCCAGGGGAAAGAAGAACCACCACATGCGGGCGTAGTCGCCCCGGGACGATGGCCGGGTTTGGTCAGGTGGGTCTTGCGCGGCCGCTGCCTTCATGCTGGGTGCACTCCGTGGCACACCCTTCTCCCCGCCGCCCAGCGGGTCCTGCCGGCCGTCCGCATGAAAAGGCGAGGGCGCCACGGCCGCAAGGCCTGGGGGGGCGGGGGCCGCTAGGCCCGCGAGGAGGGGCAGGGCCCTGCGGCCCCGACCCCCGTTACGCCGTGGGCGGAGGCAAGTGCCTGGCCAGGTTCAGCACGTAGGCGAGGCCGCGGCGGACTTCGGGGTCCCGCATCTGCCGCAGCAGTCCCGTCAGGGTGGGCGGTGGGGCAGCTGTCGCCGCCGCGGCTTCCGCCGCCCGCAGGGCCGCGGGCAGCCGGCCGGCCAACGCGGCGACTGCAGGGTCGGTGGCCGCCGCCGCCAGGTGCTGGGCCCGCTGGGCCAGGCCGATGACCATGTCGTCGGTGAGCGCCTCTTTTATCAGCTTGACCAAGGCCAGCACGTCCGCCAGTTCCTGCAGGGTGCCCTCCTGCTCCATGCGGCTCAAGATCCGGAGGGCCCGGCCCAGGGATTCGCCGTTCTCGGCCAGGGCGTCCGCCACCGCACCGGGTATAGGCCCGGTTTCCCCCTCCACCACCGCGGCGCGGCTGTTGAGCTCGCTGCGTTCCTGGGTCACGGTTTCGCCACCTCCTCCGCGGGCTTCACACGACCCCCCGGGCCGTCAGCCAGTAGGTCTGGTTGTACGCCAGCTTGGCCCAGTGGATCCACCGGGAGGCCCGCACCGGTTTCGGCGGATGGTCGTAGTCGAACTCCACGTAGGTGCCCGCGTCGCTGCCGGTCTCGATAAAGCAAAAGGTCTTGCCGTTGTAGCGGGCCACCGGGGGCAGCCCCCGCACCCGGGCCGCCAAGTTGGCCGCCACCGTGGCCGCCTGGTAGTGGGCCACGGAGCCTGCCTTGCTGACGGGCAAGTCGGTCACGTCGCCCACGGCCCACATCCCCTCCTGGCCCTTGACCTCCAGGGTGTGCCGGTCGGTGGGCACCCAGCCGTCCTTGGTGAGGCCCGACGCCTCCAAGAAGGCCGGCGCCGCGTGCTCCGGAATCCCGATGAGGAGGTCAAAGGGCAGCTCCGTCCCTTCCATGGTCTCGATGACCTTGCGGGCGGGGTCGATGCGCTCCACGTTAAAGAAGGTCTCCACCCGGATGTGCCGGGCCTCCAGCTCCGGCGCCGCCCACTGGGCGATGGCCGGGTTGCTGTGGCACCGGTTGATGGGATAGGTGTACACGATCTCCACTTGATCGCGGCGCCCCCGTTCCCGGAAAAAGGCGTCCAGCATAAAGGCCATTTCCAAGGGCGCCACCGGGCACATGTGGGGCACGCCGATAACGGAAACGACGATGGTGCCGGCCGCAAACTGCTCCAGGCGGCGGTAGAGGCGGCTGGCCCCTTCTTCGGTGTAAAACTGCTCGCCGGCTTCCCCGAGGCCCGGCGTGCGCTCGGGCACGACCCGGCTGCCCGCCGCCAGCACGAGATAATCGTAAGGGAAGGTGCGGTCGCTCTCCACGGCCACCCGCCGCGGGTCCACCTCCACCCGCCGCACCGGATCGACGATGAGCTCCACCGCCGGGTGCAGCAGTTCCCGCTGGGGCCGCCGGTACGCGGGCGGGGACGTGCGGCCGAAGGCCCGGTAAAGGAAGGCCGGTTTGTAGACGTGGTCGGGCTGATCGGTGATGAGCCGGAGGCGGACCTGGCCGGCAGCCAGCTCGGCGGCCAGCTCCTCGGCCAGCAAGTTGGCGGTCACGGTGCCGCCCACGCCGCCGCCGACGACGACGATGTCCTGCACGGTGTCCTCCCTCCCTGCGGGGGTCCCGCCGCCCCGTGGCGTGGCGGCGGGACCCCAGGTCAGCGGGCCTTTTGCACCACGAAGCGGGTGGCGCCGTCCTCCTCCTCCTCGGCGGCCAGGAGCTTGTGGCCGGCCTTGGCCACCCAATCAGGGATGTCCACCTTGGACCCCTGATCCGAGGACAACACGGCCACCACTTGGCCCACCTCCGACGCCTTGAGGGCCCGGATGAGCTCCATCAAGGGCCCCGGGCAGGCGCTGCCCCGGGCGTCGATTTCCCGGTCGATGACATACTCAGGCATGGCCCGTCTCCTCCTTTGCGGTGCCGCCAGGCGCTGGTGCCCCGGCACCGCTGAACGTCGCTGGCGTCAGATGAACAAAGTGATCGCGCTGTCCCGGGCGTCGCCAACAAAACCGGTCACGCCCTGGACGCCGGTGACGATGTCCTCCAGATCCTCAAGCTTGAGGCCAAAGAGGTCCATGGTCATGCCGCAGGCGTAGACGTTGACGTCGCCGATCTCCTTGGCCTCCCGCAGCAGCTCGATCCAGGGCTTCACTTTGTTCTGCTGCACCGCTTCCATCATCATGGGCGCGTACTCGGCAAACTCCGCGGACACTTTCATCTGCTCGGGATCCTGCCAGGCGCCCTTCTTCATGGCCAGCAAGGCCCAGAAGGTGAGGAAGATGTTGACCTCCATATCCATTGCGGCGCCGCCGGTGGCCAGGATGCTGGCCGCGGTCAGCTTGTCCACGGTGCCGCTGTAGAGGATGATGGACATCTTTTGCTTGCCGGCCGGCTCTGGCGCGGCGGCCCTCGGCTCCTGCTCGGCGACGGCGGCAGCAGTAGTTTCCGTCATGCGGGATCCCTCCGGGGTCTGGGATGTTGCCACCTCGAAGGTACCACATACCCCAGGGGGTATCTAGAGACAATTGTCCCAAACCCCGGCGCAGCCGCCTACAGGAGCCTTTCTTCCGGCGTCAGCTAGGGCGTAGCCGCGCCCGCGAGATTGATTGGATAAGCATATAACCTCCAGATCAGGCGCATTTGCCTGTTATACACCTTGACAAAGAAATTCAACCATATTATTCTACGAGTATCCTGTTCTGTTGGAACATATAGTTTCAGTGGCTGAAACTCCTTCCTGGGGATTTTCCGGTTCTGCAGCCCGGCTTTCCGGCGCCGCTGGACGCGGGGAATATCCCGCTCCCGTTCTACGCACTGAACTTTTCCGCCGACGGAGGTGATGCCACAGGCTCCCACGCCGGCCGGGGCGGCCGGCGGCGCTGGCAGGCAACATCGTCGCACTGGTTCTTTCCGCGCAGACTCGTCGCAGGGCCAAGGTAAGGTACCCAAAGCGAGAGGGGGAGTGTCAGCGTGCGCACAGGGAAAGGGCTTGTGTTGCTCCTTGTGGCTTTGCTCATCGCCGGCGCCGCCCTGCCGGCCGCGGCCAAGGTGAAGCTGACCTTTGTGGTGTGGACCTACGCCGTCGAGCTGATCGAGGACAACATCCGCAAGTTCCAAGAGCTTTACCCCGACATCGAAGTGGAGCTCATCGACTACAACTGGGGACAGTACAACGACCTGATCGTGGCCAACTTCGTGGGCGGGCAGACGGTCCCGGACATCTTGTACAGCTCTGACCACTGGCTGCAGCAGTGGGCGGCCGCGGGCTGGGTCGTGCCCCTCGAGGACTACTTCCCCGAAGCGGCCCAGGTAAAGGAAACCTTCGCGCCCTACGCGGTCGAGGGCATGACGTACAACGGCAAGCTGTACGGGTTTCCCTACTTCGCGGATCCCATCACCCTCTTCTACAACGAAGCCCTCCTGAAGGAAGCCGGTTTCGACAAGCCCGCCGAAACGTGGGAAGAGCTCCTGGACCAGCTGCGGGTCATCAAGCAGAAGGGCATCGCGCAGTACCCCTTTGCGATGAGCCTGGCCCAGGACGAGCCCTTCACCACGGAGTTCTACTACTCCATGGTCTACTCCCGGGGCGAGGACATGTTCGATGGGGAAACGCCCCTCTTTGACCGGCCCGACTCCGCCCTGGTCGAAACCATCAAGTGGATTCGCACCGCCCTCGAGGAAGGGCTCATGTCCATGGATTCTTTGACCACCGACGGCACCATCAGCGGCAACCTGATGCGGGGCGGCTCCGCGGTGTACTCCATCGGGCGGGCTTCGTCGCTGGCCAGCTACAACGACCCCACCCAGTCCCGCTATGCCGGCCACTTCAAGATCGCCCGCATGCCCGGCACGACCCACGAAACGGTGGGCTTCGCGCGCTTCTACGCCATGTCCCGCCAAGTGCCCGAGCGCGGGCCGGAAGTCCTGGACGCCGCGTGGAAGTTTCTGAACTACTTTGGCGGGGCCGGGCCCGACGGATCCTACCCGGTGGTGCGCCGCTGGGCGCTGGAGCACGGACTTGGCTTCGCGCAGCTGCCGCTGTTCGAAGACCCCGAGATCCGGGAGTCCTTCGGCCAGTGGGTCGACGTGGATCTGCTGGAGAGCATCAGCAAGCACGACGCCCGGATCAAGCAAGGCCTCACGCCCTACTTCGCCGAGTGGGACGTGTTCTTCCGGAGCCATATCCAGCGGGGCTTCCTCGGCCAGCTGACGCCGGAGCAGACGGTCCAGAACCTCGCCCGGGAGTGGAACGCGCTGCGGTAATGGGAAGGCCCCTATCAGCGGAGGGAGCCGCTCCGGCCAGCAGGGAAGCCGCCGCGAGCGGGGCCGGGCGCCGGTCCTTGGGGACCGGCGCCCCACCCTCCCCAGGTGGGTGACGGTGCGCCGGAGGAGGTTCACGCCATGAGCATGCCGATGGAAGCCGCACCGCGGCCCGCGGGCGCGACCCGGTTTCGAAGACTGTGGGACTCGGCCCGCATGTACCCGTATCTTTCGGTGCTCCCGGCCTTCATCACCGTGGTCGGGATCCATTTGTACCCGATCGCGTACGCGATTTACCTGTCCCTGCACCGCTACCGGCTGGTCGATGCCCGCCGGCCCTTCGTCGGCCTGCGCAACTTCACCGACGTCATCAACAGCTACTACTTTGCGGACTCGCTCATCGTCACGTTAAAGTACACGGGCTATATGGTGCTGGGCGTGGTGCTGTACGGGCTCGTAGTGGCCCTCTACCTCAACGGCGAGGGGCGGCTGCAGCGGTTCTTGCGGACCGTCATCCTGCTGCCCTGGGCCATCCCCATCGTGATGACGGGCGTCATCTGGAAATGGATCTTCAATGGCAATTACGGCCTGCTGAATTACCTGCTGAACCGGGCCGGACTCATCGATCAGTACATCTCGTGGCTGGCCCACCCGGATTTCGCCTTGTGGAGCCTGCTGGCCGCCTCCATCTGGAAGCGGGGGCCCCTGGCGGTCATCATGTGCCTCGCCGCGCTGCAGCTCATCCCCCACGAGCTTTACGAAGCCGTGGCCATCGACGGTGGCGGCTTCTGGGCCCGGCTGCGCCATGTCATCTTGCCGTTCCTGCGGCCGACGCTGTTTCTCATCGTGCTGCTCCACACGGCCGAAGGGCTGATGGCCTTTGACCTCATTTACGTCATGACCGGCGGCGGTCCCGCGGATGCCACGTCGCTGTTGGCGTGGTTTGCCTACGCCGAAACCTTCCGCTTCCTGAATCTGGGCAAAGGGGCCGTACTGGGACTCATCATCGCGGCCCTGACCGGCCTGTTCACGCTGCTGTTTATCGCTGTCTTCCGACCGGGGCGTGAGATCTATGACTAAGCTCGTCTCGGCCCAGCGCGGCAAGCACCTCCTGGGCGCCGCGTTTGGGCTCTTGCTGCTGGTGTACATCCTGGGGCCCATTGCGTGGATCGTCAGTTCCAGCCTGCAGCTGGACCGGGACCTGTTTACCCCGACGCCCCAGTTCATCCCCAGGGCCCCGACGTTGGACAACTATCGCTACATCCTGACGGGCCAAGCTCCGGAGAGCTACATCGGGGCCGCCACGGGCGGCCGGGTCAGCCGGGAAGCCCTGTCCATCGTGCCCGCCCTCAAGAACAGCTTCATCGTGTCCATCAGCGTGACCATCATCAATCTGCTGTTGAGCACGTTGGCGGCGTACACCTTCGCCCGCATCCGGTTTCGGGGCGACACCCTCGCGTACACCGTGGTGCTGCTCACCCGGCTCGTTCCCGGCATGACCATCGCGATCCCCATGTTCGTCGTCATGGACCGGCTGGGGCTCTTGGACACCCATCTGGCCCTGATCATTGTGTATCTCACCTTCACGTTGCCCTTCACCATGTGGTTCCTGACCAAGTACTTCAAGTACCTCCCGCACGAGATCGAGGAGGCGGCCATGCTGGACGGGTGTACCCGGTTTCAGGCGCTGCTGCGCATCGTGGCTCCCGTCGCGGCGCCGGGCCTGGCGGCCGTGGCCGCGCTGACCTTTATGGCCGCATACAGCGAGTTCTTGTTCGCGCTGTTCCTCACCCGCAGCATGGCGTCCAAGACGGCGCCGCTGGTGCTGGTCAGCGCCGCGGTCAACCACGACGTGAGCTTCGCCTTGGCCTTCGCCGCGCTGGTCTTGACCATCATCCCCGTCATGGCCTTGGCCTTGATTTTCCGCAAGTACATCACCCAAGGCTACGCCGTCGGTTTTGGGCGGTAACGGCGCGAGGCAAGCACTTCACGGCCTGAGGAGGGCACCAACGTGCAGCGAGGGCAGTCGGACGCGGTCATTCACTACAAGATGTACATTGACGGGCAGTGGGTGGAAAGCGAAGGCGGCGGGCGCATGGACGCCGTCAACCCCGCGACGGGGCGGGTCTTCGCAACGGTGCCCGAGGGAACCCGGGAAGATGCCCGCCGGGCCATCGCGGCCGCCCGCCAAGCCGCGGAAACCTTTGCCAAGTGGTCCCCGTGGGAGCGTTCCCGCCTGTGCCACACCATCGCCACGGTGATGGAAAGGCGCCGGGACGAGCTGGCCCGCACCCTGGCCGAGGACCAGGGAAAGCCGTACCATACAGAAGCCCGGTACGAAGTGGACAAGGCCATCGAAGGCTTCTACCACGCGGCGGAGCAGATCAAGTGGCTGGAAACGTCCTTCATCCCCGTGGAGAACCCCCATAAGCGGGTGTTCACCTTCCGCCAGCCCCGGGGCGTGTATGCCGTCATCACCCCTTGGAACTATCCCATCAACATCCCCGTCGAGTACTTGGCGCCAGGCATCGCCACGGGCAACACCATCGTCTGGGTGCCTGCCCCCAGCACCTCTGTGTGCGCCGTCAAGCTGATGGAATGCCTGGAGGAGGCGGGCGTGCCGCCGGGCGTCGTCAACTTGGTGACCGGCCAGGGACCGGTCGTGGGCGATGAAATCGTGGCCCATCCGGGCACCGACGCGGTGGGCTTTACGGGCAGCTCCGAGACGGGCGTGGCCATCGCCGCGCGGGCGGCCGGCAAGCCGCTGCTGCTGGAGATGGGGGGCAACGGTCCCGTGATCATCTTGGATGATGCCGACCTGGATCTGGCTTGCCAGGTGGCCGCGGCAGGCAGTTTTGCCAACGCGGGCCAGATCTGTTCCTCCAGCGAGCGGATCTTGGTGCACGCGCGCGTCTACGACCAGGTGGCCGAGCGGCTGGTGAAGGCGGCGGAGAAGGTGCGCCTGGGCGACCCCTTTGCCGAGGAAACCACCATGGGCCCCCTCAACAACGAGAAGGTCGCGGCCAAGGTCGTCCGCCACGTCCAGGACAGCCAAGAACGGGGCGCGCAAGTGGTCTTCGGCGGCAAAGTGCGGGAGGATTTGGGCAGCCCGCTCTTTCACGAGCCGACGGTCATTATCGACGTGCCGGCGGACAGCCTCATCAACCGCGAAGAAACCTTTGGCCCCGTGGCGCCTTTGATCCGGGCAAAGGACGATGAAGAAATCCTCCGGCTGGCCAACGGGGGGCGCTACGGGTTGACCTGTGGCGTCTTTACCCGCGACATCAAGCGGGCCTTCCATTTCGCGGAAAACATCAAGTCCGGCATCGTCAACATCAACGATGGCAGCACTTACTGGGAGCTCCACATCCCCTTCGGCGGCGCCTCGGGCAAACGCAGCGGCATCGGGCGCCTGGGGGGCAAGTACACCATGATGGAGATGACGGATCTCAAGACCGTCACCATCGACCTGCGGTAACGGGACATCTGTGTCCGCCGGCGGGGGCGCGCGGCGGACAGGCCTTCAAAGGCTGGTGCGGGCGAACTGCTCCAGCGCTCCCGCCACTGCTTCGGCGATAATGGCCAGGGCCCGCTGGCCCGCGGCGGCGGTGGCCAGGGCGGGGACATCGGTATACCCGTCGATCTGGTGAATCCACCGGTGGCGGTGCACCGGCACGGAGCCGACGGCGCCGTCGCGAGGGGACCGGGCGGCGCTTTCGCCGGGGAGCTGGTCCCGGTCCACCAAGTCGGGCCGCAGCGCCAGAACGCAGGCGGTCTCAAAGGCCCCCGCGTGGCCGGGAATCCACGGCAGCTGTTGGGTTTCCTCATCCTGCGCCAGCGCTTCCTTCGCGATGGTCCAATAGGAAGCAGCCATAACGGCCGCAGGATGCGCGGCCGCGAGCTCGGCGGCGGCCGCGCCGATGGCGTCGGAATTGCCGCCGTGGCCGTTCAAGATAAACAGCTTGCGAAAGCCCGACAAGATCAGGGATTCGCCCACGTCGGCGAGGATCTGGAGCATGGTGGGCAACCGCAGCGACAGCACGCCTGGAAACGGGCGGTGATGGGCGGAAAGGCCGTAGGGCAAAAGGGGCGCGACCAGCACCCGCGCGCCGCTTTCATTGGCCCGGCGGGCGGCTTCCGCCGCGATGTGTTCCGTCAAGAGGGCATCGGTGATGATGGGCAGATGGGGGCCGTGCTGCTCCACCGCGGCCACGGGCAGGAGCGCCACCGCATGGGCGGCCACCTCCCGGACCTGTTCCCGCGTCAGCTCCCCCAAGAAGATGGACGGTGCCGCCATTCCGCCCGCCTCCCCTATGCTGGTGGCTGGTTTGCCTGTCTGAACCCACGATATGCGGCTTTCCAGGCTCCGTCAAGCGGGCCCGTCCACGTCCTCGAAGATCCTCCCAGCTCTGCTATAATTGGGTAAGCGAGTCTATCAACCTCACAAACGAAGGAGCGGTGCACGCATGCCCAACAACGCTGCGCAGCGCATTCCGCACATCTTCCTCGCCCTCCTGCTGGCGCTGGCCTGGGCGGCCCCGCCGGTCCAGGCCGCGACGGTGGTCGTGGCCAACCCGGGCGAACCGCCCACGCTGGATGCCAACATGACGTTCAACGGCTTCTCCTTTCTGGTGACTAACCAGATCCTGGAAACCCTCGTCTACAAGGACGAAGCCGGCTTCCAGCCCCGCCTGGCCACCGCGTGGGAAGCCGTGGACGAGCGCACCTGGCGCCTGAAGCTGCGGGAAGGCGTGACGTTCCATGACGGCACGCCCTTTGACGCCCATGCGGTCAAGTTTACCATCGAGCGCATCCTGGACCCCGCCAACCGGGCCCAGGGGCGGTTTGTGGTCAGCATGATCGAGGAAGTGCGGGTCATCGATGCCCACACGGTGGAACTGGTGACCAGCTCGCCCTTCGCGCCCCTGCTGGCCCACTTGACCCACCCGATGACCGCCATCGTGAGCCCGGCGGCAGTGGAGCGCCTCGGCGAGGACTTTGGCCGCCACCCGGTGGGCACGGGGCCCTTCGTGTTCGAAAGCTGGCAGGCCGGCGACCAGGTGATCCTGCGGCGCAACGAGCACTACTGGGGCGGCGCACCGGCCATCGAAACCGTCATCATCCGCACCATCCCCGAGCCCGCCACCCAAGTGGTGGAGCTGCGCTCGGGCGCGGTGGACTTCATTTTTAACGTCTCTCCGGACCACATGAACGATTTGAGCAGCCGGCCCGGCATCGCCGTCCGCAAGGAGCTGGGCTGGGGCTCGACGCTGCTGGGCTTCAACGTGACCCAGGGGCCCTTGGCCGACGTGCGGGTGCGGCGGGCCATCGCCCACGCCCTCAACACCGACGCCATGGCCACCCAGCTGCGGCAAGGGCTGGCCGTGCCGGCCACCACGGGTCTGGTGCCGGAAACCGTCTGGGGCGCGGCGGAAGTGGGCCGCTACCCCTATGACCCCGCGGAGGCCCGGCGGCTGCTGGCCGAGGCCGGCTACCCCAACGGCTTCCGCACGTCCCTGCTGGCCTTTGAGTCGCCGGAGCTGCGCCAGATCGCGGAGGCCATCCAGTTCCTGCTGGGCGAGGTCGGGATCCAGGTGGAGGTGCAGATCCTGGAGTACGGCGCCTACAGCGCCCTGGTCACCGAACCGGACCGCGAAGGCATGTTCCTGACGACCTGGGGCACGGTGACGCTGGATTCCGACTACACCCTGTATGCGCTCTTGCACTCGTCCCAGATCCCGGACAACAACTTCTCCTTCTACCGCAATGAGGAAGTGGACCGGCTGCTGGACGAGGCCCGCCGCAACGCGGACGAAGCCTTCCGCTTGGAGGCCTACCGGCGGGTGGCCGAAATCGTCCAGGAGGAGCTGCCCATCATGGCCCTGTATTACCCGCTTTTCAGCTACGCCAAGAATGCGCGGGTGGAGGGCGAGGTCATCAACTACTCCTGGATCAACCTCAATCTGGCCGACGCCGTGGTGAAGTAGGGCGGGCCCCATGGCACGGTACGTTCTGCAGCGCCTGCTCAGCGCCGTGGTAGTCCTTTGGGGCGTCACCGTGCTGGTGTTCTCGATGGTGCATGCGACCCCAGGAGATCCCGTCCGGGTTCTCCTGGGGGACAGCGCCCGGGGAGCCACCGCGGAAGACCTGGCCCGGCTCCGCAGCGAGCTGGGCCTGGACCAGCCGCTTTTGGTCCAGTACAAGAACTTTCTCGCGGGGCTCTTGCAGGGTGACTTGGGCAAATCGTGGCGCACCAACCGGCCCGTCGCGGCGGAGATCGCCGAACGGCTGCCCTATACGCTGCAGCTGACGGTGGCCGCCCTATTGGTGGCCGTGCTCATCGGCTTGCCCGCGGGCGTCTTGGCCGCGACGCGGCCCTACTCCTCCGTAGACTACGCGCTGACCGGCTTGGCCCTGGTCGGCGTCTCTATGCCCGTGTTTTGGCTGGGGCTGCTGCTGATGATGGTCTTCGCCCTGACCCTGGGGTGGTTTCCCGCCTCGGGCAGCGGCACGTGGCGGCACTTGGTGCTGCCGGCGCTCACCGTCGGCGCGGCCTCCACCGCCTTCATCGCCCGCATGACCCGGGCGGCCATGCTGGAAGTGCTGACGGAGGATTACGTGCGCACCGCCCGGGCCAAAGGCTTGAGCGAGTGGGCGGTGGTGGGCAAGCATGCCCTGCGCAACGCGGCAGCCCCCATTCTGA
Source organism: Limnochordales bacterium (assembly GCA_035304545.1). Classification (GTDB taxonomy): domain Bacteria; phylum Bacillota; class Limnochordia; order Limnochordales; family ZCTH02-B6; genus ZCTH02-B6. The sequence goes on along the minus strand of DATGPV010000060.1, from coordinate 11,719 downwards.
CCGCCATCGGGCTTCAGTTTGGCGGGCTCATGGGCGGCGCGGTGCTGACGGAAACCGTCTTTGCGTGGCCGGGCCTGGGCCGGCTGGTGGTCAACGCGATTTTGACCCGGGATCTGTACATGCTCCAGGGGAGCATCCTGTTCACCGCGTTCTTGTTCATCGTCGTCAACCTGCTGGTGGACATCGGCTACAGCCTGCTCAATCCGAAGGTGCGGTTCGCATGAGCCGGCTTGCGGTCTGGCGCCGGTTTGCCCGCCACCGCCTGGCTGTGGCGGGCGCGGCGCTCTTGATTCTCATCACGCTTCTCGTCATCGCCGCGCCATGGATCGCGCCCTACGACCCGGCGGCCCAAGACTGGAGCCAGCGGCTCCGGCCCCCCAGCCGGGCCCATCCCTTCGGCACCGATCAGTTTGGGCGCGACGTGTTGAGCCGGGTGCTGTACGGCGGGCGGATTTCCCTGCTGTCCGGCCTGTTGCCGGTGCTCATCGGCGGCGTCGCGGGCACCGTCCTGGGCCTGGTGGCCGGCTTTGCCGGGCGGTGGGTGGACGGGTTCATCATGCGGGTCATGGACGTGCTGCTGGCGCTGCCGTCGCTGTTCTTGGCCTTGGCCGTGGTGGGCACCCTGGGACCCGGGTGGTTCAACGCCGTCATCGCCGTCTCCGCGGTGGCGGTGCCCGCGTACGCCCGCATCGTCCGCTCCCGGGTGCTGGCCTTGCGGGAAGAAGACTTTGTCGAAGCCGCCCGGGCCATGGGCGCGGGCCCGCTGCGCATCATGTTCCGCCACGTGCTGCCCAACGCGCTGTCGCCCGTGCTGGTCCAGTCCACGCTGAGCTTTGGCTTCTCCATCCTGAGCATGGCCGGCCTGAGCTTCCTGGGGCTGGGCATCCAGCCGCCCCAGACGGACTGGGGGGACATGCTGGCCCTCAGCCGGCAGTTTCTGCCGGGCGCGTACTGGCTGGGGCTGTTTCCGGGCCTGTTCATCATGCTGGTGGTGCTGGCCGTCAACCTGATGGGCGACGGACTGCGGGACGCCCTGGATCCCCGGCTCCAGGGCCGGCGGCAGTCATGATCGCGGACAGGCCCCCTGATCGCGGCCAGGCCCCCGGCCGGGGCAAGGCCGCCCCAGGGAAGGAGCGACCCGCCCCCCTCAATCCCCGGCCGCGCCGGACGTGCCGCCCAAGTACGCGTCGATGACCCGGCGATTGTGGATGAGCTCGGCGGCGGGGCCTTCCAGGACGATCTGGCCGGTTTCCATGACGTAGGCGTGGTGGGCGATGCGCAAGGCTTGGCGGGCGTTTTGCTCCACGAGGAGGATAGTGGTCCCGTCCCGGTTGATTTCCTGGATGAGCTGGAAAATCTCCGCGGTCACCAGGGGCGCCAGGCCCATGGAAGGCTCGTCCAACAGGAGCAGCCGGGGGCGGGCCATCAGCGCCCGGCCAAGGGCCAGCATCTGCTGTTCGCCGCCGGACAAGGTGCCCGCCAGCTGCCGCCGGCGCTCGAGGAGCCGCGGAAAGCGGGCAAACACCCGCTCCAGGTCTTGCTTGACGTCTGGACCACGGCGCACATAAGCGCCCATCTCCAGGTTTTCCTCCACCGTCATCCTGGCCAGGATGGCCCGGCCTTCGGGGACGTGGACCAGCCCTTCCCTGGGCCGGACGTGGGCCGGGCGCTGGCTGATGTCCCGGCCGGCAAAGGTGACCCGGCCCGACCACGGCCGCAGCTGGCCGGCGATGACCCGCAGGGTGGTGGTCTTGCCCGCGCCGTTGGCGCCGATGAGGGCCACGATCTTCCCCTCGGGCACGTGAAGCCGGATGCCCTTGAGCACCTTGACCGCGCCGTAGCCGGCCTGCACGGCCTCCACCCGCAGCACGGCCTACTCCCTCCCCAAATAGGCCTCGATGACCTTGGGGTCGCGGCGCACCTCTTCGGGGCGGCCGTGGGCCAGCCGGCGGCCAAAGTTGAGGACGGTGATCCGGTCGCACAAGCCCATGACGACCCGCATGTCGTGCTCGATGAGCAGCACCGTCTTGCCCAGCTCGTCCCGGATGCGCCGGATCAGCCGCACGAGGCTGTCGCTCTCGGTTTCGTTCATGCCCGCTGCCGGCTCATCCAGCAAGATCAGCTGGGGTTCGGTGGCCAGGGCCCGGGCGATCTCCAGCCGCCGCTGCCGGCCGTAGGGCAAGTCCGCGGCCCGCACGTCCCGGACGTCGTCCAGCTCCACAAACTCCAGCAATTCCAAGGCCCGGGCCCGGGTTTCGGCCTCCTCCTGCTGCTGCGCCCGGGTGCGGAAAATGGCCGCCAAGGACCCGCTGCGGGTGCGGCAGTGGCGGGCCATCATCACGTTTTCCAGGGCGCTGGCGCTGCCAAACAGGCGGATGTTTTGAAAGGTGCGCGCGATGCCCATGGCCGTAATGCGGTGGGGCGGCTGCCCGTGGATGGCCTGGCCCTGAAAGGTGATGGTGCCCGCATCGGGCGCGTAGATCCCGGTAATCAGGTTGAAAACAGTGGTCTTGCCCGCTCCGTTGGGCCCGATGAGGCCGGCGATTTCGCCTTGGTCCACATCCAAGTCCACCCGGTCCACGGCCTGCAGGCCCCCAAAGGCCAGGCTCACCTCCCGCAGCGCCAGCATCAGGCCGCTCCCTCCCCGGGCGGCAGCGCGCGGGCGGGCCGGCGGCGGCGCCAGGACAGCGCGTCCACCAGCGCGGCGGAGATCAGCCCTTCGGGCCGGAAAATCATCAGGGCCACCAGCACACCCCCGTAAATCATCAGGCGGTAGCTGGCCGAAAACCGCAGCACCTCCGGCAGCAGCGTCAGGGCGCTGGCCCCCACCAGCGTCCCCCACAAGGTCTGCATGCCACCCAGGACGACGTAAAGCAGCATCTCAATGGCCCGTGTGAAACCAAAGTCGCCCGGGCCGATGAAGTAGTACAGGTGGGCGTACAGCCCGCCCGCCAGTCCCGCCAGGAAACCGCTTTGGGTAAACACCAGCAGCTTGTAGTAGCGGGTGTCGATGCCCATGGCCCTGGCCGCCAGCTCATCGGCCTGGATGGCCCGCAAGGCCCGGCCCACCCGGGAACCCGCCTGCCGCAAGAGGGCGTAGACGGCTGCCGCCAGCAGGACGTACAGCACCCCCAAGATAATCAGGCTGCCCGCCGTGTGGGGATCCAAGGGGCCTTGGCCGCTGCCCAGGGACGTGTGATCCCACAAGTACCACGAGACCTCATCCACCATCTGGGGAATCCCGGCCAGGCCCAAGGCGCCGTTGGTAATCCGCAGGTTGAGGGCCAAGATGCGCACCATCTCGCCAAAGGCGAGGGTGGCGATGGCCAGGTACACCCCTTGCAGCCGCAAGGTGGGGTAGCCCAAAAGCAAGGCCAGCGCCGCCGCCAACGCCGCGCCCGCCAGGATGGCCGCCGGCATGGACCAGCCCGCCTGCAAGGTCAACAGCGCCGCGGTGTAGGCCCCCACGCTCATGAAACCGGCGCCGCCCAGGGAAAGCTGGCCCGCGGACAAAGGCACCCACACGCTCAAGCCCAACAGGCAGTTGATGGCGATGAGCATGACCAACTGCAGATTGTAGGGGTTCAGCAGGTTGGCGAGGAGGTCCCCCATGGTCAGACCTTCCCTCCTGCCTGGTGCGCCCGCCCAAACAATCCTTCAGGCTTGACCACAAGCAGCAGGAACAACAGGGCGAAGGCCGCCATGTCCCGCCACGACGAGGAAAACAGCTGCACCGTCACCACTTCCGCAAAGCCCAGGAGCAGGCCCCCCACCATGGCGCCCACCACGTTGCCCATGCCGCCCAGCACGATGATGGACAGGCCCTTGAGCCCGTAGGGCAGCCCCATGGACGGGCTGACGGCAAAGGACAGGCCCACCAGGGCGCCGGCCACGCCGCCCAAGGCCGCGGCCAGCATGACGGTGAGGGCGATGATGGCCTCGGTGTTGACGCCCAGCAGGGCTGCGGTCGTCTGGTTTTCGGCCGTGGCCCGCATGGCCTTGCCCAGCTTGGTGCGGCCCAGCAGGAGCCACAGGCCCAGCATCAGCCCCAGGGCTGCCGTCAGGATGACGGCATCCACCTGGGTGACCACCGTCCCGCCCAGGCGGAAGCTGCCGCCTTTGAGGGCTGCGGGAAAGCTTTGCGACTCGGGCCCAAACAGCTGCAGGGCCAGGCTGCGCAGGAAGATGCTGACGCCGATGGTGCTGATGAGGGGCGTCAGATGGCCCCCTTGCCGGCGGCGCAAGGGCCGGAGCGCGATGTATTCCAAAAGAAGGCCCATCACCGCCGCTCCGCCCGCAGCCGCCGCCAGCATCCCGACGGAGCTGAGCAGGCCGGTTTCCACCAGCAGCAGGCCAAAAAAGGCCCCAAACATGAAGATTTCGCCGTGGGCCATGTTGATGATCCCCAGGGTGCCAAAGACGAGGGTGTACCCCAGGGCCACGAGGCTGTAGGTCGCGCCCAGGCTTACGCCGTTGATCAGCTGCTGCAACCACACTGTCGCCGCATGCGCTCCCGTTTCCAGCGGCCGCGGCGCGGCCCCCGCGTGGCCGCGCCGGGCCAAGGATCAGCCTAGGGCTTACTTGAACTCGACGTACTCGCCGCCCCGCAGCTGCAGGATCGTGGCGTCCATCATGGGGTTGCCGTGCTCGTCAAAGGAGAACACGCCCGTGACGCCCTCGAAATTGCGGATCTCAGCCAGCGCGTCCCGGAAAGCCTGGCGGTCGGTGGGCTTGCCCGTGCGGCGGGCCGCTTCGGCAAAGAGCATCAGCCCGTCGTAGGCCTGGGCCGCAAACTGGTCGGGCACCCGCCCGTACCGGGCCTGGTACTTGGCCACAAACTCCTTGACCAGAGGATGGTCGCGCCCGGGGAACCACGGGCTGCCCACAATGGCCCCCTCCGCGGCTTCACCGGCCAGGCGGTACAGCTCCGGCGAGTTGAAGCCGTTGCCGCCCACCACCGGCTGGTTGAGCCCCAACTGGCGGGCCTGCTGCAAGAGGAGGGCCGCCTCCTTGTAGAGGGCCGAAACCACCAGCACGTCGGGATTGACGCTGAGGACCTTGGTCAGCTGGGCCCGGAAGTCGGTGTCCCCGTCGTGGAACGTCTCGATGGTCAGGATGTCCACCCCGTTGGCCCGCAGCTCCCGCTCAAAGGTTTCGGCGGCGGACTTGGTAAAGTCGTTGTTGTTGGAGTACAGCAGCGCCGCCGTCTCATACCCCAGCTTCTCTTTGGAAACCCGGATCGTGGTGGGGATGACCCCTTCCTCGGGCAAGGAGTTGCGGAACACGTACGGCCCGATCTCGCCGATGCCCACCGCCGTGGTGGAAATGCCCATGATGGTGACCCGGGCCCGGTCCGCCGCGGGTCCCGCCGCGAACATCTCGGGCGAGTAGGTGGGCCCGATGATGGCCAGCACCCGGTCACGGTTGATGAGCTTGAGCACCGCGTTCACCGCATCGGTCCGCTCGCCCCGAGAATCTTCAAAGATGATTTCCACGGGCATGCCGTGGATGCCGCCCGCTTCGTTGATGGTGTCCCGGGCCAGCTCCAGGCCTTCCCGCTGGGAGTTCCCGTAGGCCGCGCCATCTCCCGACAGCACCAAGACAGCGCCAAAGCGCCACACGGCGCTTTGGGCGTAGGCTGCCTCCGGCCCCCACCCAGCGAGGCTCCCGGCCACCGCCAGGACGAGCAAGAGCGCCACAGCACGGCCACCCATCAGCAACACTCGCATCCGGCAATTCTCCCCCCATATGTGGTTTGTGGAAACTCAATTGCAGAATGGGCGGGATGGGAACACCCCTTCAGGGAATGAGGGCCTGCAGCGCCGACCCCGGAAGCCACCCCGCCGCACAACACCGCGCGATTTTCCCTTTGCGTGCAACTTTCGTTACTATTCGCCGGGCTCTTCTTTTCCCCTCCGTCTGTTTGGCCGCGGACGGCCCGGCGGTGTCCGCGGCCCGGCACCTCTGTGCCCGTGCCACGGAGACTCCCCGGCTCCCCGCCGGGTAGGGATCCGCCCCTCCGGGGCCAAACCCAACACAGGCCCGTGCGTTCCCCGCCGGCCCCGCGGGGGACGGAGCCTCGCGACGCCAACATTCCAAGGGGGGGTGTACCGCTGGCTGTGCTGCAGCGGTTGAACCAAATCACAGCCCGCTGGCTGTTTGCCCTGCTGGCAGGCGCCATCGCCCTGGGCTTCTGGCTGTCGGCGCCCCTCGCGCCCGCCGCCGGCCTCGCGCCGTCCTTTTTGGCCGTCATGATCTTCGCGGTGGCCAGTTCGTTGGATATGGGAGCTTTCCGGCGAGCCGGCCGCGAACCCGGCCTGTGGCTGCGCTCCTTCCTGCTGTCCTACATCGCGTTTCCCGCCCTGGCGTGGACGGCTGGCCGGCTGCTGTTCCCCCACGATCCCCTCCTGCGCCTCGGGCTGCTCCTGCTGGCCCTGGTGCCGGCCGCCAATACCGCCTCCGTCTACACGGCCCTGGCGGGGGGCGACGTGGCCACGGCCTTGACCGGCATCGCGCTGGGCAATCTCCTCCTGCCCGCCCTCCTGCTGGCTTTCTTCGCGTCCCAGGGGGCCGGTGCCGTGTCGCCGGCCGCCATGTGGCGGACCCTGGCCCTGTTTGTCATCTTGCCCACGGCGGCCGGCACTGCCCTGGGCACCCGCCTGGGGGCGGGGCCAGCCGCTCCCAGCGGAACCCCAACCGACGGCGCGGCCCGGGACCTAGGGCCCCGCCGCCTGGGCGAGCTGTGGCGGCAGGCGGCGCCCCTCATCGCCCGGGCGTGCGTCATGGCCATCATGCTCCTCAACGCCGCGGCCCTGCGGGCTGCCCAGATGGAGGTGCGTGTCGGCCGGGTAGTGCTCCTGATTCTGATCCTGGCCCTCATTGAGGGCCTGATGTACGGCCTCACGGGCTGGTGGACGGCCCGGCGCCTCCCCCACCGCCCAGCCCAGGGCAAGGCCTTTTGCTTTCTGCACGCGACCCGCAACACCGCCCTGGCCATCGCCTTGGCCGGAACGGCCTTGGGTCCCCAGGCGTCGCTGCCGGCCATGGCCGCGTTTCTCATTCAGGAACCCCTCGCGGCGGTGGTGGCGGCGCGATGGTCCCATCAGGCCGGCCATGGCCGGCAGGCTTCCGACAGTTAGAAGCGAATATATAGGTATTTTCATTCACTACAGGGAGGGAGCGTCGCGTGAACCAAGTTAATGGCCGCACGGTGGTCGTGACAGCGCTGCTGCTCCTGGCGTTGTGGGCGGCGGCCGGTGCCGACCTGGCGGCCGCGCAAAACTTCAAACCCGAGTACAAGCTCAGTGTGGTTCCGGGGCCCGACACCGCCTGGGGCATGGGCGCGCAGCGCTTCGCCGACCTGGTGCGGGAACGGACGGGCGGGCGCGTCAACATCAAGGTGTACTACTCTGGACAGCTCTTTGCCGGCCAGCAGACCAACGAGTTCCAGCTGGTGCGCACCGGAGTGGCCGACTTCAGCTTTGCATCCACCATCAATTGGTCGCCCCAGGTGCCCCAGCTCAACCTCTTTTCGCTGCCCTTTTTCTTTGAAAGCTACGAAGAGCTGGAGGCCGTCCTCAACGGCGAAACCGGCCGCCTGCTGGAGGAACGCCTGGCCCAGCTGGGCGTGACGGTGCTGGGTTGGGGCGAAAACGGCTTCCGCGAGTTCAGCAATTCGGTGCGGCCAGTGCGGCGCCCCGAGGACATGCAGGGCATCAAGGCCCGGGTGGTAGGCAGCCAGATCTACATCGACACCTTCCGCGCCCTGGGCGCCAATCCCACGGCCATGAACTGGAGCGAAGCGCTGACGGCGTTCCAGCAGGGGGTCGTGGACGGCCAGGAAAACCCCCTGACCGGCATCTACATCCCCTCGCGGCTGTGGGAAGTGCATCCCTACGTCACCATGTGGCACTACACCATCGACCCGCTGATCATCGCGGTCAGCACCCGCGTGTGGAACACCTTCCCGGAGGATGTGCGCCAGATCATCGCCGAGGTGGCCAAGGAAGTGGAGGTCTACCAAAGGGCGCTGTCCCGGGCCGGGCTTGACGGGGGCCGTTCGGTGGAGCTGCTGCGGGAGATGGGCGAGCCGGTGGAGATCGAGGATCCCATCGCGTTCCTGGAAGATCTGGGCGTGACCGTCGTCCAGCTGACGCCCGAGGACCGGGCCGCCTTCCGCGCGGCGACCCAGTCCGTCACCGAGCGGTGGACGCAGATCATCGGCGAGGACCTGGTGCGCCAGGCCGAGGCCGACAAGGCCGCGGCCCGCTGAGCCGGAGCCGAGCTGATCGGATTCCCGCGTCCCCGACGCGCCGGCAATAGACAGGTGCCCGTCGGGCCGCCCGGCCAGGCGGCCCGACGGGCCCTTTCACCCACCCATTTACCATCATCGAGGTGATGCCCGTTGCACCAGACGTGGACAGCGCGGGCCGCCGCGCTGCTGCAAGGGCGGCTGGAGGAGATGTTGGCCGCCTGCGTCCTGGCCGTCATGGTCACCATCGCCTTTGTGAACGTGATCACCCGCTACCTCATCCAGCTGCCCCTGGCCTTCACGGAAGAAATCACCGTCAACTTATTCGTATGGCTGGTGCTCCTGGGCACCGCGGCCGCCTTCCGGGACGACGCCCATCTCAAAGTGGTCTTCTTTGTGGACCGCCTGCCCGGGCCGTGGCGGCGGTGGGTCATCGCCTTCACCCACGGGGTTTCCCTGGTGGTCTTTTTGGTCATCCTGCGGCTCGGTTGGATCCAGGTGGCCGATGAAATCTGGCTCGGGATGGTCACCCAGTCCCTGGGCGTGCCGTCGTGGTACTTCACCCTGGGCATGCCCGTGGGGGCCCTTCTCGTGGTCGTGCGGATCCTGCAGGCCCTATGGCGCACGCTGCGCCCCGGACCGGCCGCTGCGGCCCCGGCCGAAAGAAGCGCTGTCCAGGAGTGGACCGGGTAATGGCGGGCGCGGCGTGGCTGTTGTTGGGGTCGTTCTTCCTCCTGCTGCTGCTGCGGGTGCCCATCGCCGTAGCCTTGGGCGCCTCGTCCTTTCTCACCATCTGGATGTATGATCTCGGGTTTCCCGTCATCTCCTACAACTTTTGGGCGGGCATCGCCAAATTCCCGCTCCTGGCCATTCCCTTCTTCATCCTGGCCGGCGTCATCATGGAGAAGGCCGGCATGGCCGAGCGCATCGTGCGCTTTATCCGGGTGCTGGTGGGACACTGGCCCGGCGGCTTGGGGCTGGTGGCCGTCGTGGTGGGCATCTTTTGGGGCGCCGTCTCGGGCTCGGGCCCGGCCACGGTGGCGGCCCTGGGCACCGTGCTCATCCCCGGCATGGCCCGCCTGGGCTACGACCGGAAATTCGCCACCGCCGTCATCTCCGCCACCAGCGAGCTGTCCATCGTCATCCCGCCTTCCATTGCCCTGATCATCTACGCCACCCTGGCCAATCAGTCGGTGCGGACCATGTTCATGGCCGGCGTCGTGCCGGGGCTGGTGGTGGGGGCCATCCTGGCGGCCCTGACCGTGTTCTTGTCGGTGCAGCGGGGCTACGGCGGCGAGCCGCGGGCCAGCCAGAGCGAAGTGCTGGCAGCCCTGCGGGACGCGGTGTGGGCTCTTCTGGCGCCCGTGATCATTTTGGGCGGCATTTACGGCGGCATCTTCACGCCCACCGAATCCGCGGCCGTCGCGGTGTTTTACGCGCTGTTCGTGGGGTTGTTTGTATACCGCACTTTGGAACCCAGGCACCTGTTCCGCTACTTGGCCGACGCCGTAGTGGCCACGTCCGTCATCATGATCGTGGTGACGCTGGCGGGCATTTTCTCTTGGACGGCGGCGTCCATCGGCGTCGTCGACCGGATCAGCCAGGCCATCCTGCTGCTGGCCGACGCCCCGTGGCTGCTGATCCTGGTCCTCAACGCGTTCCTGCTCATCTTGGGCATGCTGCTGGACGCCATCTCGGTCTACTACATCTTCCTGCCCATTTTCCTGCCGGTGATGGCCGCCCTGGACTGGCACCCCGTCTGGTTTGGGGTGATGATGACGGTCAACCTGGCCCTGGGGCAGATCACCCCGCCCGTGGCCGTCAACCTCTATATGGGGGCCTACATCGCGGGCATCAAGCTCGAAGAGCTTTGGTCCGAAGTGTGGCGGTTTGCGGCCGCGACGGTGGTGGGGCTTCTGCTCATCTCCTATATCCCCAGCATGACCCTCTGGCTGCCCGGCCTCTTGGGCATGCGGTAGCCAGAAACCAGGGCCGCGCTCTGAGGCCAGGGGAAACCGACCCCCAGGCCGCCGCGGGTGCCCGCCCCGGCGGCCTGCGGGCCGTCCAGGGTGGCGCTGGTCTCGGGTGCGTCCACCCTTTGCGGGGCGGGCGGGCCACGGGCCGCGAAGGGCCCACAGCGCCATGGCCCGCGAAACCCGCGGCGCTGGGCGCGCGGTCCAGGGACAAAAAAAGCGCCGCCGCAGCGCACAGCTGCGGCGGCCCGTTTGCTGGTGCCCCGCCAGGGACTCGAACCCCGAACCCACGGATTAAGAGTCCGCTGCTCTACCAATTGAGCTAGCGGGGCCCGGTTGGTAGCGGCGGCTGGATTCGAACCAGCGACACCACGGGTATGAACCGTGTGCTCTAACCAACTGAGCTACGCCGCCAGGACGAGGCGTCCGGCCCGCAAGCCGGACGCAGCACTGGTTGCGGGGGCAGGATTCGAACCTGCAACCTTCGGGTTATGAGCCCGACGAGCTACCAGACTGCTCCACCCCGCGGCGTCGGTGCGGCATCCTCACCGCACCTCGTATTATACACACCCCGCCCGGCGCCGTCAACTGCCCCCCGCTCAGGGGATGGCGTCAAGCCACTGTCGCACGAGTAGGGGTAGAGGGTCCGACCTCACCGTTGTCCTCGCTCAGACGGCAAAAGACCGCGGCAGGCGAGGAGCTCCGTCGGCCGACGCTGGGTTGAGCATATTAAATGAGGGTGCCACGACGTCCCTGTTCGCGACTGCCTCCGGGTAGTAGGCGAACGCGCCCAATGCCTCCAACACGGGCTGCGCCGACGATGGCCGTGCAGGCTCGAACCGCGTTGGGGAGGAGATTTGGGGCAGGATTGGAATAAATAAGTAAATAACCGACACGCGTGTCTTGACAGGGCGGCAACACTCGTCGTCGACGAGGTCCGGGGTCGGGGCTGAAACTGCACAAGAAGGGAGCAGTGTAATGCACCGACAGGTTCCGCTGTCTCTTTCGTGCGCGTCTGTCCTGGTCGTCTCGTTGATGGTGCTGACGAGTTTGACAGTCGGAGGATTGGCGAGCGCGGTTGCTGCCCAGCCTGAACAAGCGGAGTACGACATTATCATCCGTCGCGGCTTGATACTCGACGGATCGGGCATCGTCGGGTATAAGGCGGATATCGGGGTTAAGAACGGGTATATCTACGCCGTTGGCGATCTGTCCCGTGCGACTGCCCGCAGGGTTATCGACGCGGAGGGGCTGATGGTCGCACCGGGTTTCATTGACACCCATAGCCACGGCGATCAACGCTTGGCGCCTGCCCCTCTCAGCTCCCTCTCCCAAGGCGTGACGACAGAGATTCTGAACCCCGACGGTGGCGGTCCTACAGACATTGCGAAGCAGCTCGCAGACTTGGAAGCCGCAGGGTTGGGGATTAACCTGGGGGTCTTTATCGGATTCAACGCGGTTTGGGAGCGTGTGGTCGGGCTTGAGGATCGGCGTG
>DATGPV010000059.1:0-47319 GCA_035304545.1 Limnochordales bacterium | reverse complement strand
CCGCATGCGTCCGTTCCCTTTCGCTGCCCCGCCCCGAACCCGGGACAGGCATTGTTCTGATTATTCCACTCGACACGGCGGCTTTCCTACCCTTTTGGCGCGGGAAGGACACGTCCTATGCCAATTCCACCGGTGCCCCATTGGCCAGCAAGATGGCCAGCCCGCCGGCCGTCACGGTCCAGCGGGCCAGCCCGTCCTTGCGCCGGCGCCGGGCGGTCATCGGCGTCCACCGGCGCATCCGCATCACGGCTCCAACTTGGCCAGCTCGGCCTCGATGACCGCCGGCGGCAGCGGCAGGTAGCCGTCCCTGATGACCGCTTCTTGGCCTTCCCGGGAGTAGACGTACCGGAGGAACTCCTCCACCACCGGCGGCAGCGGCTGGCCGGGGGCCTTGTTAATGTAGATGTACAGAAACCGGCCCAGCGGGTAGTCGCCGGAAATGACGTTTTCCAGCCTCGGCTCGGCAAAGGGCTCCCCCTCGCCAAAGGCCAGGGGCACCGCCCGCACGCCCGACGTCCGGTAGCCGATGCCGCTGTAGCCGATGCCGTACAGATCCACCGTCACCCCCTGCACCACCGAGGCGGAACCGGGCTGCTCTTTGACCTCGTCCTTGTAGTCGCCGCCGCAGAGGGCGTTTTCCTTAAAGAATCCGTAGGTGCCCGAAGCCGAATTGCGGCCGTACAGGCTGATGGGCCGGTTGGCCCACGGCCCCGTCAGCCCCGCCTGCCCCCATGTGGTGATGTCCTCGGGGTATCCGCAGGCCCGGCTCTTGGAAAAGATGGCGTCGACTTGGGCGAGGGTCAGGCCCTGGACGGGGTTGTCGCGGTGGACGTACACGGCCAGGGCATCCAGGGCCACCCTCATGGGCGTGGGAGGGTAGCCGAAGCGGGCTTCAAACTGGTCGACCTCCGATGCCTTCATCTCGCGCGACATGGGGCCAAGCTGCGCCGTCCCCGCGATCAGGGCCGGCGGTGCGGTGCTGGAACCTTTGCCCTCGATCTCCATCTGCACGCTGGGGTAGTAGGTGCGGAAACCTTCGCTCCAGAGGGCCATCAGGTTGTTGAGGGTGTCGGATCCGACGCTGCTGACGGTGCCTTCCACGCCGCTCTGGGGCTGATAGGCGGGAAGGTTGAGGTCCACCGGCAGCCTTTCCTGGGCATACCCGGCGCCGGCCGCCACCAGCACGCCGGGCACCGCCAAAAGCACCAGCAATCCGAGGACCATCCCCAGGCGGGGGAGGCTGCTCCGGGTTGGCATTTCCCTTGGGCAACTCCTTTCGGTTGCAAATTGCGATTCCATGGAAACCGGTGCGCGGCCGCAAGCCGCCGCCAGCGACATGGCACCCCAGCGGGCCCGCCGGTATGGTCGGGTGCATGCCCTGGCTTCATGGTGGCGGGAGCACATCACAAGCGAATTGCGGGGATGTAAAGGAATTGTAACGAGGTGTTCGCGGTCCTGTTACCCGCGGCGGCCTTCCGGGCGCCGGCATCGTGATATACTGAGGGCGGCGACTACGTAGAAAGGACCCGCGCCTTGAAGATTCTCGTCGTGGACGACGAGCCCCACATCGTGGAGCTCATCGCCTACCATCTGCAACGGGAAGGGTTCGGGGTGATCACCGCCGCGGACGGGGCCGAAGCCCTGGACAAGGTGGAGGAAAACCGGCCGGACCTGGTCCTCTTGGACGTGATGCTGCCGGGCTTGGACGGGTTTTCGGTCTGCCAGCGCATCCGGCGGCAGCAGGACGTGCCCATCATCCTGCTCACGGCCAAGACCGCGGAGGACGACCGGGTGTTTGGGCTCGAGGTGGGGGCCGACGATTACATCACGAAACCTTTTGGCGCCCGGGAGCTCTTGGCCCGGGTCAAGGCGGTGCTGCGCCGCGCCCGGGGCTTTGGCCGCCCAGGCGATGCCATCCGGCGGGGACCCCTGGTCATCGACGGCGATCGGCGCCGGGCGACGTTGGACGGACAGCCGCTGGCGCTCACCCTCAAGGAATTCGATCTGCTCCACCTTTTGGCCAGCCGCCCAGGCCGCGCCTTCTCCCGGGAGGAACTCCTGCGGGACGTGTGGGGCTACGACTACGTGGGCACCACCCGCACCGTGGACGTGCACATCCAGCGGCTCCGCCACAAGCTGGGCGACCATCCCGCCCAGCCCCGCTTCATCCACACCGTGCACGGCATCGGCTACCGCTTCACGGATGCCTGGTGATCGCGCGAGGGGCCAGCTCCCTTTCACCGCAAACGACCTTTCCGCCCACGACCACCGCGGCCACGTGCGACAAGTCGTGCCCATAAACGATGGTCAAATCGGCCAGCAAGCCCGCCCGGATGCGGCCCCGGTCGGTCAGCCCCAGGACGTCCGCGACGTTGGCCGTCGCCATGGCCACGGCCTTGGGCACGCTGGCCCAGCCGTGCTGCACCAAGCGGGCGATGGCCGCCGGGATGCCCACCCACCAGCCGCCGTTGTAGTCCGTGGAGATGAGATCGATGCAGCCCGCGGCAGCCAGGGCGTCAAAGCGGTCGCGGAAGTCGCCCATCTTCTCCCGGGCTTCGGCCGTCAGGGAAAAGGTGGCCGCGTCGATGACCGCCCCGGCGTCCCGCAGGCGCTGCGCGTACGCTGCGCACTCCTCAGCCGTGAACGTATCGTGGTTGGAGTGGGCCGCGATGATCCGGGCCCCCTTTTCCGCATACCGCCTGGCCACCGCCAGCAGCCGTTCCGCCGACGGCGCGGAGTTGTGAAAGATGGCCGGGACCCGAAACCGCGCCGCCAGCTCCGCCGCCGCATCAAAGGCGGCCAGGGCGGTGGCCATAGGCGGCAAGACGCACCCCGCCACAATGTCGCGCGCCTGCTGGGGCGAGAGCACGGCGTCCAGGCCGATCTGGGCCAGCACCCGCGCGGTCGCTTCCCGGTCAAAGGCCCCCGGGTCGGCGCGCCGCCCCAGGGTGGCCAGCTTGAGGGCCCGGGCTTGATTGGGATCGATCATGCGGCCTGTGGCGGCGGCAATGGCCTTGGGGATGTACCCGTAGTCCTGCCCCCGCCCGCCCAGGGTATGGCCGGCCCCGATCTCGCCCACCGCCGCGGCGCCCTGGGCCAACATTTCCTCCACCGTGGCCTGGCGGTGTCGCTCCTGCAATCCCCGGCCGCCCAGGGCCAAGGCAGCCTGGCGCGCCGCTTCCAGGTGCGCGGTGGTGAGGAGGATCCGCACCGGGTGGTCCGCCACCGCCGCGGCTTCCTCGGGCAGGCAAAAGCCGCAGACGTTGACCAGCGTCGTGACGCCTTCGCGCAGGTGGCGGTCCAAGTTGGCCCGCACCTGCTCCACCGGCAGGGGCGGCTCGCCCGAGGGAAACAGGGGGCCGGGAACGGCGCCGTGCGCGTGGTGATTAATGATGCCCGGCCAGACCATCAACCCCTGGCCATCGATGACCCGCCGGTGGCGGGCCAAGGCGTCCATCTCCTGAAGATCAAGCCGCCGCTCTTCCAGCCCTTCGACGCGGGACCCAGAGATGTGCACGGCCGCCGCCGGGTACAGCATCCGGCCGTCCCCGCTGACGACAGCGGCGTTGACAATGGACCAGCGCTCCACGGCCGCTCCTCCCTTCCTCCCTACCCCCGGCCCGGCCCGTGCGGTGTCGTTTCCCGGCTGGCGGCGCCCAGGGTCGCCACGGGCCGCCCGGGCCAACAAGGGCTCGCTTCCATGTTACTGGATGTAGGATATCATTCAAGAATCGCTTGCCATGAAGGAGGACTTTCGACATCCGCCTAGAACTGGCAACGCAACAACGCGATGCAAAAACACGGGGATGCTTCCAAAACGGTCCTGGTTCAAGGTTGAAGCTACAACAACAGAAAGCGTGGGACTCTTTCCGTGGGACGCTTTGCAGTCATCGGCGCAGGCAACGGCGGCCGGGCGCTGGCCGGGCACCTGCGGCTCGCGGGCCACGACGTTGTGCTTTACAACCGCGACGATCCGGCGGAATATGAACAATTGCTAAAGCCCCTGGTGGACACGGGCGCCATCGAGGTCTCCGGCGCCATCGCGGGTTCGGCCCGCGGCGTGAAGGTGACGACATCCCTGCAGGAGGCGGTCCCCGGCGCCCATCTGATCTTTGTGGTCGTGCCGGCCATGGCCCACGCGCCCCTGGCGGCGCAGATGGCGCCGCTTTTGCAGCCCGGCCAGACGGTGGTCTTGACCCCGGGCCGGACCTTTGGGGCCTACGAGTTTCTGTCGGTGCTGCGGGCCAACGGCTGCTCGGCCCCGGTCATCATCGGCGAGACCTACTCCCTGCCCTATGCGGCGCGCCTGCGGCCCGGCAATCAAGTGGTGGTGTCGCACCTGAAGGACTGGATCCCCGTGGCGACCATTCCGGCCGACGCCGTCCACGGGCTCGTGGACACCCTCAAGCCCCTTTTCCCCGGGCTGATCGCCCAGGAGCATGTCTTGTACACCAGCCTGCTCAACCTGGGCGCCATGTTCCATCCGGCCGGCACCCTGCTCAACGCGGCCCGCATCGAGCAGCAGGGCGGCGGCTTTCCCTTCTATTCAGAAGGAATGACGCCTGCCGTGTGTCGGGTCATCGAGCGCATGGACGCGGAACGGGTGGCCCTGGCGGCCCGGTTTGGGATTGATGTGCCCACGGCGGTGGAAGTTACGGCCCGGGCGTACGGCGTGGCAGGTTCGAGCCTGCATGAGGTGCTGCGGGCCAACGCGGCCTACGAAGTGGGCCAGGCGCCCTCGACCCTGTCCCACCGCTATGTGTACGAAGACACGCCGACGGGCCTTGTGCCCATGGTCTCCCTGGGCGAGCTGGCGGAGGTGCCGACGCCGATCATGCGGGCCATGGTGGATCTGGCCTGCGCGATGACCGGCACGGATTTTTGGCGCATCGGACGGGACGTCCGGCGGCTGGGGCTGACGCACTCGGATCCCGCGCAGCTCATCGACGCGCTGCGGCGGGGCCTGGTGCCTTCCGCCGCGGCGTGACACGGCTAAAAGCCGCTGAGCAGCAGCGTCAAGACGCGGAAACCGCTATGCGAGAAAGGTGAGCGACACCGTGACGGAGCTGGAAGTGCTGGTTCTAGACAAGCAGCAGGTGCTGGCCGCCGGCGGCGATGACATGGGGCTGGCCGTCGACGCCGTAGAGCACGTCTTTGCGTGCCACGCCCGGGGCGAGACGGTGCTCCCCTCCAAGACGGTGCTGCGCTGGGGCGGCACGGATTCTGAATTCCAGCAAGGACGCATCAACGCCATGCCCGGCTACGTCGGCGGGCGCTACAAGATGGCCGGCATCAAGTGGATCGGCAGCCACCCGCCCAACCTGGAGAAGGGATTGCCCCGGGCGTCAGGCATCGTCATCCTCAACGACCCGGAGACCAAGTTCCCGGTGGCCATCATGGAGGCGTCGGTCATCAGCGCCATGCGCACCGGCGCCGTCACCGGCGTGGCGGCCAAGTACTTGAGCCGTGAAGATTCGACGCGCCTGGGGATCATCGGGGCGGGCGTGCAGGCCAATACCCAGATCCGGGCCGTCTGCCATGTGCGGCCGGGCATCCGGGAAGTCCTGGTGTACGACTTGAACGCCGAGCGCTGCCGGGCCTTCGCGGAGGGCATGCAGGAGCGGCTGGGCATCCCGGTGCGGCCCGTCGCGTCCGCGGAAGAAGCGGCGAGCGGCGTCGACATCCTCATCACCGCCACGACGGCGGCGCGGCCCATCGTCAAGGAAGCATGGATGCGCCCGGGCATGTTTTACGCCAACGTGGGCGGCTACGAAGCCGAGATCGACGTCCTGCTCAACTCGGACAAAGTGGTGGTGGACGACTGGACCGAAGTGATGCACCGCGCCATCGCCACCCCGTACGAGGCCGTGGCCGCGGGGCGCTTCCGCCGCGAACAGCTCCACGCCGAACTGGGTGAGATCGTGATTGGGGCCAAGCCCGGGCGCGAATCCGCCGCGGAGCGGATCTACTTCAACGCGGTCGGGATGGGGACCGAGGACGTGGCCTTTGCCACGGAGATCCTGCGCAACGCCGAGGCCAAAGGCCTAGGGTATCGCATCAAGCTTTGGCCCGGAGGCCCGACGGCCGGCGGGGCCTGGTAACCTGTGCCAGGGGGATGACCCCGGGTGGGGGTGAGCAAGGGTGGCACTGCCCGAAGGCCTGCTGGAGAAGGTTCAAGCGGCGTATCCCAATCTGACCAATAGCGAGAAGCTCATCGCCCGCTACCTGATCGATGCGCCCGAGGAGTTTGCGCTGTCGTCGGCCCGCCGCACGGCCGACGCGGTGGGGGTCAGTGAAGCCTCGGTGACCCGGTTCGCGTATGCGCTGGGTTTCAGCGGGTTCTCCCAACTGCGGGAGCGCCTGCAGAAGGAGCTGATGCAGCGGAGCAACCGCGGTTTCAAGGACTTGTTGGATGCCAGCTACCGCAGCGCCACGGGCAACGCCCCCCACCTGTTCGACTTCCTGCGGGAGGACATGGAGCTGCTGGAGCGCAGCATGCGCAAGCTCAGCCTGGACGCCTTTGAGAGGGCGGTCCAGGCCATCCTGCAGGCGGACACCATCACGGTGGCCGGCTCCCGCCGCGCCCGGGGGCTGGCCGTGATCCTGGCCATCACCCTCAACAACATCCGGGGCAACACCCAGTTGGCTTCCATGTACAGCGGCGAGCTCGCGGACGAGATCCAGCGGCTGCGCCCCGACGGGCTGCTCATCGCGTTCGCCTTCGCCCGCTACGTCCGGGAAACCGTCCTCATGGTGCGGCTGGCAGCCCAAAAGGGCGTGCCGACCATTGTCATTACCGACAGCCCCCTCTCGCCTCCGGCCCAGCCGGCGCACATCGTGCTGACGGTGGAAACCCAGCATCGGGCCCACCGCCTCTCCTATGTAGCCGCGCTGTCCGTGGCCAACGCGCTCGCGTCCACGGTGGCGTACCGCTCGTGGGAGCACAGCGCCCGGTACGCGTCGGCGTCGGAGGAACTGTTCCGGGATACGGAGACATTCTGGAGCCGGTTGTAAGCGGGAGGGCCGTGGCGCCCATGCGCCCCGGACCGCAGGAGAGGTTTCGCTATTGCCATGTATTGCCACTTTTCTCGTTTCGATATGATAAGGCTCAGTCCGCCAAGGAGGTGAGAGCGTAGTCCACTGCCATTGAGGACGTTCCAGTCGCGTTGGAAGAGGGTTTCGCGTCTGAGCCGGAATTTCCGTGAGGGGAGTGGCAAAGTGAAGATTCGGACTTTGTTGACCGTGGCACTGGCTGCTGTGCTGCTGGTTGCCGCCAGCGTGACCGTGGGCGCCCAGTCGAAAGTCCTGACCTTCGGCATGTCCCAGCCCGACATCGGCGGCATGGATCCCCACAACGCTCCGGGCACCAACGACAAGACCATCGTGACCCAGATGTACAACGGCCTTGTCCGCTTCCGCCCGGGGAGCGCCAATCCCGAGTACATCGAGCCGGACCTGGCCGAGCGGTGGGAAGTGTCCGAGGACGGCACCGTGTGGACGTTTTACCTCCGCCGGGGTGTCCAGTTCCACAAGGGCTACGGCGAGTTGACCGCGGAGGACGTCGTCTACTCACTGGAGCGGGCCAAGGACCCGCAGCGGTCCGCGTTCTCCAGTGACTACGTGATCTTCGCCAAGATCGAGGCCGTCGACCGCTACACCGTCCGCCTGACCCTGGTGCGGCCGGTGCCGGCCATCCAGGTGCTGGGCGTGCTCACCAACTACCAAGGCGGCATGATCGTCAGCAAGAAGGCGGTCGAGGAGTTCGGCGACAACTTCCGCATGAACCCCATCGGCACCGGTCCCTTCCAGCTCAAGGAATACGTGCCCCGGCAGTACGTGGAGCTGGAGCGCCACGAGGAGTACTTCCGCGGCACGCCTGAGATCGAGCGGCTGGTGTACCGGTTCATGCCCGAGCTGCGCAGCAGGGAGCTGGCCTTCCGGGCGGGCGAGATCGACGTCATGGAAGGCCTGCGGGAGCAGTGGTGGGTCGAGGACATCAAGCAGGTGCCCGGCGCCGTCGTGGACGTGGTCGGCCCCGGCGAGATGCGGACCTTGCACTTTAACATGAGCCGGCCGCCCTTCGATGACATCCGGGTGCGCCAGGCCGTGTCCTACCTGATCGACCGCGAGGAGATCATGGAGATCCTCGGCCGCGACGTGACCGAGCCGGCCTACTCGCCCGTACCCCCCGGCTACATGGCCCATACCGACGACGTCGAGCGGTACGACTACAACCCCGAGAAGGCCAAGCAGCTGCTGGCGGAAGCCGGGTATCCCAACGGGCTGCACATCGGTCCGGTCATCATCTCTGAGGTGCAGTCGCTGCTGGTCCCGATGCAGATCATCCAGGAGCAGCTGGCCCGCGAGGGCGTGACCATGGATCTGCAGGTGGTGGACCACCAGACGTTCCACGACCGGATCCGCCAAAACATGAGCAACATGGTCCTGTACGGCGCGGCCCGGTTCCCGACGCCGGACCAGTACCTGACGCAGTTCTACCACTCCGCGTCCACCGTCGGCAAGCCGACCGCGGTGACCAACTTCTCGCACTTCGGCTCGGTCATCCCGGGCGTCGACCACCTGATCGACATGGCTCGCGCCGAGATGGACCAGCAGCGCCAGGTGGAGATGTGGCAGCTGGCGCAGAAGCTCATCACCCAGTCGGCGCCCACCTTCCCCATCTACGTGCAGAAGCTGGTGTTCGTGCGTAAGGATTACGTGGACCTCGGCTACGAGTTCGAGTCCACCATCAGCTTGACGGTGCCGTTCACGGAGAAGACGCGGTTGTTGAAGTAAGCCGGCGCTGCCGGGACACCGGGCGGGCAAGGCTGCGGAGCCTTTCGCCCGCCCCCGTCCCCGGCGGCGTGCCACGGCGGGGAGATGCGCATGCACGTCTATGTCTTGCGTCGCTTGCTGGCGACCATCCCGACCCTTTTCCTCATGCTCACCTTCGTCTTCTTTCTGGTCCGGGTGGTGCCGGGCGACCCGGCGATTGCCATTCTCGGCGACTCCGCCTCCCAAGAGGCGCTGGAGCGATTCCGTGAGCAGATGGGCCTCAAGGACCCGCTCCACGTGCAATACTTCCGGTTTCTGGCCGACATGGCGCGCGGCAACCTGGGCAAGTCCATGGTCACCGGATTGCCGGTGTGGGACCAGCTGATGCGGGTGCTGCCCCACACGCTGGAGCTCACCGCAGCGGGCGTCGTCATCGGTCTGGTGCTGGGCATTCCCTTGGGCCTGATTTCCGGCCTAAAGCAAAACACATGGATCGATTACCTGATCAGGGCGGTGTCGCTGGCAGGCTTGTCGGTGCCGGCCTTCGTGCTGGCCGTCGGCTTGATCATGGTGTTCTCGGTGCGGCTGGGCTGGTTTCCGGTCATCAGCACCGGCAGCGGCGCCACTTTGGGCGAGCATCTCCGGCAACTGTTCCTGCCCGCCATGACGCTGGGCTTGATCATGACGGCCTACACGGCCCGCATGACCCGCAGCTCCTTCTTGAACGTGTACCAGGACGACTACATCCGCACCGCGCGGGCCAAGGGCGTGACCGAGCCCCGCGTGGTGATCAAACATGCCCTCAAGAACGCGCTCATTCCCGTCATCACCTTGGTCGGCTTGTACGCGGGGGTGCTCTTGGGCAGCTCGGTCATGACCGAGATCGTGTTCAACCGGCCGGGTTTGAGCGGCCTGATCGTGGGCGCCATGACCCGGCGCGACTATACCGCGCTGCAATCCCTCTTGGTGGTGTTCGCCCTTTTGGTCATCATCGTCAACCTGATTACCGATCTGCTGTACGGATTGGTGGATCCGAGGATTCGTTATGAGTGAGCCGCGCGTGCAAGCCAACCACGAAGCCCCGGCCGCCCCGGGCGCGGCGGACGCGGCGCGCGGGCCGTCCCTCGCCCGGCGCCGCCTGCAGGTGTTCCTGCGCAACCGGGCTGCGGTGGCGGGGGCCATCCTCATCTTGTTGCTGCTCTTTGTAGCCATCGCCGCGCCGTGGATCGCACCCCACGATCCCGTGCGCCAGAGCGCGGTCAACCGCCTGAAACCGCCCGGCACCGAGTCGTACCTGCTGGGCACCGACCGCTTCGGCCGGGACACCTTGTCCCGGGTCATCTGGGGCGCACGGGTTTCCCTGCAGGTGGGCATCGCCTCGGTGCTGCTGGGCATGGCCATCGGCGTCCCCGTCGGCATCGTCGCCGGCTACAAGGGCGGGCGCACCGACCAGATCCTGATGCGGGCCGTGGACGTGGCCCTGTCCTTCCCCACGCTGGTGCTGGGCCTCATCATCGTGGCGCTGCTGGGATCTGGCATATGGAAAATGATCATCGCCATCGCGCTGGTGAACGCTCCGCAGTTTGCCCGGGTGGCCCGGGGTCCCACCATCGCCCTGCGGGACGCGGAATTTGTGCAGGCGGCCCGGGCCTTGGGGAACTCGGACTGGCGCATCATGTTCAAGCACGTGCTGCCCAACGTCATGAGCGATATCGTGACGGTGTCCAGCCTGTGGGTGGCCTCCGCCATCCGCACCGAAGCCAACCTGAGCTTCCTTGGCCTCGGAGTGGCGCCGCCCACGCCCAGCTGGGGCAACATGGTGCGGGAAGGCATCGACTTCCTGGGCAGGGCACCGTGGCTGGCGACGGTGCCGGCCCTGGCCATCTTCATCACCATCTTGGCCTTTAACATGCTCGGCGACGGGCTGCGGGACATGGCCGATCCCCGCACCCGCGGCCAGTAGGGCCCAGCAGCTGCATTCCACTTGGAAAGGCGGAAACGACGTGTCCCAGAGGGTTGAGTTCCTGTACTTGAGCGCGGAGGACGTGCGCGCCGCCGGCGGCGCCGATATGGTCGCGACCATGGCGGCGTGCGAACAGGCCTTCCGTCTGTTTGAAGAAGGCCAGTGCCGGGAGCTGCCCACCGGCAAGATCCATTGGAACGGTGAGCACGCCCACCGGGCAGGGCCCAAGATCGCCTACGTGGGCGGTCAGGTAAACGCTGTGGGCGTCAAGTGGATCCCGGCCAATCCCGACAACCCCCGGGAGCGCCACCTGCCCCGGGCCATCGCCCAGATCATCCTGACGGACCCTGTCAGCGCCGTGCCCCGGGCCATCATGGACGGCACCATCATCAGCGCGGTGCGCACCGCCGCCGTGGGGGGGATCTTCGCCAAGTACCTGGCCAAGCCGGGCGCCGAAAGCGTCAGCGTCATCGGCACCGGGCCCATCGGACGCCACCAGCTCAACGCCATCCTGCTGGCGGTGCCCTCCATCCGCCGGGTGTCCGTGTACGATCTGATCCCTGAGCGTTCGGAGAAGTTTGTGGCCGACAAGCGGGCGGAGTTCCCGCACCTTGAGTTCCAGGTGGCCGGCTCCGCCCGGGAATGCATCGAGGCCGGCGACATCATCGCCACCGCGACGGTCACCGCGCCCGAAGACGCGTACATCGAGTACGAATGGCTGCGGCCGGGCGCCGTGGTCATCAACACGTCGTCCAACGACACCAAGATAGACACCTTCCGCAAAGCGCCGCGGCTGGTGTTCTCCTACAGCAATGAGAAGCCGGGCAACCGGCTGCGCACGGACGCCGCCCGCTGCTACGAGGAGGGCATCCTCCCCTCCGACAAGTTGGTGCACATCAGCGAGATCATCACCGGCAAGAAGCCCGCCCGGCTCAGCCCCGACGACATCATCATCTCGCTGCCCATGGGCATGGCCATCATGGACATCATCAACGCGCAACGGGTGTACGAGCGGGCGCGGGAGCTGGGCATCGGGCGCACGCTGCCGCTGTGGGAAGAGGTTCCCTGGGTGTAGGCAACCCGATTGGCCACGGCCCCGGGGAGTCCGGCACGCCAGCGCCGGGGGAGTCCATCCAGCCAGCACGGCGCAGCGCACGGCACGGGGCGGCATCAGCCGCCGCCCACCGGATTCACCGGCAGCTCCACCGTAAAGGTCGTGCCCTGCCCCACCTGGCTTTCCACGGAAACCCGGCCCCGGTGGGCGTCGACGATGTGTTTGACGATGGAAAGCCCCAGGCCCGTTCCCCCCGTCGCCCGGGAACGGGCCTTGTCCACCCGGTAAAAGCGCTCAAAAATGCGGGGCAGGTCCGGCGCGGGAATGCCGACGCCCGTGTCCCCCACTTCCAGAATGGCGCTGCCGTCGCCAACCCGCCCGGAGACGATCACCCGCCCGCCCGGCGGGGTGTACTGGATGCCGTTGGTGACCAGGTTGTAGACCACCTGCTCAATTTGCCCCGGATCGATCTGGGCCCGCAGGTCCAGGGGCACCTGATTGAGGAGTTCGACCTGGGCCTGGGCAGCCTGATCCCGCAGCTGCGTGAGGACCCGGCCCACCAGATTGTGCAGATTGGCCCATTCCAAGCGGGGCGGCGCCTGGCCCGACTCGACCCGGGAGAGGTTCAGCAAGTCGTCCACCAAGCGGCGCATGCGCTCCGCGTCCCGCGCGATCAAGGTGATAAACCGCTCCCGCTGTTCGGGCGTCTCCGGGGGATCCTCCAAGAGCGTCTGGGCGTAGCCCAGAATGGACGTCAACGGGCTGCGCAGCTCGTGGGACACGTTGGCCACAAACTCACGCCGCATCCGCTGCAGCCGCTGCTCCAGCTCCCCTTCGGAAAAGGTGATCACAATGGCTTCCACCGGCGGCGGGACACCGGCCCGCGGCCCGTCGGTGCCGACGTCCCGGGCGGCGCCCGCGCGCCGCACCAGAGCAGCCCCGGCGCCCGGAGCGCGGGCCGCACCGCCTTTGCCGGCTTTGCCCCCGTCACCGCCCGCGGCCGCGGCCACGGGCACGATCCGGCCCTCCATGTCCACGCCCCGGCGGGGCAAGGGGACCTGGACCCGCTGGGGCTGGCCGCTGGCCAGGCAGCGGTCCACCGCCCGGAGCAGCGTCCCGTCGGGGAGCAGCTCCGCCAAGGCCGGTGCTCGGTCTTGGGCCTCGATCTGCAGCAGACGGGCGGCCCTCTCGCTGATCCAGCGCAGGCGTTGGTCGGCATCAAGCACCAAAAGCACCTTGTCGCTGGCTTCCACCACGGCCCGCAAGCTGTCCTCGGCCACTTGGCGGGCGCGGCGATGCAGGGCCGCCTCGGTCTCCAACTGCCGGATGCGGGCCTGCAACCTCTTCAGTTCCCGCTGGAGGCAGACCGCGGCCTTTTCCCCTGGCCCCTTAACCACGGGGACCACCCCGCCACCGGTAGTTTCCGTCCCCCACCGTTTCCAGCCAGCGGGGACGGGATTCGTCGTCGTGGAGTTTCTCCCGCAGGTATCCCACGTAAAGATCCACCACCCGCGGGTCGCCCACAAAGTCTTCGCCCCAGACCCGGGCCAGCAGCTCCGCCCGGGACCACACCCGCCCGGGCCCATCCACAAATACCCGCAGGAGGGCAAATTCGGTGGCGGTCAGGTGCACCTCCTCCCCGGCCAGCCGCACCTCTTGCCGGCTCACGTCCACCTCCAGTTCCCCAAACCGGAGGCGGCCCAAGAGGGGCGCGTCGTCGGCGCCGCTGCGCTGCAGCAGGGCCTGCACCCGGGCCACCAGCTCCCGGGGATGAAAGGGCTTGGTCATGTAATCGTCGGCCCCCACCTCCAGGCCCACCGCCTGGTCCTCCTGATCGGTGCGGGCCGTCAGCATGAGCACCGGCACCTGGGTGTGGCGCCGGATGCGCCGGCCCACCTCAAAACCGTCCAGGTCGGGCAGCATCAGGTCCAGGACCACCATGTCCGGGCGGGTTTCCATGGCCAGGCGCAGCCCATCCCGGCCGGTGTCGGCCAGCAGCACTTGGTATCCCGCCCGGCGCAGGTGGTATTCCACCAGCTCCAAGATGCCCTGCTCGTCGTCCACGACCAGCACCCGCCGGGTCTCCGTCTGGCTGCCCTCCTTATCCTCCATTGGTCGCCATCACCGTCCTTCCCGCCCCGCCCCACGGACCTGGCAAACGGCCCCGCCGGCGACCGGCAGCGCGTGGACGACTTGCGGCAGGCCCTCACGGACGCCCTGGCCGCGCTGCCCCGGGACTTGGCCCGGGGCATCGTGACGGCATCCCGCCTGTGCTATAATAGCGGTGCACGGCGGTGGCCGGGGATGGCCCGCCGGGCCCGTTTCCTCCTCGTACCCGCTGGCGGCATGGGGGAGTAGTTGACCGGCTGGTGCCGGCCGCGGTCTTCAAAACCGTCGGGGGGCGGCCTGTGTCGTCTCCGGTGGGTTCGATTCCCATCTACTCCCGCCAACTTCCTTCCTGGGCTTGGCCCCGGCTCTTGTCAACCCTTGCCAGCGATTCCGCCCGCTGCGGGTGCCGGACGCAGCCCGCGCCGCATTTCGTCCGCTTGTGGTCGTACATGCGCTGGTCAGCCCGGGCCATGAGGGCCCGTTCCCCTTCTTCGGGAAAGGTGGCCCAGCCCACCGACAGGGCGACGCCCGCGGCCTCCGCGGCCTGGCCGGCAATGCGGCGGGCGGCCCGCTGGGCCCCGCCGGCGTCGGTGCCGGGCAGGATGACGGCAAACTCCTCGCCGCCCCAGCGGGCCACCACGTCGGCGCCCCGGCAGGCCCCTTGGATGGCGGCCGCGAGGCGGCACAGCACCCGATCGCCTTCCTCGTGGCCCATAAGGTCATTGATCAGCTTGAAATTGTCCACGTCCAGGATGAGCACCGACACTGGGGCGCCCGTGCGCCGGGCCCGGGCGCACTCCTTGACCAGCACGCTGTTGAAGTACCGGCGATTGAACAGGCCCGTCAAGGGGTCCGTCACGGCCAGCTGCTGGAGGGCGGCCCAGCGGCTGCCCCCGTAGGCCCCGGCCGCCGCCAGCAGGCCCACGTAGGCCACCGGCAGCCACCGCTCCACGTCCCAGTGGGTCGCCGCCCCCACCAGCCACCCCAGCGACAGGAGGCCGCCCCCGACGGCGGCACCGACGGCAAACCCGTACGCCGCCTCGCGTCGCCACATGATGAAGTTCCCCCCACCCCAAAAGCAAGCCAATGCCCACCCCAAGGGCACTGGGGCAACACTTCCCTGTCCCTGGGCATACTCCTCCAAGGTTTCCGCCAACAGGCTGGCAACATTCCGGATTCGCATAATAATCGTTTCTTCGCAATATTGCGCGGGGTCCGCCGCGACGGCCCGCTGGCCACGGGTTTGGAATAAAACCTGAAGATCTAGCCTAAACTGATCCGGAAGGTGCAGGTGCGAAAGACTTCCGCCGGCAACCCATGGCCGCCCAGGCCGTCCGCGCCAAGGCCGGCGCGCTGGCGGGAAAGGGGGAAGGTTCATGTCGGGGGACGGGTTCGTGCTGGGACACAGGCGCCTGCCAGGGGCCAGGTTCCCGTTGGGCGACGCTGGGCGGGCGCCCGCCGGGCGCCGGCCGCTGCTGAAGGGGCTGCCGCAGCCCATGTCGGGCGAGGAGCGCCGCCGGATGCTGGAACAGGCCATGCAGGCCATCGCGGAGCAGCCGGGGCTGTCGCCTGAGCTCAAGGCCCGGGGCATCGCCCCGCTGGCGGCCGCCCGGCGCCGGCTGGACGGGTGGAGCGATTAGGCCGGCGGAGCATGGGCCGGTGGGTTCGGTGGCAGGCCCGTTCGCTGGCAGGCCCGTCAGCTGTCGGACCGGGCCGCCAGCACCCGCACGTCCCCCACCCGCCGGGTGAACTCAATCTGGTCCAAGTACTCCAACAGCGGCACCGCGTACTTGCGGCTGGTGCCCAGCATGTCCCGCAGGGCGGCCACGTCCACCGCGCCGTGGGCCAGAATGTGCTCCCGCACCCGCCGCTGGATGTCCTCCAAGACGTCCCGGGGAAACACCAGCTCCGGGCTGACCTTGACCAGTTGGCCCAGGTGGACGAGGGCGTTGAGCAGCTCCCCGTCCACGCCGTCCATGGCCAAGAGCTCGTCCCAGACGGGCGGCATGTAAGGCCGGGCGCGCAGCGCTTCCATGACGCGGGCCGCGGGCTGCTGGTGCTGGGCCGACAGGCGCACGGCGTGCCCGGGCAGGCGCAGGACCGCGTCGTCGGCGGCCACGGCCCCCTGGTGGACGAGGCGGGCCACGGCTTCCTCAAAGAGGCGCGCGGGCATCCCAAGGCTTGTGCGCACCGTTTCCCGGCCCGGACCCAACCGCAAGGGGAAGCGCCGGTGGTAGTCGGCCAGGTGGGCCTGCAGGGCGGCGGCGAACTGGTCCCACGCCGCTGCGGCAATGAGATAAGAGGGCAAGGCCACTGCTTCCCCGGCGGCCACCAGCTCCTCCACCGCGGCGTCGAGGGCATCCCGATCCAGGGGAATTTCCCACGCCAGATCGTCCCGGTTGAGGAGCTGCCGTTCGGCCAGCAAAATCCCCGCCAGGCGGCCGTAAGCGGGCGGGCCGGCCGCGGCCACTTCCCAGCGTTGCCAAAGCAGCGCCAAGTCCAGGCGCCTTTCCCGGGGCAGGCCGGGCAGCTGCAGGTGCGCCGGGCGGGCGGGCAAGCGCAGGCTGGGGACCCGCACCCGCTCGGCGGCCGCGTCCAGGACGAGGCCCCCGCCCACGGTGGCTTGCCGGGCCGGATCCCGCAGCACAAAGCGGTCGCCCACCTGCACCGGCACCGGGTCCGCCAGCCATAGCTGGGCCAGGGCCGCGGCACCGGGCTCCGGGCGGACGGGCCCCGGGCCTGGCGCCGGCAGGCCGCCCGCGGCCAGCCAGCGCACGCGGCACGCCGCTTCGGCCGAGCCTACGTAGAGCATCAACTGCGCCATGTCCTCGGGCACGTCGGCCGCGGTGGGCAGGATGCGGACGCCCACGTTGACCACGCTCACCGCCCGGCGCTGGCCGGGACCGCAGACGGCCGCGCCCCGCTCCAGCTCCCTGGCGTCCACCCCCGCCAAGTTGATGGCCACCCGGGAGCCGGGCACCGCCTCGGACACGGACCGCTTGTGGGTTTGCAGGCCCCGGATGCGGGCCCGGCGCCCCGCGGGCAAGATCTCCACTTCCTGTTCCACCCGCAGGCGCCCCCCCTCCAAGGTGCCCGTCACCACGGTGCCCGCACCGCGGATGGAAAACACCCGATCGACCCACAGGCGGGGCCGGCCCACATCCACGGGCGGCGGCAGCTGGGCCAGCATGGCATCTATGGCGTCCACCAGGCGGTTCAAGCCGGCACCGGTGGCGGCCGACACGGGGATCATGGGCGCGCCTTCCAGGACGGTGCCCCGCAGCCGCTCCCGCACGTCCTCTTCCACCAGCGCCAGCCACTCGTCGTCCACCAGATCGGTTTTCGTCAGGACGACGATGCCCCGGTCGATGCCCAACAGGTCCAGGATCTCCAGGTGCTCCTGGGACTGGGGCATCCAGCTTTCGTTGGCCGCCACCACGAACAGCACCAGGCGGATGCCGCCCACGCCCGCCAGCATGTTGCGGATAAAACGGTGGTGGCCCGGCACGTCCACGATGCCGGCTTCCCGGCCGGAGGGCAGCGTCAGCCAGGCAAACCCCAAATCGATGGTCATGCCCCGGGCCTGCTCTTCCTTGAGGCGGTCGGGGTCGATGTGGGTCAAGGCCCGGATGAGGGTGCTCTTGCCGTGGTCGATGTGGCCGGCGGTGCCTATGACGTACACGCCATCGCCTCCAGGGCCCGGGCCAGGCCCTCGGCCAGCTGTTGGTCTTGCCCGGGATCTACGGCCCGCAAGTCCAAAAGCAGCATGTCGTCCTCGATGCGGCCCACGATGGGAGGCTCCTGGCGCCGCAAGGCGGCGGCCAGGGCGGCGATGGCGCCCCCCGGGGCCTGATCCCGCACCGTGACCGCCACCGCGGCGCTGGGCTGCCCTTCGCCGGGCAGGGACCCGCCGCCCACGGTGGAGGTGGTGGAGACCACCTGCACCTCAAACTTCCCGGCGGCGCCACCCTCCCCGGCATTGGGCGCGCTCCCGTGGCCCGCGGGCCCGCTTCCGGCAGCCAACTGGGCCAACACCCGGTCCCGTACGGCCTCGGCCCGGCGGGCCAGTTCCGCGGGCGCCCGGGCCAGCATGCGGTAGACGGGGATCTCCTCCACGGTGCCGTCCAGGTAGTGCTGCAGGGTGGCCTGGAGCGCCGCCAGCGTCAGCTTGTCCACCCGCACGGCCCGGGCCAGCGGATGGCGCCGGCAGCGCTCCACCAGATCCCGGCGCCCCACGATGATGCCGGCTTGCGGACCGCCCAATAGCTTGTCGCCGCTGAAGGTCACCAAATCCGCGCCGGCCGCCACGGTCTCTTGGACCGTGGGTTCGTGGGCGAGGCCGTACCCCTCGGTGGGCAGCAGCACGCCGCTGCCCAAGTCTTCGATGAGGAGCAGCCCGTGCCGGCGGGCCAGGGCCGCCAGCTCCCTGGTGGAGACCGACGCCGTAAACCCCACGACCCGGTAGTTGCTGGGGTGGACCTTGAGGATGGCCGCCGTCTGCGGGCCGATGGCCTGTTCGTAGTCGCGCCGATGGGTCCTGTTGGTGGTGCCCACTTCCCTGAGCAGGCAGCCGCTTTGGGCCATCACCTCTGGGATGCGAAAGGCCCCGCCGATCTCGATCATCTCGCCCCGGGAGATGATGACCTCCCGCCCGTGGGCCAGGGCGCTGAGGACGAGCAGCACCGCGGCCGCGTTGTTGTTGACCACCATGGCGGCCTCGGCGCCCGTGAGGCGGGTGAGCAGGGCCTCGCCGTGGACGTGCCGGGAACCCCGCCGGCCCGTCTCGATCTCGTACTCCAAGTTGCTGTAGCCCGCGGCCACCGCCTCCATGGCCGCGATGCTGGCGCGGCTCAAGGGCGCCCGGCCCAGGTTGGTGTGAAGCACGACGCCCGTGGCGTTGATGACGGGCGTGAGCAGGCGCCGCCGCAGGGCGTGCACGTGGGCGGCCGCCCGCTGGGCCAGGGCCGGGCCGTCGGGCGGCGGCGCCCCGGCCAGGATCCGCTGGCGGGCTTCGGCCACCGCCGCCCGCACCGCGTCCACCACCAACGGGCGCGGCAACCTCTGGGCGGCCGCGGCCACCGCCGGGGCCTTAAGCAGCTGATCCACCGCGGGCAGCCGCCGCAGCGCCGCGGCGGCATCCGGGCCGCCGCCCGGCTCGGTCCGATCCGGGCCAACGCCGGGTGAGGTGCCGGCCGTCATGGCCTCCACTCCACCGCAGCGGCCACCGCCGGCGTGGGCGGCGTCAAGCCGTTGGCCTCGATGAAGGCCTTGAGCCGGGCCAGCGCCCGGTCCACCATTTGCTGCTTGCGCAAGGCCTTGTCCCGGGGCGGCTCGGCCAGCGGCGGCAGCAGCCCGAAATTGCTGTTCATGGGCTGGAAATGCCGCGGGTCCGCGGCGGTGATATAGTGGGCCAAGGCGCCCATCATGGTCTCTTCGGGCAAGGTCAGGGGCTTTTCGCCGCGCGCGAGGCGGGCCGCGTTGATCCCCGCCACCAGCCCCGACGCGGCCGACTCCACGTAGCCTTCGACGCCGGTGATCTGGCCCGCAAAGAACACCCGCGGCTCCCGGCGCATCTGGTAGGTGGGCAAGAGCACCCGGGGCGCGTTGATGAAGGTGTTGCGGTGCATAACCCCGTAGCGGACGATCTCCGCGTTGGCCAGGGCCGGGATCAGCCGCAGCACTCGCTTTTGCTCGCCCCAGCGCATGCGGGTCTGGAAACCGACCAGGTTGAACAAGGTCCCCGCCCGGTTTTCCTTGCGCAGCTGCACCACCGCGTAGGGCCGCTTCCCCGTGCGGGGATCCACCAGCCCCACCGGTTTCATGGGACCAAAGCGCAAGGTGTCCTTGCCCCGGGCCGCGATGTCCTCGATGGGCATGCACCCTTCAAAGAACTTCAGCTCTTCCTTGAGATGGCCCTCATGCACCTCGGCGGTGATGAGGGCTTCGTAGAACCGGTCGTATTCTTCCTTGGTCAGGGGGCAGTTGAAGTAATCGTCGCCTTCGCCCTTGCCGTAGCGGGACGCCCAGAAACCCTTGTCCCAATCGATGGACTCGGCGGTCACGATGGGCGACGCCGCGTCGTAGAAGTACAGGTCGTACTCGCCGGTGAAAGCCTGAATCGCCTGGGCCAGGGCGTCCGACGTCAGGGGCCCGGTGGCGATGATGACGATGCCGTCCTCGGGGATGGAGGTGACCTCCTCGCGGTGGATGCGCACCCGGGGATGGCGAGCCAGCTCCCCGCTGACGGCGGCGGCAAACTGCTCCCGGTCCACGGCCAAGGCGGCGCCCGCCGGCACGTCGTTGGCGTCGGCCGCGGCGATGATCAGGGAACCCAGCGCCCGCATCTCGGCCTTGAGCAGACCGCTGGCGCTGGTGATCTGGTTGGAGCCCAGGGAGTTGGTGCACACCAGCTCCGCCAGCTTGTCGGTATGGTGAACGGGCGTTTGGCGCACGGGCCGCATTTCGTACAGGTCGACCTCCACGCCCAGGCTGGCGGCCTGCCAGGCGGCTTCGGAACCCGCGAGCCCGCCGCCGATGACCACGATGCGCTTTGCCATGGGCTTGCACCTCCTTGCCGTGACGTTACCGGGATGGCGCCTCCGACGGCGCGGGCCGGACCCCCGCCGCCCGAGCCAGGCGCGCGGCCAGCGCGGCCGCGGCTGCAGCCTTGAGGGCATCGCCGGGCAGAAAGGGCACAGCGCCCGCCAAGAGGGCCGCCTGCCAGCCCATGCCGGTGACCAGGGCCAGCTGCAGCACGCCCAGCCCATAGACGGTCACGATGCCGCCCAGCACCGCGCCGGCCAGGCTGCGCCCAAATACCATCGTACCCCTCCGGGAGCCGCCGGGCAACCGGGCCTCGCCCCCGGCTGCCGCCGTCCACAGCCCGGGCCCGGCGACGAGGCCGGCCACGTAGGCGCCGGCCACATGGCCCCACAAGTACCCGCCGGTGGGGCCCACCAGCACGCCCAGACCCCCTTGGCCGCCGGCGAACACCGGCAGGCCCACGGCGCCCATCAGCAGGTACACCGCCTGGGACAGCGCGCCCAAGCGGGGACCCAAGAGCACCCCTGCCAGCATGAGGCCCAAGGTTTGGCCCGTGATGGGCACCGGGCTCATGGGCAACGGAATGCGGACGTAAGCCAACACCGACGTGACGGCGGCCAGCAAGGCCGCCAAGACCAAGTCCCGGGTAGCCAGGGGCCGCCCGGGAGCAGCCATGGGCTTCATCGCGCCTCTCCTCCCCCGCGCCGGCGGACGGACACATCGGCCGCGTACACCGCCCGGGGCGGGCCGCCGCCGGCAGGCTCCACCAGCAAAGATCCGTCGTCCAGGATGGCCACGGCCCGACCGTCCCAGGCTTGGCCGCGGGCCTCCAGCACCCGCACGGGCCGGCCCAAGGTGGCCGAGCAGCGCCGCACTTCCGCGAGCAGCGGGCCAAACCCCGCGCTGGCCAAGGACAGGTAGCGGGTTTCCAGGGCCTGCAGGATGGCCTGCAGCAGGGGCACCCGGGGCACCGGCCGGCCCGCCAAGATGCGCACGGAGGTGGCCGCGGCCCGCAGCTCCGGCGGGAAATCTTCCGCGGCCTGGTTGACGTTGACCCCGATTCCCACCACGCAGTGGCGCACCCGCTCCAGCTCCGCGTCCATCTCCACCAAAATGCCGCACAGCTTGGCGTCGCCCGCCACTACGTCGTTGGGCCACTTGATCTGCACATCAATGCCGCCCACCGCGGCTACCGCCTCCCGCACCGCCGCGGCGGCCAGCAGGGCCAACAGAGGCGCGTCCCGGGGCGGGATCTCCGGCCGCAGCAGCACCGAAAACCACAGGCCCCGGCCAGGGGGCGACGCCCACCCGCGGCCCCGCCGGCCCCGCCCGTGGGTCTGGCGCTCGGCCACGATGACGGTGCCCTCGGGTGCGCCCTCCCGGGCTTGGGCCTTGGCCACCTCGTTGGTGGACGCGGTCACCGGCAGGTACACCAGGCGCCGCAACAGGCGCGTCGTGAGGCCCGGCAGCACCTGCTCCGGCGCTGGGGTATCCAGGGGGTGAAAGACCAGCCGGTACCCCCGCCGCGGGCTGCCCTCGATGACGCACCCTTGCTCCCGCAGCCGCCGCACCGCCTTCCACACGCTGGTGCGGCTGACCTGCAAGGAGGCCGCCAGCTCCTGGCCGGACACGTACTCGCCTTCCCCAGCCTGCAGCCTGGCCAAGACCCGCGCGGCGGTATCGCCCGCCGGGGCCGTCCTGTCCACGTTTCCCCGCCTCCTCACCCTTGGCGCTGCGTATCCAGGGCGCGCCCGCGGGCCGCGTCCCTGGCCCCAGCGCCTCGATGGTAACCAAGATGCGGCTGTATTGTCAACCGATGCATCGTCTTTGTAGGGTGACAAATGGGCGGGAGCTAGGCCGCAAGTGGGGGACAAGGGCCACGGAGCGGCGCGGGAAGCATTACCGAAGCAGCCGCCCGCCGCAGGAAAAGGGGCCGCCCATCAAACGGGGCGGGTGATCTCCACCTCCACGCCGTCCAGCGAGCCGCCCACCGGCGCGTGGGGCTTGCGCACCCGCACCGTCACCCGCTCCACGGCGAAGGACGCCAAGATCTTGGCCGCGATGGTTTCGGCGATGGTTTCCAGGAGGTTGTAGCGGCCGCCCTCGACGATGTCCTTGACGATGGTGTACACGTCCACGTAGTTGATGGTGCGCGCGAGGGAGTCGCTCGCGGCGGCCGGGCGCACGTCGGTATACAGATCCACGTCCACCTCAAAACGCCGCCCCATCTCCCGCTCGGCGCCGTACGCGCCGTGGTAGCCGTAGAACACCATGTTGACCAAGGAAACCCGGTCCGCCACCGCCGCCGCCTCCCCGGGTGCCGGCTGCCCGGCACCGCCGCGATCCGCTGCGCTTAGGCAAAACCCGTGCCGCCGCCTTCACCGGTCAGAAAAGCCCCGGCCTCCCGGCCGGGGCCTTCCCCGCTGAGGTGGTTCGTGTTGGGTTGTCATCGCCGTGCCCGCCGGCGCCGCAGGCGCCGGAGGCACGCTCACTGCAGGCTCACTCCAGCCCGATGGCCGGCTTCGGGGCCTTGCCCTTCTCCAGCACCAGTTCGTCCCGGCTGGGAGCCGCCGGCGGCCCCGCCGCCCGCCCGGCGCCGGCCGCCACGCCTTCCTGGGGCCGGTCCACGGCCGCGGCCTCCTTGGGGGCCTCCGCCTCCGCCGGTTCGGGGACGGCCAGCGGGTCCTCGGCCGCCTCCTCGCCGATGACTTCCAGGAACTCCTTGCGGGTCAAGGTTTCCCGATCGATGAGGGCTTCGGCCACCGCCACCAGCTGGTCCCAGTGCTCCTGGAGCACCGTCCGGGCCGTCTGGTAGGCCTGGTCGATGATGTTGCGCACTTCCTGGTCGATGGCCGCCGCGACTTCCTCGCTGTAGTTGCGGTCCCGGGCGATGTCCCGGCCCAGGAAGATGTTTTCTTCCGCCGGCCGGCCAAAGGCCTGGGGCCCCAGGCGGTCGCTCATGCCCCACTCCATGACCATCTTGCGGGCCAGGCGGGTCACTTCCTCCAGGTCGCCCTTGGCGCCGGTGCTGATCTCGTCAAACTTCAGCTCCTCGGCAGCCCGCCCGCCCAGGGCCGCGGCCAGCTCGTCCATGAGCTCCGAGCGGGTCATGAGGTAGGCCCGCTCCTCCCGGGGCAGGAACTGGGTGTACCCGCCGGCCATGCCGCGGCCGATGATGGTCACCTTGTGCACCGGGTTGGCGTTGGGCAGGTAGTGGGCCACCAGGGCGTGCCCCGCCTCGTGGTAGGCGTACACTTCCTTGACCCGGGGCGTCAGCACGCGGCCCTTGCGCGCCGGGCCCAGGACGACCCGATCGATGGCCTCCTCCAGCTCGGCCATGGAGATTTCCTTCTTGCCCCGGCGGGCGGCCAAGATGGCGCCTTCGTTCATGACGCTCTCCAGGTCCGCGCCGGAGAAACCGGGCGTGCGCCGGGCGATGACCTTGAGGTCCACGTCCTTGGCCAGCGGCTTGTTGCGGGCGTGCACCTTGAGGATAGCCTCCCGCCCTTTGATGTCGGGCCGGTCCACCAGGATCTTGCGGTCAAACCGTCCGGGGCGCAGCAGCGCCGGGTCCAGCACGTCGGGCCGGTTGGTGGCCGCCATGACGATGATGCCGGTGTTAGGCTCAAAGCCGTCCATCTCCACCAGCATCTGGTTCAAAGTCTGCTCCCGCTCGTCGTGGCCGCCGCCCAAGCCTGCGCCCCGCTGCCGGCCCACCGCATCCAGCTCGTCGATGAACACGATACACGGCGCGTTCTTCTTGGCCGTGTCAAACAAGTCCCGCACCCGGGACGCGCCCACGCCCACGAACATCTCCACGAAGTCGGAGCCGCTGATGCTGAAAAAGGGCACGCCGGCCTCGCCGGCCACCGCCCGCGCCAGCAGCGTCTTGCCGGTGCCGGGAGGGCCCACCAGGAGCACGCCCTTGGGGATCTTGGCGCCCAGCTCGGCAAAGCGCTTGGGGTGCTTGAGGAACTCGACGATCTCGATGAGCTCTTCCTTGGCTTCGTCCAGGCCGGCCACGTCGTCAAAGCGCACCTTGGTGCGCTCCTCGGTGTGCAGCTTGGCTCGGCTCTTGCCAAAAGACATAGCCCGGTTGCTGCCGCCCTGCATCTGGTTGATGATGAACAGCCACAGCACGATGAAGATGCCGATGGTCAACAGGTGCGGCAACAGCGACATCCAAAAAGGCGGCTGGGGCTCCCGCTGGGCGCTGACCTGCACGCCCCGCTCGATGAGCAGATTGCCCAAGTTGGTGGTGCCCACGGGGATGTACGTGCTGAACAGCGTCCCGTCCCGCAGCTGCCCTTCCACCAGCTGCTCGCCGATGATGGTCACCTGCGTGATGCGGTTCTCCTCCACCCACTGCATAAACTGCGAGTAGGTGACCTCCTGCCGCCGTTCTTGGGTCGGGTAGAGGCTGCTGACGATGGACACCGCGATGATCGCGATCAACAGGTAAAGGCTAATGCCTCTAAGAAACCGATTCAAACGACAACCTCCCCTCAGCGGGTGGCAAAAACAAAGCGCGCCTCTACCCCCACTGCAACGGCCGTGCCGGCGCTGCATGGACGGTGCTGTCAAGGCGCGGTCCGTTCGGCTCTTCGTTCACGAAATCACAAACCTTGACGGGACATTAACGCTCGTTCATTATAACATGCTATGCCTCGCATTACAATAATGCGGTGGCGCCCCGCGCCGGCACGGGCCGGATGCCGCCGGGCAGGATCCTGGGGGCCGCCAGGGCCCCATCGTTCCCGCGGCCCCCTCACCGTCCATTCTCCCCGGAACCCGGCTCCCCGGAAACCGGTTCCACCCGCAGGCGCAGCACCCGCTGGGTCTCCGCCGTGACCGCGGCCCGCGCGTCCACCCGCAAGCCGACCACCCACACCGGACCCGCCTGATCCGCGATAATGGGCACCCGGCGCCTTTCGCCCGCGGGCACTTTCGCGTCCACGAAAAGGTCCTGGAGCTTCTTGGTGCCGTCCAGGCCCAAGGGCCGCATGCGGTCGCCTGGTTGCCATGAGCGCACCACCAGGGGCAGCACCAGGCGGTCCCAGTCCAGCACTGCCTGCATCGGGCCGCTGGCGGCCCGGGGATCCGCGGCCACCGCCCGCGACGCGGGCGGTTCCACGATCTCCGCGCGAATGACCAGTCCCAGCTCCCCGACGGCGGTCTTCCCCGGCACGTCCAGGGGATGGAAAAAGGCTGGCGGAGCCGGGCCGGCGGGGGCAACCGCTGGTCCCGACGGCGGCCGCTCCAGCCGGATCCGGTCCCCCGCGCGGCGGGCCCGGACGCCGCCGGGCACGTCCACGGCGCCAACCCCGTCTAAGAGCGCGAGGACGGCCGCGACATGATCCGCGGTCACCCGGGACAGGGGAACGCCCGCGGCCGCCAAGGCCCGGCGCACCACCCGGCGGGCCACGGCCGCGGGCAGGCGGGCGAGACCGGCCACCGGCAGCTCGTGGGGCCCCCCCTGGGCCGCCAGCCGCCGGTGGGCCCGCACGGCCAAGGCTTCCAGCAGGTCGTCTTCTTCCCGGAGCAAGCCGGCGGTGCGGCAGAGAACGGCCCGGATGTTGGGATTGTACTCCCGTTCCAATAGGGGCAGCAGGTGGTGCCGGATGCGATTGCGCAGGTACTGGGGCGACACGTTGCTGGGGTCGACGCGGGGGTTCAATTCAAAGCGGCGGCAATAGGCTTCGATGGCCGCCCGGGGCACCCCCAGCAGCGGGCGGATGTAGCGTCCCCGCCGGGGGCGCATGCCGGCCAGGCCGGTGGTCCCCGCGCCCCGCAAAAGCCGCA
The DNA here is from genome assembly GCA_035304545.1 of Limnochordales bacterium. GTDB lineage: Bacteria > Bacillota > Limnochordia > Limnochordales > ZCTH02-B6 > ZCTH02-B6. Next base: position 21,073 of record DATGPV010000059.1, on the reverse strand, counting down.
GGAGCACCGTCTCCGCCTGATCGTCCGCGTGGTGGCCCAGCGCGATGCGGGTCGCGGACACCTGGTCGGCCGCCTGGGCCAGCACCCGGTAGCGCACCCGCCGCGCCGCCTGCTGCAGCGATTCCCCCGGCGCCCGCTCCGCCCGCACGTCCACTGCCACCACCGTCACCGGCACGCCCCAGGCCTGCCCCACGGACTCTACGAAGGCCGCATCTTGGGCCGCTTCGGGCCGCAGTCCGTGGTTGACGTGGACCGCATGCAGCCCCAGCGCCCACGGCGCCCGCAGGCGGGTGAATAGGTGCAAGAGCGCCAGGGAGTCGGGGCCGCCGGAGACGGCCGCCAGGACCCGATCGCCCGGACGCAATAGGCGATGGCGCGCGATGTAGTCTTCCACCCGCTCCAGGAGGTCCACGCCGCTCCCTCCCGCCGCCCAGGGCCCATGCCGCCCCTGGGACGCCCCTAACGGACAACTCCACCAAGAGGATTCATGGGCCAGAGGCCATTGCCCTTCCGCCGGCCGCCGCCCTTGACACCGGTGCACCCGCTGGCGATAATGGATTGCCCGTATCCATTCCCATGGGGAGCTGGTCAAGTCCATGCAGGCCGAACCGGCCCACCCAAATTGGCGCCGCCCCGTGGCCATCTTCCTCTCCACCCAGGCGATTTCGCTCTTTGGATCGGCGCTGGTGCAGCTGGCCATCGCGTGGCATATCACCTTGACGACGCAATCGGGTGCCATGATGGCCGTGGCGGTCTTGTCCGGGTTTCTGCCCACCTTTATCATCTCGCCCTTCGCCGGCGTTTGGGCCGACCGGTTCGACCGCCGGCTGCTGATCGCCGCCGCGGACGGGCTCATCGCCTTGTGTACGCTGATCTTGGCCATCTTGTTCCACCTGGGCTACGACGCGGTATGGCTATTGTTTGTGGCTTCCGCGGTGCGGGCGTTGGGCGGCGGCATCCAGATGCCCGCAGTGGGCGCCTTGCTGCCCCAGTTTGTGCCCCCGGCCATGCTCACCAGGGTCAACGCGATCAACAGCACCATCCAGTCCGCGACGACGTTGGTGTCGCCCATGGTGAGCGCGCTGCTGCTGAGCGTCACGTCGCTGGAAGTCATCTTCCTGGTGGACGTGGTGACGGCGGCCATCGCCATCACCATGCTGCTGGTGTACTTGCAGGTGCCCGCGCACCCCCGCGCGGCGGCCGCCCAGCCCGCGGGGTATTTCACCGACCTGCTGGAGGGCCTGGCGTACATCCGCCGCCACGGATACCTCAAGGCCTTCTTCCTTTTCAGCTGCGTTGTCCACGTGCTGGTGGGCCCCCAGGCCTTCCTGTCGCCCCTGCAGGTGGCCCGCACCTACGGCGACGAAGTGTGGCGCCTGTCGGCCATCGAGATGGGCTGGTCCTTGGGGATGGTGCTGGGCGGCCTGCTCATGGCCTCGTGGGGCGGGTTTCGCAACAAGCTGCACAGCATGGCCCTGGCCAATTTCACCTTTGGCGTAGGCGGCATCCTCTTCGGCCTCGCGCCGCCCTTTCCCCTTTACGTGGCCACCATGGCCGTGATCGGTCTTGTGTTTCCCCTGTACAACACCACCGCCATGGTGCTGCTGCAGCAGCGGGTGGAGGACGCGTTTTTGGGGCGCATCTTTGGGGTCAACACCATGGTGTTCAGCTCCCTCATGCCCCTGTCGATGCTGATCTACGGCCCCCTGGCGGATTCCATGCCCGTGGAGCATCTCATGCTCGTCACCGGCGGGCTCATGGCACTGCAGACGCCCGTGATGCTGGCCAACCGCGCCCTGCAGGCGGCCGGTGCGCCCGTCGCCTCGCCCGCGGGCCCCGCTCCGTGAGCTGGAAGGCCACGATGGTGACGTCATCGGGGAACGCCGGGCCGGTGCGCTGGCGCAGCCGGGCAAAGACGGTGTCCACAGCCCCGTGGGCGTCGGCGGGCGCCACCCGCTCCAAGGTGCGGCGCAAGGCCTCCTCCCGGTCCCCTTTGAGCTGGCACGCCTCCAGTACGCCGTCGGTGACCATGACCACCACGTCGCCTGGCTGCAGGCGGCGGGTGACGATGCGGGTTTCCACGCGGCTGAGAATCCCCACAGGAAGGCTGGACGCCCGCACCACGTCCACGGCGCCGCCGTCTTCGCCGCCGCGGCACACAAAGCTGGGCGGGGCGCCAACCTTGAGCATCCGCGCCGTCCCCTCGGCCAAGTCCACCACGCATGCGTCCAAGGTGGCGTAGGTTTCCTCAGGGGAGCGCAGCAGCAGCACCGTGTTGATGGTGCGCACCGCGAAGTCCAGGTCGAAACCGGCTTCCAGAAACCGCTGCAGCATGGCCACCGCGGCCTGGCTTTCCGCGGCGGCCCGGGGCCCGGTCCCCATGCCGTCACTGAGGATGAAGGCCACCTGGTCGGGGCCCAGATCCACCCGCCGGAAACAGTCGCCGGACACCGCGGAGTCGGCCTGGGGCGCCTGTACGACGCTCACGTCCACATCAAAGCGGGGCGCCCAGCCCGGCGGACTGCCGGCCCCGGGCCTGCCCCCGGCAGCGGGCGCGCCGGCGCGCTCCATCTGCTCCGCCACGCCGGCGATGATGGCGGCCATGCCCGCCAGCTGCCGGGGCACCAGTTCCCGGGATTCCTCCAGCCGGTGGCGCCAGTAGGCTTCGACCCGCATGGAATCGAAGATCCGCCCCAGCCCCTTGAGCAGGTGGGGCGGCTGGATGCAGCGCTGCCGCAGCCCCTCGGCCAGATCTTGCGCCCGCAGCGGCCCGTCGGGACTCGCGGCCGCGGCCGTGGCCATGAGATCCCGGTACGTCTGGAACATGTGGCGCTCCCAGCAGTGGGCATGGCGGGAACAGCCGCCGCACACTTCGTGGCACACCCGGGCCACGAACCGCTCAAAGGGGGCCTCCTCGCCCGCCCCCGCGGCGGGCGGGGCCGCGAAGGTGTGGCCCAGCTCTTCAAGAATGGCCGCCACCCGCTGCAGCTGCTGTTGGGCTTGGGCCCGGGCCTCGTGGTGGCGGACCCGGTCCCGGCGCTCCCGCTCGGGCGTCCCCGGGAGCCGGGCGGCCACGGCCCGCAAGAGGGGCGCGGGCAACACCATGAGGAAGCCGGCCGCGGCCAGGCAGTGGAGCAGGGCGTGGCCGATCTCCGCGCCGCTGGCCGCCAAGGGTGCCAGCAGGCCGTGGGCCAAGAGCAGGCCAAAGGCGGCCGCCGGCTTGCCCGCCCCAGGGCCCAACAAAGCGCCCAGCCCCGCCAGCAGCCCCGCGGGCGGCAGCACCGCGGCCTCCCACGGCAGCCGGGCCGGCGCCGGCCCGGGCACGACGGCCAAGAACGCGACGAGGCCCAAGCCCGCGCCGGCGGCCGCCCCAAAGCCCGGTCCGCCCACCGCCGCCACGGCCAGCAGCAAGGCCCGGGCCACAAAGGGCGCCAGGGCCATGCCTTGCCACGCCGCGCCGTGCAGGCCCAAGGTGGTCAACCCGGCCAGGGCCAGGAGGGAGACCACCTGTCCCTGGCTGAGGGCCGCGGGGCGCAGGCCGGCGAGCCCGGCGGCGGGCACCAGCACCAAGGCCGCCGCCAGCTCCGCGGCACCCGTGGCGCCCGCGGCGAAGAGATCGCCCGTCATGCTCCACGCGAGGCCAAGGCGCACCGCCGCCGCCGCCAAGCCGGCACCGGCGGCGGCCAGCCAAGGCGAGGCGCCGGGGCGCCGGGCCAGGGCCGAGGCGGCCGCCAAGCCGACCCAAGGCAACAGGGCCGCGGCGAGGAGCGGCCCGGCACCGGGGGCCATGGGGGCCAGGCTGGTCCACCCGCCTGCGGCCGCGCCCAAGGCCGCGGCCAGGGCCCGCCGGGCCCGCCTCTGGGCCGCGAGAGCCGCGCAAAAGGCAGTACCAAAGGGCAACAGGACGCCAAAGACCGCCGCCCGGCCCATGACAAACCCCAGCAGGGCGGGCAGCCCCCACACGCCGGCGGCGGCCGCCGCCCGGGCCAGGGCGGGGCCCAGGGCTGCCTTGGCCATTCCGCTCCCGGGCGTGGACGGCGACCGCCGCACCCGCGCCCCCGTCCCTCCGTCCCGCGGCCGCGACCATGCGACTCCCCCCTGGGCCAGTGCCATCGGCGCCTTGTCGATCATCCGGCCGTCCCTCCTTGTCCGTCCGCATACGGGGTTGCCTTCCTTGGGAAAGAGCCGCAACACCGACTATAGCTCACGGGGGTGGACGGGTCTGTCGATCAGGATATGGGGCCGGACAAGACTTTCAGGCGATTTCTCCCAGGTTCGCGGCGCGTCAGACGCGGCGGGAAAACCGCCCTGCCGGGTTCGACAAAGGGGCCGGCGGCCTGTCCGGCGCCCTGTCCGGCGCCCTTATTGGACAGGCCGGGCTGCCGACGGTACAATAACCCCAGGCCGCGCAGGCGGCGTCAAGAAGGAGGCTTTTCGTGGCATGGCCCAACACATAGAAACCCACGTCCCCCCCGTCGACACGGCGAAAATCGAAGCCGCCGTCCGCATGATCCTGGAAGCCATCGGCGAGGATCCCCAGCGGGAAGGGCTCATCGACACGCCCCGGCGCGTGGCCGCGGCCTACGCGGAACTGTGCGCCGGCATGCGGGACGACGTCCAGCGCCACCTGCAGGTGCATTTTCAAGAGGATCACGACGAGCTGGTGCTGGTGCGGGACATTCCCTTTTTCTCCCTGTGCGAACACCACCTATTGCCCTTTTTCGGCAAGGCCCACATCGCCTACATCCCCCGGGACGGCCGCGTCACGGGCTTGAGCAAGCTGGCCCGGGTGGTGGAGGCCTTTGCCCGGCGCCTGCAGATGCAGGAACGGATGACCGCGCAGATCGCGGACACCCTGATGGAACACCTAAAGCCGCTGGGCGTGGCGGTGGTCATCGAAGCGGAGCACTTGTGCATGAGCATGCGGGGCATTCAGAAACCGGGCGCGAAGACGGTGACCTCCGCGGTGCGAGGGCTTTGCCGCACCGACGAGAAGACCCGGGCCGAAGTCATGGCCCTCATCCGGGGGCACGGGATCGCCGTCTGACGGCCATGGTTCGGTCCAAGGCCGGCGCTGGGCCCGGGGACGGTGCTGGGCCCGGGGGGGCGGCGCTCGGCCCGGGCGCGGTGTTGGGCCGACCCCAGCGCGCCGCCGGGCCCGGCGCGGTACGGCGCAGGGGCCGGGGCACGGCGCCGGGAGCGGGATCCGCACCGCAAACACCGCGCTAGGCCGCGGGCGGCGACGGCCGCGGGAACGGCGAGGACGGCGGCGGGGTGTCGTCGTCTTCGGGCCGCAGGCGGCGCCGCCCCGCGTACCCGTCTTCCCATGAATGGTAATACATGATCTCGGGCTCGCCCAGGCGCCAGCAGAGGAGGACCTCCTGCCCGTTGATGACGGCCGGAAAGTCCACCAGGCCCAGCTCGACGCTTTTCAGCTGGCAGCCGGCCCGCTGGATGCTGTCGATGATCTCGTTGGCTTCCTGCACGGCGGCCCGCAGGCGGCGCTTGGCTTCCCGATGATCCGCGGCCATGATCAAGTTGCCGTCCTGGCCGTAGCCCACTGCCTTGATGAGGGCCAGCTCCCGGTGACGGGCCCGGGCTTCTTCCAAGAGGGCCTGCAGCCGCTCCAAGAGCCGGGCCAGGGTCGGCACCATGGCGTTGGCTTCCGCGATGCGAAAATGGCGGACGGGGAGCTCCTCCCACCGGTCATCCAACCTGGCCCCCGCCCCCTTCGGCGCCCCGGCGGCGCTCCCACGCTTCCGGGTTCACCAGGTTGGGCGGCCGCCGGCCCGTCACCCCGGCCACCAAGTTTTCCGCCGCCACCACGGCCATGCGGGTGCGGGTCGCGATGCTGGCGGAGCCGATGTGGGGCAGGGCCACCACGTTGGGCAGCCCCAGGAGGGGGTGGTCGGGGCCGATGGGCTCCTTTTCCCACACGTCCAGGCCGGCGGCCCAGATCCAGCCCTCGGTCAGGGCTTTGTAGAGGGCCTTTTCGTCCACCACCGGACCCCGGGCCGCGTTGATCAGAATCGCGTTGGGCTTCATGCGCCGCAGCGCATCTTCGTTGATCAGATGGTGGGTTTCGGCCGTGAGGGGCACCAGCGTCACCACGAAGTCCGACTGCTCCAACAGCTCATGGAAACCCACGTAGCGGGCGCCCGTTTCGGCTTCCAGGTCTGGGCGCCGGCGGCGGTTGTGATAGAGGATGGTCATGGCAAACCCCCTGGCCCGCCGGGCCACCGCGCCGCCGATGCGGCCCGCGCCGATGATGCCCAGGGTGCGGCCGTACACGTCCTGGCCGGTCAGGAACATGGGCGACCACGTGCGCCATTGGCCCCGCTCGATGACCTTTTGGGCCTCCACCAGCCGGCGGGCGGTGGCCATGAGCAGCGCCCACGTCAAGTCCGCGGTCGTCTCGGTGAGAACCCCGGGTGTGTTGGTGACCAGCACGCCCCGCCTCGTGCACGCCTCCACGTCGATGTTGTCGTAGCCGACGGCCATGTTGGCCACGATCTTGAGCCGCGGCGCCGCCGCCAGCAGCTCGTCGTCAATGCGCTCAGTCAAGAGAACGAAGGCGCCGTCGGCGCCGGCCAGCTCCTGCAGCAAGGTCTCCCGGGGCACGGGGGTGTCCTCGTGCGCAAAGACGCGACAGTCGCAGTGGGCTTCCAAGATTTGCAAGGCTTCCTCGGGGATGCGGCGGGCAACGTAAACTTTGGGGCGGGTTGCAGGCTGCGAAACCGGTGGCGGCACAAGCTTTCCCTCCACACCTGTCGGTCCTCGCCGGGACGGGCGGGTCGTGGTCCGAGGCAATACCACCTTAATCTACGCCGCCCTTTTTTGTCAATCTTCTGGCACCCTGTGGGCGGGAAAGGGACATCTGTCCCTTGACCCTGCCCCCGGCAGCTTATAGACTCTGGTGTGGATCTGGACAACTTTTTCCGGACGAAAGGGGTTTTTGGCATGCCGAAGCGGCGCGCGTGGGGTGCGGTGGCGGCTTTGCTGGTGCTGGCCGTCCTGTTGGCCGCCTGCGGCGGAGGCGGGGGCAGCAGCCAGCCGCAGTCGCAGGCTCCCCGGCAGCAGACCGGCAGCAGCGGGGCCAGCGGCCAGGTGCGGGAGATCAAGGTCGTGCTCAGCGACTTCAGCTTTGAGCCCCAGGAGATCACCGTGAAGCGGGGCGAGCGGGTCCGCCTGGTCCTGGAGAACACGGGCACGGTGGCCCACGACTGGACGGTGCCGGAGCTGAACCTGGTGTCGCCCAAGGTGCAGCCTCGCCAGACCGCGACCTACGAGTTCTCCGTGGACCGGGCCGGCAACTTCCGCACCGTCTGCGTGGAGCCCGGCCACGAGGCCCTGGGCATGGTCGGCACGCTCATCGTCGAGAACTGAGGCGCGAGCCGGCCGCGTTCACGCGAACACGGACAACCGCCGGGCACCCTGACGGGTGCCCGTTTTCTTGTCCGGCTGCCGCTTCTTTGTGCAGTGCAGGGCGCCTTACAGGCGCAAGGCGCCGGCTTCGATGACGGCCCGGCCGTCCACCAGCAGCGTGGGCCGCTCCACAAACACGTCCCAGTGCACGTCGGCCGCGTTGGCGCCGCCGAAATAGCGGTTTTCCCCAAGGCCCAAATGGACCGTCCCCCGCCGCTTCTCGTCGGTGGGCCCGTACCCGCAAAACCGGTCCACGCCCGGGTTGAGGCCGATGCCCAGCTCGCCGATGACATCGGCGTCGCCCAAGCCCAGGGCCAGCGCCTCCCGGAAAGCGCAGCCGCCGGGCTGGGGGCCTTCCACCACGTGGACGCGGCCCTTTTCCACGGTCAGCTCCACACCCCGCATGGCCCGGCCGTTGCGGAAGGCAAAGTCCACCACCAGCCGCCCGTGGATGGACGCCTCCACCGGCGCGACAAAGACTTCGCCCGCGGGCAGGTTGATGGCCGTGTCGCCCTGGGCCATGTCGGCTTCGGACATGACCCCGTCGTCCACCAGCACAGGGCGGTCGCCGAGGCTGAGGGTCAGGTCGGTGCCGTTGTCGGAGACGAGCCGGATGTCGCGGGCGGCCTCCAGGGCCGCCGCCAGGGCCGCGGCCTCCTGCTGCAGGGCCTCGTAGTCCACGTCCACGGCCCGCCAGAACATGGACCAAAGGTTGTCAAAGGTAATGGGCAGGCCCGCCCGGGCCGCAGGCGTCGGAAAAGGCACGTACAGCCAGCGCACGCCCCGCTCCAGGATGTGGCGCTGCACCGCCTCGGCCGCGGCCTGGGCCGCCCGCAGCCGGTCTTGGGGCACCGCCGCCGCCCGGCGGGGGTCGGCCACCGCGTCGGTGACGATCATCGCGTCCACATCATCCAGCCACTTGAGGCGGTGGCGGGGCACCATCTGCAAGTACTCCACCGGCACCGTGGTCAAGGTTTCCAGCTGCAGATCATCGGACGTTACGTTGAGCTCGGCAAAGGCGCCCGCCCGCCGGACCGCGGCCGCCAAGGCCCCCACAAAGGCGAAGTTGTGGATGCCGCCCCCGATCTGCACCACCTCGCCCGGGCGGATGCCCAGGCACGTCCCCACGATCTTGTCGGCGATGGGCCGGAAATCCATGGCCGGGTAGTCCCCAGGCGCGCCCGGCCCCTTCTTGGTCTCATCCATTGGCGCTTCCTCCTCGAATCCTGCTCCGCGTATTCCCTGCGGGCCGCCCATTCCCTGCCCGTATCGCGCCCCGCCGCGGCGGGCAACCTACGCCTGCCGGCCCCTGCGGTCCGGCCAACAGGAGGTGAACCCGGTGCCCGAAGTCCGCTGCACCGTCAGCAACTGCAGCTACTGGGACGAAGGCAACCTGTGCAGCGCCGAAGCTATCCTCGTCATCAGCGACGACGCCCTGGCCCGCATCAGCAAGCACGACGAGGAAATCGGGGAGATCGGCCACACGCCGGCCCGCGTGTCCAAGGAAACCTGCTGCTACACGTTCCGGCCGCGCCAGGAAGCCGGGTCGACGCGAACGCCCAGCTAAAAGCAATTCCTGGCGAAAATCCCCGTCTGGGCGCGAGCGCGGCGGGATGTCCGGCTGTTCGCCCCCGGACATCCCCGCTAGCGCGCCCATTTGCCCCCTCCATCCCCCATTGTCCCCTCGACCTCCTACATTTTGTGCGCTATAATGTTCGAGCCACAAGATATAGTGGTCCTTCAGAAAACCAAGGGGCTCGCATCGGTCCACGGGCCGACGCGTTCCTCGTCTCAAGGCAGGAGGCTCAGGGATGGCCCAGGAAGCGAGCCGGACAGTCCCGGCGCAAGACGGCCGTCAGCGGCGCTACCGCTGGAGCGAGCTGCAGGAACTCATCTTCCTTGACCGCTACGCCCGCAAAGGCTCCCGCGCCGACATCACCGTCGGCGACACGGTGGTGGTGCTCACCCGGGAGCATCCCAAGTATCCCCAAAAGGAAGCCGGGGAAGTTGTGGCGGTGGACGGCGACGACATCACGGTGCGGCTCCGCTCGGGCGAGCTGTTTACCCAGAAGCGCGCCCGCATCGACCGGCCCCTGGAAACCCGCCCCGAGGACATGTGGGACCGCATGGCCCGGGCCATCGTCCAGGTGGAGCCTAAAGAGCGGCGCAAGGAGCTGGAAAAGGAGTTTCGCTGGCTGCTGCAGGATTGGCGCTTCGTCCCCGGCGGGCGCATCAACGCGATGCTGGGCACCGGCCAAAACCTGACGGCCTACAATTGCTACGTGATCCCCATCCGGCCCGATGACCCGTCCCACGGCAACGACAGCCGCCGGGCCATCATGGACACCTTGCGCAACATGGTGGAGATCATGGCCCGGGGCGGCGGCGTCGGGATCAACTTGTCCACCCTGCGGCCGCGCCTCGCGTACGTGCAGGGGGTCAACGGCAAGAGCTCGGGTTCCGTCAGCTGGGGCCAGCTGTTTTCCACCGCGACGGGGCTGGTGGAGCAGGGCGGCTCCCGCCGGGGCGCGCTCATGCTCATCCTCAACGTCTGGCACCCGGACATCATCGAGTTCATCAACGCCAAGCGGGACTTTGGCGTCCTCACCAACGCCAACGTGTCCGTGGGCCTCACCGACGACTTTGAGCGGGCCCTGGACAACGACGAGGACTGGGACCTGGTCTTCCCCGACTACGAAGCCGTGGGCCAGGAGATCTACGACCGGGAATGGGACGGCAACCTGCGCCGGTGGCAGGAGAAGGGCTATCCCATCAAGGTGTACCAGACCGTCCGGGCCCGGGACCTTTGGCGCATGATCGTGGAATCCGCGTGGGCTTCGGCGGAGCCGGGCATCGTGCGCATGGACTACTCCAACCGCATGTCCAACACGTGGTATTTCCACGAGCTCATCGCCACCAACCCGTGCGGCGAGCAGTTCCTCCCCGCCTGGGGCGTGTGCAACCTGGGCCACATCAACCTCAGCCGCTTCGTGGAAAACGGCCAGGTCCTATGGGACGACCTCAAGAAGGCGGCGCGGCTGGGCGTGCGTTTCCTGGACAACGTCATCGACATCACGCCCTATTTCTTTGAGGAAAACGAGCGGGTGCAAAAGGCCGAGCGCCGCATCGGCATGGGCACCATGGGCCTGGCGGAGATGCTCATCAAGCTGGGCCTGCGCTACGGTTCGCCCGAGTCGCTGGAAATGATCGACCAGGTGTACCGCACCATCGCGGTGGAGGCGTACCTGGGCTCCGTGGAGCTGGCGCAGGAGAAGGGCGCTTTCCCCATGTTCGATGCGGAGAAGTTCCTCCAGTCGGGCTTCATGCAGGGCATGCCCGAGGAAGTGCGGGCAGCGGTGCGGGAGAAGGGCATCCGCAACGCGACGCTGCTCACCCAGGCGCCCACGGGCACCACGGGCACCATGGTGGGCACCTCCACGGGCATCGAACCCTACTACCAGTGGACGTACTGGCGCACGGGCCGGCTGGGCCGGAAGGAAGTCAATGAAGCCATCGTACAGGAATGGTTCGACGCGCATCCTGAAGTGGAGCCCAAGCTGGAGAACTTGCCCGATTACTTCGTGACGGCCCTGGACCTGACGCCTGAGGAGCACGTGCGGGTGCAGGCGGCCATCCAGCGCTGGGTCGACTCCAGCATCAGCAAGACCACCAACTGCCCCGCGGACTGGACCGTGGAGCAGGTGGAGGAGCTGTATGCCCTGGCCCGCCAGCTGGGGTGCAAGGGCGTGACCATCTACCGGGACAAGTCCCGGGACGAGCAGGTGCTGTCCCGCAAGGAAGAGGCCGAGGCAGCAGCCCAGGCCGCGACGGCCGCGGCCGGTGCCGTACCGGCCGGCGCGACGGGCGCCCCCGTCAACGGCAACGGCACCATGGCCGCCATGCGGGATGCGTCCCAAACCATCGGCGAAGTGCCCGAAGAGGTGGCGGGCTACACCTTCCGCCAGAAGACCATGGTGGGCACCGCCCGCATCACCGTCAACGAAAAGGACGGCGAACCCTTTGAGACCATCATCGTCCTGGGCAAGGGCGGCATGGACGTGACCGCGGACTCCGAGGCCATGGGCCGCTTGATCTCGCTCTACCTGCGCACCCCCAGCCCGGTGCCCAACACCAAGAAGCTGGCCCTGGTGGTGGAGCAGCTGCGGGGCATCGGCGGCGCCCAGCCCTTCGGCTTTGGACCCAACAAGGTGCTGTCGCTGCCCGACGCCCTGGCCAAGGCCCTGGAGCGCTACTTGCACCGCAAGGTGGGCGACCGGCCGGCCAGCGACGCGGTGCAGGAAAACGCGGCCGCCCGGGAAGCGCCGGCCGGCGCGCCATGGGCGGGTGCGGGCAACCCGGCTCCCCCCGCCGACCCGGCGTCCTACGCCCATCCGGCCGAAAACGGCGCCCCGGCCTTGCCCGGAGCGGACCTGTGCCCGGCCTGCGGCTCTTTCTCCTTTATCAAGGCCGAAGGCTGCGGCTACTGCCGCAACTGCGGGCACAGCACGTGCTAGCCCGCCCCGGACCCCCGGCAGGCGATCCCGGCCGGCTATCCCGGCCACGGGCGGCCTCGGCACCGCCGGGCCCGGCCCACAGCAAGCCATGAACGGCGAGCCCTCCGGCTAAGTCCGGAGGGCTCGCGTCGCGTTGAGGAGAGCGATGAGGGAAACCCCCACGTCAGCGAAGACCGCTTCCCACATGGTGGCGACGCCCAAGGCGCCCAAGGCGATGAACAGCGCCTTGACCGCGAGGCTAAAGGCGATGTTCTGGCCCACGATGCGGCGGGTGCGGCGGGCGATGGCCACGGCCTCGGCGACCCGCGACGGCTGATCGTCCATGATGACCACGTCGGCCGCTTCGATGGCCGCGTCGGAGCCCAGCGCGCCCATGGCGATCCCCACGTCCGCCCGGGTCAGGACCGGGGCGTCGTTGATGCCGTCGCCCACGAAGGCCACTTTGCCTCCCGCGGCGTGGGCCTCGCCGGCCAGCCCCTCCAGGATCTGCACCTTCTCTTCGGGCAAGAGCCCCGCGTACACGTGGTCGACGCCCACCGCGGCCGCCACGGGCCGGGCCGCGGCTTCGCTGTCGCCCGTCAGCATCACCGTCCGGGCCACGCCCAGCCCCTTGAGGGACCGGATGGTGCCGGCCGCGTCGGGCTTGAGCTGGTCGCCGATGTGCAGGCGGCCGATGAGCCGGCCGTCCACGGCCACGTTGACCACCGTGCCGTCGGCGCGGCAGTCGTCGTGGGGGATGCCTTCCCGGTGCAGCAGCCGGTCGTTGCCCGCCGTCACCCGCCGGCCGTCCACCTCCGCGATGACGCCGTGGCCGGCCACTTCCACCACGCGGCCGATGCGGGCGGCGTCGGTTTCCCGGCCGTAGGCTTCCCGGATGGAGGCAGCGATGGGATGGCGGGAGTAGTGCTCCGCGTGGGCAGCGTAGTCCAGCACCGTTTCCGGCGACGCCCCAGCCAAGGCCGTCACCCGCTGGACCCGGAAGACCCCCTGGGTCAAGGTGCCGGTCTTGTCCAGGGCCACCGTGTGAAGCTTGGCCAAGGCATCCAGGTAATTGGCGCCCTTGACCAGGATGCCCCGGCGCGAGGCCCCGCCGATGCCGCCGAAGTATCCCAAGGGAATGGACAGCACCAGGGCGCACGGGCACGAGATGACCAGCAGCACCAAGGCCCGGTATATCCAGTCGGAAAAGTGCGCGCCCGGCACCAAAAGGGGCGGCAGGACGGCGACCGCGGCCGCGGCGCCCACCACCGCGGGGGTGTAGTAGCGGGCGAAGGTGGTGATGAACTTCTCCGTGGGGGCTTTGCGGGCCGCGGCCCGCTCCACCAGCTCGAGGATCTTGGCCGCCGACGATTGGCCGGCGGGCTTGGTCACCCGGATGGCCAGCACCCCGTCGGTGTTGACCATGCCGGCCAGCACCGGCGTCCCCGGCGCCGCCCGGCGGGGCACCGGCTCCCCTGTGAGGGCGGCGGTGTCCACCCACCCTTCCCCGGCCAGCACCTGGCCGTCCAGGGGAATCCGCTCGCCCGGCCGCACCACCACGGTTTCACCCACCTGCACGTCTTCCGGGGAAACCCGGTGCAGCTGGCCATCCCGTTCCACGTGCGCCACGTCGGGCCGCACGTCCAGCAGGGCCTGGATGGAGCGCCGGGAGCGGCCCACGGCCGCGTCCTGGACCGCCTCGCCCACCGAGTAGAACAGCATGACGCCCACGGCTTCGGGGAGCTGGTGGATGAGCATCGCGCCCAAGGTGGCGACGGTCATGAGAAAGTTTTCATCGAAAAACTGCCCCCGGCGAGCGTTGCCCACCGCCGCCCCCACGACGCGGCGCCCCACCAGCCAGTAGGCGGTCAGGAACACCAAGTACTCGGCGAAAGACCCCGGCGTCTGGTGCAGGGGCTCGTGAAAGACGCTGCCCACCGCCATCAGCACCGCTGCGGCGGCCACCTCGGCCAGCCGCCGCCTGCCCATCTCCGCGCCGGCGTCAGGGTGCCCGCCACGGCCAAGCCCGCCGTCCGCAGCATGGACATGGTGCGCCCCAGGCCGCTCTAAGGAAGGGGCAGCCCCGGAGCCGGCGCCCGCCGGCGCGGACCAGCTCGCAGCCTCCACCAGCCTTACTCCGGGTTCGATGCGGTCGATGATCTGCTGCACCGCCGCGGCGTGCTCGGGCGGCAGGTACATGGAGCGGGTGGCAAAGTCGACGCCGACGCCGGTCAAGCCGGTTTCCCGCGCCACCGCGGCCTCGATCTTGGCCGCGCAGGCGGCGCAATCGAGGCCTTGGAGGATGTATTTCCGCTCCTTCGCGGCCGCCACGGCGGCGCACCTACCTTTCCTCGGCGAAGTGGGCCTGGGCCAGGGAAATCAGCCCGACGATGTGGTCGTCGTCCAAGGAGTAGTAAACCTGCTTGCCCTCCCGCCGGTACTTGACCAGGCGGTGGGCCCGGAGCAGCCGCAAGTGGTGGGACACCGCCGGCAGGCTCATCTCCAGCACGTCGGCGATGTCGCACACGCACAGCTCCTTGAGCGACAGCAGGTACAAGATCCGGGTCCGGGTCTCATCGCCCAGCACTTTGAACAGCTCCGACAGCCCCGCCACATCCAGCAGCCGGTCCCGCAGGGCGTCCCGGGCCGCCGACGACGACGGATCGAAGGTGTCGCAGCAGTCGGCGCGCGCCCGGCTCGGCGCTTCCGCCATGATCGTCACCCTTCTCATCGAGACAACGCTTAAGCAATCGTTTAATTGTAGTCTACGCGCTGCCATGGAAACCGTCAATCCCCAAGGGCCCGGGACCCGGCGCGGGTGCCAGCGCCCCCGCGCGGCCGCTCGGAATGAGGTCCGCCCCAGGCAGGGATACTATTGGCCAGCAACGACCGGGAGGCGCAGGACCCATGGCCCGAAGCAGGCTGCAGCGGGTACTGGTGGCGGCGGGCGCCGTGGCGGCCACGGGCTGGGCCGCCTACCGGCTGGCCGAGGGGCGCCTGCGGCCCGAACAGCCCCAACTGGCGCTGGCCCGGGGCAACCGCCTGCTGCGCCAAGGCCGCCGGGTGCTGGTGGCCACCGGGCGTTGGGAGGACCTGGAGTTTCTCCTGGGCGGCACCTTGCGCCTGCTGGCCCAAGCCGGCAGCGACCTCACCATTGCCGGCCCAGGGCCGGTGCCCGCCGACCCGACCTGGAGCCGGCTGGCGACGCCGCATGCGCTGCTGCCCGAAGAGCTGCCCAGCGACCAGACCTACTCTCCGGCGGTCCAGCGGGCCCTCAAGCAGCTGTGGTGGGACGTGCAGCCGGAACTGGTGCTGACCTTTGACCCGGACTTTCCCGTGCGGCTCTGGTACCATCCCGCCCACGGGCTGGTGGGCCATGCGGTGCTGGACCTGGTCCTGGCCGGCGCGGTGCCCGGGGCCCAGGTGCTGACCTTTGCCACCCGGCGGCCCAACGTCGTTTTGGACATCGGGCCGGTGCTGGCGGCCAAGCTGGCGGCGCTGGCCCAGGGATCAGGCCCGCTCCACCGCGTCCGGCTTCAGCAGGCCGCGGCCCGGCTGTGGGCCCGCCTGTACGGCCGCGGGGCGGGACTCCCTTACGCCGAAGGCCTCAGGGCCCTGCAGCCCCACACCGGCAGCCCCATGGGCCCGGCGGCGGCCGCGCCGGCAGCGTACGACGGGGCCGGCGCCGGGCAGGACATGTTTCCCGGGTAAGCCCGCGGGGCCAGAGAACGCAGCCCAGCCTACCCCGTGAACGCGATGGCGTCCATCTCCACCAGCACGTCCTTGGGCAGGCGGCTGACTTCCACCGCGACGCGGGCCGGCGGCTCCGACGGGAAGTAGCGGGCGTAGATTTCGTTGACCACCGCAAAGTCGTTCATGTCCTTGAGGTACACCGTGGCCCGCACCACCTGGGCCATGGAAGCCCCGGCGGCCTCCAGGACCGCCTGCAAGTTTTGCAGCACCCGCTCCGTCTGCGCGACGATGTCGCCCTGCACCAGCTGGCCGCTGTCGGGATCCAGGGGAATCTGCCCCGAGACAAAGACAAACCCCCCGGCCTTCACGGCTTGAGAATAAGGGCCCACGGCCTTGGGGGCCCGATGGGTTTGGACGATCTCGCGTTGCGCCAAGATAGGACACCTCCGTGTTTCCGGAAACCGCTGGGAATTCACCGCCTGTTTCGACCAGGCGCCCGGGGCCTCCTCTCGGGTCGGGTCCCGGCCGTCAGCTGCCCAGCAGCAGCCCTTGCACCAACGCCGCGGCCAGCAGCGTGAGCAAGGCGATCCACCGGCTGCCCGCGGCGGCGGGGGCCGGCCGTCCCGCGGGTGCCCCAGTGCCGCCGGGCGCGGCCGCCTCGGCCGCGGCGGCCCCCTCCAGGGCGGCGATGCGTTGGCGGGTGGGCGGGTGCGTGGACAAGTAGGCCAGCCACCGCCCGCCGGCGGCCTCGCCGTCGAGGACCCGCAAGGCTTGGGCCAGCCCCAGCGGGTGGAAGCCGGCCGCCGCGGCCCACTGCTGGCCGACCCGGTCCGCCTCCGCCTCCTGGCTGCGGCTGTACCCCAAGGACAACAGCAGGGTGCCGATATCCGCCAGCAACGCGACGGTGTCGTCGCTGCCGGCGGCCAGGGTGGCGCCCAGCTGTTCGAGACTGGCCACCACGGAGAGCTGCAGCAAGGAATGGCTGTAAACGGTGTGCACCAGCTCGTGGGCCAGCACCCCCGCCAGCTGCCCGTCGTCCAGCGCCTCGACCAGCCCCGTGGTCACATACACAAACCCGCCCGGCAGGGCAAAGGCCGCCGGTTCCTCGCCCTCCAGCACCGTTAATGTGTAGGGGATGTTGTCCCGCACGGCCCCGGCCACGGCCGCCACGCGCGCGAAGATGGCCTGCGCACGCGCGTCCTCCACCGCCGGGCCCGGCCCGGCGCCCGCGAGCAGCTCCTGGTGCAACTGTTGCCCCCAGTCGGCTTCGGCGGCGGTACCCGCCAGAAGGAGCGGATGCTCCGGGCGCGCGCTGGCCGAAGCCGCCCAGGCCGCCGAGCTGCCCGGCGCCATCCAAAAAGCCGCGCCGCCATGGGCCCAAGGGGCCATCCAAGCGCCGGCCCAGGAGCCCGCCCAGAGGCCCACCGCCAGCGAAACCCACATCAAGAACTTGCGCCGCATGGGGCTCCCTTCGGGCCCCGGCGCGCCCGCCCCTGCGGCGCCCACGATAGCAATTGCTGCCGCAGCCGTGGCAGCCTTGGCCTAGAGGAGTTGGCCGGGTGATCGTGGAATAACCGCCGGAAGCCGTTTGGCAGGGGGACGGGCATGTCGACGGCGTACTGGCTGCTCTCCATCGGCGGTGGCGTGATTTTTCTTTCCATCGTGCTGCCGGCTTTCGTCGGCGGCGCCTGGAGTCCCACCAGCATGGCCCGGGTGCGGGCCATGCTCCAGATGGCCCAGCTCGCACCCGGCGAAACCCTGTATGATCTAGGCGCCGGCGACGGCCGCATCATCATCACCGCGGCCCGGGAATTCGGCGCGCAGGCGGTGGGCATCGAAATTGATCCCCTCCGCGCCGCGTTGTGCCGCTGGCGCATCCGCCTGGGCGGCCTCACCGGCCGCGCCCGGGTGGAGCGGGCCAACTTCTTTGACGTGGACCTGTGCAACGCCGACGTGGTCACCTTTTACTTGTCCCAAGCCGCCGCGGACCGGCTCAAGGACAAGTTCGAAACCGAACTGCGGCCCGGCAGCCGGGTGGTGTCCCACCGCCGCCCGGTGCCCGGCTGGCGCCCCGCGGCCGTCGACGAACGCCACGGGCTGTACCTGTACGTCATCGGTGAATCCCCTGCCGACGGCACGTAGACTGCAACCAGGAGTGGATCCCCACCCTTGCAGCAATCCCATCGGCCCTTGTGGCCGCAGATCCTGGTTTCCTTGATGCTAACGGCCCTGGCCACGGGTGCCGTGCTGCGCTGGACGTGGCAGGAGGGATCGTGGCGGGCCCTGCAGTCCTTTGACCTGCGCTGGCTGCTGGCCGCGCTGGCCCTGGTGCTGGCGGCCTGGGTGGCGGACGTGGCGCGGCTGCAGGCCATGGGCCGCGCCCTGGGCTACCGCATCCCTGCCCGGGTCGCCCTCCAAACGAACCTGATGGGGTACTTTCTGGCGGCCGTCACACCCTTCACCGTAGGCGGGGGGCCGCTGCAGATCTTCTCCCTTTTCCGGGCCGGGCTGCCGGCGGGCCACGCGGCAGCGGTGGTCATGGGCAGCGGCTTCATCGCCCACTTAAGCCTCGCGTGGCTGGGCATGGCGCTGGTCTTTGGCTTTGGCCTCACCATCAGCGCCGACCCGCGGCTCAACGACATCGTGCGCTGGCTGCTCCTGGCCTACACCATCGGCCTCATGATCCTGACCTGGCTGTTGTGGCATGTGGAACGGGGCCGGCGGCTCATCGGCGCCCTGGCGCGGGGGGTGCTGGGCCTGTTCGGTCATCGGCAGCGAGCCGCGGCCCGGGCGGCGGCCGTGGAGAGGGCGGTGGCGGAGATGGGCCAAGGCCTGCGGGCTCTGGCCGGCCGCCACGCCGCCTGGGCCCTGGCGGCCGCGGCGGCGTACCAGCTGTATTTCCTCGCCTGGTTTTCCACGGTGCCGGCCCTGGCCGCCGGCTTGGGCGCCCGGCCCCCCTACTGGCATGTGGTGGCAGTACAGGTCCCCATTTACCTCCTGGGTTCCATCATCCCAACGCCGGGCGGCAGCGGCGGGCTGGAGCTGGGCATGGCCGGGGGCCTCTTGGGCCATGTGCCCGATTACGAGATCGGGATCGTGGTCGCCGCGTGGCGCGTGCTGACGTACTACTTGGTGCTGGCCGTAGGCGGCCTGGCGGTGTTCAACTTCGCGCGGGGCAATGTTGGGCAGGGCGCCGCGCCTGTGGGCGGTGGGGTTTCCCAAGGCGCGCCGCCGCCTGGGGCACCAGCTCCAAGACGGCCACTTCGGGCGGGCAGCGAAACCGCACCGGTACCCCCGATGTCCCCAGACCTCGATTGACGTACAGCCACGTGGGCCCGCACCGGTGCAGGCCCTCCCAATGCCGGATCCGGTAAGCCATGTAGCCGATGAGGCGCGTGAGCCCCGGCAGCCGCACCTGGCCGCCGTGGGTGTCGCCGCACAGATACACGTCGATGCCCGCCGCCTGGGCCTCGTCCAAGACGCCCGCGGTGTGGGCCAAGAGCACCCGCACGCCGGGCCCGCGCACCCCCGCCAAAGCCCGGGCCAGCCGCGCCCGGCCCAGGGCCGGGTCGTCCACGCCGATGAGCCACAGGGGCACGCCCCGCACCCGCACCGGACGGGCCTGGTTGATCAGCACCGCCACACCATGGGCCTGCAGCCGCCGCACCACGGAGCGCACCGGCACCCCGGCGGCATGGTCGTGGTTTCCCAACACCGCGACCACCGGAAACCGGGCCGCCATGGCCCCCAGCCAGCGGGCCGCCGGCGCCAGATCCGCCCCGCGGTCGATGACGTCGCCGGTGACCGCGACCAGATCCGGCTTGATCCGGACCAGCCATCGCAGCACTTGCCAGCGGCGGGCGCCCAGGGAGCGGCCGTGCACGTCGGTTAAGTGGGCGATGCGCACGGGCCCCGTTCCGGCCGGCAGCCCGGCCACGGGCACCCGATGGTGTTCCAAGATGGGCCGGTCCGCCTCCCGGCGGGCCCACAGCCACACCGCGCCCACCATCAGCCCTGCCCAAGCGGCGCCGGACACGGAGCCGGGTTCGCCTCCCCCGTCGGGACCGCCGGCGGCGCCGCGGCCCGAGGGGGCGGAGGGGCCTCCGCAGCGGCTTCCGGTGCCGCCTGCACCGCCGTGTCCGCCCGGCCGGCCCGGGGCGCGTCGGACGGCCCGGGGCCGATGGCAGGCCGGGGGTCGTACGCCGCCAAGGCCGGCACCTGCACCACTTCCCCCTCGGGATAGCGAAACGCGGTGAGGCGGCCCCCAAACACGCATCCTTGATCGATATTGATCGTGTTCCAGCGCAGGACGGCCTCGGCCACGGGGGTGTGGCCGTACACCACCAGCGCCGGGCCCCGGTAGTGGCGGGCCCAGTCCCGCCGCACCGGGAACCCCTCCGGCGTCCGCTGGCCCGTGGTGTCGCCGTACAGGCAAAAGCTAGTGATGCGCCGGGACATGCGCCCGATCATGTCCTCTTTGATACCCGCGTGGGCCACCACCAGCCGGCCCTCGTCCAAGATCATGTAGGGCGGGGCCTCCTCAAAGAGGCGGCAAAACTGGAGGGCCACCGCCCGCCGATCCGCCGCCGGCAGCGCCTCCAGCTCCCGCACCGTGCGCTGGAGGCCGTGCTGCAGCTGCACCCGGTGACCCACAAACCACCGGTACAGCTTGCGGCAGTGGTTGCCCGGGACATACAGGGCCGTCCCCGCCCGCACCATGGCCGTCACCAGCAGGAGGGTACTGACGTTGTAGGGGCCGCGGTCGGTCAGGTCGCCGAGAAACACCGCTTGGCGGCCGGCGGGATGGGCCATGCCGTCGCCCCGCCACCTGTAGCCCAGCCGTTCCAGCAGGGTCACCAGCTCCAGAAAACAGCCGTGGACGTCGCCGATGATGTCGAAGGGGCCGGTTTCCGGCCGCTCCACCGGCAAGGGGACCCGCCGCACCGCGTACTCCCCGCTGCGCAGGACCGGCTCCCGCAGCACATAGATGTGGTCGAAGGGCTCGTCGTCCAAGTGTTCCAGCAGGCGGGCCAACTGGCGGGCCTGGCGGCGGATGACCCGGCTGGGCAGCGGGCGGGGGCGCCCGGCGTTGCGCTCTAGGCACGTCTCCACCGACGCGGCCAAGACGATGAGGGTGGCGGGCAGCTCATGGCGGCGGGCCAGGGCCAGCAGCTGGCGCCGAACCGCCTGGGCCAGGGCGTTGGCATCGGCCACCGCCAGGCGTCCCCGGGCCAGCCGCTCCTCGAGCCGCTGGACCGCCTCGCCGGCCATCGCCGCGCCATCCTCAGAGCCGCCGGCGTCGGCGGCGATGATCTCCTCCGGCGCGAAATGGCGCGCCGCGAAGGTGGACTTGCCGCTGCCTGCAGGGCCGGCCAGCACCACCAGCCCCTTGTGCGGGATGTCGATCCGGATGGGGCGCACCTCCCCGGAGACGGGCCCGCTGGCCTGCAAGGACCCGCTCC
>DATGPV010000058.1:0-52681 GCA_035304545.1 Limnochordales bacterium | reverse complement strand
GAAGGTCACTACGCCATCGATGTGGGTGCCGACGTGACGGAGTTCCTGAACGTGGGCGCCACCTACAGCGACTTCACCCACGGCGACACTACTGAAGGCTACGCGGTGCGGGCCAAGTTCGAGCAGGGCATCCTGTTCGCTGAGGCCAAGCACGCCGAGGAGAACCGGAAGACCACCTTCTGGTTCAAGTACCGGGGCTCCGAGGAGAACCAGCCGTTCGATATCCTCTTTGATGAGGACGAGGACGACTGGAACGACGAGTGGTACAAGAACGTGGCACCGGCCTTTGGCGTTTACTTTGAGGACCAGAAGAGCGAGAAGCCGCTCATCAAGGCGTTCGCTGTGGCGCCCTTCGCCGGCACGGCCATCGCCCGGGCCAAGGTGGAGACCCAGGACGGCGATACCGGCTTTGCGGCGGAGGCCCGGTTCAACCTCAGCGACAAGCTGGTGCTGAACCCGTACGTGGAGCAGGACATGGGTGAGAAGGACACGCGGATCGGGTCCAAGCTCATCTACGAGGTCAGCGAGAACTCCGAGGTCACCCTGGATGCCTCCCAGAAGAAGGACGAGCAGAAGCTGCAGGCTACCTTCGAGCTGAAGTTCTAAGGCGAGCGTGGGAGGTCGGCGAGAAACAAACCCCCGGGGCAAAGCCCCGGGGGTTTGTCGCGCCAGGATGGTCCTGGGTATGGGTGTGTCCGGGCGCCCGGGGGAGGCCTTTGCACGCGATTGGGGAATGAACAATAGGGTCGTTCAGCAGGGAGGGAGAGGAATGAGCGCGCAAGCGGGCAACCGTGCCGTTCTGGATGAGGAGACAGGCCGGTCGCGGGGGGATCCCCAAGGGATGCTGCGCCGGGTGTGGGAGTTGCCGGAGCAGGTGGAGCAGGCCCTGTCGCTGGGAGCGGATCTGCGATTGGCTTTGCCGGAGCTCCCGCGGCACGTCGTCATCCTGGGCATGGGCGGCTCCGCCATCGGCGGGGAGCTGCTGAAGGCCCTGGTGGAGCCCGAGTGCCCGGTGCCCATCGCGGTGAACCGGGAGTACGACCTCCCCGCGTATGTGGGGCCGGGGACGCTGGTGGTGGCCAGCAGCTATTCGGGCAATACCGAGGAAACCTTGAGCGCTTGCCGGCTGGCCGCGGAGCGGGGGGCCCGGGTTGTGGCCGTGACCACGGGAGGCGTGCTGGCCCAGTGGGCCGCGGACCATGGCTGGCCCCTGGTGCGCATTCCCGGCGGCCTGCAGCCCCGGGCGGCCATCGGGTATTCCTTTATCCCCCTCCTGGGCCTATTGCAACAGCTGGGCCTGGTGGCGCCCAAGGGGGATGACATCCGGGAGACGGTGGCCGTGCTGCGGGCCCTCCGGAGCGAGCTGGGTCCGGACGTGCCCAGCGCTTCCAACCCGGCCAAGCAGCTGGCGCTGCGGCTGCACGGCAAACTGCCGCTGATTTACGGGACCGGGGGCTGGCGGGCGGTCGTTGCGTACCGGTGGAAGTGCCAGATCAACGAGAACGCGAAGGCGCCCGCATGGCACAACACGTTTCCGGAGCTGAACCACAACGAGACGGTGGGCTGGGAGGTGCCCGCGGCAGTAACCCGGCTGGTGGAGCTGGTGGTGCTGCGGGATCGGGGCGACAGCCCCCGGATCAACCGGCGGGTCCAGGTCACTGTGGACATCATGGGCCCGGCCATCGCCGGCGTCACTCAAGTGGCGTCCCGGGGCGAGTCGGAGCTGGCGCGGCTTTTCTCGCTGCTGTACATGGGCGACTTCACCAGCGTGTACCTGGCCCTGCTCAACGAGGTGGATCCGACGCCGGTGCGGGTCATCGATCGCCTCAAGCAGGAGCTGGCGGTGCTGGGGCCCATCGCGTAGCCGACGCCAAGAGGGGCACCAGGGCTGCCAGAGCAGCGGCGCCGGGCAGGTCGGCCCGGTGGTAGGCCTCCAGCGCGGTGAGCCACAACAGGCGCGCCGCGGCTGCTCCTGCTTCCAGGACGGCCAGGACGGCCGGCTCGGCCGCGGCTTCCTCCTGGGCCCGGGCCGCGGCCTGGACGTCGCCCAGCACCTGGAACAAGCCCGCCAGGCGCCGCCACGTGGCGGTCCGCAGGCAGGCATGGACGCTGGGCCCGGGAACCGGAACCGGATGGGGCCCGCGCGACCCTGGGCCCGTGCCCGTCTGGACCGGGTGCGGGCGCGGCAGGGCGGCCGCGACGGCCTGCCACGCCTCGGCCGCGGCCAGAGGGCGCTGGGCAGCCTGGTGGGCTACGCCCAGCCAGTACCGGGTGAGGAGCGCGTCGGACGAGCCGCTGGGAGCCAAGTCCAGGGCCCTTTGGAGTTCCTCGGCGGCCCTGTGGGCACGGCCGGCCAGCAGGTGGCGCAGCCCGTCCCCGCGGCGCAGCTGCACCTGGTGCCGGGGATCCTGCTCGCCGGCGGGTGAGGGGATAGGCAGGCTAGCCAGCCACCCGTCGGCTGCCTCCGGCCCGTCGAGGAACAGGGCCGCTTCGGCCATGGTGAGGAGGACGTGGGCCCGCAGCCGACCGTCGGCCAGGGCCACCAGCTGTACGGCGCTCACGTCCAGCCGCCGGGCGATGTGGAAGAGGGATGGGATGGAGGGCGCCACCGCCCCGTGTTCCATCTGGCTGACGAAACTCTTGGACAACAGGGGTTCGCCCAGCTGGGCCTGGGTGAGCCCGGCGCGGCGGCGGGCGGCGCGCACGGCCTCGCCCAGCAGGCCCAGGTCTGCCGCAGCCACACCGGCAGCCTCCTGTGCGGAAAAACTGTATCGGACAACGGCGTCTTGGCGTAACGATAACACATTTCCTGTATCCCCACAACCGAACAGGCGCCGTTTGACAGCCGGCCGGACCCGTGGCTATAATTTCCGCACAGTCCCGGCGCGGGCGGCGGGGCCGACCTGTGGCAGACTAGCTTCGCCATGGCCAAGCGGCGAGGGGACCAAGGGAAGGGCGCCATCTGCCGGCGCGGCGACATCTTTTACGCCAACCTGAACCCGGTCATCGGTTCGGAGCAGGGCGGCGTGCGCCCGGTGCTCATCCTGCAAAACGACGCCGGCAACCGCTACAGCCCGACCACCATCGTGGCCGCGATCACGTCCCGCACGGGGAAGCCCCGTCTGCCCACGCACCTGGAGCTGCCTGCGGCCCGGTACGCCTTGGATCGGGATTCGGTGGCGCTCTTGGAGCAGATCCGGACCATCGACAAGCGGCGCCTCAAAAACCGCATCGGCCGCCTGGATGCCGATGGCCTCGTCCGGCTGGAGCGGGCGCTTGCGGCCAGCCTGGGCCTGGATTCCAGGCGCGGCCGGGGACAGTGAGGTGGAGGCAGCGGGATGACCAGGGTTTGCCGCGGGCAGCGGGTGGGCGCAGGGGTGGCATGAAGGGCGCGACCCACGGGAGCATCTCACCGTCTTATCCCCGGGTGGTGCCCGCGGGCGATGAGGCGGTGCTGGTGGTATTCGGCCAGGAGATCCGGCGGGACGTGAACCAGCGGGTCCACGCCCTGGCCCGCGCCCTCATGGAGGGCGGGCCAGCGTGGGTTCGGGAAGTGGTGCCCGGGTACGTGTCGCTGCTGGTGTACTACGACCCGGACCGGGCCAGCTTTGCCCGGGTGCACGACACGCTCCTGGCCTGGGCCACGGGGGAAGCGGGCGCCGCCCTGCCGCCGCCCCGCCGGGTGGAGATCCCGGTGCGCTACGGCGGCCTCGACGGCCCGGACTTGGAATGGGTGGCGGCGCAGGTAGGCCTGGAACCCGAGGAGGTGGCCGCCCGCCACAGCCGGCCGGTGTACGTGGTGTACATGCTGGGTTTCTTGCCGGGCTTTTGCTACCTGGGAGACCTGCCGCCGGAGCTCGCGGTGGCCCGGCGGGCCACGCCCCGCCTGGCCCTGCCCGCCGGCGCCGTGGCCATCGGCGGGCGGCAGACGGGCATTTACTCGCTGGACCAGAGCCCCGGCGGCTGGCGGTGGATCGGCCGCACCCGCCTGCGCCTGTGGGATCCCCGCCGGGATCCGCCCTTCTTGCTGCAGGCGGGCGACGAGGTCCGCTTTGTGCCGGAGTGAGCCCCTTGGAGACCGGGCAGGAGCGGCCAGGACAACGTCCAAGGCCAGGACCGTCCTGGGACGACATCGGCTTTGAGGTGCTGGCCCCGGGCATGTTCACCACGGTGCAGGACTTGGGCCGCCCCGGCTGGCAGCGCTTCGGGGTGCCCCAAGGGGGTGCCCTGGACGCCTATGCCCTGGCGGCGGCCAATGCGCTGGTGGGCAATCCCCCGGACGCGGCGGGCCTGGAAGTTACCTTGGTGGGCCCAGTCCTCACGGTGGCGCGGGAGGGGCTGGTGGCCTGCACCGGCGCGGACTTGGGGTTTGCCATCGACGGCCAGCCCGCGGCCTTGTGGCAGGCCCACCGGGTGCGCCCCGGCCAGGTCTTGGGCTTCACGGGCCGGCGGTCCGGCTGCCGCGCGTACGTGGCCGTGGCCGGCGGCATCGCGGTGGCGCCGGTGCTGGGCAGCCGCTCCACCCACGTGCGGGCCCGCCTGGGCGGGTTGGCTGGCCGGGCCCTCGTCCGGGGCGATCGGTTGCCTGTGGGACCGCTGCCTCCGGGCTGGCGGGAGCGGGCGGGCCTGGCCCTGCCGCCGCCTTTGCGGCGCCACGGGTTGCCCCAGCCGGCCCGGGTCGTCATGGGGCCCCAGCACGACTGGTTTCTGCCGCTGGCCATCGAGCGCCTGCTGGGCGCGACGTACCGCGTGAGCCGCCGCTGGGACCGCATGGGCCTGCGGCTGGAAGGCCCGCGCCTCGCGCACCGGCACAGCGCCGAGTTGGTGTCTGAAGGCGTCGCGCCGGGCTCCATCCAGGTGCCCGGCGACGGACAGCCCATCGTGCTCCTGGCGGATCGCCAGACCACCGGCGGCTATCCCAAGATCGCCACGGTCATCGCGGCGGATCTGGATTTCCTGGCCCAGGCGGCGCCGGGCGACCGGATCACCTTTCGGGCGGTGGATCTGGACACCGCCCACCGCCTGCGGAGGGAACGTCAAGCCATGCTGGCGGCCGTGGCCCGGGCCACCGGCACGGCAGGCGCCCCGGGCGCATAAGAGATGACGAGCCGTGGACAGCGGAGGTGTCGGGGGTGGCCCAGCGTCGTCCGCCGGTCATTGGCATTACGTGCCAGCACGAAGCCGGGGACCATGGGGACCGGTGGTACGTCAACGCCCCTTATATCCGCGCCGTGGCGGCGGCCGGGGGGGTGCCGGTGCTGATCCCGCCGGCCTGGGATCCGGAGCTCTTGGGGGCGGCGTTGGAGCGGGTGGACGGATTGGTGCTGACAGGCGGCGTCGACGTGGATCCCGCGCGCTACGGCCAGGAACCCCACCCGCAGCTGGGCCGGGTCGATCCCGAATGGGACGATTTGGACGTGACCGTGGCCCGGCTGGCCCTGGCCCGGGACGTGCCCGTGCTGGGCATCTGCCGTGGCATGCAGGTGCTCAACGTCGCGGCGGGAGGCACCCTGTACCAGGACATCCCCAGCCAGGTGCCGGGCGCCTTGGCCCACCAGCAGTCGGCTCCCCGGGAGGAGGCCAGCCACGGGGTGGCGGTGCAAGACGGCAGCCGCCTCCATGGGGTGTTGGCCGCGGCCCATCTGGCCGTCAACAGTTTTCACCACCAGGCGGTGCTGGCGGTGGCGCCCGGTTTCCAGGCCACGGCCCACGCCCCCGACGGCATCATCGAAGGGATCGAAGGCGTTGCCCACCGCTTTGCGCTGGGGGTTCAGTGGCACCCTGAACACCTGACGGGCCGCGATCCCGCCCACTTCCGCTTGTTTGCCGCTTTGGTGGCGGCCGCGGGCCAACCGGTGAGGGCCCTGCCCCCCTGATCCCCGCGGCAGGGTACCGGCCTTCCTCCGGCGGCAGCGGGCCTGTCCCTGGCCCCGCCCGGGCCATGCTGGCAGAAATTTGGTCCGGGAAACAATATTTGTTCAAGATCCGAAGGAAGATTGAGTTATATCTCGAAAGAGTACGTTGTTTCTGTCGAAACGCACCCCGCCGGGGGGCAAGTCGGCACGACGTTCAGTTTGGGGGGAATGGGCCGGTGTTGGAGGACGAAGGGTTACGAGTGCGCCTGGTGGTGGCCGACGATGATGCGGCCATACGCCGGGCTGTGCGCATGTTTATCGAGTGGCAATGCCCCGACTTCGTGGTGGTGGGCGAGGCGGCCGACGGCCGCGCGGCCCTGGAGCTGGTGCAGGAGCACGACGCCGACGTGGTGCTCATGGACGTGCGCATGCCCGTCCTGGACGGGCTGTCTGCAGCCCGCGCCCTCAAAGGGGAGCTGCGGCACCGGGCGGCGGTGGTGCTCATGACCAGCCTCACGCTGCCCAAGATCGACGAAGAGTCCGCCCGGGCCGGGGCGGCGGCCCTCCTGCGGAAACCGTTTTCCTTGGCCGAACTGGCGGCGGTGCTGCGCCGGGCGGTGGACAAGCCCGCCGGTGCCCTGGGCCGGGCCGCGGCCGTTTCCCATCCTGCCTGAGGGGCTGGGCAGGTAAAGCCCCTGCGGGAACCGAAAGCCTGTCCTGGGAAACACTCTGGACGCAGGGGCGGGAGGTGCCGGCGACGCCATGGACCACCCCTGGACGGTGGTGGTGCGGGATGAGGGGGAGACCCAACGGCTGGCGCAGCTATTGGGCGGGCTCATCGCGCCCGGGACCACCGTCGCCTTGACGGGACCCTTGGGCGCGGGCAAAACCACCTTTACCCGCGGCTTGGCCCAAGGTTTGGGCATTGACGGCGGGGCCGTCACGAGCCCGACCTTTACCCTTATCCACGAGTACCCGGGTGACCCGCCCTTGTACCATTTCGACGCGTACCGGCTGGAGGATCCCCGGGAGTTTGCCGAACTGGGCCCTGAGGAGTACTTTTCCTCCCCGGGCGTATGCGTGGTGGAGTGGGGCGACCGGGTACGGGCTTCCTTGCCCCCTGACCACCTGGAGATCCGCCTGGAACCGGTGGACGACGATCCGGCCGGGCGCCGCATCACCTTCGTGCCCCGCGGGCCGGCGGCCGGGAAGCTGGTGGCGGCCGTGCGGGCGGCATGGGAGGGACACGGGGCCCATGCGGATCATCGGGCTTGACACGTCCACCGCCACCGGCGGCGTGGCGCTCCTGGAAGGGGACCGCCTGGTGGGCGAGTACACCCTCAATGTGCAGCGCACCACCCACGCGGAGCGCCTGATGCCTGCCTTGGAGCGGGTCATGGCCGACGCGGGCTGGGACCCGACCGCGGGCGTGGACGGCATCGCCGTGGCCATCGGTCCCGGGTCCTTTACGGGCTTGCGCATCGGGGTGGTCACGGCCAAAGCCTTGAGCTACGCGTGGCAAGCGCCGGTGGTGGGGGTGCCCACCCTGGAAGCCCTGGCCTACCAGGCGGGCGCCGGCCGGGGGCTGGTCTGCCCCCTCATGGACGCCCGCCACGGCCGCGTATTTTGCGCGGCCTACACCTGCGACGGGGACGTGCCCACGCCTCGCCTGGAGGCGCGGCTCTGGGCGCTGGACGACTGGCTCACCGCGCTGGAGGAGCTCGCGGCGGATGGGTCCCACCCTCAGGACGCCGCCGGCCCGGCGGGCGGGCGGTTTCTGTTTATCGGCGACGGGGCGGAAGTGCACTGGGACGTCTTGGTGCAGCGGTTGGGGTCCCGGGCGGGCCGGCCGCCGGTAGGTTTCCGCACCCTGCGCAGCGGCGCGGTCGCGGCCCTGGGGGCGTTAAAGCTGCGGCAAGGCGCGGCCGACGACCCCGCGGGCCTGGTGCCCCTTTACCTGCGCGAGTCGGAGGCGGAACGGAAGTGGGCAGCGCAGCAGAAGCACCGCTCCCCATCGTGATCGAGCCCATGCGGGTCGCGGACGTGGACGCGGTGATGGAGGTCGAACGGCGCTCCTTCCCGACGCCCTGGTCCCGGCACGCGTTCATGGCGGAGCTGTTGGACAACGACCGGGCCCACTACATGGTGGCCCGGCTGCCTGTGGAAACCGGCGGGGCGGTGGTGGGCTACATCGGCCTGTGGCTTATCGCGGGCGAAGGCCACATCACCAACGTGGCCGTTCACCCCGACTACCGGGGCCGGGGCGTGGGCCGGCGCCTCCTGGAGGCCGCGGTGGAGCTGTGCCGCTCCCGGTCGGCCCGCCGCATGACCTTGGAGGTCCGGGTGTCCAACTTGGTGGCCCAGCGGCTTTACCGCAACATGGGCTTTGTCAGCGCCGGCATCCGCCGCGGCTACTACCGGGACAACAACGAGGACGCCATCATCATGTGGAAGGACTTGTGACCGCCTTGGGCCTGGATGTGATCCTGGGCATCGAAACCAGCTGCGACGAGACCGCGGCCGCCGTGGTGGAAGCCGGCCGGCGCATCCGCAGCAACGTGGTGGCTTCCCAGACGGACCTGCACCAGCGCTGGGGCGGGGTGGTGCCCGAGGTGGCCTCCCGCCGCCACGTGGAGCTGATCATCCCCGTTATCGATCGGGCATTGGCGGACGCGGGGATCACCTTGGCCGACGTGGACGGGGTCGCGGTGACCCAGGGCCCGGGGCTGGTAGGATCCCTCTTGGTAGGCATTGCCGCGGCCAAGGCCATCGCCTTTGCCCGCCGCCTGCCCCTGGTGGGCGTCAACCACATCGAAGGCCACATCTACGCCAACTTCCTGGCCCACCCGGAGCTGGAGCCGCCCCTGGTGTGCCTGACGGTCTCCGGGGGGCATACGGTGCTCTTTTACGTCCCCGCGTACGGGCAATACCAGGTGATGGGCGCCACCCGAGACGACGCGGCCGGCGAAGCCTTGGACAAGGTGGCCCGCCTCCTGGGCCTGGGCTACCCCGGCGGACCGGCCATCGACCGCCTGGCCCAGGGCCAGGACCCCGCCGCCTACGACTTTCCCCGGGCCATGCTGGACGAAAGCTACGAGTTCAGCTTCAGCGGCTTGAAAACCGCCGCGGTGCAGCAGCTGGAGCGGGCCCGGCGCCGGGGCGAGGCGGTGGATCTGCCCAAGTTTGCCGCCGCCTTTCAGGAGGCCATCGTGGACGTCTTGGTCGCCAAGGCGGTGCGGGCTGCGCAGGAAAAGGGCGTCGCCCAGATCATGATCGCGGGCGGCGTGGCCGCCAACAGCCGCCTGCGGGAACGGCTGACGGCCGCCGGCGCCGAGCTGGGCCTGCGGGTCTATTGGCCGCCGCCGGCGTTGTGCACCGACAACGCGGCCATGATCGCCGCCGCGGGCTATTTCCGCCTGCAGGCCGGCGAGCGCGCGCCCTGGTCCCTCAATGCCGAACCCCAGCTGCGGCTGCGGTGAGGCCCGGGGCGGCGGGGCGCGCCCGCGAGCGCCAGGTGCCCATGGCGGCGGCAGGAATTGCCGGCAGGGATGGGAAACGTCTAACAAGGCCGGGGAGTGGGGGGATAGGAGGGGCCGGACCGATGTCGGAAGCCAATGTGCCCACCGCCCAGCCGCCAGGACCGTCGCCCGGCGGCGCGCCGGGAAGCCGCCCGGCCGTCTGGGCCGCTGCCGGAGTTGCGGCGCTGCTGGTGCTGCTGGCGCTGTGGTTTTTCGGGAACAACAGGAACGCCGGGACCAGCGGAGGAGGCGAGGCTGGCCGCGGCGGCAGCCTCCCGGCGGCCGCCGGCGAGGGGCCCGGCCAGGCGCTGGGCCATGAGGAAAGCGTCAACGTGCTGGCCCTAGGGATCAGCGACGATGCGGTGGACGCGGTGACGGTGGTGACCTTCAATCCCCAGGCCGAGATCATCGCGGCGGTCGCCGTGCCCGCGGACACGGGGCTCGGGGACGCCGCGGGGGAGCCGCGGCTTTTGCGGGACGTCTACGCCGAGGAGGGCCTGCGGGCCATGGTCAGGGCCGTGGAGGACATCCTCCAGGTGCCGATCCACCACACCGTGCAGGTGGATTTCGACGGTTTCGTGGCCCTGGTGGATCTGCTGGACGGCGTGGAGGTGGACGTGGAGACGGAGATCGTCTACCGCAACGGCGCGGGGGAAACGGTGTTTCAGCTGGAGCCGGGCGTCCACCGCCTGACCGGGGAGGAAGCCCTGCTCTACTTGCGCTACAAGGGCGATCACCTGGAGGACGAAAGCCGCCGGGTGCAGCGCCAGTGGCGGTTTCTCACGGCCGTGGCCCACCAGGCCCGGGAGAAGCTGGACTGGCGCCGGGTGCAGGGCATGATCACTCTGGCCATCCGCCACGTGGACACCGACCTGGACGTGGCCAGCGCGACCCGCCTGCTCCAGTTTGCCTGGCACGTGGAATCGGAGCTGGCCCTGCATCTTTTGCCAGGACGGGCCCAAGGGGGCCAGTGGGTGCTGGACCCGCTGCAGGTGCGATCCTTGCGGGAGTCGCTCTTTTACAACCCCAGCTGGGTCACGGCCCAGCGCTGAGGAGGAGTCGGGCGTGAAGTTTTTCATCGACACGGCCAACGTCGATGAGATCCGTACCGTCAACGAGTGGGGCATATTGGCCGGCGTCACCACCAATCCGACGCTTGTGGCCAGGGAAGGGCGGGCCTTTGCCGACGTGATCAAGGAGATCTGCGCCCTGGTGGACGGTCCCGTCAGCGCGGAAGTGCTGGCCACCGACGCGGCGGGGATGGTGCGGGAGGCGGAGACCTACGCCAGCTGGGCCGACAACGTGGTCATCAAGGTGCCCCTGACGGCGGAAGGCCTCAAAGCCACCAGCGCGCTGGCCAAGAAGGGGATCAAAACCAACGTCACGCTGGTCTTTTCGCCCAACCAGGCGCTCATGGCGGCCCGGGCCGGGGCTGCCTACGTGAGCCCGTTTTTGGGGCGGCTGGACGACATCAGCTTTGACGGCATGCAGCTGGTGCGGGACGTGGTGGAGATCTTTTGGACCCACGACATCGAAACCGAAGTCATCGCGGCCAGCATCCGCCATCCGCTGCACATGGTGGAGGCGGCCAAGGCCGGCGCCCACATCGCCACCGCGCCCTTTAAGGTTTACCAGCAGATGCTGCAGCACCCGCTGACGGACATCGGCATCCGGCGGTTCATGGAAGACTGGGAGAAGGCCCAGGCCCAGCTCGCGGGCCGCGCCTGATCTTTCACCCTCGCCGCCGGACCCAGCGCAGGGCGAGGCGGCCTGTGGCCGTGCGCACCACGCGCAAGGGGCCCAAGCGCCAGAGGATGCGTTCGTAGGGCAGCACCCGCCGCCCGATCTTGACGGCCGCCCGCCGCAGCTGGCGGGTAGGCTTGGGATCGGGCGGCAGGCGCGTCACCCGCCCACGGGCCGCGGGCGGCTTCCGCCCCGTGGGCGGCTGTTCACCGCGGCTGCTCATCGGGCTCCCTTTGGGTCCATTCGTAGCGGGGCAAGATGTCGGCGGCGAAGCTGTCCACCGCCCGCTGGATGGCTTCCTCCCGGGCCCGGGGGATGTCGCGCCGGTGCACCGGCGGGATGACCGACGGCGGCGGCGGATCAGCGCTCACCCAGTTGAGCTGGCGGGCGTCGTAGACCTCGGCCTCCCGCTGGCCCTGCCAGCGGTGGACTTCCTGCATGGTGTGCACGTTGTACATGTGCCCCTGCATCCCCACGATGACCATGGTTCGCTGGCGCACCCACCACTGGACGCCCTCCTGGGGTTCGCTGGCGGGCCGGGCGTAGGGGGCGTCCATGGAGGCGTCTTCAAAGTAGTAGTCGGCGACGCCGGCCACATACGCGTCCGCGCCCAGCTCCTGGGCCACCTCCGCCGCCAGCTGGCCGCCCACGACGCTGCGGGGATCTACGCCCCGCTGCACCAGGACCGATTCCACCTGCTCCGGGGGGATCACTTCGTACCAGCCCGAGTCCCGCAGGGCCCGGTAGACCCGGTCCGTGATGCTGCGGGCCAGGCCCGGATCCACCGTCCAGGAGGCGAAGGGAAACACGGCGACGACCTGGATGCCCGTCACGTCCGCCCTGGGCGGCCGCAGCACCTGTTCCCAGTTGCTGCCGCAGGCCGTCAACACCAATGCCAATGCCAGCACCGCGGGCACAAGGAGGACCCGGGTCGTCCGTCGTCTCGTGGCCAACGCCTTTCCCCTCTTTTCGTCAAGCAGGTTGCGCCCGAGGACGGCGCGGTTTTCTCTATGACTTCTTGCCGGTACAGGGCCACACCTGCCCGGCCGCCGTTGTTGGCGGCCCGGGTGCCGCGGGCACCGTGTCCTCCGGTCGGGGATGGCCTTGGCCATCCCTGGCCCCGCCCAGGATCCGGGGCCCAGGCAGCGAAGGGGAAGTTGGCGACGGTGGACGCCGGCAGGGCCAACCCCGCCGGAACCTGCGCCGCCCCCAGGAGGGGCGGCGGGGCCGCCGGCAAGCAATCGGGCAGCCGGGCATGGGGCGCGGGGGATGGCGCGGGAGGAGGCGAAGGGCGTGGCGTCCGAGTTCACCCATCTCAACGATCAAGGTTTGCCCCGCATGGTGGATGTGGGAGACAAGGAGGAAACCCATCGGGAAGCGGTGGCTCGGGGCCGGGTATGCACCACCGCCGCGGTGGTGGCGGCCATCCGGGAAGGCCGCGTCAAGAAGGGCGCGGTCCTGCCCGTCGCGCAGGTGGCCGGCATCATGGCCGCGAAGCGGACGGCCGACTGGATCCCCCTCTGCCACCCGCTGCCCCTCACCGGGGTGGACATGGCCTTTGAGTTGGATGAGGAGCGGGGCATCATCGACATCGAGGCCCGGGTGCGCACCCGCGGGCGCACGGGCGTGGAGATGGAGGCGCTGGCGGCGGTGGCCGCGGCGGCGCTGACCTTGTACGACATGTGCAAGGCCTTGGACCGCTCCATGACCATCAGCGACATCCGCCTGGAGGAGAAGCGGGGCGGCAAGGGCGGGGCCTTCGTGCGCGGCACAGGGGCCCGGGTCCAGGGCGACAGCCCGAGGGCCCCCGGCGCGGGGCTTTCCGACCCGCCGGGTCCGTGACGGTTTCCAGGGGTTGCAGCGGGGGGAGCGGTGGTCTATGATAATCCTTGGACCTATTGGCACTCACGGCCGGTGAGTGCTAATGGCTCCCTGACAAGCCTCATCACAGGAGCGTAAGGAGGTCGACCCATGCAGTTGCAGCCACTGGCCGATCGCGTCATCGTGGAGCCCATTGAGGAGGAGGAGCGCACCGCCGGGGGGATCTACCTGCCCGACACGGCCAAAGAGCGGCCCCAGCAGGGCAAGGTGATCGCGGTCGGTCCGGGCCGGATCAACGACAAGGGCCACCGCATCGAAATGACGGTGAAGGCCGGGGACCGGGTGGTGTACTCCAAGTACGCCGGCACCGAGGTGCAAGTGGGCGACAAGGAGTACCTGATCCTCTCCGAGTCCGATATCCTGGCCATCGTGCAGGAGTAGGCACGGGCCGGACCGTGCAGGAAAGGGCCCTAGGAAGGCCCGCGGCGGCCGTGGGGCTGCCGCCATCTAAACCAACAGGAAGGTGAGTGCACGTGGCAGGCAAGGAACTGGTCTACCGCGAAGAAGCGCGCCAGGCCCTGGAGCGGGGCGTCAACGTGCTGGCCAATGCCGTCAAGGTGACCCTGGGCCCCAAGGGGCGCAACGTGGTGCTGGAAAAGAAGTGGGGTTCGCCCACCATCACCAATGACGGCGTCACCATCGCCCGGGAGATCGAGCTGGAAGATCCCTTTGAGAACATGGGCGCCCAGCTCCTCAAGGAAGTGGCCACCAAGACCAACGACGTGGCTGGCGACGGCACCACCACCGCCACGGTGCTGGGCCAGGCCATGATCCAGGAAGGCCTCAAGAACGTGGCCGCGGGCGCCAATCCGCAGCTGCTCAAGAAGGGCATCGACCGGGCGGTTGCGGCAGCGGTCGACGAGATCAAGAAGCTGGCCAAGCCCGTGGAGACCCGGGAGGCCATCGCCCAGGTGGCCAGCATCTCGGCCGCGGACACCGAGATCGGCGAACTCATCGCCCAGGCCATGGAGAAGGTGGGCAAGGACGGCGTCATCAGCGTCGAGGAATCCAAGAGCATGGGCACCACCCTCGAGGTGGTGGAGGGGATGCAGTTTGACCGCGGCTACCTCTCGCCCTACATGGTCACCGACACCGAGCGCATGGAAGCCGTCCTGGAGAACCCGTACATCCTGCTGACGGACCGCAAGATCAGCGCGGTGGCCGACATCGTGCCGGTGCTGGAGCGCACCATGCAGACGGGCCGGCCCCTGGTCATCATCGCCGAAGACGTGGAGGGCGAGGCCCTGGCCACCCTCGTGGTCAACAAGATCCGCGGCGTGCTGCAGGTGGCGGCGGTCAAGGCGCCGGGCTTTGGTGATCGGCGCAAGGCCATGCTGGGCGACATGGCTGTGCTGACGGGCGGCCGGGTCGTCTCCGAAGACCTGGGCATCAAGCTGGAAAACGTCACCCTGGATATGCTGGGCCAGGCGGGCAAGGTGCGCATCACCAAGGACGAGACGGTCATCGTTGACGGCAAGGGATCCAAGGAGGACATCGACGCCCGCGTCGCGCAGATCCGCCGCGAGATGGAGGAAACCGACTCCGACTACGACCGGGAGAAGCTGCAGGAGCGCCTGGCCAAGCTGGCGGGCGGCGTGGCCGTCATTAAGGTGGGCGCGGCCACCGAGACGGAGCTCAAGGAAAAGAAGCACCGCATCGAAGACGCGCTGTCGGCCACCCGGGCGGCGGTGGAGGAAGGCATCGTGCCCGGCGGCGGCACCACTTTGATCCTGCTCCAGAAGGCGCTCGATGGCATCGAGGCCGAGGGCGACGAGCGCACGGGCGTGCAGATCGTGCGCCGGGCCCTGGAGGAGCCCCTGCGGCAGATCGCGGCCAACGCGGGCTACGAGGGCGCGGTGGTCGTGGAGCGGGTCCGGGAGCTGCCGGCGGGGCACGGCTTCGATGCCCTCAACGGCCAGTACGTGGACATGGTCGCGGCGGGCATTATCGACCCGGCCAAGGTGACCCGGTCGGCCCTGGAGAACGCGGCCAGCATCGCCGGCATGGTGTTGACCACGGAAACCCTCATCGCCGAAACCCCCGAGGAAGAAGAGCAGCAGGGCGGGCAGGGCATGCCGCCCATGTAGCCTGGCCACGGCGCCAAGGTCCCCGGCCCCGGGCCCACGGCCGGGCCCGGGGCCCTTTTTGTGCCCGGGGACCCGGCTGCCGTCCTGCTTGCCCTCCCTTTTGGCCTTGTGCTAGGATCAGAGAAAATGTGGAGGCGGTGACGCCGTTTGCATGATGACGTAGCCGAGATTCTGCTGGATGAGGCGACCATTCAGGCCAAGGTGCGGAGCTTGGGCGCGCGCCTGTCCCGGGATTATGCGGGCAAATTCCCCATTCTCATCTGCATCCTCAAAGGGGCGTTCATCTTTACGGCCGACCTCATGCGCCAGCTGACCATCCCTGCGCGGGTGGATTTTATGGCCATCAGCAGCTACGGCAACCGCGCGCGCACGTCGGGCGTGGTGCAGATCCTCAAGGACCTGGACTGTTCCATCGAGGGCGAGCATGTGCTGGTGGTGGAAGACATCATCGACTCGGGGTTGACCTTGAGCTACTTGCTGGACAACCTGCGGTCCCGCCGCCCCGCCTCCCTGCGCACCGTGGTGCTTTTGGACAAGCCTGCCCGGCGGGAAGTGGACTACACCCCAGACTACGTCGGCTTTCAAGTGCCCGACAAGTTCGTGGTCGGCTACGGCCTGGACTACGCCGGCCTGTACCGCCACTTGCCCTACATCGGCGTCCTGAAGCCGGAAATCTATGAGAATCATGGGTAAGCTTTGCCGCATCGAGGAACGGGGGCGGATACGTTGACGTCTGCCGCATCGGCTGCTGCCGCACCGCCCGCCAGCGAGCGGGTGATCCTGTTGGACTTGGGCGCCCCGCACAGTCAGGCGGTGGCCCGGCGCATCCGGCAACTGCAAGTCTTTTGCGAGGTGCTGCCCGCCGACGCGCCCGCGGCCCGGGTGCTGGCCGCGGGGCCCCGGGCCGTGGTCTTGTGCGGCGAGCCTGCGGGCGGGGAGGGGCCCGGAACGCTCCGCGTCGATGACGGGCTGCTCTCGGCCGGCATCCCGCTGCTGGCCATCGGCTCCGGCATGGCGCTCCTCGCGGCCCAGCTGGGGGGCCGGGTGCGGCCTGCCCCGGAGCGGGCGGACCGGCCCACCGTCCTCCATGTCCGGGATGCCCAGGACCTGTTCAGGGGCTTGGACGCGGGCCAGCCCGGCCCGCTGGAATGCCGCATTGCTGGAGGCGCGGTGGAGGCGGTGCCGCCCGGTTTCCAGGTGCTGGCCAGCACTGCGGAAGGGGCCGTCGCGGCCATGGCCGACCGCGGGCGGCGGGTCTACGCCGTCCAGTGCCACCCCGAAGCGGTGGACACGTCCTGGGGCAGCGGGCTTTTGCGCAACTTTCTCTTTGACATCAGCGGCTGCCGGGGCGACTGGACCGTCGCGTCCTTTATTGACCACGCGGTCGCGGCGGTGCGGCAGGCGGTGGGTCAGGGCCGGGCCATCTGCGCCTTGAGCGGCGGCGTCGATTCAGCCGTGGCGGCCACGCTGGTGCACCGGGCCATCGGGGAGCAGCTAGTCTGCATCTTTGTTGACCACGGCCTGCTGCGCCAGGGCGAAGCCCAGCAAGTGGTGGAGTCTTTCCGGCGGCTGGGGCTGCCGCTGGTGGCCGTGGATGCCCGGGAGCGGTTTTTGCAGCGGCTGGCCGGCGTCGCGGACCCCGAGCGCAAGCGCAAGATCATCGGCGAGGAGTTCATCCGCGTCTTTGAGGAGGAAGCCCGCCGCCTGGGGGATGTGCGCTACCTGGTGCAGGGCACCGTCTACTCCGACGTCATCGAAAGCGGCACCGGCCAGGCTGGGCTCATCAAGAGCCACCACAACGTGGGCGGCCTGCCCGAGCGGATGCAGCTGCAGCTGGTGGAGCCCCTGCGCTGGCTGTTCAAGGACGAAGTGCGCCGGGTAGGGCTGGCCCTGGGGCTGTCCGAGGACCTTGTCTGGCGTCATCCGTTTCCGGGCCCTGGGCTGGCCATCCGGGTGACGGGGCCGGTGACCGCCGAGAAGCTGGACGCGGCGCGGGCCGCGGACTTCATCGTGGTGGACGAGATCCGGCGGGCGGGGTTGTCCGGCCAGGTATGGCAAGCCTTCGCGGTGCTCACCGACACCCGCAGCGTCGGCGTCGCGGGGGACCAGCGCACCTACGGCCACGTGGTGGCCGTCCGGGCGGTGACCAGTACCGACGCCATGACCGCCGATTGGGTGCGGCTGCCCTACGATGTGCTGGACCGCATCGCGAAGCGCATCCTGCGGGAGGTGCCCCTGGTCAGCCGGGTGGTGTACGACATCAGCCCCAAGCCGCCCGCGACCATTGAGTGGGAGTAGCCGGGGCTGGGGGCTGGAACAGGAGCCATTGGTTGCATGAAGGAACCGTTGTATACCCGTCGCATGACGCCCCGGGGCCTCAAAGACTTTTTGCCCAAGGACGCGGCCCGCAAGCGGGCCGTGGAAGCGGCCCTGGCCGCGGCCTTTGCCCGCTGGGGCTATGCGGAAGTCATCACCCCCACCGTCGAGTTCTTTGAGTGCCTGGCCCTGGGCGACGGGCCGGAACTGGTGGAAAAGATGTACCGGCTCTTTGACCGGGAAGGGCACACTTTGGCCCTGCGCCCCGAGGTGACGACGCCCATTGGGCGCATCGTGGCCACCCGCCTGCGGGACGAGCCGCTGCCCCTGCGCTTGTATTACATCGCCAACGTGTTCCGCTACGAAGAGCCCCAAGCCGGCCGGCAGCGGGAGTTTTGGCAGGCCGGCGTGGAGCTGGTGGGCGCGCCGGGACCCGCCGCGGACGCGGAGGTCATCGCTCTGGCGGCCACGGCCCTCACGGCGGCGGGCCTGCGGGAGTTCCGCATCGACATCGGCCAGGTGGGCTATTTCAACGGAATCATGGCCGGGGTGGACCTGTCCCCCGACGACCGCCGGGCCCTGCGCCGGGCCCTGTTGCGCCGGGACTACGTGGCCCTGGAGGAAACCTTGGCCCGCACCGGGCTGCCCTCGGAGAAGCAGCGGCTGCTGCGGGAGCTGCCCCGCCTGCGGGGCCGGGAGGAAGCCATCCAGCGGGCCTTGGCCTTGGCCGACAATCCGGCCTCCCGGAAGGCCGCTGAAAACTTGGGCGCCGTGTACGGGGCCCTGGCCGCTTACGGCGTGGCCGAGCGGGTGTACATCGACCTGGGCATGATCAAAGACTTGGACTACTACACCGGCATGGTCTTGGAAGGGTACGCGCCGGACCTGGGCTTTCCCGTCTGCACCGGCGGCCGCTACGACAACTTGATCGGCCGCTTTGGCTTTGACTGCCCGGCCACCGGTTTTGTGGTGGGGGTGGAACGGCTCATGCTGGCCTTGGACGCCCAAGGCGGGGAACTGCCCGGCACGGCCCCGGGTCCCCAGTGGCTGCTGGGCTGCGACGAGCCGGGACGGCCCCGGGCCCTGGCGGCGGCCGCGGCCCTGCGGGCGCGCGGGTGGCCGGTGGAAGTGGACGTCATGGACCGTCCGCTGGAGGCGGCGCTGGACTACGCCCGGGCACGGGCCGTTCCCTACGTCGCCTGGTACGCGGGGCCGGAGGCCGTGCGGGTGTTCGCCGGTCCTGAGTACCGGGAGCTGGACCCGGCCGCAGTGGCCCGGCTCATGGCTGCGGCGGAACCTGGGGCGCCTTGGGCCGGTGGCGGCCCCCACGGGGCCGGAGAAGGCAGGGGCCGCGGCGATGGGGCGCGCAGGCCGGGCGGCGAGGCGGGCGACGGACCATGACGGGGCGGCCGCTCACCATCGCGCTTCCCAAGGGACGCCTGCTGACCCAGGTGCTGCCCCTTTTGGCCGCGGCGGGCCTGGACACCGAGGGCCTTGGCGCGTCCAGCCGCCGCTTGGTGCTGGACCGGGGGCCCGTGCGGTTCCTCATCTGCCGGGCCGCGGACGTGCCCACCTTTGTGGAGTACGGGGCGGCGGACGTGGGCATCGCGGGCAAGGACGTGCTGTGGGAAGCGGGCCGGGATGTGGCGGAGCTGCTGGACCTGGGGGTCGGCCGCTGCCGGCTGGTGGTGGCGGTGCCCCAGGCGTCGGGCCTCACCCGGGTGCAGGAGCTGGACTTCAACAGCCGGGTGGCCACCAAGTACCCCCGCATCGCCCGGCGCTACTTCAACGAGCAGGGCATCCAGGTGGAGGTCATTCCGCTCCACGGCAACATCGAGCTGGCGCCCTTGGTGGGCTTGGCCGATGCGGTGGTGGACGTGACGGAAACCGGGCGCACCTTGCGGGACAACGGCCTGGCGGTGGTGGCCTCCATCGGGGTCAGCACGGCCCGCCTCATCGCGAATCCGGTGCGCTACAAGATCCGTTCCGACAAGATCGATCCCTTGGTCGCGGCCCTCGGGGCGGCGGTCCCGCCGGCGGCGAGCCCGGGGTCGTGACCAGACGGCGGGCCGGGGCTGCTGACACCGGGGCCCGCCGGTGTCCGCCAGGGCGGCAGGGAGGAGATGGAAGGATGGAAACCGGGGAGCGGCGCCGCCGGGGAGAGGTTTCCCGGCGGACGGCCGAGACCGACATCCGCTTGCGGCTGGATTTGGACGGACAAGGCCGGGCCCAGGCGGCCACGGGCATTGGGTTTTTCGACCACATGCTCACGGCCTTCGCGCGCCACGGCCTCTTTGACCTGGAGGTGCAGTGCACGGGCGACCTGCACGTGGACGGGCACCACACCGTGGAGGACACGGGCCTGTGCCTGGGCCAGGCCCTGCGGCAAGCCCTGGGCGACAAGGCGGGCATCCGCCGCTTCGGGCACGCCTGCGTGCCCATGGACGAGGCCCTGGTGCTGGCCGCAGTGGACATCAGCGGCCGGCCGTACCTGGCCTATGATCTCGAGCCGCAGGGGCGCATCGGGGAGTTCGACGCGGAGCTGGGCGAGGAGTTTTTCCGCGCCCTGGTCAGCACCGCCGGGATCACGCTGCACTTGCGGCAGCTGGCGGGCCGCAACAGCCACCACATCCTGGAAGCCGCCTTTAAAGCCGCGGCCCGGGCCCTGCGGGACGCGGTAGAGCGGGATGCGCGGGTGGCGGGCATCCCGTCCACCAAAGGAGTGATCGAGTGACGGGCATGGACGGCGCGGGGCGCGAGGCAACCCCGTCCGCAGGCTTCTTGGTCATCCCCGCCATCGACGTGCGGGGCGGCCGCTGCGTGCGGCTGGTGCAAGGGGACCCCGGGCGGGAGACGGTGTACAGCGATGACCCGGTGGCGGTGGCCCGGCGCTTTGCGGCCGCGGGCGCCCGGCGCCTGCACGTGGTGGATCTGGATGGCGCCTTTGCGGGGCTGCCCGAGAACTTGCCGGTGGCCCTGGAGATCGCCCGGGCCGTGGACATCCCGGTGCAGCTGGGCGGCGGGATCCGGGATATGGCCGCCATCGAGGCTGTGCTGGGGGCAGGCATCGCCTACGTCATCCTCGGCACCGCGGCCATCGAAGATCCTGCCCTGGTGGAGGCCGCGTGCCGCCGGTTTCCCGGCCGGGTGCTGGTGGGCATCGACGCCCGGGACGGGCGGGTCGCGGTGCGGGGCTGGGCCGCGGGGACCGACAAAGACGCAGTGGAGCTGGCCCGGGAGATGGGCCGGCGGGGCGTGGCGCAAATCATCTTTACCGACATCGCCCGGGACGGGACCCTCCAAGGCCCTAACCTGGAGGCCCTGGCCCGGGTGGCGGCCGCGGGGCCGGCGGTTATCGCGTCGGGCGGCGTCAGCGGCCTGGACGACGTGCGGGCCCTGGCCGGTTTGCAGGCGCGGGGCGTGGTGGGCGCCATCATCGGCAAAGCCCTCTATACAGGGGCCGTGGACCTCCGGGAGGCGCTGGCCTTGGCGGGGACCCCCGGCGGGCCGCCCTAGCGGCTGGCCCGCCGGGGACCGTTGGCGAGGCGCCGTTGGACGAGCGGGCCAGCATGCCCCAGCGGCGTGGGCCCGCGGAAGGAGGTTGCGGCCATGGCATTTAAGCGGATAATCCCCTGCCTGGACCTGCGGGAGGGGCGGGTGGTCAAAGGCACCCGGTTCCGGGACATCCGCGATGTGGGCGATCCCGTGGAGTTGGCGGTCTTGTATGATGGGGAAGGGGCCGACGAGATCGCGATCTTTGACATCGCCGCGTCGGCCGAGGGCCGCGGGACCTTGCTGGATGTGGTGCGGCGGGTCGCGGCCCGGGTTTCGGTGCCCCTGATGGTGGGCGGCGGCGTCAGCTCCGTGGCCGACATGGAGGCGCTGCTGGACGCGGGCGCGGCCAAGGTGGCCGTCAACTCCGCGGCGGTGCGCCGGCCGGAGCTGATCCGGGAAGGGGCGCAGCGCTTCGGCTCCCACCGCATCGTGCTGTCCGTCGACTGCCGGCGGCGGACCGCGCCCGGCCAGGAGCCCGCCTGGGAAGTGGTCATCAAAGGCGGCACGGAGCCCACGGGCATGGACGTGCTGGCGTGGGTCCGGCGGGGCGCGGAGCTGGGCGCGGGGGAACTGGTGCTCAACAGCATCGACGCGGACGGCACCCGGCAAGGCTACGACAACGAGCTCAACCGCCGGGTCAAAGAGGCGGTGGCCGTCCCTGTCGTCGCGTCGGGCGGCGCGGGGACCATGGAGCACTTGCGGGACGGCTTTCTGGTGGGCGGGGCCGATGCGGTGCTGGCCGCGAGCATTTTCCATTTCCGGCAGGTGGAAATCCGCCGCCTGAAGGAGTACTTGCGGGCGGCGGGCGTACCCGTGCGGCTGTAGGCCGCGGCACCGGGCGGGCAGGGGACCGGCCCGGCGCGGGGTGCGACAAGGTCGGGGGGGAAAGGGCGACATGGACTGGTCGAAACTGAGGTTTCAGACCAACGGATTGATCCCGGTGGTGGTCCAGGATGCGGACAGCGGCGAAGTGCTGATGATGGCCTACATGAACCGGGAGGCGCTGCAGCGCACCGTGGAGACGGGCAAGGCCTGGTATTGGAGCCGCAGCCGCCAGACGCTGTGGCTCAAGGGCGAGGATTCGGGCCACTATCAGCATGTCCAGGCCATTCTGGCCGACTGCGACGGCGATTCGCTGCTGCTCAAGGTCAAGCAGGAGGGCCCCGGCGCCTGCCACGAGGGCTACCGTTCGTGTTTCCACTACGAGCTCGACCGGGAAGGGCAGGCCACGGCCACGGGCGAGCCCGTCTTTGACCCGGAGGCGGTGTACGGTCCCCGGGGACAGGACGTTTTCGAAGAGCTGTACGACGTCATCGTGGACCGGCGGGACCATCCCCGGGAAGGCTCCTACACCGCGTACTTGTTCCGCGAGGGCCTGGACAAGATTTTGAAGAAGATCGGCGAGGAGAGCGCGGAAGTCATCATCGCCGCCAAGAACGACACCAAGCAGCCGCTGCTGGAAGAAGCGGCCGATTTGGTTTACCATCTGACGGTGCTCATGGCCGAGCGGGGCATCACGCCGCGCCAAGTGTTCCAGGTGTTGCGCAGCCGGCGCAGGGACGCGCAGGCGGCCACCTGACGGTGGAGCCGACACCGGCGCGGCCGGCGCCCGACGGGAGGACATGCCCACGTTGACCGATTGGCTTCAGGATCTCAACGAAACCCAGCGGGCCGCGGTGCGGCACACCGACGGACCGCTGCTTATCATCGCGGGCGCGGGCAGCGGCAAGACCCGGGTGCTCACCTACCGCATCGCCTATTTGCTGGAGGTGCGGGGGGTGTCCCCCCGGGCCATTTTGGCCGTCACCTTTACCAACAAGGCGGCCCGGGAGATGCGGGAGCGGGTGGCGCGCCTCATCGGGCCCATCGGCGAGCAGGTGTGGGTGGGCACCTTTCACGCCACGTGCGTGCAGATCTTGCGCCGCCACGCGGACCGGCTCGGGTTTCCCAGCCATTTCCTTATCTTTGACACCGCGGACCAGCTCGCGGCCATCCGGGAGTCCCTGAAAGACCTGGACTTGGACCCCAAGCGGTTTGACCCCCGGGGCCTGCTCGCGGCCATCAGCGCGGCCAAGAACGAGCTGTTGGATCCCGCCGCCTACCGGGCCCAGGCCGCGGACTTCTGGGAGCGCACCGTGGCCCGGGTGTACGAGCGTTACCAGGCCAAGCTCCAGGAAAACGGCGCCTTTGACTTCGACGACCTCATCTTTGCAGTGGTGCGC
Source organism: Limnochordales bacterium (assembly GCA_035304545.1). GTDB lineage: Bacteria > Bacillota > Limnochordia > Limnochordales > ZCTH02-B6 > ZCTH02-B6. Next base: position 29,504 of record DATGPV010000058.1, on the reverse strand, counting down.
CTTTTCCAGGAGGATCCGGCCGTCTTGGAACAGTACCAGGAGCGGTTTCGCTACTTGATGGTGGACGAGTACCAGGACACCAACCACGCCCAGTACGTGCTGGTTAACCTCCTCGCGGGCGGGCACCGCAACCTGTGCGTGGTGGGCGACGCGGACCAGAGCATTTACCGGTTTCGGGGCGCGGACATCCGCAACATCCTGGACTTCGAACGGGACTACCCCGACGCGAAGGTCATCAAGCTGGAGCAAAACTACCGCTCGACGCAGCGCATCGTGGCCGCGGCCAACGCGGTCATCGCCAACAACCTGGACCGCCCGGAAAAGAACTTGTGGACCCGCAACCCGCCCGGCGACCCGGTGTTCTTTTTCCAGGCCGGCGACGAGCGGGAAGAGGCGGCTTTTGTGGGCGACGAGATCCGCCGGGGGGTCTTGGAGGAAGGGCGGGCCTACCGGGACTTCGCGATCCTTTACCGCACCCACGCGCAAAGCCGTACCTTTGAAGAGGAGTTCATCCGGCGGGGGCTGCCCTACCGCATCGTGTCAGGCGTGCGCTTCTATGAGCGTAAAGAGATCAAGGACTTGCTGGCCTATCTGCGGGTCATCTTCAACCCCTACGACGGGCTGAGCCTGCGGCGCATCATCAACGTGCCCCGGCGGGGCATCGGCGACACCACCCTGGGCCGGCTGGAGGCGTGGGCGGCAGCCACGGGGCTGCCCCTGTACGAGGCGCTCGGGGCGGAGGAAGCGCTGGCCCAGTTGTCCCCGGCCACGGCCCGCAAGGTGCGGGCCTTCCGCGAGCAGGTGGACGGGTGGCGGGCGGTGGTGGGCCAGGTATCCCTCACCAACTTGTGCCAGCGGGTGCTGGAGGAGACCGGCTATTGGGCCGAGCTCCACGCGGAGCGCACGGTGGAAGCCGAGGCCCGCGTGGAAAACTTGCGGGAGTTCCTGTCGGTGACCCGCCAGTTCGAGCTGGAGCAGGGCCACGACCTGGGGGCTTTTTTGGAGCACGTGGCCCTGGTGTCCGACGTGGACGCCTACGATGCCGACGCGGACTCCGTCACCCTCATGACCTTGCACGCGGCCAAGGGGCTGGAGTTTCCCGTGGTGTTTCTGGTGGGCATGGAGGAAGGCGTCTTTCCCCACGCCCGGGCGGCCATGGAGCCCGGGGAGCTGGAGGAGGAGCGGCGCCTGTGCTACGTGGGCATGACCCGGGCCATGGAGCGGCTGTACATGACCTGTGCCCAGCAGCGCATGCTGTACGGCGAGCCCATGGCCGCGGCGGTGTCCCGGTTTGTGGGCGAGGTGCCGGCCGACCTTTTGGAGGATCTTTCCGCGGAGCTGCGGGCCCAGGCGGCCCGGGCCCGATGGCAGGTGCTGCCCGGGGGCCGCTCGCCCCAGGCGGGCCTGGGCCCGCGGCCGGTGGGGCTGCGGGCGGCCGCCGGGTCCCGGGGCGACGGGCGGCCCGGGGCGCGCCACGCCGAACCGCCGGGCTCGGGCGGGGGAGCCGCGGGCCGGCGGGGCGCTGGCGTGGCCGGCACCGGCCATGAGCAAGCCCAATGGCAGGTGGGCGACCGGGTGTACCACGCGGTCTGGGGCGAAGGCACCATCGTCAGCCGCGAGGCGTCCGCCGGCGACTTGATCCTGGTGGTGGCCTTCCCCGGCCAGGGCATCAAGAAGCTCTTGGCCGGCATGGCGCCCTTGGAGCGCGTCGGCCGGGAGGAATCTTAGCGCGGGCTCCTCTCCCGGTGAAACTGGACCTGGATCCAGCGCCAAAAGGCCGCCCAAGGGGTCCGGCGGGCCACGGGAGCTTGCGCGAGCAGGGGCGCCTGCACGAGGGCGCGGCCGTCGCCGCCCGCCACCTCCAGGCGGCCTACCACTTGTCCGGCGGCGATGGGCGGGCGCACGGCGTCCAGCACCACTTGCACCTGCAGCCGGTTGATGTCGGCATCCCGCACCACCGCGCGGAAGTCCCCGTCCACCACGGCCGCGAGCGGATCCAGTCCTTCCGGCACCTGCACCCGGGCCACCTCCTGGCCGTGGGACGCCAAGGTGAGCAGGTGGAAACGGTCAAAGCCGTATTCCAACAGCCGCACCGTGTCCCCGTACCGGTCGGGGCTGCCGAGGACGACGGCGATGAGGCGCATCCCTGAGCGGGAGGCGGCCGCGACCAGGCAGTAGCCGGCGCCGCTGGTGGTGCCCGTCTTGATCCCCTCGATGCCCGCAAAGGCCCACAGCAGCCGGTTGGTGTTGCGCCACGTGCGGCTGATGCTCTCGGGTTGAAACTCGGGGGTGCGCACGATCTGGCTGAAGGTGGGGTACAACATGGCGGTGCGGGCGATGAGGGCCAGGTCGTAGGCGGTGGAGTAGTGCCCGGGCGCGTCCAGGCCGTGGGCGTTGGCAAAGCGGGTGCGGTGGGCCCCCAACTCTTGGGCTCTGGCGTTCATGAGGTCCACGAAGGCCGCCTGGCTGCCGGCGACGTGCTCGGCGATGACGTTGGCCGCGTCGTTGCCCGAGGGCAGCAGCAGGCCGTGCAGCAGCTCCCGCAAGGTGAGGGTTTGGCCCGGCCGCAGGCCCGCGTCGGAGCCCGGCACCCGCACCGCTTGCGGACTGACGGTGACGCGGTCGTCCAGGGCGGCGGTTTCCAGGGCCACCAGGGCCGTCATGATCTTGGTGGTGCTGGCCATGGGGCGCCGCTCGTGCTCGTTGTGGGCAAAGAGGACGGTGCCGGTGTGGGCTTCAATGAGGATGGCGGCGCCGGCCCGGATGCGGGGGCCTTCACGGTGGCCGTCCAGGTAGACGAGGCCGGGGCCGGGCCCCGGCGCCACCCAAGCCGGGGCGGGCGAGTCGCCTCCGGGGTTGGGCAGGCAGAGCAGCCCCGCCACGATCGCGATGGCGGCCAACAGGGCCCGCAGCCGGCGCGTCGGGATGAACACGGCCAGGACCTCGCTTTCCCGCCAGGATACGTATGTGGCCCGGGGCAGCGGTAGACCCCGGCGCCGGCCCCGTGGAGGATTTCCTCCCCGCTCGAGGAAGAAAATACAGTTGGCCAAGGGAGGGGAGACGGTGTCCCGGGAGGTCCCGGCCGCGGTGCGCGCCCAGGTGGAGCGGCTGCGCCAGGAGATCGAGTACCACAATTACCGCTATTACGTGCTGGACGATCCGGAGATCAGCGACGCCCAGTTTGACCGGCTCATGCGGGAGCTGGAGCGGCTGGAGGCCGAGTATCCCGAGCTGGTCACCCCCGACTCGCCCACGCAGCGGGTGGGCGCGCCGCCGTCGGAGGCCTTCGCGACGGTGGTGCACCGGGTGCCCATGCTCAGCTTGGCCAACGCGTTTTCCCCTGAAGAGCTGCGGGCCTTTGACGCCCGCACCCGGCGGCTGGCGGGGGTCGAGGCGCTGGCCTACGTCTGCGAGCCCAAGTTTGACGGCCTCGCGGTTTCCTTGACCTACGAAAACGGGGTGCTGGTGCGGGGCGCGACCCGGGGCGACGGCACCCGGGGCGAGGACATCACCGCCAACCTGCGCACCATCCGGGCGGTCCCCTTGCGCCTGCGCCGTCCCGTCACCCTGGAGGTGCGGGGCGAGGTCATCATGCGCCACGAGGACTTCCGCCGCCTCAACGAGGAGCGGGCGGCCCGGGGCGAGACCTTGTTTGCCAACCCCCGCAACGCGGCCGCCGGCTCCGTGCGGCAACTGGACCCGCGAGTGACCGCCAGCCGGCCCCTGGACATCTTTTGCTATGCCATCGGCTACATCGAAGGCGAGGAGCCGGCCACCCACTGGGATCTGCTGGCGCTCTTGCGGGAGCTGGGCTTTAGGGTCAACCCCGAAGCCCGCCTCTGCCCCGACATCGAAACCGCCATCGAGTGGTGCCGGGCCCTGGAGGAACGGCGCCATGGGCTGCCCTATTCGGTGGACGGCGCGGTCCTCAAGGTCAACGACCGGCGCCTGTACGAGCGGCTGGGGACCACGGCCAAGACGCCCCGCTGGGCCATCGCGTACAAATTCGCCGCCGAACAGGCCGTCACCCAAGTCCAGGACATCGTGGTCAACGTGGGGCGGACCGGGGCGGTGACGCCCATGGCCCGGCTGGCGCCGGTGCGGGTAGGCGGGGTCACCGTGAGCCGGGCCAGCCTCCACAACGAGGACTACGTGCGGGCCAAGGACATCCGCATCGGCGATTGGGTGGTGATCCAGCGGGCGGGCGACGTCATCCCGGAAGTTGTCCAGGTGCTGGCCGAGCGCCGCACCGGCCAGGAACGGGAGTTCCAGATGCCTACCCAGTGCCCGGTGTGCGGCGGTCCGGTGGTGCGGCCCCCGGGCGAAGCAGTGGCCCGCTGCACGAATCCCGCCTGCCCCGCGCAGACGCTGGAGGGCTTGATCCATTTTGTCTCCCGGGACGCCATGAACGTGGAAGGCATGGGGCCGGCCCTCCTGCGGCAGCTGGTGGAGAAGGAGCTGGTGCGGGACGCGGCCGACATCTACCGCCTGCGCCACGACCAGCTGGCCAGCCTGGAGCGCATGGGCGACAAGTCGGCCCGCAACGTCCTTGCGGCCATCGAAAACAGCAAGGACGCGGGGCTGGAGCGGGTGCTCTACGCCGTGGGCATCCGCCACGTGGGCGCCAACGTGGCCCGGGATCTGGCCCAGCATTTCGGCGACGTGGACCGGCTCATGGCCGCAGGCTACGACGAGCTGGTGGCGGTGCCGTCGGTGGGCGACAAGATCGCCCGCAGCGTCCTGGACTGGTTCGCCGAGAAGGAGAACCGCGACCTTATCCGCCGGCTGCGGGAGGCCGGCGTGCGCATGACCGCGGCCGGGGCGGCCCGGGCACCGGCGGGCGGCTCCCTCGCGGGCAAGCGGGTGGTGGTGACGGGCACCTTGTCCCGATGGACCCGCCGGGAAGTGGAGGAGCTCATTCGCCGGCACGGCGGCCAGGTGAGCAGCTCCGTCAGCCGCAACACCGACTTTGTGGTGGCCGGGGAAAATCCCGGCTCCAAGCTGGACCGGGCCCGGCAGCTGGGGGTGCCGGTGCTGTCGGAGGACGAGTTGGAGGAGTTGATCCGCGTGGAGACCAAGGAGGCACGGGGCGGTGCGCCCTTGGACGGGGCCGGCGCGCCCGCGGACGGCGCCGCGCCCGCGGCAGCCCCGCGGCTTGGGGCCGCGGACGTGGCCCAACTGGCGACCCAGGCCCGCCTGCGTTTGTCCGATGAGAAGCTTGAGGTCCTGAGCGGGCAGCTGAGCGACATCCTGCGCATGGTGGCCCAGCTGCAGGCGGTGGACACCGAGGGCGTGGAGCCCACCACGCACGGATTGGCGGCCGTCAACGTCCTGCGGGAGGACGAGCCGCGCCCGTCCCTGGCCCGGCAGGACGTGTTGGCCGGGGCGCCCGAGGCGCAGGACGGGTACTTCAAAGTGCCGCGCATTCTGGAAGAATCGTAAGCCGCGGCGGCAAGGAGGCTGGCCCATTGGCACTGCACGACATGACCGCGCACGAGCTGCGGCAGCGCATGGACGCGGGTGAGCTTTCCAGCCGCGAGGTGACGGAAGCGCTGCTGCAGCGCATAGAAGCCCTGGACGACACCCTGGGCGCGTATATCACCGTCACCGGGGAGGCGGCCCTGGCCCAAGCCCAAGCCTTTGACGAGGCCCGGGCCCAAGGGGAGGCCGTGCATCCTTTGGGCGGCATCCCCGCGGCGGTCAAGGACAACCTGGTGACCCGGGGCGTGCGCACTACCGCCGGTTCCCGCATGCTCGAAACTTGGGTGCCGCCCTACGACGCGACGGTGGTGGAGCGGCTGCGGGCCGCGGGCGCGCCCCTGCTGGGCAAGACCAACATGGACGAGTTCGCCATGGGGAGCTCCACGGAAACGTCCCATTTCCGGCAGGCCCGCAACCCGTGGCACCTGGGCCGGGTGCCCGGCGGATCCTCCGGCGGGTCGGCGGTGGCCGTCGCGGCGGGGCTGGCCGTGTGGGCCTTGGGCAGCGACACCGGCGGGTCCATCCGCCAGCCGGCCGCCCACTGCGGGGTGGTGGGGATGAAGCCGACTTACGGCCGGGTGTCCCGCTACGGGCTGTTGCCCTTCGCCTCGTCGCTGGACCACGTCGGCCCGGTGACCCGGGACGTGACCGACTGCGCGCTGGTCCTCAACCTCATCAGCGGTCCCGACCCCCGGGACAGCACCTGCGCCCGCCGGGAGGCGCCCGACTTCACCGCCGCCCTGCGGGCGGAGGCCAAGGGCTTGCGGATCGGCGTGCCCATGGAGTTTTTGGAGCAGCCCATGGACGCCCCGGTCAAGGCCGCGGTGGAAGGGGCCTTGCGCCTGCTGGAGGAGCACGGCGCGGAGATCAAGGAAGTGTCGCTGCCCCATGCCCGCTATGCCGGGCCGGTCTACTACGTGATTGCGCCCGCGGAAGCCAGCTCCAACCTGGCCCGCTACGACGGCGTGCGCTTCGGCCTGCGGGTGCCCGCGGAGGACGTGCCCCGCATGATGGAGGAAACCCGCGGGCAAGGGTTTGGCCTCGAGGTCAAGCGCCGCATCGTCCTGGGGACCTACTTGCTCAGCGCTGGCCAATACGAAACCTACTACGTCAAGGCGTGCCAGGTCCGCACCCTCATCCGCCGGGACTTTGAGCGGGCCTTTGCCGAGGTGGACGTCATCGTCACGCCTACCGCCCCCACCACGGCGTTCCCCTTGGGCGCGAAGGCGGCGGATCCCGTGGCCATGTACGTGTCGGACCTGTTCACCATCCCGGCCAACTTGGCGGGTTTGCCGGCCCTGTCCATGCCGTGCGGCGTGGATCCCGACGGGTTGCCCATCGGGCTGCAGATCATGGGCCCGCCGTTTGGCGAGGAAGCCGTCCTGCGGGCGGCCTACACGTACGAACAGCTGGCCTGGCCCGGAGGGGCCGGGCGCCAGTGGCGGGCCGGCCGGGAGGTGGCTGTGGATGTCGGTTAAGACGGGTCAAGAATACGAGATCGTCATCGGCTTGGAAATCCACGCGGAGCTACTGACCAAGTCCAAGGTGTTTTGCGGCTGCGGCACCGCCTTTGGCGCGGAGCCCAACACCCAGGTGTGCCCCGTGTGCCTGGGCCTGCCCGGCAGCCTGCCGGTGCTCAACCGCCACGCGGTGGAGCTGGCCATCAAGGCGGGTCTGGCCCTGAACTGCGAGATCGCGTCGTGGACCAAGTTCGACCGCAAGCAGTATTTCTACCCCGACCTGCCCAAGGCGTACCAGATCTCCCAATACGATGTGCCCCTGTGCCGCAACGGCTGGGTGGAGTTTGAGATCAACGGCCAGCTGCGGCGGGTGGGCATCAACCGGGTGCACCTGGAGGAGGAAGCGGGCAAGTCGGTCCACTCGGGTGAGCGCCTCCTGGGGTCGGAGTACTCCCTCGTCGACTACAACCGGGGCGGCATCCCCCTCATCGAGATCGTGACCGAGCCCGATATCCGGTCTCCCGAAGAAGCCCGGGTGTTCCTGGAACACCTGCGGGCCATTTTGCAGTATACGGGCGTCTCCGACGTCAAGATGGAAGAAGGCAGCCTGCGCTGCGACGCCAACATCTCGTTGCGGCCCAAGGGCTCGACCCGGTTGGGAGAAAAGGCGGAGATCAAGAACCTCAACTCCTTCCGCTCGGTGCAGCGGGCGCTGGAGTACGAGGCCCGGCGCCAGCGGGAGGTGCTGGAAAGCGGCGGCACGGTGGAGCAGGACACCCGTCATTGGGACGAGGCCCGGGGCGTGACCGTGGCCATGCGGACCAAGGAGGACGCCACCGACTACCGTTACTTCCCCGACCCGGACCTGGTGCCGCTGGTGGTGGAACGGGAGTGGGTGGAGCGGCTGCGGCAGGAGCTGCCCGAGCTGCCCCGGGAAAAGCAGGCCCGGTTTATGGAGCAGTACGGCCTGCCCCGCTACGACGCGGAAGTGCTGACCGGGTCGCCGGCCGTGGCCGACTTCTTCGAGGCGTGCGTGGCCGAGTACGGCCAGGCCAAGACCGTCAGCAACTGGATCATGGGCGAGTTTCTGCGGCTGCTCAAGGCCGGCAACCAGGAACCCCATCAGGTGCCGGTGTCGCCCAAGGCCCTGGCGGACCTGCTGCGCCTGGTGGACCAGGGCGTCATCAACCAGAACGTGGCCAAGGAAGTCTTCGAGGAAATGTTCCGCACCGGCAAGGAGCCCGCCGCCATCGTCAAGGAGCGGGGCCTGGAACAGATCAGCGACGCGGACGCCCTGGCGGCCATCGTGGAAGAGGTCATCGCCAACAACCCCGACGCGGTGGCCAACATTCAAGCCGGCGAGCTCAAGGCCATCGGTTTCCTGGTGGGCCAGGTCATGAGGCAGACAGGCGGCAAGGCCAACCCCAAGCTGGTGCAGGGGTTGCTGCGCGAGCGGCTGCTGGGGAGCTAAGCCGTGGCCAAGGGCGGCGCCGTGGCCCCGGCCCGGAGCGCCGAGCGGTGGGCCGGGGTGGGGCTCTTGCTCATCGCGATCGTCTGGGGCGGGACCTTTCCCGTCGTCAAGGACCTGGTGGAGCGGGTGCCGCCCCACGCGCTGGTGGCCTCCCGGTTTGCCCTCGCGTGGCTGGTGCTGGCCGGCTGGGTGTGGCGGCGGCGGGACCGGTGGCAGCCGGGGCTGTGGCGGGCGGGGCTTTTGCTGGGGCTGGTGCTGTGGGGCGGCTTTTTCACCCAAACCTTGGGTCTGCAGTACACCAGCGCGTCCAAGGCCGGTTTCATCACCGCGCTGAACGTGGTGTTTGTCGCGGTGCTGGCCACGCTGTTTTTGGGCAAGCGGTCGGGGCTCCTGACCTGGTCGGGCGTGGCGGTGGCCACCGTGGGCTTGGCGGTCCTCAGCCTGGACGGGCAGGCGGGCTTGCGGCTGGAGTTGGGCGATGGGCTGGTGCTTTTTTGCGCGGTGCTGTTTGCCCTGCACATCGTCTTGGTTGACCGCTTTGCCCCCCGCTATGATCCGGTGCTGCTGGCCTGGGTGCAGATGGGGTTGGTGGCCGCGGTCGCGGGCGCCAGCGCGTGGGTGGTGCATGGGGGCCTGGTGGGGATCACGGAACCCGGCAGCGTGGTCCCCCTGCTGTACCTGGGGTTGTTGGCCACCGCGGGTGCCTTGGTGGGCCAGGTGCACCTGCAGCGTTATACCGCGCCGGCCCGGGTCGGCTTGATCCTGGCGCTGGAACCCGTGTTTGCGGCCTGGTTCGCCTGGCTGCTGCTTGGGGAGCGGCTGGCGCCCAGCGGCTGGCTCGGGGGCGGGATGGTGCTGGCCGGCGTCATTTTGGCCGAATTGGATACGGCCAAGGGCTCGGCCCGCGGGGCGCCGGTGGAGGCCTCCGGGGAGCGGGCGGCGCCGGCGGGCGACTAAAGGCGGGGAAAGCAGGCCGGTCGCGGCGGCCTCCGGGGCGCCGCGGGGGACGGGGCCGCCAAGCGGAGACCGCGCGGGGCCCACGGATGGGGAGGGCGAAGGAGCGGTGTCCGGGGGAGCGGACGTGGTGGGCCAGCTGGGACCGCTGCCCATCTACGTCTTTGGGCTGGCCGCGGCCTTGGGCTTTGCCGCGGGCACCGCGGTCAGCCTGGTGCAGGCGCGGCGCTTGGGGCTGGATCCGGCGGTCCTTTTTCAGGCCGCGCCCCTGGTGATGCTGGCGGGGGTTTTGGGCGGCCGGCTCGGTTATGTGCTCGTCCACTGGCGCGATTACCGCGGCCATCCGGCAGCGGTCCTGCACCTGCCCGAAGGCGGCTTCGTCTTGTACGGCGGGCTGGTCGCCGGGGCGGGCGCGCTGGTGTGGTGGGCCCGCCGGGCTCAGATGGACCCGTGGCGGGCTCTGGACGCGGCGGCGCCGGGGCTGGCCCTGGGCCAGGCTATCGGCCTGGTCGGCGCCGCACTGCCGGCACCGGCCACGGCGTGCGGGATCATCCTTTCCTACGGGCTTTTCTTCTATCTCTGGCGCCTGGGCACCCAATGGCCCGCCCGCGGGCGCCTTTTTTTCGCCTACTTGTTCCTCCACGGTTTCGGATGGCTGGTCATCGATGTTTGGACGCCCGCCCAGCGGGCGCTGGGCCTCACCTTGGGGCAGTGGGCAGCCTTGGCGGCCATGATCGCGGCCGGGGCGGGGTTTGCCTGGGGGCCCCGCCGGTGGTTGGCCCCGCGGCGTCCCGGAGGGCGGTGGGTCACCCGGCGGCTCATCCGGCCTGAGCCTTATCCGGTGTCCCGCTGGCGCCAGCGGATGTGGGGGGCCGGGGCGTGGCTTGGAGGTCTGGCCCTGCTGCTGGGCCTCCACGCGATGCGGTGGTTGTAGCGGCCTTCCATGGCGGCGGGCGGCAGGGCAGCGCCCCACGGCCGCGGCCTTCATTGCGGCGGCGTGCCATGCGCCGGGCCGCGGCACCTCCCGGGCCTGCGCCTTCATATATTGGGGGCGTGGCCTCGCCCCGGCGGCGGGCCGGCGCCTCGCGGCGCCGGGCCCCCAGGTCCGGGCGGGGGAGGGGGAGGGGCATAGGATCATGGACAGCCAAGCGGGTTTCGTTCTGTGGCTGACGGGCCTGTCGGGGGCAGGCAAGTCCACCATCGCCGGGGGGCTGGCCCGGGAGCTTAGGGCCCGGGGCCGGCGGGTGGAGGTGCTGGACGGCGATGAGGTGCGCCGGGTCCTCAGCCAGGGGCTGGGATTTTCCCGGGCCGACCGGGACGCCAACGTGATGCGCATCGCCTACGTGGCCAAACTGTTGGCCCGCCACGGCGTCATCGTCATTGTGGCGGCCATCTCGCCCTACCGGGAGGCCCGGGAACGGGCGCGGCAGGAAATCGGCCGGTTTGTCGAGGTGTACGTTCGGTGCCCGCTGGAAGTGTGCGTGCAGCGGGACGTGAAGGGCTTGTACAAGGAGGCCCTGGCCGGCCGCATCCCGCACTTTACCGGCGTGTCGGATCCGTATGAGGAGCCGGAGCAGCCGGAAATCACCGTCAACACCGCGGAAGAGACGCCGGCGGAAAGCGTGGCCCGCATCGTGGCTGCGCTGGAAGCTATGGCTTGGCTGCCGCCGGCGGCGGTGCCCATGGCTTGGGGTGGCCGTCTGCCCAGGGAATGACGCGTAGGGATAAGCCACCGGCGCCATGGGGCCTGCGCCCGGCACGACGATCGTCCTCCCTTGCACGATTGCCCCGGACGGGCCCCGCGGCCGGGGTTCGCTGACCAAAAGGCCGGCCGGCTCCCGGGGATGCTCCAAAGCGTAGGCCATGCGGCCCGGTGGTGTTGACACCGGTGGGGGCGTGGTGTATCATCGTGGAAAGCTGGAGAATGCCATCGAATTGTGGTACGGCGAGGACGGGGAGGAGTAGGACGGGATTCGGCCTCCCAGAGAGGTGAGCCCACCGGCTGCGAGGCTCGCCAGGCGCGGACGTCCGAAGGTCGCCCCGGAGCCGCTGCATCGAGCACCGTCCTGGGCCGCCCGGTGGCGGCCGGAGCCGGCCCGTAGGGCGGTTCGTAGGTGCAGCCGGGCATGGCCCGTTACAGCCGAAAGAGGGCCCGCTTCCCACGGGGAAGCGGGAACAAAGGTGGTACCGCGGAAGGCGTGGCCTTTCGTCCTTTGCCGGACGAAAGGCCTTTTTCAGTTTTGGGACGGGGCAAGGCGGCCCGTGCCGGCGCAGGCGGGCGGCGGGCAGCGCCGGGTTTCGCCCCTGGCAAGGAGGGATCGTCATGGCGGAAAAGACAGCCGCGCCCAAGCCGCAACAGACGGAAATTCCGAAGGTGTACAATCCCCACGACGTGGAGCGCCGGTGGTACCGGTACTGGGAGGAGCAGGGTCTTTTCCACGTGGAGCCGGACCAGGAGGGCAAGGTGTTCTCCGTCGTCATCCCGCCGCCCAACGTGACGGGATCTTTGCACATGGGACACGCCCTCAACGTCACCTTGCAGGACGTGTTGGTGCGCTGGCGCCGCATGCAAGGCTACGTTACCTTGTGGCTGCCGGGCACCGACCACGCCGGCATCGCCACCCAGCACGTGGTGGAGGAAGAGCTGGCCAAAGAGGGCAAGGACCGCCGCAGCATGGGCCGGGAGGCCTTTGTGGAGCGGGTGTGGGCGTGGAAGGAACGCTACGGCCACATCATCACCGACCAGCTGCGGCGCCTAGGGGCCTCCTGCGACTGGCAGCGGGAGCGCTTCACCATGGACAAGGGCTTGAGCCGGGCCGTGCGCCAGGTGTTCGTGGACCTCTTTGAGCGGGGCCTGATCTACCAGGGCGACTATATCGTCAACTGGTGTCCGTCCTGCGCCACCACCTTGTCGGACATCGAAGTGGAGCACGAAGAGCGGGACGGCAAGCTGTACCACATCCGCTACCCGCTGTTGGGCGGCGACGGCTACATCACCGTGGCCACCACCCGGCCCGAAACGATGCTGGGCGACACCGCGGTCGCGGTGCACCCGGAAGACCCCCGCTACGAGCACCTCATCGGCCGCTACGTGGTGCTGCCGCTCATGAACCGGGAGATCCCCATCATCGCCGACGATTGGGTTGACCCCGAGTTCGGCACCGGCGCGGTCAAGGTGACGCCGGCCCACGACCCCAACGACTTTGAGATCGGCCAGCGCCACAACTTGGAGCAGGTGCAGGTCATCGGCCTGGACGCCCGCATGACCAAGGAGGCGGGGCCCTACGCCGGCCTTGACCGGTACGAGGCCCGCCAGGCCGTGGTCCGGGACCTGGAGGCCCAAGGGCTCCTGGTCAAGGTGGAGGACCACCGGCACGCGGTGGGCCAGTGCTACCGCTGCGACACGGTGGTGGAGCCCCTGGTTTCCCGGCAGTGGTTCGTGCGCATGAAGCCCCTGGCGGAACCCGCCATCGAGGTGGTCAAGGACGGGCGGGTCCGCTTTGTGCCCGAGCGCTTCGCCAAGAACTACTTGCACTGGATGGAGAACATCCGTGACTGGTGTATTTCCCGCCAGCTCTGGTGGGGCCACCGCATCCCGGTGTGGACGTGCCAGCAGTGCCGTCACGTGTTCGCCGCGGTGGACGACCCGGCCCACTGCCCCAACTGCGGCAGCGAGGAGTTGGAGCAGGATCCTGACGTGCTGGACACGTGGTTCAGCTCGGCCCTGTGGCCCTTCTCCACCTTGGGCTGGCCCGACAAGACGCCGGATCTCCAGCGTTTCTACCCGACGTCGGTGCTGGTGACGGGATTTGACATTATCTACTTCTGGGTGGCCCGGATGATCTTCATGGGGCTCCATTTCATGGGCCAGGAGCCCTTCCGGCACGTGCTCATCCACGGCCTGGTGCGGGACGCCCTGGGGCGCAAGATGAGCAAGTCGCTGGGCAACGGCGTGGACCCCTTGGAGGTCATCGAGGAGTTTGGCGCCGACGCGTTGCGGTTTATGCTGGTGACGGGCATCACGCCCGGCAACGACACCCGCTACCAGCCCGAACGGGTGGAGGCCAGCCGCAACTTCTGCAACAAGATCTGGAATGCGTCCCGGTTTGCCATGATGAACCTGGGCGACTTTGACCCGGCGGAGCGGGACCTCAAGGAGCGTCCCTTGAGCCTGCACGACCGCTGGATCCTGAGCCGGCTGGATTGGACGGCGGCGGAAGTGACCCGTCACCTGGAGCGGTTTGACCTGGGCGAAGGCGCGCGGACGCTGTACGAATTCGTCTGGAGCGAACTGTGCGACTGGTACATCGAGCTCATCAAGCCGCGCCTGTACGGGCGCCACGGCGAGGAGAGCCGCCGGGCGGCCCAACACGTGCTCTGGCACGTCCTGGAAACCACCCTGCGGCTGCTGCACCCCTACATGCCCTTCATCAGCGAAGAGATCTGGCAGCACCTGCACCGGACCACGGGGACGCCGCTGCCGGAACCCAGCGTGATGGTGGCCCCGTGGCCCCAGCCGGCGGGCTGGCGGGACGCGGCGGTGGAGCAGGAGATGAACGTCCTGATCGAGATCGTGCGGGGCATCCGCAACGTGCGGGCCGAAAAGCAGGTGGAGCCGGGACGGCAGATTACGGCCATCCTCCAGGCGCCGGCCCAGCGGCGGCGGATGCTGGAGGACGCGGTGCCCTACATCCAGTCCCTGGCCCGGGTGGGGCAGATCGACTTCATTGATGAGGGGGCGCCCGCGCCCGAGCAGGCGGTGGCCGTCATCGCGGGCGGCGTGCAGGTGCACTTGCCCCTGGCGGGGCTGGTGGACATCGAGCAGGAGGTGTCCCGCCTCGAGAAGGAGCTGGCGGAGACAGCCCAGCAGCTGGCGGCGGTCAACGCCCGCCTGGCCAACGAAAGCTTTGTGGCCAAAGCCCCCGCCCATGTGGTGGAGCGGGAGCGGCAGCGCCAGCGGGACCTGGCGGAAAGGGAGCGGCTCTTGCGCCAGCGCCTGGCGGAGCTGCGGCCATGAGCAGCCCGTCCACGGCATCCGGCGGGGCGGCGCCGGGCCTTGCGTACCTGCGTCAGCTGCGGCGGTTTGGGGAGAAGCCGGGGCTGGCCCGCATCCGCTTTTTGCTGGAGCGCCTGGGCAATCCCCACACCGCCTACCGTTGCGTGCATGTGGCCGGCACCAACGGCAAGGGTTCCACGGCCGCCATGATTGCGGCGGTGCTCCAGGCGGCCGGCTACCGCGTCGGCCTGTTTACCTCGCCCCATTTGGTGCGCTACAACGAGCGCATCGTGGTGGACGGCGGGCCCATCCCCGACGCGGACCTGGGCGCGCTCTTGGCGGAGCTGCGGGAGCACGGCGCCGCCGCCGCCCAGGACCCGGCGGTGGGGCAGCCCACGGAGTTTGAAGTGGCCACCGCGGCGGCTTTGGCGTACTTCGCCCGGCGGGCGGTGGACGTGGCCGTGGTGGAAGTGGGCCTCGGTGGCCGGCTGGACTCCACCAACGTGGTGCACCCGCTGGTGAGCGTCCTCACCCCCATCGGGTTGGACCATACGGGAGTGCTGGGGGACAGCCTGGCGGAGGTGGCCGCGGAGAAGGCGGGCATCATCCGGCCGGGCGTGCCGGTGGTGTGCGGGCCCCAGTCCCAGCCGGCCCGGCGGGTCATCCTGCTGCGGGCGGAAGAGTTGGGGGCGCCGGTGTTTTTGGCCGGCCGCGATTTCACGTGGCACGTGGAGAGCATGGACGCCCGGGGCACCCGCTTTACCGTCGGGTGGGGCGATGGCTGGCTGGAGAACCTGCAGGTGCCGCTCCTGGGCCGCCACCAGGCCACCAATGGCGCCGTGGCGGCGGCGGTGGCCCGGGTGCTGGCGGAGGAGGGCTGGCCGGTGCCGGACCAGGCCCTGCGCCAGGGTTTGTCCCGCGTCCGCTGGCCGGGCCGCATGGAACTGGTGCCGGGCCGGCCGGCGGTGCTGTACGACGGCGCCCATAATGCGGAAGGGGCCCAGGTTCTGGCCGACGGGCTGCGGACTTTGTTTCCCGGGCAGCGCCCGGTGTTTGTGCTGGGTATCCTGGCGGAAAAGCCCATCGATGCCATGCTGCAGGTTCTCTTGCCCTTGGGCCGGGCCGCCGTCTTTACGGCACCCCGCGACGGCCGGAGCGCCCCGGCGGATCCCGGGGAGCTGGCCCGGCGGGCCCAAGGGCTGGTGGAGACGGCGGTCGTAGAACCGGATCCCCTGGCCGCGCTGGCCCGGGCCCGGGAGCTGGCCGGACCCGACGGCTTGGTGTGCGTGGCCGGCTCCTTGTATCTGGTGGGCGAATTGCAGGGGCGGCTGGCAGGGAACCCCGGGGGATAATGGAATAATTTCCCCCAGGGGGGGCCAGGATGGCGCAGAAGGCGGAACGCAGTGCCGGGCGCAAGCGCTCGGGACGGCGGGGCATCTGGCAGATATGGCGGGAACGGCTGTCCTTTGGGCTGACCCTGGTGACCGTTTCCGCGGTGGCCATCTTCCTCGGGTGGCTCATGGGGCAGTATGCCATCCAGGCGGTGACGGGCCCGTCGCCCGCGGTGCCGGTCCTGGAACGCCCGTCCACGCCGCCTCCATCGGAAACGCTGTCCCCACAATCCCCGTCGCGCGCCGGTATGGCGCCTGCCGGTGCCAGCCCGCCCGCGCCCGCCGCGTCCAGCCCGCCGCCGGCGGCGCCGGGCGCGACGGCGGCGTCCACCGCCGCTACGACCCCGTCCCCGCCAGCGGCCTCGAGCGGCGGCGGAGGGACTTCGGGGGCGCCAGCGGCGCCCGCGGCCTCCTCCGGCTTGTGGCGGGTGCAGGTCGGTGCTTTCAACGACCGGTCCCGGGCCGAGGCCCTGGCCGCGGAACTGCGGGCCCGGGGCTACGACGTGTTCGTCTCGGGACAGGCGCCCCACCGGGTGCAGGTGGGGGCCTTCTCGGAGGCGTCCCGCGCCCGGGCCACCGCCGAAGATCTCAAGGCCAAAGGCTACGAAGCCATCGTGCTCCCGCCCGGCTAGGCTGGCCCATCGTGTCAGCGCCCCCGGCCCGCCGCCGCCTGGGCCGGCCGTTCCTCCTGTCCGCCACGCCCTCTGTGGGTGAAGCTGGGACGTGAGCAGCGCCACAACTTGCACGAGCCCGTTCCGAGGCGTTCCCATCTGTGCCATCGCGGCATAGGCCGCCCGGAGCTGCCATAGGATGCTCCCTGCGGCGCACGGTCCAACGGTCCGCCGCAAGGGGGATGGGCGATGGCGCGATGGGTGGCCCGCCGCCGGCGGCGGGGACCGGCGCCCGGGCCCGGGGATCTCGCGGTCCTCGCGCTGCTCGCGGCGGGGCTGCTGGCCCTGTGGGTGGTCCTGCGGCTGCGGTCGCCGGAGCCGGTGGTGACCCTTTGGGACGCCCAAGCGGGCCAAGTGGTGGAGCTGGGCCTGGAGGACTACGTCCGCGGGGTGGTGGCCGCCGAGGTGCCGGCGGACTTTCACCTGGAAGCCCTTAAGGCCCAGGCGGTGGCCGCGCGCACCTATGCCTTTCGGCGGGTGACCCGTGACCAGCGGCTGGCCGACCAGCCGGCGGCGCATCTTTCGTCGGACTTTTCCCGCCACCAGGCGTGGGTGTCCCAGGAGGCCTTTCTCGCCCGGTGGGGGCCTTGGGAGGGCATGCGGCGGTGGGCGCTGGTGACCCTGGCGGTGGAGGCGACCCGGGGCCTGGTGCTCACCTACCAGGGGGAACCCATCGAGGCGCTCTACCACTCCACCAGCGGCGGTCACACCGAGGACGCCCACCGCTATTTCGCCGGCGGACAGCCCTACCTGGTGGGCGTGCCGGACCCGTGGGGGGATCACTCGCCCGTCCACCAAACGGTGGTCCGGCTGCCGGCGGCCACCGTGCTGGCCCGGTTGGGCGTCGAGCCAGGCGGTGCCGGCGGCCCGGTTTCCCCGGGATCACGGGCGCTGGGGGAACGGCCCGAGCAGGGGGCAGGGGCGGAACCGGCGGCACCCTCCGGGGCCGCGGGGGACGCGGCGCCCGTGGTCCGGGTGGTGAGCCGCACCCCGGCGGGGCGGGCTGCGGTGGTCGAAGTGGCGGGCCAGACCTTCAGCGGCCGCGCGGTGCGGGAGGCCTTGGGCCTGCGCTCCAGCTGGTTTGAGGTCACGGCCGAGGGCGACGACATCGTGTTTCACGTGCGGGGCAGCGGCCACGGGGTGGGCATGTCCCAGTACGGGGCCGACGGCATGGCCCGGGCCGGGTACGGCTACGCCGAGATCCTCGCCTATTATTACCCCGGAACCGCACTGGAAAGGCGCTATTGAAGCGAAAACCGCCAAAGCGCGCTGGATTTGTGGGTTTCCCCGAGATGTTGTACACTGGTAGCGAAGGGCTACAGCCTAGAGTGGAGGGATCGCCATGCCCACCCGGGACCAGATTCTCGAGGCTTTGCGGGATGTGCATGACCCTGAGATTCATAAGAGCATCGTCGACCTCAATATGGTCAGGGACATCCAGATCGACGGCTCGCGGGTGGCCGTGACCATCGCCCTGACCATCAAGGGATGCCCGCTGCGGGACGAGATCCAGCGCATGGTGGCCGCTCGCCTGCTGGAAGTGCCGGGCGTCCAGGACGTGGATGTGACGCTGACGGAAATGACGCCCGAGGAACGGCAGGCGCTGTTTGGCGGGGACAAGCTGCAAAAGGTGCCCCTGTTGTCGCCGGACTCGCCCACCCAGATCATCGGGGTGGCCAGCGGCAAGGGCGGCGTAGGGAAGTCCACGGTGACGGTGAACCTGGCCGCGGCCCTGCGGCGCCTGGGCCATGCGGTGGGCGTGCTGGACGCGGACATCTACGGCTTCAGCGTGCCCCGTATGCTGGGGCTGGAGGGCAAGCCCACGGCCATCGAGGGCAAGATCATGCCCATGCCCGCCTACGGGCTCAAGGTCATTTCCATGGGCAACTTCGTGGACAACAACCAGCCGGTCATCTGGCGGGGCCCCATGCTGGGCAAGGTGCTGCAGCAGTTTTTGACCGACGTCTTGTGGGGCGATTTGGATTACCTCCTGCTGGACCTGCCGCCGGGCACCGGCGACATGGCCCTGGACGTGGCCCGCATGATCCCCCGCAGCCACATGCTCATCGTGACCACCCCCCAGACGGTGGCGTCGGGGGTGGCCAGCCGGGCGGCCCATATGGCCACCAAGGCCAATCAGCGGGTCATCGGCGTCGTGGAGAACATGTCCCACTTCGTCTGCCCCGACTGCGGCAAGGCCACGCCCCTGTTTGGCCAAGGAGGCGGCCAGGCCCTGGCCGAGGAGCTGGGCGTGGACCTGTTGGCCCAGATTCCCTTGACCTTGCCCTTGCGGGAAGGCAGCGACCGGGGCGTGCCCATCGTGTTCCAGGACGGGACGGAGAACGATCCGGCCCGCCAGGCCATCGAGGCGCTGGCCCAGCGGGTGGCAGAACTGTGCCCGGTGGCCGTGCGCCGCTGAGGCCCAGCCGCGGCTGCCGCGCCGCCTGAGGGCCTACGGATGCGCCCGTTCGCCCGCACGTCCCGGCCCCACCCGCCGTACACTGGAGGGTGGCGAAGTTGGACGGGGGAGGACGGGCGCATTGGCGTTTCTTGGCACGCCCCACGGCGGGCGCCTTATCGACCGGGAACTGCGCGGCGAGGCCAGGGAAGAATGGCGGGCGCGGGCCCGCGCCTGGCCCGCGCTGCGGGTGGACCAGCGGGCGCTGTCGGACCTGCTGTGCCTGGCCACCGGGGTGTACAGCCCCCTGACGGGATTTATGACGCGGCGGGACTACTGGGCGGTGCTGGAGGAGATGCGCCTCGGGTCGGGGCTTGTCTGGAGCCTGCCGCTGGTGCTGCCGGTGCCCGAAGATGCCGGGGCTCAGCTGCGGGAGGGCCAGTGGGTGCAGCTCGCGGATTCGCAGGGACAGCCCGTGGCGGTCCTGCGGGTGGAAGACCGCTATTGGCGGGATCCGGAAACCGAAGCGCTCCACGTGTTCGGCACCAAGGATCCGGCCCATCCGGGGGTGGCGCGCCTGTACCGCGAGCCGCGGCTGCTGGTGGGCGGAGCCATCTGGCTGCTAGAGCGCCCGGCGGTGGCGCCGGAAGCCGCCGGATGTACCCTGGATCCCGCGGCCACCCGCGCCGTGTTTCGGGAGCGGGGGTGGCGGCGGGTGGTGGGTTTTCAAACCCGCAATCCCATCCACCGCGCCCATGAGTACATCATGAAGTGCGCGTTGGAGATCGCGGACGGCCTGCTTTTGCACCCGCTGGTGGGGCAGACCAAGGCCGATGACGTCCCCGCCGCGGTCCGCCTCCGCAGCTACCGGGCGCTCTTGGAGGGCTATTTCCCGCCGGAGCGGGTAGTGTTGGCTGCGTTTCCGGCGGCCATGCGCTACGCTGGGCCCCGGGAGGCAGTGTTTCACGCGCTGTGCCGCAAAAACTACGGCTGCACCCACTTTATCGTCGGCCGCGATCACGCGGGCGTGGGCGGGTTTTATGGCACCTACGACGCGCAGCGCATTTTTGACCAGTTCCGCCCCGAGGAGCTGGGCATCACGCCGCTGTTCTTTGAGCACGCGTTTTACTGCCGGCGGTGCCAGGGGATGGCCACCGCCCGCACCTGCCCCCATGATCCGGGTGAACGGGTCAGCCTGAGCGGCACCCGGGTGCGGGAGCTGCTGCGCCGGGGCCAGGCGCCGCCGCCCGAGTACACCCGGCCCGAGGTGGCTGCGGTGCTCCTCGAGGCGACGCCAGGGGAGGCGCCCGACGGAGCCGGCGCGCTGGGCGCCTCCATACCTTGACTATTCCCATCGGAATGATTAGCATAGGGAGCAAGGAGGCGATGGGTGTGTCCGACGCCCGGCAGGTCCATCGGGAGCTCGACCTGAAGGGCGAGGTCTGCCCGTACACTTTTGTCAAGAGCAAGCTGGTCCTGGAGACCATGGCCCCGGGCGAGATCCTGCGGGTCATCGTGGACTACCCGCCTGCGACCAGCAACGTCCCCCGCAGCATGGAGAGCGAGGGCCATCGGGTGCTGTCCGTGGGCCCCGCCGGTCAAGGCGCGTGGGAGATCGTCGTGCGCAAGAAGGACTAGGAGGCGGCCCGTGTTTCCCTTTACCGAGGACGAAATCGTCCGCTACAGCCGCAACATCATCCTGCAGGAAGTGGGCGGCGTCGGGCAGCAGAAGCTGAAGGACGCACGGGTGCTGGTGGTGGGCGCGGGCGGCCTCGGATCCCCGGCTGCCCTGTACCTGGCCGCGGCGGGCGTGGGCACCATCGGCATCGTGGACCACGACACGGTGGATCTGTCCAACTTGCAGCGGCAAATCCTCCACCGCACCCAGGATGTGGGCAAGCCCAAGGTGGAGTCGGCCCGGCGGGCGCTCGAGGATCTCAACCCCGGCGTGCGGGTGGAAACTTATCCGGTGCGGCTGACTGCCGCCAACGTGATGGATCTCATCCGGGACTACGACGTGGTGGTGGACGGCGTCGACAACTTCGCCACCCGCTACCTCCTCAACGACGCGTGCGTCATGGCCGGCAAGCCTTTGGTGGACGCGGGCATCTTGCGCTGGGACGGCCTGATGATGACCATCAAGCCCGGCGAAGGACCGTGCTACCGGTGCGTGTTTCCCGAACCGCCGCCGGCGGGCGTCATCCCCACGTGCCAGGAGGCCGGCGTCATCGGCGCGCTGGCTGGCGTCATGGGGACCCTCCAGGCCATGGAGGTCATTAAGCTCCTCTTGGGCGTGGGCCAAACGCTGACGGGGCGGCTGCTGCTCTTCGACGGGCTGGAGGGGCGGTTTCGGCAGGTGAGCGCGTCCCGGGATCCCAACTGCCCTGTATGCGGCGACAATCCCACCGTTACTGAACTGGTGGAATACGACTTGGCGTGCGACCTGCCGGGTACAAGCGCGCCCGCGGGCGCCGCCGATCGGGGGTGACAGGAATGGCAACCGTACAAACGCAAAGGTTTCCCGAAGGCCGCTGGCGGGCCGCGGACGTGCTGCAGATGGTGGGCGGCACGCCCCTGGTGCGCTTGAACCGGGTAGTGCCCGAAGGGGCTGCCGAAGTGTGGGCCAAGCTCGAATCCCTCAACCCCGCGGGCAGCGTCAAGGACCGCATCGCCCGGGCCATGATCGCGGCCGCGGAAGCCGACGGGCGGCTGCGGCCCGGCGGCATCATCGTCGAGCCCACCAGCGGCAACACCGGCATTGGCTTGGCCATGGTGGCGGCCGCCCGGGGGTACCGGCTCATCCTGACCATGCCCGAGACCATGAGCATGGAGCGGCGCAACCTTTTGCGCACCTTCGGAGCGGAGCTGGTGCTGACGCCCGGGGCGGAGGGCATGCGGGGCGCGGTGGAAAAGGCCCACGAGATCCTCGCGGAAACGCCCGGGGCCTTTATGCCGCAGCAGTTTGAGAACCCCGCCAACCCCGAGATCCACCGGCGCACCACCGCGGTGGAGATCCTCGACCAGACGCAAGGCCGCGTGGATGCCTTCGTCGCCGGCGTGGGCACGGGGGGCACCATCACCGGCGTCGGCGAGGTGCTCAAGCGGGAAGTGCCGGGCGTGCGGGTGGTGGCGGTGGAGCCGGCCGCCTCGCCGCTGCTGTCGGGGGGCCAGCCGGGGCCCCACCGCATCCAGGGGATCGGGGCCAACTTTATCCCCAAGGTGCTCAACCGGGCCATCTTGGACGACGTGATCCCCGTGGCCGAGCAGGACGCCTTCGCCATGATGGCCCGCCTGGCCCGGGAGGAAGGGCTGTTGGTGGGCATCTCCGCGGGGGCGGCCGCCCACGCGGCGGTGCAGGTCGCGCTGCAACTGGGGCCTGGCCGGCGGGTGGTGACGGTGCTGCCGGATACGGGCGAGCGCTACCTCAGCATGGGGGCCGCCTTCGCCCCTGCCGGCGAGAGCTAGGGAGCCGGGCGCCGAGGGGCCGCGGCAGGCCAGGCAGGCCCGCTGCGGCCCCGCCAGGTCCCCGGGACCGGGCCCGCGATGGGCCTCGGGCGCCGGCCCGCGCCGGCACAAGAATCCCTCCCATTGTGGTACGCCTTTCCGCGATGGGCTGTGCTATAATCAACCCATGGACCAGCCCATCGTGCTTGCCTCCGCGTCTCCCCGCCGGCAACAGCTGCTGGCCGAAACGGGGCTGCCGTTTAGCGTCCAGGTACCTGCGGTGGATGAAGACGCCATCGACGGCCCTTCGCCCAAAGAGCTCGCGCAGCAGCGGGCGTGGTACAAGGCCCGGGCCGTCGCCCGTACGCTGGACCGCGGTTTGGTCATCGGCGCCGATACCATCGTGGTGTGTCAAGGCCAGGTGCTGGGCAAGCCCCGGGATCCGGCCGACGCCCGGCGCCTCCTGCGCCTTTTGTCGGGCCGCAGCCACCGGGTCATCACCGGGGTGTGCGTCTGCCAGGCGCCCGAGGGGCGCGCTGTGGTGGGCGCGGCCTGCACCAAAGTGACCTTCCGGCCGTTGACACCGGCGGAGATCGAGCGGTACGTGGCCACGGGGGAGCCCATGGACAAGGCCGGGGCCTACGGGATCCAAGGCCGGGGCGCGCTGCTGGTGGAGCGGATCGTGGGGGACTATTTCAACGTAGTGGGTTTGCCGTTGACGCTGCTGGCCCGCTTGCTGAAGGAGTTTGGCGTGGACATGCTCTGACAGGAGGTGGCGTCGGTGGCCCGTGCCCTGGGACCGGTGGTGCTGCGGGAGCTGCCTCCCCACGAACGGCCCCGGGAGCGGCTGCTGGCTGTCGGCGAGCGTCATTTGAGCACCCGGGAGCTCTTGGCCATTCTGCTGCGGACCGGCACAGCCCGGGAGTCGGCCTTGACCCTGGCTGACCGGCTCCTGGCCCACGCGGGGTCTTTGCGGCGATTGGCGGCCATGGCCCCGGAGGATCTGCTGCGGGTGCCCGGGATCGGCCCGGCGAAAGCGGCCCAGATCAAGGCGGCCCTGGAGCTGGCCCGGCGCCTGGCCCTGGAGCCCCACCACCAGCGGTTTGCCGTGCGGCATCCCCGGGACGTGGCGGGGCTGCTCATGGGCGACATGCGGGACCTCGACCGGGAAGTGTTCAAGGTCGTCATGCTGGACACCAAACACCGCGTCATCGCCATCGAGACGCTTTCCATCGGGGATCTCAGCGGGACGCTGGTGCATCCCCGGGAACTTTTCAAAGATGCGATGCGCAGAAGCAGCGCCGCCGTCATCCTGGTCCACAACCACCCCAGCGGCGACCCGGAGCCGAGCCCCGACGATATTGAGCTTACCCGGCGGCTGGTGGCAGGTGGCCGCCTGCTCGGCATAGAAGTGCTCGACCACATCATTATAGGTGATAATAGATACGTGAGTCTAAAGGAACGCGGGTTCGCGGACGCGCCGTAGGGCGTGAAAGGGGAAGTGCGGAGGATGTTCGGCGGCTTCGGGCGCGACATGGGCATCGATTTGGGGACGGCCAACACCCTGGTCTATGTCAAGGGCCGGGGCATCGTGGTGCAGGAGCCCTCGGTGGTGGCCATCGACAACGAAACCAAGCAAGTGCTGGCGGTGGGCGAGGAAGCCAAGCGCATGGTGGGGCGGACGCCGGGCAGCATCGTGGCGGTACGGCCCCTGCAGGACGGCGTCATTGCCGACTTTGACGTCACCGAGCGCATGTTGCGCCACTTCATCGGCCTGGCCAACCGGCGCATCGGCTTTTTCCGTCCCCGGGTCGTGGTCGCGGTGCCTTCGGGCGTGACGGAGGTGGAGAAGCGGGCCGTCATCGACGCGACCTTGTCGGCCGGAGCCAAGGACGCGCGGCTCATCGAGGAGCCCATGGCGGCCGCCATCGGCTGCGGCTTGCCGGTCCAGGAGCCGTCGGGCAGCATGGTGGTGGACATCGGGGGCGGCACCACGGAGGTGGCCGTCATTTCCCTGGGCGGCATCGTGACCCACCGGTCGGTGCGGGTAGGCGGCGATGAACTGGACGAGGCCATCGTCCAGCACGTGCGCCGCCAGTACAACCTGCTTATCGGCGAGCGCACCGCCGAAGAAGTCAAGCACACCATCGGCTCCGCCTATCCCATGGACGAACACCGGACCATGGACGTGCGGGGCCGGGATCTGGTGACGGGGCTGCCCAAGACCGTCACCTTGAGCTCCGATGAAGTGCGGGAAGCCATGGCCGAGCCCATCAGTACCATCGTCGAGGCCGTGCGGGTCACCCTGGAGCGCACCCCACCCGAGCTGGCCGCGGACGTGATGGAAAGGGGCATCATGCTGGCCGGCGGCGGGGCCCTGGTGCGGGGTATGGACAAGCTGTTGAGCGAGGAAACCGGCATGCCCATCCACGTCGCCGACGACCCCCTGACCGCGGTGGTGCGGGGCACGGGCGCGGTATTGGAGCACCTGGACCTGCTGCAGCGGGTCGCCATGTCCTCCCGGAAGGTCGTCGGCTGAAAGGGTGAGGGGGCGTGCGCGGCTGGGCCGGGGTGCTGGTGGCCGGGCTCGTGGTTTTCGTGCTCGTCTCCGCCATTTTCTTTACTTCCCGGGAGCGGACCGGGGTCACCTGGCTGGAGAGCGCGGTGCGGGACGGGTTGGCCCCGCTGCTGTACGCCGCCAACTCCGTCGGCCGCAGCCTGACGGGCTTTTGGACTACAGTCGTCACCATCCGCGACGCCCATGAGGAAAACCAGCGGCTGCGGGCGGAAGTGGCCGCCCTGCGGGAAGAGAACTACCGGCTGCAGGAATACCGGAGGGAAAATGAGGCCTTGCGGGCCGCCCTGCAGCTGGAAGCCGCCGTGCTTGCCCCGGTCATCCACGCGGAAGTCATCGCCCGGCCCCTGAACAACTGGTGGAGCGTGCTCACCATCAACAAAGGTGCCCGGCACGGGGTGCAGGCGCCCATGGGCGTCGTGTCGCCCGACGGCGTGGTGGGGCAGGTGCGCTCCGTCAACGACTTTACGGCGGAAGTGGTGCTGCTGGTGGATCCCCGCAGCGCGGTGGGGGGCCTCGTGCAGCGCACCGGGGAGCCGGTGCTGGTGGAGGGGTTTGGCTACCCTGGGACCCACTTGCGCCTGCGTCCCTTGGTGGCCGCCGCAGACATCCAGGTGGGAGACATCATTGTCACCTCCGGCTTGAGCCGCCTGTTTGGCAAGGGCATCCCCATCGGCCAGGTGGAGCAGGTGGACGCGGGGCCTTATGGGCTGACGGTGGAGGCTGCGGTCCGTCCCTTCGTGGACTTCGGCAAGCTGGAGTTCGTCGCGGTGCTGGCGGCACCCAACGGGGAGCAGCCCGGGGATCCGGACAGGGCCCACGCGGCCGCGCCGGGAGACGGGGCCCGGTGAGGGGCGAGCGGGAGGCCCGCGTGTCCGGGTGGCTCACCCTGGGGGCCACGCTGGTGGGACTGCTGGTGGTGCAGCTGGCCTTCCTGCCCCACTTGCCCCTGGGGGGCGTGCGGCCGGAACTGCTCTTGGTCTTTGTGCTGGGGGTGGCCCTGCAGCAGGGCGCGGCCCAGGGCCTTCTCTTGGGGATGATTGCGGGTCTGCTCTATGACTTGCCGGGAGGGCACTTGGTGGGGCTTTCCGCCGCAGCCTACGGCGTCACGGGCTGGGCCGCCGGCTTGGTGGGCGAGCGGGTGTACCCCGATCGCCCGGTGGTGGTGCTGGGGGTGGTGGCCGCCGGCACCCTGGCCAGCCAAGGCGTCTACTTGGGCGGAGCGGCCGCGTTTGGCCTGCCGTGGCCGCCCCTGGAGGGCTTTGTCCGGGTCAGCTTGACCTTGGTGGGCTATCACCTGCTGCTGACGCCGGTGGTGTATCCCTTGAGCCGTTGGGCCGGCGCTGCGCTGCTGGCCCGCCGAGGGGAGGGCGCCCTGGACGGCTAAGGAGGACGACCATGGCGGATCCAGAACTGAGCCGCCGCGCGCGCCGGGGCGGCCTGGTGCTGCTCTTGGTCCTCTTGCTGCTGACCGGTCGCATGTGGCAGCTGCAAATCGTCCACGGGGAGCAGTACGCCGCGCTGGCCGACGGCAACCGCATGCGCCGCCTGTCCATCACCGCGCCCCGGGGCACCATCCGCGATCGGGAAGGGCGCGTTTTGGCCGACAACCGCCTGGCCTTCACCGTCTCGGTGGTTCCCGGCGGGCTGACCAAAGACCGGGACGTAGTGGTAGACCGCCTGGCCGCGATCCTCGGTTTGACCATCGAAGACATCGAGGCCGCGCTTCAGGGCGATCAGCGGGCCTACCCTTATGAGCCCTTGCGGGTGGCCCGGGACGTGCCGCCGGAGATCGCGGTCGCGGTGGAAGAGCGGCGCATGGATTTGCCCGGCGTCATGGTGGAGCAAGAGCCCGTGCGCCGGTACCCGGCGGGGCCCGTCGCGGCCCACGTCCTGGGCTACCTGCAGCTGGCCGCGCCCGAAGATTTGGCCGGGTACGCGGGGTACCGGCCCAGCGATCTCGTGGGGCGCATCGGCATTGAGCGGGCTTATGAGGAGTACTTGCGGGGCCAGCGGGGCTTTCAGCAGGTGGAAGTCAACGCCTTGAGCCGGCCTATCCGGGTGCTGGGGACGGTGCCCCCGGTGCCCGGCCACGACTTGGTGCTGACGCTGGATGTGGAGCTGCAACGGGCCGCCACTGAGGCCTTGGCATGGCAGCTGGAGCGGCTGCGGCAGGCGCCCGGCCGGCAAGGGCCGCCCGGCGGCGGGGCGGTGGTGGTGCTGGATGTCAAGACCGGCGGGGTGCTGGCTCTAGTCAGCTGGCCTGAGTACGACCCCAACCGGTTTATCAGCGGCGACCGGGGCGAGTACTTCGCCGAGCTGGAGCGGGATCCGCTGCTGCCCCTGTTTAACCGGGCCATCCGAGGTGCGTACGCGCCCGGCTCCGCGTTCAAGCCCGTCACGTTGCTGGCGGCCCTGGAGCGGCGGGTTACCCGGCCCGACGAGGTGTACGTGGCCACAGGGATTGTGGAAGTGGGCGGGCGGGTGTTCCGGGACTGGACCGTCACCCGCGGCCTGCCGCCCGCCGGGCCGGTGGACGCGGTCGCGGCCATGGAGCGTTCGGTCAACGACTACTTTTACGTGATGGGGTCGCGGGCCGGCATCCAAGCCATCGCCAGCACGGCCCGGGCCCTGGGCCTGGGCAGCCCGACGGGGCTGGACATCCGGCCCCAGGACGCGGCGGGGCTGGTGCCCGACCCCGCGTGGAAGCGGGCCTTTTACAACGAACTTTGGTATCCCGGCGACACCGTCAATATCTCCATCGGTCAGGGATTCCTGCAGGTTACGCCCCTGCAGCTGGCGGTCATGTACATGGGCCTGGCCAACCGCGGCGTGGTGTACGAACCGTATCTGGTGCAGGCCGTGCTTTCGCCCGCGGGCGAAGAGGTGTACCGGCGGGAGCCCAGGGTATTGAGCGTCCTGGAGGCGGCCCCCGCCAGCTGGAATGCTGTGAATCGCGGCTTGATCGCGGTGGTCCACGGGTCCCGGGGCACGGCACGGCAAGCCTTTGCAGATTTTCCCATTACGGTCGCGGGCAAGACGGGCTCCGCCCAAGTCGCGCCCGGCCGGGAAACCCACGCGTGGTTCGCCGCTTACGCGCCCGCGGACGCGCCTGAGGTGGCGGTGGCAGTGCTGGTGGAGTACGGGGGCGGGGGCGGGTCGGTGGCCGCGCCCGTGGCGTGCCGGGTCCTCGCGGCCTACTTTAAGCTGGCCGACGGCGTGTGCCCGTGACCCGGATCGTTTTTCCAACACCGGCAGGAAGGGTCCAGGCCGCGCCGAAGCTTGTACACAAATCCGCAAGGGTGCGGTCGGGTGGAGGACGGCCATGCAGGGCAGGGAAGCCGTCGTCTTTCGAGGGTATCGGGGCGGCGTTTCGGTCCAGGTCGACCGCGACGCGCCCTTGGGCGATGTGGTGGAGGCGCTGAGGCGCAAGCTCCAGTCCGCGGAAAACTTTTTTCAAGGCGGCAGTGTCCGCATCGAGCTGGGCGAGCGGGCCGCCGACGAGGTAGAGCAGCGGGTGCTGCGGGAGCTGTTCCGCGCCTATGGGCTTACGGTGCTGGACGATCAAGAAGGCACCCCCCGCCGGGAAGGCAACGGCAGGGCCCAGCGGGCGCCGGCCGCGGCCAGCGCCCGGGGCCGCAGCGGGGCCGGCGGGTCCAGCGCCACCGCTTTGGGGGGGTTGTTTGGCACCTTTGGCTCCGAGCGCAGCGGCGCCGACGCGGCGGGCGAACCGTGCCTTTTGGTGCGGCGGACGCTGCGTTCCGGGCAGCGGTTGGAGTTCGACGGTTCTGTGGTCATCCTGGGCGACGTCAACCCGGGGGCGGTAGTGGTCTGCACCGGGCATGTGGTGGTCATGGGCGCCCTGCGGGGCGTGGTGCACGCGGGCGCGGCCGGCGATACCGACGCGCGGGTTGTGGCCTTGCGGCTGCAGCCCACGCAGCTGCGCATCGCCCACTACATCTCCCGGCCGCCCGACGACCAGCAGCCCAGCCCCAGCGGCCCTGAGGTGGCGCTGGTGCAGGACGAGCGGATCCAGATCGAAGCCTACGTGCCGTAAAGGTGCCCATTGAGGAGGTTCAACGCGCATGGCGGGGAGAGTTATCGTCATTACCAGCGGCAAGGGCGGGGTAGGCAAGACGACGACCACCGCCAACTTGGGCGCCGGGCTGGCCAGCCTGGGACGCCGGGTGTGCCTGGTCGATGCCGACATCGGCCTGCGCAATCTGGACGTGGTCATGGGCCTGGAGAACCGCATCGTCTATGACCTGGTGGAAGTGGTGGAGGGCCACGCCCGCCTGCGCAACGCGCTGATCAAGGACAAGCGGCTGGACGGGCTCTACCTCCTGCCCGCGGCCCAGACCCGGGAAAAGGATGCGGTGACGCCGGAACAGATGCGGGCGTTGTGCAATCAGTTGGCAGAAGAGTTCGATTACGTTTTGATCGATTCCCCTGCAGGCATCGAGCACGGTTTCCGCAACGCCATCGCCGGCGCCCAAGAGGCCATCATCGTCACCACGCCGGAGGTGGCGGCCGTGCGGGACGCGGACCGGATCACGGGGCTTTTGGAGGCCCACGAGCTCTCCAACCCTCGTCTCATCATCAACCGGATCCGGCCGCAGATGGTGCGCCGCGGCGACATGATGGACATCGAGGACGTCATCGA
>DATGPV010000057.1:0-21172 GCA_035304545.1 Limnochordales bacterium | reverse complement strand
ATGGGGCACCGGTGGAATTGGCATAGGACGTGTCCTTCCCGCGCCAAAAGGGTAGGAAAGCCGCCGTGTCGAGTGGAATAATCAGAACAATGCCTGTCCCGGGTTCGGGGCGGGGCAGCGAAAGGGAACGGACGCATGCGGGAGGGAGCTGGGCGATGACGGGTGTGGCCATGGGGCGACGGGCTGCCGGTGTTGGTGTCGTGGCGGTGCTGCTGGGCGCGCTCTTGGGCGGGCTGCTCACGGCGGCCGGGGACAGGCCGGCTTTGGCGGTCACGCCCCGGGACGTGCTGGTCATCGGCATCAGCGGCGATGTGGACAATCTGGACCCCCACGTGACCATGACCAACCGGTCGTGGGCGGTGACGTATCCGGCCTACCAGCGCCTGGTGCGCTACAAGGTGCAGGACGGCGTGGGCAGCACCGAGGTGGAGCCGGACTTGGCTACCGGATGGACGGTTTCCGACGACGGGCTGGTATGGACCTTCACCCTGCGGCAGACGGCCCGGTTCGCGGACGGCACGCCGGTGGACGCGGATGCGGTCGTCTACAGCTTCAACCGCCTGCTGGCCATCGGCGAGGGGCCGGCCGACGCCTTCCCGACGCTGGCCCGGGTGGAAGCGGTGGACAAGTACACGGTCCGCTTTACGCTGTCGGAACCCTTTGCGCCCTTCCTGCTGACCCTGGCCAACAACGGCGCGGCCATCATCAACCCGCGCCTGGCCGAGCACGAGCAGGGCGGCGACCTGGGCCGGGGGTATCTCGCCGAGCACACCATGGGCAGCGGCCCCTTCCAGCTGGAGCGGTGGGAGAAGGACCAGCAGCTGCGCCTGGTGCCCAACCCCCACTACGATGGCCCAGCGCCGGCCTTTCGCATGGTGGTGTTCTTGATCATCAAAGACCCCTCGGCCCGGCGGCTGCAGCTGGAGCGGGGCGACATCGACATCGCCGAGGCGCTGCCCTTGGACCAGCTGGAGCGGCTCCGGGGCATGCCGGGTATCCGCGTGGAGGAGCACCCGAGCCTGCGGGTGACGTACCTCTACCTCAACAATCAGCGCACCCCCCTCAACGACCCGCGGGTGCGGCAGGCCATCTCCTACGCGGTGGATTACGACGCGATTATCGCCGGCGTCATGCTGGGCAACGCGGTGCAGATGCGGGGTCCCGTGCCCCAGGGCATGTGGTCCCACGACCCAACGCTTTACCAGTACCGGCGGGACCTGGACAAGGCCCGGGGCCTCCTGCAGGCGGCGGGCGTGGGCAGCGGCCTGCGGCTGGGATACCTGTACTCGCCGGTGTATCCCGAGTGGGAGCAGATCGGCCTTGCGCTCCAGGCCCAGTTGGCCGAAGTCGGGATCCAGTTGGAGCTGGAACCCTACGCCTACGCGACGATGCGGGCCCTGCTGGACGAAGGCGACTTTGACATCGCCGTGGGCAACTGGACCCCGGACTTCGCCGACCCCTATATGTTCATGAACTACTGGTTTGACTCCCAGCTGGGCGGGCTGCCGGGCAACCGCTCCTTCTACGCCAACGACGAGGTGGACCGGCTGATCCGGCGGGCGGCGGTGGCCACGGACATCGAGGAGCGCACCCGGCTGTACCAGCAAGCCCAGCGCATCGTGGTGGAGGAAGCCGCCTACGTGTACTTGTACCAGCAGAACTACCAGGTGGCCATGCGGGACAACGTGGAAGGCTACGTCTTCAACCCGATGCTGGTGGACATCTTCAACGTGGACACCATGTCCAAGCGGTGACGCGGTCGTCGCCCCGCGGCGCTGCGGGGGCAAGGCATGGTGAACTTGAGGTGATGGTATGGGTCTGGGCCAGGTGATCGCCCGCCGCCTGGCCCTGATGGTGCTGGTGCTGCTGGGCGTCACCTTGTTGACGTTTCTCATTGCCCACGCGATCCCGGGCGACCCGGCCCGGCTCATGGCAGGCCAGCGGGCCAGCGAAGAGGTGGTGGCCCAGATTCGCCAGGCCCACGGGCTGGACCAGCCCTTGCCCGTGCAGTACGCCCGCTACATGGCGGGCCTATTGCGGGGGGATCTGGGCCGCTCCATCCGCACCGGCCGGCCGGTGGCGGAGGATCTGGCCCGCTTTTTCCCGGCCACCTTGGAGCTGGTGGGGGCGGCCATGCTGCTGGCCGTGGCCGCCGGCATTCCCCTGGGGGTGGCCGCGGCCGCGCGGCAAAACTCCTGGATCGATTACTTGAGCCGCACCGCGTCGGTGGCCGGCGTGTCCATGCCGTTGTTTTGGCTGGGGCTCGTGGCCTTGGTCGTCTTGTACGGCAAGCTGGGCTGGCTGCCGGGTTCGGGCCGGCTGTCGCCCTTCGCGCTGCCGCCGCCCCATGTCACGGGCTTGTACCTCATCGACGCGGCCCTGGCCCGGGACTGGGCTGCGTGGCGGGACGCCCTGCGGCACCTCCTCTTGCCCGCGGCGTGCCTGGCTTTTGTGCATGTGGGACTGGTGGCCCGGCAGGTGCGGGCCAGCCTGTTGGAAGTGCTCCAGCAGGATTACATCCGCACCGCCCAGGCCTACGGGGTTTCGCCCCGGCGGGTGTTGTACCGCTACGCGCTGCGCAACGCCCTGGTGCCCACCTTGACGGTGGTGGGGCTGGCCTTGGGGGATCTGTTGGCGGGCGCCGTGGTGACGGAAACCGTCTTCGCCTGGCCGGGGATGGGCAGCTACGTGGTGGATTCCATCACGTCCCTGGATTTCCCGGCCATTATGGGGTTCACCGTGGTGGTGGCCGTGGGCTACAGCCTCATCAACCTGCTGGTAGATCTGTTGACCTTGCGGCTGGATCCCCGCATCCGGGCCATGGGGTAGGGGGTAAAAAGGCGTTGGCGGAGCACGCGGACAAGCCTGGCCCGGCGCGGCGCCGGCGGCACCCCTTCATCGTCTGGCTCGGCCTCGGGCTGGTGCTGGTCCCGGTGGCGGCGTCCTTGGCCGCCCCGTGGCTGGCGGCCCACGATCCCAACGCGGTGAACTTGAGCCGTCGCCTGCAGCCGCCGTCGCCGGAACACTGGTTTGGCACCGACGAGGTGGGCCGGGATCTGTTCGCGCGGGTGCTGGACGGCGGCCGGCGGTCCATTGGCGCGGGCGTGGGCGTGGTGCTGCTGGCCGGCACCGTGGGCATTATCCTGGGGGGCTTGAGCGGCTGGGTGGGGGGCCGCCTGGACCTGGTGCTGATGCGGGTCATGGACATCATCCTGGCTTTTCCCGCCCTGGTGCTGGCCATGGCCCTGGCCGCCGCCTTGGGGCCCGGGCTGGTCAGCTCCGTCCTCGCGGTGGCCTTCGTGCGCATGCCCGTCTACGTCCGGCTGGTGCGGGCCCAGGTGCTCTCGTTGCGGGAGCGGGAGTTCGTGGAAGCGGCGGTGGCTGCGGGGGCGCCTGCCTGGCACATCGTGTGGCGCCACCTGATCCCCAACAGCCTGCCCGCGGTGGTGGTGCAGGCCACGCTGGATACGGGCAGCGCGATGCTCCTGACCGCGACCTTGAGCTTCCTCGGCCTGGGCGTGCGGGCGCCGGCCGCGGAGTGGGGCGCGATGGTCAACAGCGGGCGGGTCTACCTGCTGGACCAGTGGTGGTACGCGACCTTCCCCGGAGCGGCCGTCCTCATGACGGCCATGGGCTTTAACCTCCTGGGGGATTACTGGCGGGACCGGCTGGACCCGCGCCAGGCCCGGGCCAAGGCCGATGCCGGCGGCACCGGGGCTACTCCCGCGCCGGCCCGTACAAGGCCGTGAGCTGGTCCAAGTACAGGGTGCCGGCCCCTTGGCGGGCCGGTTCAAATTCCACCACGTAGACCCGCTCAAAGAGGATGGGCAAAGGGGCGTCGGGGTCGATGGGCGCTTCCACCCAGCGCCAGCCGGTCCAGTCCAGCCCGCCCACCGCGGTGAAATCCGTCACCCGCCGGTTGCCGTCGCCGTCGATGTAGTTGGCCCGCAGCCAGTGGCCGCTGCCGTCGCCGTACACCCAAAGACCGATGGCCCGGGGCCGGCCCGGGATGGGAACGGGCGCCGGGGCCTGGACGTAGGCCGCGGCCGTGCCGCCGCCTCCGGCCCGCAGGTCGTAGGTGAGCTTGGCCGCGTGGGCGCCGGCCAGCACCGGCTCGCCCGGCCCCGAGAGGGCCAGGGCTGCCTGGGCCCGGATGGCGGTGGCAAACCAGCCGCCGATTTCGTCGAAGCCCCACAGCACCTCGGGCGGGCGGTCCACCGTGATGCGGGCCGCGGCTGCCACGTCCCCCAGCCGGGCGGTGACCACGGCCTCGCCCTGCCGCACCGCCCGCACCTGGCCGCCCGCGTCCACCCGCACCGCATCGCCTTCCACGGTCCAGCGGAACTGCCACGGGTTGGCCCACACGGGACGGCCCGCGGCGTCCCAGGCCCGGGCCTGCAAGGTGATGGATTCACCGCTGGCCAGGCTGACGGTTTCCGGCGTCACGGTGATCGCGGCCACGGTGTCCACCACGCTGACCACGGTCTCGGCCCGGATGGACCCCACCGCGGCTTCAATGCGGGCCGTGCCGGGCTGGCGGGCTGAAAAGGTGCCGCCCGCGCCCATGCGGCCAGCATCGCCCGTCACCGTCCACTCCACCTGGCTGAGGAATACCCGCCGGGGGCCAAAGTGTTCGTCTTGCCCGAGGACGGCAATGGGCATGAGGCTGCCGACCAGCGCCGCGCCGGCCGCCGGCTCAAGCACCAGGCGGGCCAGCTCCGCAGGCGGGGCGGTGCTCACCACCAAGAGCCCGTTGCCCACGGGCCGCTCCTGGCCGTCGGAGGGGCGGTTGACCACCTGCGGATCGCTGGCCCCCGGCGGGCGGATGATCATGGTAGTGGAACCGCCCCCGTCCAGATTGAGGGCTTCGGTGACCCCCAGACCGAGCAAGAACTCCTGCAGCTCCCACAAGGTCATGCCGTCGGCCTCGCCTTCCCAGCGGCCGTCGACGGTCACCAGGAAAATCTCCCGCTCGTTGTACCCGATGGCGGTGCGGGGGTGGCGCTGGGTCACCAGCGGGTCCCGGGTGTCCAGGGGCAAGGGCTGCCCGTCCGCAATGAGCCACGGCCGGCCGCCCACCGCTTCCTGCACTGCGTCAAAGGGCGGCGCCAAGGTCACTTCCCAGTGCACGGCGGCCCCCAAGGGGAGCAGGTCCAGGAATTCTTCCGCCGGCCCCCGGGCGGCCAGCACAACCCCGTCGGGGGGAATGGGCAGGGTGATGGGCGTGGTCCGGCTGCCGTATTCCCGCGCTGCCACCGTGCCCGAGTAGGTCTTGCCGGGCACCAAGGGCTGGTCGGCGCCGGTGACGACGACCGCGGTGCCCTCGATGGGGGGCGTCGCCGGCCCCAGGCGGGGCGTGTAGAGGGCCAGGGCGAGGCCGCTGATGGGGCGGTTGATGAGATCGATGGCCCAGACGGCGGGCACATCCTCGGCACCGGGCATGGGGGACGTGTCCCCGGCGCCCGCCAGCCAGACCCGGGCCTGCATTTCCGGTACGGCGATGACGGGACCGCCCCCGTCGGCCCAGCCAAAGGCCGGCTGCCCGCTGGGGCTTGCGGCCAGCTCCCCGGCTTGCAGGTGGATGCCCACCGGCAGGCCGGCGATGGGGCGAGAATAAAAGAAGTCGGCGTTGACGGCAGCCACCACCGCCCGGCCGGGGCCATGCCGCTCAAGGGCCCGGGCCAGCACCGGTTCGACGCCGTCCACCGCATCTTGCCCCAAGATGGTTTCGAAGCGGATGTAGGGATTGTCCCGCGGGACGCGCACGATGTGCAGGGGCTGGATCGCGCCGTCGGCGGCGTAAAGCACTAGCTGACCGTGGTACGTGTCCGGCCCGATGGGTTCCCACTGGATGGCCAGGGGGGCAGAGGCGGCGACGGTGGCCGGGGTGGGCAGCGGCGCGCCGGTCGCGGCGGCCGCGGCGCCAGCCAGCAGGAGCCAGAGGCCCAGCGCGACCCCCGCCCACCGGTGCCAGCGGCGGGCGTTGGTCGCGGTTCGCGCCGCGAGGGGCGGCTGGGGGCCGCAGGGGCACGAGACTTTCATCGTCCGACTTCCTTTCGGCGTTGGCGATGGTGGAGCGGTTTCACTGCCCGGGCAGCCGCGCATCCTCGCCGGTTTGGCCGCGGCCGCTGCCCAGGCCTGGGCTGCCGCCCGCCGCGGGCGGGGCAGCGCCCTGCGCGGCGCCGGCGAGGATCAAGCATACACATCAAGCATACACATCAAGCATACATCCTATTGGCCGTTGGGACATCAACTTCCTGGCTTTGGACGGGGTGCGCCGGCCAAAGCGGCAGCCTGGTTCACTGCAGCTAAACAAATAGCAAAATCAAAACAACTGTGCTAAAGTATTGCAAATTGTCCTCGGATACGGATATAATGGCATTGACAACCGCGCCCAGGAGGCTGGCATGTCCGGGAACCGTTGGCACCGGGGGAGTTCCGGAGTCTCAACGCCGCCCATGGCGGGCGGGACCGCGCCGGGGGACCCAATGGGGTTTCTTATGGAAACCGGCACGTGGATATGGTCCGCCGCGGACGCCGACGACTGCGGAAGGCGCCTGGCCCAAGCCCTGGTGCCCTCCCTCGGCGATTGGTGCGTGGTGGACTGGGCCGGCCCGGAGGAAGACCCACTGCCCGGGTCCCGCCGGGTGGCCGCCGCCCGCGCGGTCCCGCCGGACGGCCCGCCGGCCGTGACCGCGGGCTCGGCACTGCCCGCGGACTTGCCCGCACCGCGCGCCTTGGCCGAGCTCCTGCAGCGGGTGCAAGGCACGGGCCTCATGCAGGTGTATCCTGGCGGCACCGCCGCCGGCGGG
The DNA here is from genome assembly GCA_035304545.1 of Limnochordales bacterium. GTDB lineage: Bacteria > Bacillota > Limnochordia > Limnochordales > ZCTH02-B6 > ZCTH02-B6. Next base: position 14,360 of record DATGPV010000057.1, on the reverse strand, counting down.
GCGGCTGCGGCCCGCGGGACGGAAGCAGCCAACGGCCAGGGCGCCAGCAAGACCGATCAGGTGGCAAGCGCCCTTGAGGCGGCGGGCGTGTCCGCCTGTCTTGTGGTGCCCCTGCAGGCGGGCGGGCGGCCGCAGGGTGCGGTGCTCCTGGCTGCCGGCCGCCCGGGCTGGCGCTACGGTCCCACCGCGATCGCGCTGGTCCAGGCGCTGGCGTTGGCCACCGCAGCGGCCCTGGAACAGCGCCGCCTCGCGGACCGGCTGGCCCACATCCAGCGGCGCCTCCAGCACGAGCAGGCCGTCCGCACCGCCATTGCCGAGACCATCGGCGACGGGCTGCTCATCGTGGACGCCGACGGGCGGCTTGAGTACGCCAACCCGGCGGCCCAGGCCAAGCTGGGCTGGAGGGCCGCCGAGATGCTGGGTCGGGGGGCCGACGCCATGTTCCAAGTGCACCGGCCCGACGGCACCGCCCAGCCGGTGGCGCCGTGCCCGCTCTTGGGCGTTCTCAAGACCGGCGTGCCTTGCCCCAGCCACGAAGAAGTCTTCATCCGCCGCGGCGGCAGGCCCCTGCACGTGCGGGTGGCCGCGGCGCCCATCAAAGAGGACGGCCAGGTGACCGGTGCCGTCATCGCGTTTCGCAACATTACCAGCCTCAAGGAAACCCAGCGGCGGGTGGAACAGCTCACCGCCGAGCTGGCGGAGCGGGTGCCCCTGCGCACGGCGGAGCTGGTGGAGGCCAACCGGGAACTGGAAGCCTTTGCCTACTCCGTTTCCCACGACCTGCGGGCGCCCCTGCGCACCATCAACGGTTTCAGCCAGGCGCTGCTGGAGGACTACGGAGACCAGCTGGACGCGACGGGCCGCGACTACTTGGCCCGCCTCAAGGCCGCCAGCGAGCGCATGGGCGAGCTCATCGACGCCTTGCTGTCCCTGGCCCGGGTCACCCGGGCGGAGCTGGTGAGGGAAGAGGTGGACTTGTCTCACATGGCCGGCGGCATCGCGCGCCACCTGCAGCGCCTCGATCCCCAGCGGCACGCGGAGTTTCACATCCAGCCGGGCCTCAAGGCCAGGGGCGACCGGCTGCTCCTGCGGGTCGTGATGGAAAACTTGCTGGGCAATGCCTGGAAGTTCACCCGGCGGCGGCCCCTGGCCGTCATCGAGGTGGGAGAGACCGTGGTCGATGGCCAGCGCACCTTCTATGTGCGGGACAACGGCGTGGGGTTTGACATGCGCTACGCGGACAAGCTCTTTGGCCCCTTTCAGCGGCTGCACCCCAGCCAGGAGTTCGAAGGCACCGGCATCGGCCTCGCCACCGTGCAGCGCATCATCCGGCGGCACGGCGGGCGCATCTGGGGAGTGGGGGTGGTGGACGGCGGCGCGACGTTCTACTTCACAATAGAACAGGGCGATGCGGCATGAAAAAAAAGATCATTCTCCTGGTGGAGGATGATCCGGATCATGAAATCTTGACCATCCGCGCCCTGCGGCGCCACTCTGTCGTTGCGGACATCGTCGTGGCCCGGGACGGTGTGGCGGCGCTGGAGTACTTGTTTGGCGGGGAAACCGGCGGGCCCCCCGCCGGCCCGCTGCCCAACATCATTCTGTTGGACCTCAAGTTGCCCCGGCTCAACGGCTTTGACGTACTGGTCCGGGTTCGCCGCCATGAGCGGACCCGGCTCCTGCCCGTGGTGGTTTTGAGTTCCTCCGACGACGAACAGGACATCCTCGACTCCTACCGACACGGCGCCAACAGCTACATCCGTAAGCCAGTGGACTTTGCCAAGTTCACGGAGGTCACTCGCCAGTTGGGCCAGTACTGGCTCGAGCTCAACGAGGTGTCGGGGTCCCCAGGAGGGTGCTGAATGGCCAAGGCGTTGCGGATCTTGCTGGTGGAGGACAACGACGATGACCTGCACCTGATCGTGCGGGAGCTGACCCGCGGCGGCTATGCCCCGGTCTGCCGCCAAGTCTACACGGAAACCGGTCTGCGGGCCGCGCTGCGGGAAGAGCGCTGGGACGTGGTGGTCTGCGACTACGCCCTGCCCGGCTTTAGGGCCGAAGACGCCCTCAAAGCCGTTCAGGAAGCCGATCCCGACATGCCCTTCATCGTCGTCTCCGGGCGCATGGGCGAGGAAACCGCCGTGGCCATGATGCGGGCCGGCGCCCACGACTACTTGATGAAACACAACTTGCGCCGGCTGGTGCCCGCCATCGAGCGGGAACTGCGGGAAGCCGACGTGCGCCGCCGCCGCCGGCGGGCCGAGGAGGAGTTGCGGGCCACCAACGAAGCCAAGGACCGGTTTCTGGCCACTTTGTCCCATGAGCTGCGCAATCCCCTGGCGGCCATCAGTGCCAGCATCGACGCCCTGTGGATGCGGGCCGCGGGCGACCCGGCCCTGCAGCGGGCCCTGCAAGTGCTGAAGCGCAACGTGGACGTGCAGGCCCGCCTCGTCAATGACCTATTGGACCTTTCCCGCATCTCCCTGGGCAAGGTGACGGTGGAGCGGCAGCCCCTGCGCCTGGACCAGGTGCTGGAGGCCGCGGTGGCCGAGTACCGGGGCGTGGTGGAACGGGCCGGCCTCTACCTCATTACGGAACGCTTGAAACCGGCCTGGACCGACGGCGACGCGGACCGGCTGCGCCAGGTGTTCGGCAACCTGCTGGACAACGCCGTCAAGTTTACGCCCCCGGGCGGGCGCATCACGGTGACCATGGAGCAGCAGGACGGATGGATCCGGGTCAGCGTGGCCGACACGGGGGCCGGCCTCGCGCCGTCGGAGCTGGACGGCGTGTTTGACCTGTTTCGCCAGGGAGGCGCAGTGGCCAAAGGGGGCGGGGCGCCCGGCGAGCGGCGGGCCCAAGGGCGCGGCCTCGGCGTCGGCCTGGCCCTGGTCAAGCAGCTGGTGGAGCTGCACGGCGGCCGGGTGTGGGCCGAAAGCCCGGGCCCGGGCCAGGGCAGCCGCTTCACCGTGGAGCTGGCGGCCTGCGCCCCGCCGGCGCCGGCGCGCCCCGCCCGCCAAAACGGCCGGGGGCCCGGCCTCACCGCGGTGCGGGTGATGATGATCGACGACAACCGGGATTTGCTCGCGGTGGTGCGGGAGGTGCTGGAGCTGGAAGGCTGCCAGGTGGCCGCCATGGCCACGGCCGAGGAGGCCCTGGCGCACTTGAGCCGCTGCGAACCGCCCGATGTCATCGTCTGCGACTTGAGCCTGCCCGGCATCGACGGCCGTGAGTTCCTGCGGCGCGCGCGGCAGCTGCCGGGCCTGGCCCGGGTGCCCGCCCTGGCCCTGAGCGGCCTGGGCGAATCCCGCGACATCCGCGCATCCCAAGAATCGGGCTTCTTTGCCCACCTCATCAAGCCGGTGCCCTGGGAGGAGCTGCGGGCCCACCTGCTCATGGCGGTGGAGGCCAGCCGCCACGGCGCGCCGGGTGAGGGAGCGCTGAACAAGCTCCCGCCTCACCCCGTTCCCGGGCACGCCGCCAATGGCTCCGCGGTCCCGAAGGGATCGGCGGCCGCCGGCGGCGGGGCGAAGACCGATGCCGGCCCGACCTTGCTGGAAACGGGATGAGGGGCAAAGCGGACATACAGGTACGGTGGGTCAACGAGTTTTCGCGGCAAGACGGACAAAACGATTAAGAAATACAAGTTGACGCTGCATTCGATGAAAGCCTATAATTGCCTGTGCGGCCATGAAACGTTGAGCAGCAACCAAGGCGACAACTGCATCCACTGTCGAGGCAACAGCCGCCCGGGACGGCGCCGGACCGGGTCGTGCCACGGTTTCAGAAAGGGACGGAGGTCGGGCATGACAGAGGTGGCAAACCGGTTCGACGACGTGTGGCGCGTCATCGAAAAGAACCGGAACACGTACATCGCTTGGCTGCAGGAGTTGTGCCGCATCCCCAGTGTTGCCGCGCAAAGCCGGGGCATGGAGGAAGCCGCCGCGGCGGTGCGCCGGCTGCTGGAAGGCTTGGCGCTGCGCCAGCCGGTGGCGGGCAGCCGGGTGCAAGTCATGCCGACCGGGGGATTCCCCGTGGTCTACGGGGAGTTTCCCGGGACGGCGGACCGGACCCTCTTGTTTTACAACCACTACGACGTGCAACCCGAAGACCCCCTGGAGCTTTGGCAATATCCGCCCTTCGGTGCGGAAATCCACGACGGCGTCCTCTACGCCCGGGGCGCGGCGGACAACAAGGGCAACCTGGTAGCCCGCATCGCCGCCGTCCATGCCCTGCAGGAGGCCCTGGGCGCCCTCCCGCTGCGGGTGAAGTTCCTCGTTGAAGGGGAAGAGGAGATCGGCAGCGTTCACCTGCCGGAGTTTTGCCGACGCCACCCCGATCTGCTGGCGGCCGACGGCTGCATTTGGGAATTCGGCTACAAGGACGCCGACGGGCGCTTGCAGGTCAGCCTGGGCGTAAAAGGCATCTTGTACGTAGAACTGGTCTGCCGGGGCGCCGTCCAGGACCTGCATTCCGCCCAGGCCGCCATCGTGCCCAACCCGGCGTGGCGCCTGGTGCAGGCCCTCAACACCCTCAAGGACGCTGCCGGGCGGGTCCTGATCGACGGCTTTTACGACGACGTGGAAAGCCTCACCGACCAGGACGAAGCCCTGCTGCGAACGATGGATTACGACGAGGAAGCCGTCAAGCGCCGCCTCGAGATCCCGGAATTCCTCAACGGCCTCACGGGCCACGATCTCAAGCGGCAGCTGGTCTTTTCCCCCACCTGCAACATCTGCGGTTTGACCGCGGGCTATCAGGGCGAGGGCAGCAAGACGGTGCTGCCCAGCGTCGCCAGGGCCAAGCTGGACTTCCGCCTGGTGCCCCGCCAGGACCCGCACAAGATTGCGGCACAGCTCAAAGAGCATCTGCGGAAGCACGGCTACGGCGACATCGAAGTGGCGGAACTGGGGCTTGAGCACGCCGCCCGCACTGGTCCCGACGCGGCCATCGTCCGCTCGGTGATGGAGATGGCGGAGAAGGTGACGGGGCGGGCTCCCAACGTGCTGCCCAGCTCCGCCGGCACCGGGCCCATGTACGAGGTGTGCCAGCGGTTCGGCACCCCAGCCGTGTCGGTGGGGGTGGGCCATTTTGCCTCCAACAACCATGCGCCCAACGAGAACATCCGCATCGATGACTTCATCGAGGGCATCAAGCTCATGGCCGCGGTCATGCTGGACTTTGCCCGGCGCAAGAGCGCGCCGGCCATGAGCCCGGCAGGTTGAGGAGCAGGCGACCGATGCGGCGCACCGAGCCTTCACCGCAACCTCTTTGGGAGCAGTTTGAGGCCTACGTCGCCCAGGTTATGGCCGTGGAGCGGGTTCCCGCGGTGAGCGTGGCCTTTGCTCGCGACGGCGAGATCGTCTACGCGCGGGGGTTTGGTTGGCAAGACCGGGAACGGGGGATCAGCGCCGATGCGGCCACCGTCTACGGTGTGGCCTCGGTCACCAAGTCCTTCACCGCGGCGTGCATCCTCCAACTGGAGGAGGCCGGCAAACTGTCGGTGACGGATCCGGTGCGCCGGCACTTGCCCGGGTTCCGGGTGTCAGATCCCGGCGCGACGGAGCGCATCACCATTCACCATTTGCTTTCCCATACCAGTGGCTTGCCGCCGTTGCCGGTGCGGCGCGGGGGGCAGCTCATGGCCCATCCCCAACGGCCTGCCCGGCCCATACCGCAGACCGTCGCCGACCTGCTGGCCTACTTGGCCGAGGAACCTTACGAACTCTTGGCCCCTCCCGGGGAAACCTTCAGCTACTCCAATGAAGGGTACGCGCTGTTGGGGGCCATCATCGAGCGGGTCAGCGGCGAGCCCTTCGCGTCTTATGTCGAGCGCCACATCCTCGATCCGCTGGGGATGGGCCGTTCCAGCGCGGACGCCGCGGTGGTCGCGGGATTTCCCTCGGTGGCCCAGCTCTACGTGCGGCCGGAGGACAATCCGGACGAGGTCGTGGCGGATCCCGGCTGGCCGGAGTGGGGCCCCTACATGGCGTCCGGCGCCTTGCGATCCAACGTGCTGGACTTGGTCCGCTACCTGTCCTGGCACCTCTCCGGCGGCACGGCGGATGGCCGCCGGCTGCTCGCGCCCGAGCGCATCCGGCGCATGCGCACGCCCGTCATCGAGTACTTGCCCGGCTTCCACTATGCCTACGGGCTGCAAGTCCGTTCCCTGGCCCAGGGCGCAACCGCCGTCGGGCACGGCGGCAACCAAAAGGGGATTTCCGCCTTTGCCGGCTATGTGCCGGAGCACAACGTCTGCGGCGCGGTGTTGGCCAACCTCCAGCGGGTGCCCTGCGCGGACCTTTGGGAGGCGGGGATCCGGGCCATGCTGGGCCTTTCCCCGGCCGAGGCCGGGGAGGCCGGGCGCGCCCTGGGCGCACCGCCGGCGGACGTGGACTGGCGCGCCTACACCGGGGTGTTCGCGTCCGATGAGGGCATGGAACTGCGGATCCGGCCGGCTGCCGGCGGCCCGGGGCTCCTGGCCGAGACCGAAGGCGTCCAGGTTCCTGTGCGGTGGCTGGGCCCGGATTACTTTGAGATCCAGGTGCGGGCCCGGCGGGAGCCTTTCCAGTTTCTGCGGAACCCCGACGGCACCGTGGGGGCGGTCCGGTACCACCTGCGGGTGCTGCGCAAGATCGGGGAACACCGGTAGCGGAAAAAGGGCGGGCCCGCCAGCACCGTGGGCCCCCTAGCGGTATGGCGACCCCATTTCAAGAAGGGAGAGGAGCGAGAGGATGCAAGTCCGACGGCCGTTCCAGCGCGGGTGGGTGGCCGCGGCCCTGATCTGCGCGGGGCTTTTGGCTCTGGCAGGTCATGGGCTGGCCCAGGCGCCTCAAGTTTTCGTGGTAGCCTTAGAAACGGACGTGGTCCAGTTCGACCCCGTCAAGATCCAGGACGCCACCACCAGCCAGGTGGCCTTTCAGATTTATGAGCACCTGCTCAAACGGGACTACGACGGCAACTTGGAGCCTGCCCTGGCCACCCGCTGGGAGAGCGACCCGACGGGCCAGGTGTGGACCTTCCACCTGCGGCAGGGCGTGCGCTTCCACGACGGTTCGCCCTTCAATGCCGAAGTGGTCAAGTGGCACTTCGAGCGAGCCATGGGTCCCGACAGCTACTTCCAGACGCAGTACAGCGTCATCGACCGGATCGAAACCCCCGATGACTACACGGTGGTATTCCACCTGAAGGAGCCCAACGCGGCTTTCATCGACAACATCATCCTGGCCAACGCCGGCTTCATCCCCAGCAAGAAGGCCTTTGAAGAAAAGGGTGACGCCTTTCCCTATGAGCCCGTGGGCACGGGGCCCTTCAAGTGGAACACGTGGGTGAAGGGCCAGCGGGTGGAGCTGGCGCGCAACGACGACTGGTGGGGCGACGGTCCCAAGCTGGACCGGCTGGTCATCCGGGTGATCCCCGAGGCCAACACCCAGGTCATCGAGCTGGAAACCGGCGGCGTGCACCTCATCACCCGCGCCTCCCAGACCGACCTGGAGCGGCTGCAGCAAAACCCCGACGTGGTGGTGATCACCAAGCCCGCCTACCGGACCCGGGCCCTGGAGTTCAATGTGGCGCAGCCGCCCTTCGATGACGTGCGGGTGCGGCAAGCCATCCAGTACGCCGTTGATATGCCCCTGATCGTGCGGGCTCTGGCCGAGCCGCTGCTGGTCCCCGCCGATTCGGTGGTCCCGGTGGCGTCCTGGGCCTACGCCGGCGAAGGGGTGTTGCCCAACTACCCCTACGACCTCCAGAAGGCCGAGAAGCTCATGCGGGAGGCCGGTTTCGTGCGGGATGCGCAAGGGCGCTGGACCAAGGACGGCCAGCCGCTGCGCATGACCATTCACACTCCTGACAATCGCTACTACATGGACGTCGACATTTCCGCGGCGGTGGCCAACCAGCTCACCCGTTTTGGCATCGAAACCAACGTGCGGGTGATGGAATGGGCGGCGTACCTGGAAGAGGTGCGCAACGGTCAGCACCAGATCGCCTTTCTCGGCTGGAACCAGTCCAGCCCGGAGCCGTCCCTCTTCACGGACGCCAAGGCCAAGACCAACGGCCGGGGCAACTACGGCAACTACAGCGACCCCGCGCTGGACGCGATTCTCGATGAGGCGCTGCGGGTGGCCGACGAGGCCCAGCGCAGGGCCCTCTACGCGGAAGCCCAGCGAATCGTCAACGAGAATGCCTGGTTCATCTGGGTGGGCAACGAGGCGCTGACCTGGATCTTCCGCAAGGAAGTGCAAGGCTTCAACCCGAGCCCTTCGATGCAGTACAACTACACGGAAATCTCCATCGCGCGCTAGACGCGGCAGCCAAAGTCGGACGGGGAGGGGTGAAGGGGGTCTGGCCCCTTCGCCTCTCCCGGGGAGGCGGCGGCCCTTGTCCCAGTACGTTCTGCGCAAATTGCTGAGCTCCGTTCTCGTGCTCCTGGGCGTGTCTTTGGCCGTGTTTCTCATCCTCCACCTGAGCCCGGGCGACCCAGCCCGCTTGCTGGCCGGTCCCGAGGCTTATGAAGAGGACATCGCGTTGATTCGGGAGCGCCTGGGCTTAAACGATCCGCTGCACGTCCAGTACGGCAGGTTCCTGCTGGGCGTCGTCCGCCTGGACTTGGGCACCTCCTTTCGCACGAGCCGGCCCGTCATCCAGGAGATCGCGGACCGCTTCCCGCACACTGTCGAGTTGGCCGTGGCCAGCATCTTGTGGTCGCTGCCCGTGGGGGTGGCCATCGGCGTGTTTGCGGCGACCCGGCCCAACAGCGTCGGCGACGGGCTTTCCATGGGCATGGCCCTGCTGGGGGTTTCCATGCCCACGTTTTGGCTGGGCCTTTTGCTGATGCTCCTGTTTGCCTACTACCTAGGGTGGCTGCCGGCTTCCGGCCGGGGCGGTTCGCTGCTGACCTGGGAAGGCTTTCGCACCATCATCATGCCGGCCCTGACGTTGGGCAGTCCGGCCGCGGCCATCTTTGCCCGGATCACCCGCTCCAGCATGCTCCAGGTGCTGGACCTGGATTACATCCGCACGGCCCGGGCCAAGGGGCTCTCCGAACGCCTGGTCACCTACCGCCATGCCCTGCGGAATGCGCTGATCCCGGTGGTCACCATGGCAGGCTTGCAGTTTGGCAGCTTGCTGGGCGGCGCCCTGGTCACGGAGCAGGTCTTTGCCTGGCCGGGCATCGGCACGTTGCTGGTCAATGCCATCATGTCCCGGGACTATCCGGTGGTCCAGGGCAGCATTCTCATCATCGCGGCAGCCTTTGTGCTGGTGAATCTGATGGTGGACCTGATCTACTCCCTAATTGATCCTCGCATTACGTACAGCGACTAGGCGGTGCTTTCGTGCAGGTCTTGGTGCGCTTGTCCCGACACCGGTCGGCCCAAGCCGGTGCTCTGCTGTTGGCGCTGGTCTTCCTGATGGCCCTTTTCGCGGGCGTCATCGCGCCCAACGGGTATGACGACCAAAACCTCCTCACGCGGCTGAAGCCGCCCTCCAAGGAGTTTTGGCTGGGCACCGACCAGCTGGGCCGGAGCATTTTCGACCGCATCGTGTGGGGAGCCCGCATCTCCCTGCAAGTCGGTTTTTTGGCGACGGCCATCAGCCTCGTAGTGGGGACGGCTTTGGGGCTGGTGGCGGGGTTTTACGGCCGCTGGATCGACCGCGCGATCATGGGAGTCATGGAGGTTTTCTTGGCATTCCCCGGCATTTTGCTGGCCATCGCGGTGGTGTCCATTTTTGGACCGGGGCTGACCAACGTCATGATCGCGGTCGGCATCGCGAACGTGCCGCAGTTTGCCCGGCTGGTGCGGGGCTCGACCTTGGCGGCCAAGGAGTTGGAATTCATCGAGGCGGAGCGGGCCCTGGGCGTGAGCAACGGCCGCATCCTGGTGGTCCACATCCTGCCCAACATCATCGGCCCCATCGTGGTCCTGGCCACCTTGACGGTGGGCACATCCATCTTGTCCGCGGCGGGCTTGAGCTTTTTGGGCCTCGGCGCCCAGCCGCCCATCCCCGATTGGGGCGGCATGATCAGCCAGGGGCGGCAGTTTTTGCGGACGGCCTGGTGGGTGGGGGTGTTTCCGGGCCTGGCCATCCTCATCACCGTGCTGGGCTTTAACCTGCTGGGCGACGGGTTGCGGGATGCGCTGGATCCCCGCATGCGCCTCACCAGACGGCCGCGATAAGTCACCGGACTAGGGGGCAAGGCTCCGGGGAGCAGCCGCGGGAGAACCGAATCCGGCAGGGGGATGGCATCTGGCATGAGCACCGTGAAACCCGAGGTCGGGGCGGTGGATAGGGTGCACCGATCGGCTCTCTACCAGAAACTGGACCGCTGGCTGGACGAACACCAAGAGGCCTTCCTGCGGCTGCTCACCGCGGTGTGCGAAGTGCCCGCCCCGCCCTTTAAAGAGGAGCGGCGGGCCCAGTGGGTGGCCGAAGCCTTTCGCCGGGCAGGCTTGGCGGATGTGGCCATCGACGGCGAAGGGAACGTGGTGGCCGTGTACCCGGCGGCCTCCAGCGCCCATTGCCGGCCTGCTCTCTCCGACGAGCTGCTGGTCATCAGCGCGCATCTGGACACCGTGTTTCCCGATGAGACCGGCATTCGGGTCCGGCGAGAGGGGGACAGGCTCTACGCGCCGGGTATAGGGGACAACAGCAGCGGCGTGGCGGCCCTCATCTTCCTGGCCCAGGGCCTCTGGGAGGCCGGTTGGCGTCCCCGCTGCGACGTGGTGTTCCTGGCCAACACCGGCGAGGAGGGGCTCGGCAATCTGCGGGGCATGCGTTACTTCTACCAACGCGGGCTCGGAGCCCAGCGGCCGGTGCCGGCTGCCCTGGTGCTGGACGGCCGCCTCGGGATGGTCGGTACCCAAGCTGTGGGCAGCCGGCGGCTGTCGGTGACCTATACCGGGCCCGGAGGCCACTCCTGGGCCGACTTCGGCCGGCCCAGCGCCGTCCACGCCTTGGGGCGCGCCATCGCGGCCGTGGCCGCGCTGGAGGTGCCGGCGGAACCCAAGACCACCTTCAACGTGGGCACCGTCAGCGGCGGCACCGCCGTCAATGCCATCGCCCAACGGGCCAACATGGTGGTGGACCTGCGCTCCGTGGACGGCGAGGCCCTCAAGGAGCTGGAGCAGGCCGTGCGCCAGGCCATCGAAACCGCCGCTCTGCAGGAACCAGGCATCCGCGTGCACGTCGAGGTGGTGGGCGAGCGGCCCGCGGGCCGGCTGGATCCCCAGCATCCGCTCCTGGGCGTCGTGGAAGCGGCGGCGGGACAGCTGGGCATGAAGCTGCAGGCCATCGCGGCCAGCACCGACGCCAACATACCCCTCTCGATGGGGCTGCCGGCGGTCGCCCTCGGCATCAGGACGGGCGGGGGGATCCATACCTATGGGGAGTTCGTGGACATCCCGTCCCTCTGGGTAGGATTGCGCCTGGCCCTCCTGGCTCTCTTGGGCGCCGAAACGTGGCTGGCCGATGCCGGCCCTTTCCCAACGTCCCGGGCTGTCCGCGGGCGCTAGGCGGCGGACCGCCGCGGGTCACGCAAAGATGACGTAGCGGCGCAGGAACGCGTCCACGGCTTGCCAAAAGGCCGCAATGGTTTCGGGCTTGCGCCAGCCGTGGCCTTCGCCTTCGTAGACGTGGTACTCGTGGGGCACGCCCCGGGCCCGCAGCGCGGCCACGATGGCGTCGGCCTGGTCCTTGGGCACCACCCGGTCGTCGGTGCCTTGAAACACCGCGATGGGATCCCGGATGCGCTCCGCGTGGAAAAGGGGCGAGCGTTCCCGGTACACGCCCGCGGCTTCGGGCAGCGGGCCCACCAGCAAGTCCAAGTAGCGGGCTTCGAACTTGTGGGTGTCCGCCGCCATGGCAAACAGGTTGGCGATCCCATAGAGGCACAATCCCGCCCGGAAAAAGCCCGGGTGCTGGGCCAGGGCTTGCAGCACGGTGTAGCCGCCGGCACTGCTGCCCATGATGACCAGCCGCCCCCGGTCGCCAAGGCCCGCTTCGGCCAGGTAGCGCCCGGCGCCCACCGCGTCTTCCACGTCGACCACGCCCCACTGTCCCCGCAGGGCGTTGCGGTAGGCCCGCCCGTAGCCCGTGCTGCCCCGGTAGTTGACGGCCAAGTAGGCGTAGCCGCGGCTGGTAAAAAACTGGGCCCGAGGCTCAAACTCCGGCAGCGCCTGGGCGGTGGGCCCGCCGTGGATGTGGATGATGGCCGGCGGCAGCCCGCTGGAGCGGAAAGCCGGGTTGCACGGGGGATAGTACAGCCCGTGGACCATGGTGCCGTCGGGCGCGGGCCACTGGACCGCCCGGGGCACCGAGAGGATCTCCAGCGGGAGCGTCTCGGCCATGCTGCGGCGCAGCACGTGCACCGTGGTAGGGATGGCCGCCGGACGCCGCCGCTCGGCGCCCGGAGGGTTGAACTCTCCGGCCGCCGCGGGGTCGCCTGCCGCGCCTGCCGCCGGGCCCGCCTGGGCCGCCGCGGGCTCCCCGCCCGCGGGCGCCGGGCTGCCCACCTGGATCAGCAGCACCCGGGGCGGGATGCGGGGGCCTGAGGCCAGGCACAGCAGCTGCACGGCGCCGGCGGCCAAACCGGCGGGGTTGGCCGCAGCTCCCGTGCCCGCCGCCATGGGCCCGGCCGCGATCTGCTCGTAGACGGTGTAGCCGTCAGCGCCGCCGCCCAAGGGGCTGTGGACGCCGGTTTCCATGTCGCAGCGCCAGAGGCTGTGAAAGCCGGCCTGGTTGCGGATGTAAAACAAAGCGCTGCCGTCGGGGGCAAAGGCGTAGGTGCGCATGCCCTGGACCCAGGCGGGCTGGCCGTGTTCGGCGGGAACGTCGGTCACCTGCCGGCGTTCTCCGGTGGCCAGTTCATACAAGTAGATCTGCCACCAGCCGGTTTCGTCGGACACGTAGGCCAGCCAGCGGCCGTCGGGGGAGAAGGCCGGCTGGAACACCGCCACGTCTTGGCCGCCGGCGATGGCGCGGGTGCCCACGACCCGCACGGTGTCGCCGGCCGCGTCCAGCTGCGCCAGGTACAGCGTGGTGCCGTCCCACGGCATGCGGGGGTGGTTCCAGGCGAGGTAGGCCAGCTGCCGTCCGTCGGGGTGCCAGGCGGGGTGCATGTAAAAATCGGCGCCCTGGACCAGCTTTTGCGGCCACTGCCGGCCCGTGCTGTCCACCACCGCCAGGCAGTCGTGCTGGCCGTCGCTGTGGACGTAGACGACCCAGCGGCCGTCGGGGGAGACGGCGGGCGCGGCGGCCGCGCCAAAGGGCGGCGTCAAGGGCCGGGCCATGCCGCCGTGCAGCGGCTGGCGGTACAGGCGGCCCTCACGGGTCGCGAAGAACACGTCCCCGCCTGCCACCGTGAAAGCGCCCCCGCCGTAGGCGACGCCGCCCCGCACGTCCAGGTCGATGGTCAGGTCGTTGGGCGCGCCGCCCCGGGGATCCGCGGCCACCAGCACCCCCCGGCCCGCCCGGCGTTCCAGCCAAACGATGCGGCCCGTCGCGACATCGACGGCCACATCCTCCAGCCCAATGCCCTGGGCGATGACGGTGGGGCCGATGGGGCTGTCCCACAGGCCGTAGGGCCGTTCCTGGGGCCCTCGGCCTTCGTCGGGCAGCGTGGTCTTCCGCGGCATCGTACCTGGCCTCCTTCGCTGCGGTGCCTGTGCGTGGATCTTGATCCGCGTCGCCGCGAACTTCGGGAACCCCGTCCCGGATCCCTCCCCAAGCCCCCGACCGCCGGCCGGCAGGGGACCGCGCCGCCGCGGCGAAAAAGGGCAACATGTTTGAAACCGGCGGGCCCGTGGTCGTCCTGGGCGACATCATGGTGGACATTTTGATCAAGCCCAAGGGCGAGATCCGCCCCGCGTCGGACACTGAGAGCATCATCCACCTGGGGCTGGGCGGACAGGGGGCCAACGTGGCCGTGCAGTTGGCCCGGCTGGGCGTGCCGGTGCAGCTCTTGGCCCGGTTGGGCGACGACGCTTTGGGCGCCGTGGCGATGGCTGCCCTCGCGCAGGAGGGCGTCGCCTTTCCCCGGGAGCCGCTGGCCGGCCAGCGCACGGGCGCCCTGGGCGTGCTCGTCGACGTGCACGGCCAGCGCACCATGTTCCCGCAACACGGGGCCAACGCCCGGCTGGATGAAGCCTTTGTGCGCCGCCATTGGCCGGCGGCTGAACCGGGGGCGTCAGTGGCGGCCCCGCCGGCGCCCCGGGCCTTGTTTGTATCGGGCTATGCCCTCCTGCGGGAGAGCACCCGCCCGGCGGCCCTGTGGGCCATGCAAGCCGCCCGCCGCCGGCGCATCCCCGTGGCGGTGGACCCGGCTTCGTACGCGCTCATCGAAGACGTGGGCCCTGAGG
>DATGPV010000056.1:0-6960 GCA_035304545.1 Limnochordales bacterium | reverse complement strand
GAACTTCCGCTGCTGGGCCAGGCCCTTTTGCGCCAGGTACGCGCTGATGGCCGCCGTCGTCGTCGTCTTCCCGTGGTCCACGTGACCGATGGTCCCAATGTTGACGTGCGGCTTCGTCCGCTCAAACTTCTGCTTCGCCATGCCCTTCCACTCCCTTGCAGCATGCGCCCCAGGCGGGCCAACAAAGGGTCGTGAAAATCCGGACATAGTATTCGCTCCCATGTAGGGTTTTCCTCCCACGGGGTACAACTCCCCGCCACCGGCTGCCGCCCCGGGCCCTTTCACCAGCTCCACAGGCATCCCACGGGATCCCCGGCAGGAAGCCAGCGCCATAGAAGGAATGCGGCCGTCCAGGCCGGAAATGGTGGCCACGTGGGAGGCGCGCCCGTGTCGTAGAGGGCCGGCCCCCGTTCCGCACGCCCCGGCCCGGGGCCCGGCCAAGGGGAGGCTCCCGCTCCCCCGGGCCCAGGCCCACGGTGCACGACCACCATATATAAAAGGAAGCAGACTCGAGGCGGGCAGGGTGATCCGTGGCCGAGCCCGCCGGCAGCATGAAAGTTCCGATGGCGCGTATACGTGTACGGGGTGGTGATGGCGGCGATGGCGGCCACCGCGGCCTTGGCACCGACCCGCCCCTGGCTCCCCCTGGCGCGGGTCCTTGCTCTTATCCTTCTCCCCATCCTCCTCATCGGCGGCGGGGCGGCCGCGGCCGCCGGGGCCGATGGGGAGCGGCCCACCGTGGCCCTCGTGCTGGGCGGCGGTTCGGCCCGGGGCTTCAGCCACATTGGCCTCCTCAAAGCCTTGGCCGAGGCCGGCATCCCGGTGGACATGCTGGTGGGCACCAGCATGGGCAGCCTGGTGGCGGGGATGTACGCCGCGGGGCTGTCGGTGGACAACCTCGTCTACGTGGCCACCACCATCGACATGGGCCAGCTCTTTGAGCCCCTGGCGCCGTCCCGGGGCGGGCTGGTGGACCCGAGGCGCCTGCAGATCTTCATCGACCACCTCACCGGCGGGGCCACCTTTGACCGGCTGACCGTCCCCTTTTACGCCGTCCTGACCCATCTGGAGACGGGCCAGGAGGTGGTGTGGTCCCAGGGGCCCATCAGCCGCGGCATCCTGGCCAGCATCGCCATCCCCGGCACCTTTCCACCGGTGGAGCTGGAGGGCGAGTACTACGTGGACGGCGGCGTGGCCAGCATGGTGCCTGTGGAAGCCGCCCGGCGCCTGGGGGCCGATGTGATCATCGCCGTCGACGTCCGGGGCAAGCGCACCCAACCGGTGGATCCCACCGACCCGCTGGACGTGCTCAACACCGTGCTGGACCACATGCTGGGCGCCAACGCCGACGCGCAGCTGGCCCAAGCCGATGTGGTGGTGTTTCCCGACATCCCCGCGGACGCGGGCCTAGAATACGACCGGGCCGCCGACTTCATCGCGGCCGGCTACGCCGCGGCCCAGGAGGCGCTGCCCCAAATTCGCGCGGCCCTCTTGGCAAAGGACCCAAACTTTCCCTTTGGCATCAAGCCTCCGCCCCCAGGCTGGCCCGACGCCGAGTTTGCCCAGCGGGTCAGTGACGCCCTCAACGCCGCCACCGCCGACGTCCCGGTGCTGCAGCTCTCAGCCCTGCCCGCGTACCGGCTGGGGGTAGACGGCGCCATCCGGCAGCTGGGTTTCGACCTGGACTTGGGCCACGTGAAAGGCCAGCCCCTGTACGGCCTGTACTCCCTGCGGGTCACCGACCGCACCGTGGTGCACACCCTGGGCATCGGCGCGGGCACCTGCCGGGGCCTGTGCGGCGCCGCCTTCCTGCGCCGCGACTCCGCCCACGCCCACTGGAGCCCGGGCCTGCTCCTTGAAGGAGTGGCCCAGCACGTCCACTACGCCGTCGAGTGGGAGGCCCGGGCCACCGAAACCGGACCCGGCTGGCAGGCGGAACTTATGTACCCGCTGACCAGTGAAGCCCTGGTGCGCGGCCACCAACTGGTAGTGGAAGTGTCGCGAGATCCCCGGGGCATCTACGGTCCGGGCCGGGACGCGGTGCGGGCCGAAGCCCGGATCCGCTGGTACCTGCCGGCCGAGCGGCGCACCGCCCTCGGTTTCCTGCGGGGCGCGACCCACTGGTACTTCGGCGCCGGCCTCGCCCAGACGTGGGACGGGTCTTCGCCCCCCTCGCCCCTGGTGGAAGCGGGCGCCGTGCTCAACGAATACGTCTTTGGCCTGCACCCCGTCCGTCTCCGGGCCGCCGTCACTTACCGGGGGGACGAATCGTGGAGCCTGCTGTTGGCCCTGGGCGAGTGACACGCCAGGGGATCGGCCAGGGCCTGGTGCAGATGCTCCAGGGCCCGGGCCAGGTGGCGATAGTAGGTGGCCCGGCTCACGTGCAGCCGGGCAGCCCAAGCCTCGGGCGATGCGTTGCGCCCGGCAACGGTTTCCAGCAGCTGCCGGTCGTAATCGCTCAAGGGCGCCGGCAGCGGCTCGGCGCCGGCCAGCAGCCGCCGCAGCCAAGCCCGCAGTTCGTCGGGTTCCCACCCCAGCGCGGCGGGCAGCGGGCTCTGCCGCCACGGCTCGGGATCGTGCAGCAACGTGAGCAGGCGGCGCAGCTCCGGAATGGGCACCAGGGTCCGGGCCAGCAGGTCGTCCCCGTGGCTCTCCATAGCTTCCAGCAGGGAGACGACCCAGGGCCCAAAACGGTCTCCCCGCAAGTCGAGGACGTAGAGGTCGCCTCCCTCGCCCGGTGGGGGAGGAGCCCCCCTGTCCTCCTTGTTCTCCGCGTGGTAAGGGGCAAAACCCAGGTCCGACAGCAGCCGCACCAGGCCCGGATGGGTGCCCCGCACCAGGGCCCGGGTCCCGTCGCCCAGCTGGGCCAGGCCGTCCCGGATCAATAGCCCCACCACTTCCTGCCACGTATACTCTTCATTTTGCAGCTCGAGGCCCACCATAAGGGCCAGGTAGGTGTCGGCCTGCTCCGGGGGCACGGCCGCGAACTGCTGGTACTCGCCAGGCAGCTGCCGCCGCAGCGCGCCCGGCTCGATGGCGTCCAAGCATGCAACCGTCTCCCGGGACAACAGCATCGCCGCCAAAAACCCCGCCGCCCGGCCGTCGCTGCCCTCCAGGATGCGGCACCATTCGGGAAACCGCTCCACCATGCACTCCACCAGCCGGCCATAGGCCGCGGGATCCCGAAACAGAAAGGGCTGTCGACCCCAGCCGCCCAGCAGTTCCACCAGGGCGGGCACGTCCTCCGGGCGAGCGCTGCGAATGGGCCCCGTGGCCGCGGCGGACAAGGCAGCATACGACTCCACCGACGGCAGCGCGTCGGCGCACACCGACAGCAGCGACGCGGCCACCGACGCACGCTGGGACCGGGAGCCGCCGCCTCCCCACCGCTCCAAGAGGGCCGCTACAATCCGCCGCCGCACCCGCCGGAACTGCCCCGGGTCCCGTTGCCGCAGCTCTCCCAGCAAGTACCGGCGGGCCACCTCGTGCACGCGAAATCCTGCCGCCGTCGGCTCCACGAAGGACAAACGCGCCAGGGCCGCCAGCTGCTGCAAGGGCACCGGTTTCCCCAGCGCGCGCCGCAGCAGCTCCGCGTCGGCCTCGGGGACACAGGCCAGCACATCCAGCACGCGCCCCAGCTCTTCGCCGGCCACCTCCCGCAGCAGGTGGGCGCTGACGGCCTCCAGGCCCATGTCGCCCTCCGCGCGCCGCGTGCAGGCGTCCGCAGCCAGCGACAACGCCAGCGGCAGGCCGCCGGTCTGGCGCACCAAGTCTTCGACTCGGGACGCGCTGACCCCCGCCCGCCGGAGATAGTCCCGGGCCTCGGTCCGGGAGAGGGGCGCCAAGGGAAACGGGTGCAGCCGTTGGCGCCAGAAGGGATCGCCCTGCCAGCCGGCGGACAAGGGGCGCCGGGAGGCCAGTACTACCAGGTGGCCCACCGCGGGCAACTCAGCCAAGAACCCTTCCCGGAACCAGCCGTCCAGGGGCTCCAGCTCATCGTAATCGTCGATGCACCACACCGCCCGGGGACCCGCGGCCGCCACCAGGCGCGCCGCCCGGCCTCGGGGAAACCCCAGGGGGAGGCGGCCGGGCGGCGGCTCGAGGACGGCGGTTTCCACGTAGCTGAGGAAACCCGCCGGCGTGCGCGGGCATGCCCGCCCGTCAATCCAGAACCCGTTGACCTGCGCGCGCCGGGCCCGGTCCAAGATCCGGGCCAGCAGGGTGGACTTGCCGATGCCCCCCATGCCCGTCACCGAAAAGACACACGTGGGCCCTGGTGCGGCGGCCAGCCATTGGTCCACCGCCGTCAGTTCCCGCTGGCGACCCACAAAGCGTTGCGCCCGTTCGCGAGCGTGCACGTCATGAAGTTTTTCCAAGGCCATCCCCCGGCGCCGGCCGATGCTGCGAAGGGTATATGCAGGTGTTTTTTGCTTCACCTGCCGCCTGATCCTTCTGCAGTCCTGCCGCGGCGGGGAAGACACGCACCGCGGGGCCCCCAGTCGGGCCCGCAGATCATGGGCCGCAAAGGCCCCAGCCATCCCGGAGCCCTTCGTCCGAGTGCGCCAAGGCTGCGGCCCATGGCCTGCGGTACCCGGCCCCCCCAGCCCCGGCCCCGGCAGCGGGGCGTTGACGGTCCCATTATAAAGAGATACAAGGCCTCCCGAGTCTCAAAGGCGTCTCATGCTGCAGGCAAGAAGGACCCGCTCACGCCCCGGCCCGCTGGCCGTGCACCTGGCGGTACGTGCGCCGGCATCGGCAACGGATTTGGCGGGGCAGACCAGGAAAATGCCTTTGGAGCACGAACGCTTTCCCACCGGTGATAACGTGGCCACGTGGGAGCTGCGCAAAGCCGATCCGGCCGGCGGCGTCCGCCTGCGGGCCATCACGCAGTAGCCGGGGCGCACCCCTTGAGCACTCCAGTGGGAGGTCAGGCCGGGATGCCATTGCCCCGCCCCTTGCCGCAAAGGGATATCGACCAGCTCTACGCCTTGCTCCTTGACGCCGCAGCCCGCTTCGAGGAGGCCCGCACCTTGGAAACCTACATGGATGCCGTGCTCGAGCAAGCCCCGTGGGCCACGGAGGACGACATCGACCACACCATCGCGTCCCTGCGGGCCTACGCGGAGGCCCTGGTCTTTCTGGCGGCGGAGAGGGTCGAAGCCCTGGCCAACGCCCAGGAACGGCCCTTCGTTGACGCCTCCGTGCCCTACGACGAAGTCGCAGCGGTGCTGACGGAGCTGTACGGTGAGGACGGCCCGCGGGTCCTGCGGACCGTCCTCCAGTTTGACGACGGCGACAACCCCTTTGCCCTGAGCCAGGTACTGCGCCGGGTGATCGCGCCGTGATCGCCGGCAAGGCCAACCGTTTCCTCCCAGGAAGTGACCCCGGCCGTGGGGAACATACACCTCACATCCTAGCAACCCGCAGGTGGGATGCGAGGTGGCAGCCGTGCGGCTGTTGGTGACGGCTCTGCTGGTGCTGGCGGTGCTCTCGCCTCTAGCCCTGGCCGCGGGAAGGCCCCTTATCGCGGTCATGCCCTTTGAGGAGGGCCGGATCGAGGGCGAGTTCAACCGGCGCTGGTGGCAGCGGGAAGGCCCGCAGCTGCTGGACGCCATCCGGGAAGCCTTCACGGACCAGCTCATCGAGTCGGGCCGGTTTCGGGTGCTGGAGCGCTCCCGCCTGGACCAGGTCATGAAGGAACTGCGCCTGCAGACCTCGGAATGGTTTGACCCGACCAACGCGCTGCAGATCGGGCGGCTCCTCGGTGCCCCCTACCTCCTGATGGGAACGGTCACCCGGTTTGACCTGCGGGAGACGGGCTACATCCACATGGGCAAGCTGGCCATCCAAGGTTCGGGCGCCGACATCGGCCTGCGGGTGCGCATCGTCGAGACGGAGACAGCCATCGCCCTGGCAGCCGTCTCCGCGGCGGGTGCGGCCACTTCCGGCGACTTGTTCTTCAAGCTGCCCAAATCCCTGTCGGGTGCCCTCCACGGCGACTCGCCGGTGTACGCCGCGGCCCAGCGGGCCGTGGACGAGTTGGTGGAGAAGGTGATCGCGGCCTTTGAGGAACTGATGGCGGAAAACGCCGCCGGCAGCCTGTAGTCCCCCGGCCAGGACCCTACGGGCGCGAGGAACGCCTACACCCTTAGCGGCGGCCGCCTCGATGGCAGGGGCAACGGGCTGTCGAAAAAGAAGCAAGCCCTTGGGAATCCGCTTCCCAAGGGCCTTTTCCCTGGAGCCCGCAACCGGACTTGAACCGGTGACCTCTTCCTTACCATTTATATGCGTGGTTTGCGCATGGTTTTCGTCGCGTACACAAAGCCCGTAGTGATGGGCTTTTGCGCCAATCCTCTTTCCGCCCTTTCCGCCCAGTCCGCCAGAAATTCCGTCCGTTTGGTCGTAGTTTGGTCGTAGTCGATTCGTTGATAACACCATAAAACGCCACCAGCGACGAGTGGAAATTCTGGCGCGTGGTGACGGTGGGCGGCGGGGAGTTTGAGCTGCTGTATGATGTGCAGCGCCGATTTACGCCGCGCTCCGCAGCAGCGCCTCCAGCCGCGCCACCGTCGCCTCGAACGGCTCCGACGTATCCCACACGGCATCCCAGTAGTCGTCCGGTATACCCTCTAGCGCACGCTCCGACACATGGCCCGGGTCCCGCCGCTCTGCAGCCCGGGCCGCTAGACGCGCAGCCAGCACTTCGGGCGGCGCCGTCAGGCGCACCAGTCGAAAGCCGGTGGCCCGCAGCGCCTCGCACTCGTTGCGAAACCTCACGTCATCGACCACGACAGGCCCCGCCGGCAGGTTGTGCAGCAAGTAGCGGATCCATACCTCCTGGTCCAGCGCCCGCCCCACGTCGGTGCCGATGAGCTGCGCCCGGCGTCCCGGGTCGCGCTCGGTACTCAATACGCGAGCCGCCCCGGACGCAAATTTGGCATGCACGTTCATCCCTGCGCG
>DATGPV010000055.1:0-21761 GCA_035304545.1 Limnochordales bacterium | reverse complement strand
GGGGTGCAGGCCGCCGCGGCCGTGATCCAGCAGATCGGCTCGACGTGAGCGTGGGTGCCGGGTCGCAGCCGAGGGCCGAGGCCGGGCGGGACGATGGTCAGACGATGGTCAGTGGGACGGCCCCGGGGCGGGGAGGACGGTCCCGGGGCCGGGAAAGCGAGGCGATGGGCATGCAAGGGACACCGACCGAGGCGGCCCGGGGGCTTCTGGCCATTCATCCGGAAGTGCAAAGGGCCCTGGCCGCGGGGGAGCCCGTGGTCGCCCTGGAGTCCAGCATCATCGCGCAAGGGATGCCGTACCCGGTCAACGTGGAGACCGCCCGCCGGGTGGAGGCGGCCATCCGCGACGCCGGCGCGGTGCCGGCCACCATCGCGCTGCTGGACGGCCGAGTCCGCGTCGGGCTCGACGATGAGGCGCTGCTCCGCCTGGGCCAGGACCCGGGGGCGGTCAAGGTAGCCCAGCGGGACGTGGCCCGGGTGCTGGTGACCGGCGCACCGGGAGGCACGACGGTGTCGGCCACCGCGGCCCTGGCCCGGCTGGCGGGCATCCGCGTGTTTGCCACCGGCGGCATCGGCGGGGCCCACCGGGGCGTGGCCCAGCATTTCGACATCTCCGCAGACTTAATGGCCATCGCGTCCGCGGGCGTCACGGTGGTGTGCAGCGGCGCGAAGGCTTTCCTTGACTTGGCCGCCACCTTGGAGCTCCTGGAGTCGCTGTCCGTGGCCGTCATCGGCTACCGCACCGCCACCTTCCCGTCCTTCTACAGCCGGGACAGCGGCCTGCCCCTGGAACACCAGGTGGAGTCGCCCGAACCCATTGCCCAGCAGATGATCTACCAGGACGCGCTGGGCTTCCCGCAAGGGATCGTGGTGGCCAATCCCATTCCCGAAGCGGCCGCCATCGACCGGGCCATCATCGAAGACGCCATCGCCAAGGCCATGGGCGAAGCCGAGGCGCGGGGCATCACCGGCAAGGCGGTGACGCCCTTTCTGCTGGACCGGATCAAGGAGATCACCGGCGGGGAAAGCCTGGAGGCCAACGTGGAACTGGTGGTCAACAACGCCCGCCTGGGTGCGGAAATCGCGAAGGCTTACGCCCGCCTGCGGCGGACGGCTTGAACAGGCCCTGGAAGCCGGGGTTTCAGCAGGGGCGCTGGGGGCCCCGGCGCTGGAGCCCGGGATGGCGGCGCCGGAGATGGCCGAGCGTGGTGCAGCACAGCGTGGTGGGGCGGGGGCGGGGATGGCCGAGGCGGGCATGGCCGAGCTCCGGGCGGATGGGCACCAGCTCCCCGTGGCGAAAGGTGGTCGCGGGGTCGGTGACCGTCCCCGGCCACCAGCGGCCCTCGCGGTAGCCGAAAACGTAAAACAGCACCCGGCGGGAAGGGGTGTGGATCCGCACTTCGTAGCGGAGCGCATCGCCCAAGGGAGCGTCAAAGACTGCGGTGCGGCCTGGCAGCACCACCCGGCGGCGGGCCAGGATCAGCGGCCAGCGGCGAGGGCGGCCGCGGAAAGGGCCAGGGCACCCCGCGGGCAGGTCCAGGCAACGGATGACCACGGCCACCGGCACGGGCGCCTTCCAACCCGTGTTGAAGGCCACCACCCGCACCCGGTCGGTGTCGGACCCCCTCTCCACCGGGCCGGTGCTCCAGGCGACCACGGGCATCCCCCTCCCACAGGCCCCGGCGCCCTTGGCCCGCGCCCTCGGGCCGTTGTCCTCTGGGCCGTTGTCCCTTTACGTTTCCACGTTATGCGCGACGCGGATGCCGCGCTCCGCGAGGTCCTGGAGGAACTGCTCGGGGTCGGGGCCGCCGTCGGCTTCGGGGGGAAACACGCCCACCCGCTGCCCGGCGTTGCGGGCCAGCCAGAGCGCGCCCAGGGCCAGGGGCACTGAGGTGAGCCCGTCGATGGTGTCGGCGGCCGCGCTCTCGATGGCGCAGGGCTGGCCATCCTTGCGGCCTTCTACCCGCACCACCAGCCCCGCGGCGCCCGGGTCCAAACCTCCAGTGCCAATGCGCGAGAAAAAGGGGATGAAGGGCCGCAGCCAATGGGCCATGCGTTCCCGCCGCCGGTGGGTGCCGGTGAGGCCCAGGCGGCCGCTCCAGGCGGCCAGGTGGTGCAGCACCGGTTCCACCACGCCGCCTTTGAGGGAAACCTCCTGCACGCCCGGCAGGTGCTGGGGCAAGGTGAGGGGCTCGGGATGGCCCACGTGGCACACCACCAGGGCCCCCAAAGGTTCGGGAAACAGGACCCGCTCGGGATCGCTGCCGGCCCGCACCTGCCGGTAGCGGCCGCCGGTGTAGGTGATGACCCGCCCGCTGAAAATGTGCATGGTGTGCAGCACGACCGCGGGTCCCGGCGCCGGCCCGGAGCTGCCCGCCCAGGCAATGCGCACGGCGGTGACTTGGTCCAGCTGCGCCGCCGCCCGGCGGGCCAGCAGGTTGGAAAGGCCCGGCGTCCAGCCCATGCCCGTCAGGATGGGCACTTCCTTGGCCCGGGCCGCCTCGTCCAGGGCTAGCGCCGCCGCCGCCGCGTCCCCGTCGTCACAGATGCTCACGTAGGGCGTGCGGACGTCGATGGCGGCCCGCACCATGGTTTCCTCGTAAAGGTAGAAGGGACCCAGGGCGCCCACGGCCACGTGGTGGTCATCCATGAGGCGGGCCACTGCCTCTTGGTCGGCGGCATCGACCGCGGCCACCGCCACTTCGCAGGCGCTGAGCCGGCTGGGGTCCTGGGCCAGCAAGGTTTCCACGATCTGGGATTGGGCCCGCTGGGCTGACGCCAGGCTGCGGCCGGCGACGGTCACCCGCTCCACGCCGGGCGTGCGGGCCAGCTCCAGGGCCGCCCGCCGGCCCATGTCCCCGCTGCCGCCAAAGACGACGAAGTGCACCGCGGGACCCCCTCTAGGCGCGCATCACGGCCGCGGTGGCGGGATTGGCCCGCAGGCGGGCCAGCTCTTCGGGGGACAAGGGCCGGGGACGGTCCCGGTCCGCGTCCACGATGCAGAGGAAGCCAAAGGGTTCGTCGCCGTCGTTGACAAACTGGTGGGGCGTGTCCGGCGGCACGTACATCACGTCAAAGGGCTGCGTGGCAAAGGTTTCGTCGCCGATGATGACCCGGCCGCGGCCCCGCAGCGTCATGACGATGTGGATGTGGGTGTGCTTCTCCAGCGACGAGTGGCCGCCCGGCCCCACTTCAAAGTAGCGCACCCGGAAGCTGCACGGCTCGCCGTGGCGGCCGGCTACGACTTGGCGGGTGATGTCCCGCCAGCCCATGCCGGGGTGCTCCCCTTGGTGCAGCTTGTACTCCTCCAGCTCCACGCCGTCCCAGCGGAAGGCCGCCGGGTCAAAGCGCCGGAAAAGGAGGGCCGGCGCGGCCGCGGCGGCGGGACCGTCACGGGTTGGGCTCTTCGCCATCGGCACATGCCTCCCGTCCCGGGCTCCGTGGCCCGGATTCCACGTTTCATGGCGAACGTACCGGAAACGCTCGCCCGCGTCAATCCATGGTCACGATAACCTTGAGCACTTCCTCGCCGCGGCCGGCGGCCCGGTAGGCTTCCGCGGCCTCGGCCAGCGGGTAGCGGTGGGAAATGAGCACATCCTCGGGCAAGTGCCCCGCGGCCACGTGGGCCAGCGCCTGGCGGGTGTCGGGCGGCCCCGCGGAATAGCTGGTCACCACCGTGACTTCCCGGAAAAACAGCTCGTGGACGGGCAGGCCCACGTCCTCCCCCGGCGGGGTGGGCGCGAAGAGCAGCAGCGTGCCCCCGTTGCGCACCAGGTCCACGCCGGCCCGGATGGCCGCGGCCGAACCCGGGGTGACCACCACCAGGTCAAAGGACTGCCCGGGCGGCTGGCTGTTTTGCACATCAAACACCGCGTCGGCCCAGTGGGCCGCGGCCAGGGCCAGGCGCGGCCCAATCTGATCGGAACCGCTCACGAAGGCGGCGCCGCCCGCGCGGGCCAAAAAGCCAAACACTTGCCCCGTAAAGCCCAGGCCGATGATGTGCACCCGCATGCCCGCGGCAAACCGGGCCCGCCGCAGCGCCTTGACGATGCACGCGGCGGGTTCCACCAGGGTGGCCGCGGCAAAGGACACCGACGGGGGCAGCGCCAGCGTGTCCTGGCGGACGCTTTGAGCGGCCACCACCGCGTACTCGGCCATGCCGCCCGGCCGCAGGGCGTTTTGCCGCCAGACGCCGCAATGGACAAAGTCGCCCCGGCGGCACACCTCGCATTCCATGCACGGGGCGTGGTGGTGGACGAAGACCCGCTGGCCCACGGCGAAACCGGAAACGCCGGGGCCCAGGGCCGCCACTTCGCCGGCGGGTTCGTGGCCAAAGACGAAGGGCGCCTTCTGCGCCACGTACCAGTCCATGAGATCGCTGCCGCAGATGCCGCAAGCCCGCATGCGCACCAGGATCTCGCCGGGGCCGGGCGCGGGCACGGGCAGCTGCTCCAGCGCCACCTGCCCTGGACCCCGCAGCACCGCGGCCCGCATGGAGCCCCCCGGTGCGGGCGGCGCCGGGCTGGCCGCCTGACTCACCCGTCCACCCCCTCCGGGATCAGGGCGTATTTGACCCCCCGGCCCTGTTCCAGATCGTCAAAGACCTGCTGCAGCTCGGCCAGGGGCCGCACGCCGGTGATGAGCTGGCCAAGGCCCATGGCGCCCTCGGTGAGGAGCCGGTAGGCTTCGGTCACGTCCGCGGGCGTGAAGTGAAAGGAGCCCAAGAGCGTCACCTCGTCATAGTGAATGCGCCGGGCCGAAAAGCTGACCGCCGCGTCGCCGGCCAAGCCGCCAAAAAGGAGCACCCGCCCGCCGGGGCGCACCAGGGCCGGCGCCTGGGCCCACACCTCGGCCTGGCCGGTGCACTCGATGACGGCTTCGGGCGCGGCGAAACCCGTGGGCAGCTGCTGGGCCGCCGCCGGCAAGTGCCCCTGGATGACCCGGTCCGCGCCCAGCCGCTGGGCCAGCTCCAGCCCGCTGGGCCGGCCGCCGATGACGGTGACGTCGGGGCACCCCAGGGCCTTGGCCACCGCCACGTGCAAAAGGCCGATGGCGCCCACGCCGATGATGGCCACGCTCTGGGCCTGCCCCAGCCGCCGCCAGCCCCGCACGATGCAGGCCAGGGGCTCCAACAGGGCGGCTTCCATAAAGCTCAGGTGGTCGGGTTTCCGGAAAAGGTGGCGGGCCACCACCCGCTCGGGCAACAGCAGGTAGTCCGCGTACGCGCCCAGCGCGATGCCGTCAAACAGGTGCCGGCAGTGGTTGTACAGCTCCAGGGCGCACGCGTCGCACGCGCCGCAGGG
Source organism: Limnochordales bacterium (assembly GCA_035304545.1). Lineage (GTDB taxonomy): Bacteria > Bacillota > Limnochordia > Limnochordales > ZCTH02-B6 > ZCTH02-B6. Next base: position 16,459 of record DATGPV010000055.1, on the reverse strand, counting down.
CGCCGTGGGCACCCACATCACCGCATCGCCGGGTCGAAAGCCGGTGACGCCTTCGCCCACCGCTTCCACGACGCCGGACGCCTCGTGCCCCAGGGGACCGGGCACGGGCAGCTTGGCATGTCCCCGCCGGTACGTCTTGAGATCCGTGCCGCAGGTCAGCGCCGCGCAAATCCGCACCAGCACCTGGCCCGGGCCGGGCGCGGGCTTTGGCAGCTCCCGAAAGGTGAGGGAACGGATCCCTGCCAAATACGCCTGCTTCATCATGTGACCTCGCTTGCCAACATCAAGGCTTGTCGGTCAACGGCTTCCCGTCGCCCAACACTTCCGCCCCCACGGGGAGAAAACCTGCCGCCGCGGCCAGGGGCGCGCGGCGCGCCGGCCCCTCACAACGCTCATGACGTTTCGCCCAGCCGATCGTGCACGATCCGCCCGCCGCAGAGGGTCAGGTCCACTTGGGTTTGCAGCAGCTGGTCCGGGTCGGCGCTGAAAATGTCCTGGGACAGCACGGCCACGTCGGCCAACGCACCGGGCCCGAGGGTCCCCTTGCGGGTTTCGTCAAAGGTGGCGTACGCGCTGCCGTAGGTGTACGCGGTCAACGCCTGAAAGATGTCCACCCGCTGGTCCGCACCCAGCCGCCGGCCGCCGGCGCTCTCGCGGGTCAGCATGGCGTGCAGGCCCAAGAAGGGATTGAGGGGGGTCACCGGCGTGTCGGAGCTGGCCGACGGCACCAGCCCCGACTCCAGAAACCGCCGCATGGGATAGGCCGCCTGGACCCGGGCTTCGTCGAGATGGCGCAAGTAGCCGTCGCCAAAGATCCGGATGAATACCGGCTGGGGCGCGGGCAGGACGCCCAGGCGCGCCATGCGCTCCAGCTGCCCCGGCTGCACGAAGCCGCAGTGCTCGATGCGGTGGCGGGCCCCGGGCCGGGGATGTTCCCGCTGCAGGGCCTCATAGGCCGCGAGCACCTGCTCGATGGCCGCGTCGCCGATGGCGTGGATGGCCACCTGCCAGCCCCGCCGGTGGTAGGGCCGCAGCCGATGGATGAGCTCGTCCAGGCGGTAGGTCAGGATTCCGCAGGAGGTGCCGTCCAGATAGGGCTGGCTAAACGCGGCGCTGCGCCCGCTGGCGCTGCCGTCGGCGAAAAACTTTACCGGCCCCAGACGCAAGGTGTCGTCGCCGAAGCCAGTGGCCAGGCCCGCCTGCAGCACGGCGGGCGCGGTGGGCGCGCCGCTGAAGGACTCATCGCCCAGCAGGGCCAGGGTGAAGCGGACCACAAGCAGCCCCCGTTCCCGGGCCGCCTGGTAGGCGATGAGGTCGTCGGTGCCGTGGGTCATCCCGACCCCAGCGTCGGTGACGCTGGTGATGCCGTGTCGGCTGAACTCCCGGGCGCTCCAGCCGATGGCCGCGGCCAGGTCGTCCACGCTGGGCGGCGGCACGTGCTGCAGCAGCCGCTGCATGGCGTTGTCCACCAGCAGGCCCGTCAGGCGGCCGCCGGCCCGCTCCAGCATGCCGCCGGGCGGATCGGGCTCGTCCTCGCGGATGCCCGCCGCCTGCAGGGCCCGGGAGTTGGCCACGCCCATGTGCAGGTCGGTGCGGGTGACGAACACCGGGTGCGCCGGCGCGGCCTCGTCCAGGTCGTCCCGGGTGGGGTGGCGGCCTTCGGCCAGCCGGGCGTCGTCGTAGCCGGCGGCCAATATCCACGTGCCCGGCGGCCGGGCCGCCGCAGCGGCGCGGATCTTGCCTTTGATCTCCTCGATGGAACGGACGGCGCCCGGGCTCACGTCGATGCGGGTGCCCTGGATGCCCAACTGGATGGGGTGGGTGTGCGCGTCGTTGAAACCGGGGATGGCGGTGCGGCCGCCCAGGTCGATGACGCGGGTGTCGGGCCCCGCCAGGGAACGAAGCTCCGCCGTCGGCCCCAGGGCCAGCACCCGCCCGCGCCAGATGGCCAGCGCCTCGACCATGGTCCGGGCGCGGCCGCCCGGCCAAATCCGGCCGTTGATCAACAACACGTCGGCGCGGACGGCGGTGTCCCCGGGCGCCCCGCCCGTCCCCGCCTGGGCCGCCGCCTGTGCGCCACCGTTAGTGCCAGCGCCGGAGCGGGTCAATCCGGGCCCTCCTTGTGTCAGGTGCTGTCCAACGATCTTCGCAGCCCGCGCACCGACTCCTCCAAGGCGCCGGTGTCTGCATTCCCGGCAGGCCGGCGGTTCCGCGGCGGCAGGCGCAAGGGGGGCCGGACGTTTGGAAAGGCCATGGCCGGGACACACTCCATGCCGGAGGTGGCGAGCCATGGCCGCAGGCGTCGGGACCCGGCGCGGGATGGTGTACCTGGCTCCTTTCCGGGGTGGGGGAGCATGACCCGCCCCGCCGTCCCTGGGGAAACCTTTACCCTTTCCATCACCATCGGCGGCGACGCGGGGCAGGGGGTGGAATCCAGCGGGGCGCTGTTTACCCAGGCGCTGGCCCGGGGCGGGTGGCACGTGTTCGGCGTGCCCGATTACCGCTCCCGCATCCGGGGCGGCCACAACTTTTTCCAGATTCGGGCTACCCGCCGGCCGAGCCTGTCCCACAGCGACCCGGTGCACCTGCTCCTGGCCTTTACCCGGGAAACCATCGACGTCCACCGGCACAACCTGGCGCCCGGGGCCGGCGTCATCTACGACGACGGGTTCCGGGTCAACGGGGAGGCGCTGCGGGCGGCGGGGCTGGTGCCCCTGCCGGTGCCGCTGACCAAGATCGCCGAGGAGCACGGCTCCAAGCTGATGCTCAACACCGGCGCCGTGGCCGCGGCCTCAGGGGTGCTGGCCTTTCCCCTGGAGCCCCTCCTGGGCCTCCTGCATGACACCTTCGGCCGCAAGGGCCGGCGGGTGGCGGAGGCCAACGTCGCCGTGGCCCGCGCGGCCTACCGCTACGCCACGGAGCGCTACCGCGGCCGCCTGGCCTACACCTTGGCAGACCCGGCCGGATCCGTGGACCCGGCGGTGCCGGCGGACTCGGAAGGCGGCCCCTTCATGGTCCTCACCGGCAACGAGGCCTTCTGCCTGGGCGCGGTGGTGGGCGGCTGCACCTTCGTCGCGGCCTACCCCATGACCCCGGCCACGCCCATTCTCGAGTGGATGGCGGCCCGGGAAAAGCAGCTGGGCATCGTCACCAAGCACGCCGAGGACGAAATCGCGGCCATCTGCATGGCCATCGGCGCGGGTTTCGTGGGGGCGCGGGCCCTGGTGCCCACTTCGGGCGGCGGTTTTTCCCTGATGACCGAGGCTTTGGGCATGGCCGGCATGTGCGAAGTGCCCGTGGTCATCGCCAACGTGCAGCGGGGCGGCCCTTCCACGGGCCTGCCCACCCGCACCGAGCAGGGCGACCTCCTGTTTGTGCTCCACGCTTCTCAAGGCGAGTTCCCCCGCATCGTGCTGGCCCCGGGGACCCACGAGCAGTGTTTCGAAGCGGGCTGGCGGGCCTTTAACCTGGCGGAGAAGTACCAATGCCCCGTCATCGTGCTGAGCGACCAGTTTTTGGCCGCGTCCCGGCGCAGCCTGCCCCTGGGTGCGCTGTCCCTGGACGGCGTGCACATCGACCGGGGCGCCCTGCTGAGCGCGGCGGAGCTGGACCGGCTGGACCAACCGTACCTGCGCTACCGCCTTACGGAAACCGGCATCTCGCCCCGGGCTTTGCCCGGCCACCCCCGGGCGGTGTTTACGTCCACCACCGACGAGCACGGCGAAGACGGCCACATCACCGAGGAGATCGACCTGCGGGTGCCCATGATGTCCAAGCGCATGCGCAAGCTGCAGACGGCGCTGGCCGACATGCGGGGGCCCGACCGCTACGGGCCCGAGGACGCGGACGTCACCCTCATCTGCTGGGGTTCCACCGTAGGCCCCGCCCGGGAAAGCCTGTCCCTGTTGGCGGCGGAGGGCGTCCGGGCCAACGTCCTGCATTTTACCGACCTCTGGCCGCTGCCGGTGGACAAGGCGGAAGAAGCCCTGCGCCAGGCGGGCCGCAGCGTGGCGGTGGAGCAAAACGCCACGGGGCAGTTGGCCCGCCTGTTGCGCATGATGACCGGTTTCCAGGTGGACGGGCACGTGCTCAAGTACGACGGGCGGCCCTTTGCGCCGCAGCAGATCGCGGCCCGGGTGCTGGAGGAGGTGGGGGCGCGTGTCTGAGAACGGTGTGCTGGACACGAAAACCTACGCCAGCCCGTACCGGCCCACGTGGTGTCCGGGATGCGGCGACTTCGGCATCCTGGCCGCCATCAAAGCCGCCCTGGTGGACCTGGAGATCTGGCCCCATGAGGTCTTCATCGTCTCGGGCATCGGCTGCGGCAGCAAGCTGCCCCAGTACATTTTCGCCAACGGGTTTATGACCATCCACGGCCGGCCCTTGGCGGTGGCCACCGGCGCCAAGCTGGCCAACCCGGACCTGCACGTGCTGGTGGTCAGCGGCGACGGCGACAGCTACGGCATCGGGGGCAACCATTTCCTGCACACGTGCCGCCGCAACCCCGACATCACCCACATCGTGGAAAACAACCAAATCTACGCGCTGACCAAGGGCCAGTATTCGCCGACCAGCGACGTGGGTTTCCGCACCACCACGTCCCCCGACGGCGTGGTGGAGCTGCCGGTGAATCCCGTGGCCGTCGCCTTGGCCGCGGGCGCCACCTTTATCGCCCGCTCCTACGCCGGCGAGCCCAAGCACCTCAAGCGAACGATCATGGCGGCCATGGGGCACCGGGGCTACGCGCTGGTGGACGTGCTGCAGCCGTGCGTGGCCTTCAACAAGGTCAACACCTACAACTGGTACGCGGAGCGCATCTACGACGTGGCCAATGACGACACCTACGACCCCACCAGCGCCCGGGACGCCTGGGAGCGGGGGACGGAGTGGGGCGACCGCATCCCCATCGGCATCCTGTACCGCCGGGAAGGCGTCCCGCCCTATGAAACCCACGTGCCGGCCCTCGCAGACGGCCCCCTGGTGGACCGGGACTTGACGGCGCGCCTGGATCCGGGCCTCTTGGAGCAGCTCAAGCGGGAGTATGTGTAGGGAGTCCGGCGGCGAGGAGGCATGGACGATGTGGGACGCGCAGCGGTTTTTCCGGGCGGTACAGGCCCACGGGGGGCTCATGTCTTGGGATGAGGCGGTGCGGGCCACGGAGGAGACGCTGTTGAGCCTTAGGCAGGTGCTGCCCGAGGACGTGTCCCTCTTGATGCGGGCCCAGCTGCCGGCGGAAGTGGCGGCCTTTCTCGACGGGGGTCCCGCGGAAACCGACCCGCTGGTGGACCGGGAGCTGTTCGTCGGCCCCTTGGTCAACATGCTGGACACCGAGGCGGCCTTGGACGGGAGTTTGGGCGGGCTGGACCTGGTTTCCGTGTACGCGGGCGATGACGCCGCCCGGCGCATCCAGGCCGTGTTCGCCGTGCTGAAGCAGGCCTTGGATCCCCAGACGGCGGCCGCGGTGGAAACCGCGCTGCCCGGCGAAGTGGCCCAGTGGTTTCACGGCGCTCAGCCTTGAGAATCGGCACCCGCGCTTAGTCTGGAACCCGGGTTTGGCTTGGTGCTCGGCTTTGGCATGAACCCGCCTTTGGCCTCCTCCCGCGCCGGCGCGCCCTCGATCCCGCGGCCGTCGCCGGTTTGTCGCCGCTGCCAGGAGATGGCGTTTCTGCCACAACAAACAAGTCTGCTATAATAGTTAACGGGACCTGTCCCGCGGACGGGGCCCGTCTCCGATGGACGGACTGCCGCAGCCGAAAGCATCCGCGGCATGGGCCGCACCGCGACCGCGCCGTTGCCGCTCGCAAAGGAAGGCTTTATCTTGGCGATTCCTTATTACCGGAAAAATCTATACGTGCTGTGGGTGGCCACCTTCCTGGTCTCGGCCAGCTGGACGCAGATCATGCCTTTCTTGCCCCTGTTTTTGGCCGAGATGGGGGTCACCGACGGGCTGGACGTGTGGGCGGGCATCGCGGTCAGCGCCCACTTCGTCACCGGCATCTTCATGATGCCCGTGTGGGGCAAGCTGGCGGACAAGTACGGCCGCAAGCCCATGGCGGTGCGGGCCGGTTTCTCTTTGAGCGTCATCTACCTGCTGCTGAGCATGGCCACGAGCCCCTGGCACGTGACGATTCTGCGCCTGTTCAACGGCGCCTTGACCGGGTTTATCCCCATGGCCATCGCGCTGGTGGGCACCAGCTCGCCGCCCCAGTATTCGGCCCGCTTCGTGGCGTCGGTGCAGACGTCGTCGGCCGCGGGCAGCGTCATCGGGCCCGTGCTGGGGGGGACCTTGGCGGGCATCTTTGGGATCCGGGGCTCGCTGGTGGCGTCGGCGACGCTGGTCTTTCTTTCCACCGTGCTGACGCTCATCTTTGTCCAAGAGCGGCGCCGGCCGGCGCCCAGCGAACCCACCACCCTGCTGGCCGACTTGCGGGCCGCGTTGAGCATGCCGCCCATGTGGGTCTCCCTCTTTATCAGCATGGTGGGCCAGGTGGCCACCATGGGGGTGCAGCCGGTGCTGGTGCTGCACATCGAATCCATGCTGGGCCAGGCGGCCCATCCGTTCTTGAGCGGCTTTATCCTGGCCCTGCCGGGGCTTGCGCTGTTTCTGAGCGCCACCCGGTGGGTGAGCCTGCTGGACCGGTACCCGCTGCAGCAGGTGGTGCTCATCGCCTTTGTGGGCGCCGGCGCGGGCTACGTTTTGTCGGGCCTGGTCGGGCACATCTGGCTGTGGGTGCCGCTGTTCTTTGCCGCCAGCATTTTCGCCGCCGCCTTCCGGCCCTTGGGGGCGGCGGTGGTGGCCACCGACGTGGCGGAAGACTTTCGCGGCCGCGCCTTTGCCCTGCAGACGTCGGCTACCACCATGGGCGGCCTCATTGGGCCCCTCTTGGCCGGCGTCACCGCGGACTACTTGGGGCGGGCGGCGGTGTTCATCGTCCTGGGCGTGGTCCTGCTCGCCAGCCCCGTGATGGTGGCGCGCCACATGGCCCACGCGAAGGAGGAGGCGCAACAGGCCCAGGGCGATGAGCGGGCGGCCAAGGCCAAGGTGTAGCGGCGCGGCAAGGCGCATCGGCGCCAAAGGGGCAGCGGCGCGGAAAGGCAGAGCGGCGCGGCGTCGAAGGAGCTTGGGAGCATGGCGGATCTCTTGGTCCGGGGCGGCACCATCGTCACCGCCGACCGGATCTTTCACGGCGATGTGCTGGTGCGGGACGGCCGCATCTGGGCCGTCATCGAGCGGGTGGCCGACCACCAAGACGCGGGGGCCGGCGACGACGGCTCCGGCGGCGACGGCGCCGCCGAGGGCGGGCTGAGCGGCCGCGGCGAGCCCGGGCCCCGCGGCGACAGATTCGACGAGCGGCGGGCCAGCAGCGGTTCCGCCGAGCCCAGGCCCGGTGCGGACGGTTTGCGGCGCCAGCTGGACGGCGCTGACGTCATCGACGCGACGGGCTTGTACGTGCTCCCGGGCCTGGTGGATGTGCACGTGCATTTCCGCGAGCCGGGCCTGACCCACAAGGAGGATTTCCTGAGCGGCACGGCGGCGGCCGCGTGCGGCGGCGTCACCACCGTGCTGGACATGCCCAACACCAAGCCCCCGGTGGCCACGGCGGCGGCCCTTTTGGCCAAGGCCCAGCAGGTTGCGGGCCGCGCCTACGTGGATTACGGGCTCTACGGGGCCGTCACCGAGGACAACCTGGCGGAGCTGCCCGCCATGGCGGAAGCGGGCGCGGTGGCCTTCAAGCTGTTTCTCGGGCCGACCACGGGCGACATCCGCGCCCCCGGCTGGGGCCGGCTGATGGAAGTTTTCGCGGCGGTACGGGAAACCGGTTTGCCCCTGGCCGTCCACGCCGAAGACCGGGACGTCATCGAGTATTGGCAGGCCCGGCGGGCGGCCGAGGCCACCGACTACCGGGGTTTTCTCGAAACCCGGCCCCCCTTTGGCGAGCTGGCGGCCACGCAAAACGTCGCCCTGCTGGCCCAAAGGGCGGGCACCCCGGTGCACATCGCCCACGTCACCCTGGCGGAAGCCGTGGACCTCATCCGGGAAGCCAAGGAGCGGGGCGCGCCCATCACCGCGGAAACGTGCCCGCCGTATTTGCTCCTCACCGCCGACGACTGCCAGCGCTTGGGGCCTGTGAGCAAGGTGCTGCCGCCCATCCGGGAACGGCTGGACCAGGAAATGCTGTGGCAAGGGCTCCACGAGGGGGTGCTGGACTGCATCGCCACCGACCACGCCCCGCACCTGGACGAGGAGAAGCAGGGCAAGGCGTGGCTCCAAGCGCCTGGCGGCATGATCGGCGTGGAAACGCTGCTGCCGTCCTTGCTCACCCAGGTCCGCCGGGGGCGCCTCACCCTGCAGCAGCTGGTCGCGTGGACCAGCCGCCGCCCCGCGGAAATCTTCGGCCTTGGCCGGCGCAAGGGCGACATCCGGCCCGGTTTCGACGCTGATCTGGCCATCGTGGACTTGGACGCGGCGTGGACGGTGCGGGCCGAGGACCTGCACAGCAAAGGAAAGAACAGCCCCTTTATCGGTGCCTCCCTGCAAGGAAAGGTGGTCCACACCATCGTCCGCGGGCACGTGGTGGTGCGGAACGGCCAGCTCACCGGGCCGCCCCGCGGCGGGTGGCTGCAGGGCCAGCCGCGCTAGACCCCTTTCAAACGCCTGCTTGGAGCCGCGGCCGCTCACGCCTCCTGAGCGCCTGCCCGGGGCAGCGACCGTCCGCTTGCTTTGACGTATGACCGGGGCCACGGAGAGGCAAGCTGACAAGGGCGTCCCTACGACGACGCCGCGGAAGAAGTTGGGAGGTGCCGCCGTGGCCCAAATCACCCAAGCCGAGCTGCACAACTTGCACGAGCTGATCTGGATGGAAGCCGCCATGCACGAGAAGTTCCGGGCCTATGCTGAGCAGGCGCCCGAGGAACACGTGCGCAAGCTGTGCGGCCAACTGGCCGACCGCAGCCGCCAACACCTGACGGCCCTCAGCCAGCTCTTAGGGGCCGGGCACACGGGGGTCCACTGAGGAGCCGTTAAGCAAGCCTCGTAGCAATAGCCCAGGACCCAGCCGCCCGGCGCGGAGGCAGGAACCCATCGCGCTGGACCGGTGCCGACGGAAGGGGGATACAGCCGTGAAGATGGGCGAACAGGCCATACTGCGGGACTGCTTGGATACCCTCAAGCACGCGTCCATGTGCTACCTGCGGGCCAGCCTGGAAGCGGATTCCGATGAGCTGCGCAGGACCTTTGACCGGCTGACCATCGACAAGAGCGAGGCCAAGAACGCCGTGTTCAACCTCATGCACCAGGCGGGGATGTACAAGACCCAGCCCGCGGACCCTGCACAGGTGGAGGCCCTGAGGCAACAGTGCCGGCAGCACCTTTCCCGGCTGGAAAAGCACTGGGGGGCGATGGCGCCGGCCGTGGCCCGTGAGCGCGGTGCTGCACCGGGGCACATCCAACACACCGAATAGCCGCAGTGCCAGCACCGGTCGAGAGCTGGCCCAAGTTTTCCGAACCGATGGGTGGGGGGCCCCCCTCCCCACCTCTCAGGGCTTCATCATCGGTGGCAGGTACCCGCGTCTTGTGTCAGCAACGCTTCGAGCTGATCGGCGCCCAGGACCTCAAGCACCTGGAAGCCGGCGGAGTTGATGGCGGCTCGCACCAGGTCGATATCGGCGTCACATCCGACTACGCAGATGCGGCTGCTTCTTCCCAGGGCAGTTAGCCTCCGATGGGTCTCGGACATAAACGTGTACTTCCTCAACGCGCGATCGGTTATTCCCTGGCGGCCGATAGTGAAATTCTTCACTGATACCTTGCATTCGGCTCCGAAAAAGTGGGATGCGCTCAGCCATGCGGCGTCAAAATTGGCATCGGAGTCGACCAGCCGCCGCGACGTGTTTCCGTCCTTAATCCGGACGTCACATTTCATTCTCTTGCAGGCGGCGGTACCGGGGTCCGGTGCAAACGCCTTGGCGGACCAGACGATGTACTCGACAATAAGACCCCTCGGGTCCTTGCCCTTTCGTTTCACAGTGTACACAGCTTCGAGAAGATCGCGCAGCTGCTGCTTGGCTTGTGTCGGCATTTCTCGAGCTCTGTGGAAAATCTTGATGGCCCTCTCCAGCCGCCAGGCGCGCCGGGGGGGATCATCGTCAGGCTTAGTGCCCCGCAGGTAATGAAATACCGGAGCCCAGAAGACCGGGTACTGGTACAGAAACCAAACAAGCTGTTTCACGGGCTTCGGGAAGTACTGTTCGTCCGAATGCCCCCACAACACCAATTGCACTGCCAATCACGACTCACCGGACAATCTTTAATGTGGGCAAAAGCAACGGGGTCACATCTGTGCCCATCCGGCTGGTCAGGCTGGCAACAGCTTCGCGAATATAAGGCCACACATTGATAGGTACATTCCTCTGGAGAAACTCGTTGACCAGTTCGTCCGGGAGTTCCGGTTGCGGAAGCTTCGCTTCATCCAGAACATATTCAAGGCGCCATCGCATGTGGATTTCCAGATCCGGCGACTGCGCGCCAGCCTGATCCGACTCGTCCGATTCCTGCGGCACAGCGCGAAGGTCAAATTCCACATTGGCGGAGACACGCGACGATGTCGCTTGCCCGCGCTGAATCTTGACTTCTGTGTGCACAACCGACGGTCGAAGTCTGCCTTCGCTTCGCCGATGCCGCAATTCCATGAGGGCGATGTCGACAAGCTCGACTGCCTGTACAAGCTTCGCATACTGCTGGTGGTCGACCATGACTTCGCCCCCTGACATGATAAAATGTCTGAACCAACGAAGTGCCGGTTCAGACAGATAGGCATGGCACGCGATGGGTTACACTGGTTCTAGGCTGCCGCCGCGCCGAGGTCTATCAACGACAGGGGCTTTCCCGTTTTGATGCCCGTCGGCTCCGTGGGAGCCCACTTGAGGATGTGTTCGCGCCCAGGCACGGAGAGTGGGGGGGACTCCGGCCACGACTCGCCCGTCACGATGTCTCGAAAAGCGCGCCGCAAGGCGAACAAGGTGTCTTGGCACGTTTGCAGCAAGTAGTCACGATTCTCCGGTACGGTTAAATCCCGGGTCCGGTCCAGCTCTATCAATTCCAGAGCTGCCTCCAGAGAAACGCGCATTTCCTCTGCCGCTTGCACATCGGCATTGACGATTTGCCGCTCCAACTCCGCTTGGATTCGCGCGCCCTTGCCTTGCATCCATTGCCGTAGCCGCTGGGCTTCTTGCATTCGCGCCGAGTCGATATGTTCGCGCGCAAAGGATTCGTAGTCGTCGATCTCCTCCTGAATGCGCCGGACAAGAGTGTGCCACAACGCGTGTGCTTGGGAGACCGGTGGCCGATGGACTTCCCAGTGCGTAGCGAATGGCCTGCTAGGGTTCTTCATTGGAAATTCCATTCTAGACACCCAAACACCCTCCCCTTTGCTTGGGTGCATGCGAAGCGGGCCCATCATCATTGATCCCCTCTGGTGATCCTACCGATGAGAGGGCCCGATTATACGCTCCTCCGAGTGCCGCCTGGATTTGTTGCGGGAATCATCCTATGAAACGGGTTCGGTACTGTCAACTCGAACCCACGTTTGCAGCGACCGAAGGCGTGCTTGCGATAAGACCCAAAGGGCGCACAAATGCTACTCTTGGTTGCACATATTAGCCGAATTTGGTCGACTCCCTCTTCGTAGCGGCCATAAGATGTTACGGTTATCGCGCCGACAGCTGCCGTGCCATGGCAGCTCTCGTGCCCCATTGGCAGCAGGAAAATGCCCGTGCTGGGAGAACCTGCAGGGCAAAACCAAAAGGGGATAAGTTGGATTGCCCGTCGTCAACCTGTGGCTGCTGTCGTTGGCCCATTGGGGCATCGATCTGTTGACGCACATGCTGCCGCCGGTGATGCCCCTCCTCGTGCGGGAGCTGGACCTGAGTGTAGCCCGGGTGGCTGCGCTGGCCACGGCCCTCAGCGTGAGCAGCGGCCTGCTGCAGCCGGTGCTGGGGGCTGCAGTGGACCGGTCGGGCCGGGCGTGGCTGCTGCCGGCCACCGTCATCTGGTGCGGCGTCTTTATGTCCGTGTACGGGTTTGCGTCCAGCTACTGGGTGCTCATGGCTGCAGCGGTGCTGGCGGGATTGGGTGCCGCGCTGTTTCACCCGCTGGCCTCGGTGGGCGTGCGGGCGGTGCTGGGCCGCTTCAGCGCGGGCGGGCTGTCCATCTTCAGCGTCGGCGGCACCGTGGGCATGGCATCGGCGCCCCTGTTTGCCACCATGGTGGTGGGCTGGCAAGGCCTCGCGGGCTTGCGCTGGAGCATCGTGCCCGCCTTGCTGGTGGCGGGGGCCCTGGTGCTGGGCGGCCTGCACCGGCTGCCCCTAATCCGTCCGGCCGCGTCCGGCTCCGCAGCCGACGGGTCGCATAGCCCCACCAGCCCTGCGGGCGGTGCTCAGGAGACCCCTGCGGGCGGTGCCCATGAAGCTCCCGCGGGCGACGCGCCGGCCAGCCCGGCGGGCAGCGCGCCTGCCAGCCCTGGGGCGGGCCAGGAGGCCGCTGCCCCCGCGAGCCCCAACGCCCTCCGGGCTCTGGCCTATCTCGCCGGGGGCAAGTTCGTCCGCACCATCGCCCAGATGGCCATGGCCAACTTCTTGCCCCTGTACTACGTCACCCTCGGGGCTCCGGAAAGCTACGCCGGCCTCATGCTGACGGTGTTCCTGGTGGTGGGCAGCTTCAGCGCGGTGGCCAGCGGCTACCTGGCCGACCAGGTGGGGCGCAAGCCTGTGGTCATTTTGTCCAGCGTCCTGGCTACACCCGCGTTCATCGGGTTTCTCTTTACCGGCGGCTTCGTGCAGGCGGCCTTCCTCGTCCTTACCAGCGCGTGCATGTACGCCACTTTCTCTGTGGTGCCCATCTACGGCCAGGAGCTGGTGCCCACCCGGCCGGGCATGGGCGCGGGGCTGCTCATGGGCGGCGTGTGGGCCCTGGCATCCTTGTGCCTCATCCCCTTGGGTTCGGTGGCGGACTGGGCCGGGGTGCGGCTGGCCCTGTTGGTGGCGGCGCTGTTGCCGCTGCTGTCGGCGGGGCTCTTTTTGCCCGTGCCGGAAACCCGTCCCCAGTCCAAGCCCAGGTTGGCGTTGACATTTCCCTCTCGTCTGGTAAAATGATCGGCGAGAATTTACGGCGTCGTGTCTGGTCGCTGAATTCTCCTCCAGCAGGAGAAGCGGGGGACCCGTTCATCGGGGCGAATCCGTGTGGGGCGCGCCAGCGTGGCACACGGTAGGGTGACTCCTCTGGCCCGAGCCCGTCAGCTAACCCCGTAAGCGGTGCAGAGGGAGTCTTGGGTGAGGTTTCCATAGGCATCCGGGTCCGGCGGGCAGCCGGCCCAGCGCCCGAGGCTTTCTCGGGTCTTTTTTGTTGACCGGGCGGGTTCCCAAATCGCCAGCGGAAAGGAGGCGGGGCGCAGCAAGCGGCCACGGCGTCACCACAACCGAAAAGGAGGCGGCGTCTCTTGCGTGCTCGTCACTCAAGAGGTTTCCGAAGCTCGTCGTTGTCGGTGACCAAGGGCTTGACCTTCTTCTTGGCAATTGGACTCCTCGGTTTCTCCCTCGGTTTCCCAGCCCAGACCGCGTACGGCCAGCCGGTCGTCTTTGTGGACTTCAGCTGGGACAGCGTCCAAGTGCACAACCGCATCGCCGGTGTCATCCTGCAGCACGGCTACGGCATGGAAGTGGATTATCTGTTCGCCGATACGGTTCCGGGGCTCCTGGCGCTGGAGCGGGGCGACGCGCACCTGACCATGGAGATCTGGCGGGACAACATCGCCGAGGCGTGGGCGCGGGGCGTGGCCCGGGGGCGCTACGCGGAACTGGGCCGCAACTTCCCCGATGCGCCGCAAGGGTGGTACGTGCCGACCTACATGATCGAGGGCGACCCCCAGCGGGGCATTGAGCCGGTGGCGCCGGATCTGCGCTCGGTGACGGACCTGCCCCGCTACTGGGAGCTGTTCCGGGACCCCGAAGTGCCGGGCAAAGGCCGGTTTTACAACGCCCCCACCGGTTGGGTGGTGCACGACCACAACCTCGATAAGCTGGAAGCCTACGGCCTGTTGGACACCTTTGAGCCCTTTGACCCAGGCTCCGACGCGGCGCTGGTGGCGTCCATGGCATCGGCCTACGAGCGGGGCGAGCCCTGGGTGGGCTACTACTGGGAGCCCACCTGGGTGATGGGCTTGTACGACATGACGCTCTTGGACGAGCCCGAGTACACCGATGAGTGCTGGGAAACTACCAAGGCGTGCGCCTTTAAGGCGGCGGAAGTGCTCATCGGGGCCCACGCGCCCTTTATCCAGCAGCATCCGGAGATCGCAGCGTTTCTGGAAAAGTACGAGACGACCCTGGACCAAAACAACGACATGCTGGCCTACATGCAGCGGGAGGGGGCCGACACCGAGGCGGCGGCCCTGTACTTCCTGCGCCAGTATGAGGACGTTTGGACGGCCTGGGTGCCGGCGGACGTGGCCCAGCGGGTGCGGGACGCCCTGGCGGCGGCGGGCAGGTGATGGCGGTGGAGGGCCGGAGCGGCAGCGACCATCCCGCGGAAGTCCGCCCTGCCGGCATCCGCGTGCAGAACTTGTGGAAAGTGTTTGCCCCCAAGGGCGTCAAGGTGGACGTCCACGACCCGGATCGAATTGCTTGGGCCGAGCGGTCCGGTGCTGTGGTCGCGGTGCGAGACGTTTCTTTTGAGGTGAAACCGGGCGAGCTGTTTGTGGTGATGGGGCTGTCGGGCAGCGGCAAGTCCACCCTCATCCGCTGCCTCTTGCGCCTGGTGGAGCCTACGGCGGGGACCATCGTGTGCAATGGCCACGACGTCACCGCCATGAACGCCCGCGAACTCACGGAATTTCGCCGGCACCACGTGGCCATGGTGTTTCAGCACTACGGGCTCTTGCCCCACCGGACGGTGCTGGAAAACGCCGCCTTTGGCCTCAAGCTGCGGGGCGTGCCCCGGGAGGAACGTTACGCCCGGGCCAGGGAGGCCCTGGCCCGGGTGGGCCTGGCGGGCTGGGGGGACCGTTATCCGGCGGCCTTGAGCGGCGGCATGCAGCAGCGGGTGGGCATCGCGCGGGCGCTGGCCAACGACCCGGCCATCATGTTGTGGGATGAGCCCTTTAGCGGTCTGGACCCGCTGATCCGCCGGGAGATGCAGGATGAGCTGGTGCGGCTGCAGCGGGAGCTGCGCAAGACCATTGTCTTTGTCACCCACGACCTGGATGAGGCCATCCGCCTGGGCGACCGCATGGCGGTCATGAAGGACGGCCGCTTGGTGCAGGTGGGCACGCCGCGGGAGATCGTCCAAAACCCCGTCAACGACTACGTGCGCCGCTTCGTACAGGCCCGGGCGCCGGTGTGGGTCGACGGTGCGGCGGAGGCCGAGGATTGGACCAGCCGGACGGAGACCGCCCGGGGTCCGGCCCGCCGAGGGGAGGCGGCCTGCGGGGCGGAGCATGTCCCCGGGGCGTCCCAGGCGTCGCCCAACGGCGGGACGGGGGCCGCGCCGGCGGATGGCGTGGAGCGGCTGCCGGCCAAGGCGGCGGGGAGGCGATGAGGCGTGTTTCCTAAGGAACTGGAGCACCACGTGGGCCCCGCCATCGACCGAGCCGTGGACTGGCTGCTCTTCAACTACGGCGGGGTCTTTGACGCGATCAGCAGCGGGCTTTTGCGGCTGCTTTTGCAGATCGAAGGGCTGCTGCGGGCCTTGCCCTGGTGGCTCGTCATCGGGGCCGTGGGCGCGGGCGCGTGGCTGCTTTTGCGCCGCTGGAGCAGCGCGCTGGCCCTGTCGGCCCTGCTGTTTATGATCGGCATGTTTGGGCTGTGGCCGCTGGCTATGGAGACGATGGCCATCATCATCACATCGGTGGTGCTGGCCCTGGTGCTGGGCATTCCCGTCGGGATCTTGATGGCCGAGTCCGACCGGGTGCGGGCGGCGCTGACGCCGGTCTTGGACGCCATGCAGACGCTGCCCAGCTTCGTCTACTTGATCCCGGCCATGATGCTCTTTGGCCTGGGCAAGGTGCCGGCGGTGCTCGCGACCCTCATCTACTCGGTGCCGCCCGTCATCCGCTTGACGGATTTGGGGATCCGGCAGGTGTCGGCGAGCGTGCAGGAGGCGGCTTTGGCCTACGGGGCGAACCGCTGGCAGATGCTGCGGGAAGTGCGCCTGCCGCTGGCGTTGCCGTCCATCTTGGCCGGCGTCAACCAGACCACCATGATGGCGTTGGCAATGGTGGTGATCGCATCCATGATCGGCGCCCGCGGCATCGGCCAAGAGGTGCTCCTGTCCATCAACCGCATCGAAGTCGGCCGCGGCTTTGAAGCCGGCTTGAGCGTTGTCGCGCTGGCCATCGTCGTTGACCGCCTGACGCAGGGCTTCGCCCGCCGGTTCGAGCCGCCGCGGTGAGCGCCGGCGTTGCGGCCG